>JAHBWC010000003.1 GCA_019637225.1 Labilithrix sp.
CGGCGGGATCTCGGGGCACGGCTCGGCCGGAGGCGGAGGCGTGGGCTCGGAGATGGAGTCGGACCCACACGCCGCGAGCGCGGCGAAGAACCAGGGAAGAACGGAAGCGCGACGCACGGAGCCAGGTATAGAGCAACAGGGCGGGGCGCGCCGGTGCCGATTTCGAATCCGAGGGGAGCAGGGCCGAATCGGAGGGTCGCCTTCATTTCCGCTGTCGCGTTCGCACCACAGATCCGAGGCGAGTGTTGCGTGTCGGCACTGTCCGACAGGTCGTGTCCGAGGCACGCGGCGACCACCGCGTCGCGATCGAGCCGAGCGAGAGGCCCACATTCTTGCTGGTATCACCGCGTCCGCCGGCATCGGGAGCCGCGCGGCACGGAAGTCGCTAGGCTCGACGTATGCATCATGCAAGGTGGTGGTTCGTGGGTCTCGTCGCCCTCTTCGTCTCGGCTCCTGCGTGCTCGAGCGACTCCGAGGACGACGACAAGTTCTCCGAGAGCCATCAGGTCAGCGAGCTGAACGCGTCGTACGGCGCGTTCGCCGACGAGGGCAGGCTCAGGATCTTCGCCGCGCTGCTCGGTCGGAAGGGGTTCGTTCGCCTGCGCGGCGGCGACGCGATCGAGATCGACGTCGACGGCCAGCGCACGCCGAGCACCGAGCGGCTGCTCGACGATCGGGTCCACTACATCGCCGACGTCCCCGCGCCGGCGGGTGAGACCGAGGTCACGATCACGTTCGTGCGCGGCGTCGAGCGCGTCGTCGGCAAGATCCGGATCTACTCCGCGTTCGAGCTCGTGGCGCCGCCGAAGAGCATCAAGAAGGGCGGACGCGCCGAGATCGACGTCGACCCGCGGCCCGACCTGTCCAAGTGGCCCGGCTTCTTCGGGCCGGGCCTCGTCGCGAAGGCGGAGCTGATCGGCGACTGCATCGAGACCGGCTCGCAGCTGATCGATCTGTGCGCGGCCGACAGCGAGGCGGGCAAATGCACGCAGGCGTATCCCGTGACGCTCGACGCCGCGAAGCTCGTGCTCCGACCCGGCACGAGCTCCTGCAAGTTGGCCGCGCAGGTGCGCCTCGCCGCCGGCGGCTCACCATTCGAAGGGACGGGGCCCGCGAAGAAGACGTTCAAGGGAGGCGGCTTCGAGGGCTACCGCGTTCGCGGGTTCGAGCTCGAGCTCACGGACTGACGCGGTCACTGCGGCCCCACGGTGGCAAGGCGACTGACCGTGGGCCCGTATCCTCCACAAGTGTGTTCGGCCTGCGGTTCGAGCGGGCGTGACGTCGGGGCCGCTCGTAATCTCGACGTCGGAGGATCTCGATGAAGAAGGTGTTGGTTTCGGTCGTCGTCGGTCTCGTTTCGATCGCGTGCGGGGGAAGCAGCGGTGAAGGCCCGCCCCCCGGCGATCCGTACGGGACGGAGTCCGGCACGACCGTCGTCGTCGGTGCGGGCGCGGGCGCCGGCACCGTGACGAAGACGCCCGGCGGCGATCAGTGCATTCAGCTTCCGTCCGGCGAGTGCGTGCGGCCGCAGGACAAGTGCAAGCAGGGTGAGCGGGCGGACGTCGTCATCGATTCGCGCGGCAAGGTCGTCGAGATCATCTGCTATCCGGCCGCGCCGAAGCCGGCGCCCGTCGATGCGGAGGGAAACGTCGACCTCGGCAAGGAGAACAAGGCCGTCGTCTCGATCGGCGACGTCGCCGGCGACGTGACGTCGAAGGGGAACAACGTCACCGTCTACGGTCAGGGCCCGGGCCTCTCGACCATCGGCGGCAAGGTGGCCGCCGAGGGCAACAACTTCG
This sequence comes from Labilithrix sp., assembly GCA_019637225.1. Lineage (GTDB taxonomy): Bacteria > Myxococcota_A > Polyangia > Polyangiales > Polyangiaceae > Labilithrix. The sequence continues at coordinate 1,800 of JAHBWC010000003.1, forward strand.
CGATGCGCGGCGTCACCGTGAAGGGAAACGTCGAGCTGACCGGGAACAACGCAGCGCTCGTCCTGTGCGTGGTCGAGGGTGACGTCATCATCCGCGGCAACAACACGGTCATCGCCGACTGCACCGTGCTCGGCAAGATCGACATCGACGGCAACAACAGCGTCCTCGTCGCGAACAAGGTCGGCAAGGGCATCGCGCTCTCGGATGCGAAGAACACCGTCTGCGACGGGAACACGTCCTGGACCGACGCGAACGGGAACAAGATCCTCGATCCGGGAGAGGGCGGCGACGCGATCACCTGCTCGCAGAAGTAGCGCGGGCCGCGTCGTCGTCCACGCGACGATGTCACTCACACCTCCTCGCGACCGAGGTCGTCGAGGAGGTCGTGCGCGTGGACCCTCGCAGAGACCTTCGGGCTCGTCCAGCGATCCTCCAGGCGATATCCCGGTCGGCTTCGTCCTCACCCCGGCGGGTGATGGGCGGGGGCCCGCTTTGGCTGGTCCGATGTCGGCTCGGCGACAACAGGGGAGGAACGATGGGTCACAAGGTGCTCGTCACGAACGTCGGGATGCTCGAGCGGAAGTACAAGGCCGCCGGCTGGAAGAAGATCGACGCCGCGCTCCAGGCGCTCGTTCAGGCGGACGACAAGCGCGGGATCACGACGTCGGTCGTCGCCCTCGACAGCGCGACGGCGATGAGCCCGTACAAGGCGCCCATCGTGTCGGCGGTCGACGACGAGAAGGCGACCAAGCGTGGCATCGACGCGATCGCCGCCAAGCACCCCGGCGCCGCCATCGTCATCGTCGGCGCCGGTGACGTCGTCTGCACGCAGTCGCTCGAGAACCCGCTCTTCACCGGCGACCTCGAGGACGATCCCGACGAGACGGTGCCGAGCGATCTCCCCTACGCCAGCACGGCGAAGTACTCGACGCGCATCCTCGACTTCATCCGCCCGACGCGCGTCGTCTCGAGGGTCCCCGATCTCGTCGCGGCGAGCACGACGAAGCACCTCCTCGCCAACCTCGCGACGGCGGCCTCGTGGAAGTCACGGCGAGCCGTCAGTTACGCGAAGGGCCACGCGGTGAGCGCGCACGTGTGGAGGAAGGCCACGCGCCGCCTCGTCAACACGCTCTTCGGGAAGGAGGCCGGTCTCCATCTGTCGCCGACGGCAGGCCCGGACTGGACGGCGTCGCAGCTGTCGCCGCGCCTCCACTTGATCAACTGCCACGGCGGCGAGGCCGACCCGAAGTTCTACGGCGAGGACGAGCACGCACAGGTCGTCTCGCACGTGGCACGAAAGCTCCGCGGAAAGTTCGTGGACGGCACGGTCGTCGCGGCGGAGTGCTGCTACGGCGCCCAGCTCTACGATCCGAGCATCGACGACGAAGGCATCTGCCACGCGTACCTCGGCGGCGGAGCCTACGCGTTCGTCGGGAGCACCAACGTCGCGTACGGACCCGCAGAGCCGCCGAACGGCTACGCGGACGTGCTCTGTCTCCACTTTCTGCAGGGCATCAAGAAGGGCATGACGACCGGCGAGGCGCTGCTCTCGGCGCGCGCCGCGCTCGTCGCCAAGGCCGGCAAGATCGATCCCGTCACGCAGAAGACCGTGGCTCAGTTCTATCTCCTCGGAGACGCGACCGTGCGGCCGGTGCAGGGCAGCCCGAGCAAGTCGGCGGCCGTCGCGCCGAAGGGGCTCGTCGGGGCACGTGCCGGGTTCGATGCGATGTTCGCGACGCAAGGGCCCGTCGCGGTCGAGAAGCGCTCCGCACGAGGCGCTCCGGCGGCCGTCCGGAGCGAGCTCGCGGCGCTCACCGCCTCGCGCGGGCTGGTCGTCTCGAAGACCCTCTCGTTCGACGTCGAGGCGCCGGACGGGGGCGATGGGCCGGCGTCGCTCCCGGCGGCGGCCGCGCTCGGGTTCGCGGTAGCTCGCCCGAAGGCCGCACACCGAGCGCGGCGTTCGGCGTCTCCGGCACGCCTTCACGTCGTGTTCGCGAAGCGAGACGGCGCCGCCTCGGCGCCGGCGCCGGCGAAGAAGACGTCGTCGCGTCGCGCGCCCGCGGATCGGAAGCTCAGCGGTCGCGTGCTCTTCCTCGTCGACGAGGTGGACGGCGAGGTGCGTCAGGTCCGGGAGTTGCACCGCAAGTAGCCTCCGTCATACTGGAGAGGTGCTCGTGGAGAAGTTCACCGGGCTCGTGCAACGACGCGTCGTCGCCAGAGGCTCGAAGAGCGAGCGCGAGGCGATCACACTGGTGACGCCCGAGCGTGAGCTCATCCTGCGGCGCCGTGGCGGAAATGCCTACGGCGACGACACGCTCGACGGCCTCGTCGGCAAACGGGTCGCCTTCGACGGCGTGGCTCAAGGCACGACGCTCATCGTCTCCGACTGGCAGCTCCTGCCGAGCCGCTGAGGGCGCCGGACGCGCTCGCGGGCGCGGCGCGTCGTAGGGCGCGCCGCGATCAGAAGAAGATCGGGTTCGTGACGGCGAACGGCTTGCGGCCCGGGTGCACCGGCGCGAGATCGCCCTCACCCTTGGCGTGGAAGACGACCCAGTGGCGCGCGCTGCTCTGCGCGGCGGCGACGTTCACGGTCGCCTCGTAGCGCTTGCCGGGATCCGCGGACGGGACGGCCGTGAGGCCGATCGTCTCCGTCGTCACGCCGTCGACGATCACCTCGAGCGACGATGCCGAGAACCAGCTCGGCGACTGAACGACGACCTTGTACGCGCCGGCCGCCGCCGTGCCGCCGGGGCCGACGCCGCCGGGCGCCTCCGCCGTGATGTAGAGGCCGCCGCTGATCGTCGCGGCGCCGGCGCGGAGCGCGTCGCGCACGAGCTCGGGGGTGAGCTTCGTCGGATCGTCGTGGCCGAAGCGCATGCACGTGCGGGGGTAGCCGACGGGCGAGCTCCTCTGATCGTGGCTGTCGGATGCGCCGGTCGCCCAGTAGGTGTGCCCGGCGTTGAGGAGCGCGAACCAGTCGGCGACGGACTTGTCGCGGTTCTCGTCGAGGCCGCTGTCGTTGAAGACCTCGATGGCGCCGAACTCGTTGCTCCACAGCTCCGGATCGCCCTTGCCGGTGGCGCGATCGAGGCTGGCGGCGCTGAAGTAGCCGCCGAAGCCGGCGCTGCTCGGGTGGTTGATGATGAGGACGGGCTTCTCCGGGAGCTCGTTCACCTGCTTGAAGAAGCCGGGCGGCTCCTTGCCGACCCAGTCGACGGCGCCGTTGTTCGGCGCGCCGGGACGCGGGTAGAGCGGGATGACGCCGAAGTGTCCCCACGTGAACGTCGTCAGCTCCTCGGACGGCATGCCGAAGGCCCACTTCGTCAGGCCGAGGCGCTGGATGATCGGCTGAAAATCGATGATCCACTCGTGCTCGCTCGAGACGGGGATGTCGAGACCGTCGGCGATCGCGCCCTTGACCTTCTCGTCGGCGGGATCGGACGAGTCCGCGGAGTAGAACGAGTGGATGTGGAAGTCGGCGCACATGACGCCGCCCGTGTCGACCGTGCGCGCGAGCTTCGCCTCGACCACCACGGGCGCCGCCGGATCGGCGGTCACCGGCGTGTCGAGGAGCTCGTACTCGTAGCCGCGCGAGACGATGACGCGGTGGTCGCCCGGCGGCACCGGGAGCGCCGTGTTGCCCGTGACCGCGAAGTCCTGCCAGAGGCGTCCGTTCACCTCTTCGCGGAGGCCGAACGCGGCGGGCGCGGGCACCGGCGGCGTCGTCGGGATGACCTGGACGCGCACGGGGATCGCCTCGCCCGTGACGCTGTCGGTCGCCTTCACCTGGATGATGGCGCGCTTCGGCAGCGTGAGGTCGGCGGTGGCTGCGCCGTCGGCCACGGCGGTCGCGGACGGGATCGCCCATCCCTTCAAGGTCGGCGTGAGCGAGACCGCGCCCGGAGGGACGTGGAGGACGTACTGGCCCTCGGCGTTCGTGAGCGCGCGCGTGAGGTACCTGCCGTCGGGAGCGGTCGCGTGAACGAACGCGCCGGCGAGGCCCGCGCCGCCCTCTTCCTTCAGCGTGCCGCGGACCTCGCGCCACGCCGGCTCGCCGTACGCGCGGCGCTTGGCCTCGAGCAGCCCGTCGATGCCGGGGCCGCCGGTGGCGATCTCGAGGTAGTCGACGGTCTTCTTCTCGCACGCCTCTGCCGAGAGGCCCTGGATGCTGAAGAGCTGGAAGCCGCTCACCTCGAGCTCGGAGCGGATCGGACGGCCCTCCGCGGCGCGGACGAGGAACGCGGAGTCGCCGCTGTCGAACGCGACCCACGGCCCCTCGCCCTTCGGCGGCGCGAAGCCATTCGCCTCCGTGAAGATCTGGCTGCGCGACGCGTGGAAGAAGCCGACGCGCTGGAGGTTCGCGAAGTCGACGAGCTCGTCGCTCGCGTTCGCGATCGAGAGGCGGTAGGTGATCTTCTCGGCCCCCGGCTCGAGGACGTAGTCGATCGCCGCGGGGAAGCCGTACTCCGCCTGGGACAGGGCCTTGAAGGTGTCGAGGAACGGGATGTTCTCGAGGACGCCGGAGACGCGCACGATCGCCGCCTTGCCGTCGCTGCCGTCGGCGATGACGCTCACCTTGTCGGGCCTCACGGTCTGGCGCGACAGCGCGACGAGCGTCTCGCCGTACTGCGAGACGCCGGTGGGCTTGCCGTCGGCGCCGACCGGCTCGATCGCGACGATGTCGCCGCCGAACGGCGAGTAGCCGTCGGCGCGGCCCTCGGCCTCGATGTAGACCGCGATGCGATCGTTCGCGAGCGCGAAGTCGCCCACGCGGACGTGCTGGCGCGCGAGCGGGCTCCGGATGATCTGCGCGGCGTCGACGATCTTCCCGGCGCGGGCCTGGCCGGCCGCCTTGGCGCCAAAGGGATCGGCGTGGCCGTCGCCTCCGCTCTCGAAGCGGAAGTCCGCGAGGCCGTTGCACGGGCTCGTCAGGGCGGTGCGAGCGGGATCGGAGGAGCAAGCGAAGACGGCGACGCCGAGGGCGGCGAGCACGAGGCCACGGCACTTCATGGATCCGGATGTTAGACGCCCTGGCGGATCCGCGCGAGCGGGCCCGACCGCCGTGGCGGCATGGAGACGCGTAGCGCGGGGCGTCGGACCGCGCCGACACGCGGGCGCCCGGACGTGGCGCGCGGGTTCACTCGAGCGGGCGCCACAGGTTCTTCACCGTCGCCCAGACGCCGAGGCGCTCGCGGAGCGATCGCGCGGCTCCGGTCGCGTGGCCTCGCATCGCGATCGCGTCCCCGCGCTGCACGGTGAAGCCGTAGCGGGTGCGAACGTAGATCTCCGCGGCCTTCTCGAGATCCGGCGTCGAGCGGTCGACCGCGCGGATCCGCGTCATGAGCTGCTCGACCGAGTCGGCGGACGTCGGCACGACCCCGGCGTCCTCGGCGGCGATGCGTACGTACTCCCAGAGGTTGTCGATTCGCTCCGACGGAGGCGTCAACACCACGGGCGTCTTCAGGTGCGAGAGCAAGAGCGCGCGCTTCGCGGGCCGGTAGAGGACGAGCAAGAAGAGCAGCGGCCAGAGCTTCGGGAGCGTCTCCTTCGCGGCCGCGGCCATCTTCTGGAGCTGGCGGGCGATCCCCTCGCCGTCGAAGCTCGGCGTCCGGCGCTCCGACCGATCGCGCTCGCTCGACTCGCGGTGCCCCTCGCGATCGCCCTTGCCGGTGCGCCACAGGTACGGAGCGAGCAGGGCGGTGCCGCCGAAGAGCAGCGCCGCGACGACGAGGAGTGGCAGGACGTTTCGCCGCGGGATCGCCGCGGCGCGTGTCTTCTTCGCCTCCGCCTTCGCGATGCGCCGGGCCGCGGCGCCCGAGAGCGCCTGCCACATCTCGACCCGCGCGGCTTGCTTCGCCGCGAGGTAGAAGAGCCAGAGGACCAGAAAGCAGCCGAGGAAGAGGAGCGGGACCGGGAGCCAGGCCGAGACCTTGTTCTCTTCCCACGCGTTGACGCGGCCTTCTTCGTTGAGGATCAGAAAGACGCCGCCGATCCATCCGACCGCGGGCCAGAACGAGGCGAAGAGCTCCCACCGGTGCATCAGCGAGAGCAGCCCGCACGGGAACGCGAAGCAGAAGAAGACCATCGGCACCGCGAGGTATTCGCCGCCGGGCGGACGGGCGAGCGACATCATCCACGCGGCTCCGGTGATGAAGCAGCCCGAGGCGATGAAGACCGGGAGCGCCCGCAACCGCAGGATCGCGATGAGCTGTCCGAGGAGGACTCCGACGAGGCCGGCAGCGGTGCCCAGCATGAAGATCAGGACGTCCCTGCCGCTGCCACGCGAGTACCACGCGGAGGTGAGGACGAGCGCGAGCGAGCCGAGCGCCGTGAAGAGGAAGTACGCGAGCGCGGGGCGCCACGCGAGGCGCAGCGCCTCCTTGAGCGGCGGAGTCCAGCGCGGGACGCGCGTGCGGCTGGTCATTGGGCGCCCGCCGTCACGGCGCCTCCAGCGAGATGGCGAGTCCGCGCCGCCGGACGATCGTGACCGGCGCGTTGGAGGAGCGCGCATGCTCGACCGCGAACGACGTCGCGCGCGCCAGCTCCGCGCGCACCTTCTCGGGCTTCGGCGGACGCGGGGAAAAGAGCGCGAGCAGATCGGTGCGGTTGTCGTCGGCGCCGACCGGGTAGTCCGAGATGAGCAGGCGGCGGAGGAAGCCGAGGTCGTCGCTCGGGGGATCGACGACGACGGACGCGCCGTCGGCGATCACGAACGACGTGCCGGGCAGAGGGCGCGTGCTCCCGGCGAAGAGGCCGGCCGACACGACGATGCTGCTCGCCTTGGCGTTCGTCGGATCGACGCGAGCCATCAGCGCGTCGGGATCGACGGCGTGCTGCCAGGTCGCGTCGGAGCCGATCGCCCGCCATTTTCGCTCCTCGCCGCGCTTGCACTCGATCTCGCGGACGACGATCTCGTCACCGTCGCGCACCGGCGCCACGAGCGTCACCTTCTCCCCGCGCTTCAGGAGCATGTGGGCGAGCCCGATCCAGCCCTCGACGAGGAGGTCCATCACGTCGTCCATCGCGTCCGGGGCGCGCGCCACAGCCCGCTCGCCCGCCTTGAGCTTGCGTCCGCCGGTGGTCGCGGCCATCCGCCATCCGGGCGGGAGGAACGTGTCGAGGACGAGGCGCACGCGCGTCGGCGCGTAGGGGATCGCCTCGGCGACGCGGACCATGAGGTTGCCGGTGTTGATCGACTGCTTCCAGTGCACGCGACGGAGATCGTCGCCCTGGACGTAGGGACGTGTGCGGAAGTGCTCCTCGGTGGCGATCCGCGCGAGGACGCTGAGCGGCCCTTCGGCCTTCGAGCTCGATCGCGGCTTGCGATCGAAGACGACCGGGCGGAGCCGCGGCAGCGAACGGAGCGACGCCGACGCGCGCGAGGCGACGAAGACGCGCGTGAGGCCGAGCACGTCCTCGTACCAGACGTCGGCGGGGCCGAGCCGATAGACGCCGCGCGGCGTCCGCGGCAGCGGCGCCGACACGGTGACCTCGGCGCGCGACACGCTGCGATCGAGCGCGAAGCGTGTGTCGCCGCCGAGGCGATGAGGGAGCTGTTCCTCGATGTGCATGCGGAAGCCCGGAGGCACCGGGACGCGCGCGAGGAAGAAGCGCTCCTCGACCGGATCGCCCGCGTCGACGACCGTGGGCGACATCTCGCGATCGATCGCGCCGCGTCCGCGGCGCACGCGATCGTCGAACGAGCGGACCGCGAACGCGGAGACGAGGGTGGCCGCGGTGGACGCGATGTACATGATCGCGAGCCCGGCGACGGCGAGGACGCCGAACTGCCCCCACTTGGCGCTCAGCGCGATCGCGACCATCACGAGCGAGATGGCCGCCATCCCGAGGCCGCGGCCGGTGAGGATGCGGACGTGACGGTCGACGGCGTCGACGAAGACCCCGAAGCCGCGGCGCCCGGCGGCGCGCTGGAGGCGGATCTCACGGCTCACCTTGATCGAGATCGCGACGAGCTGCAGGACGAGCAGCGGGACGATGACCAGCGCGAACACGCTCGCGAACTGCCCACCCGTCTCGGTGACCTCGCCGACGTCGAACGCCATCCCGGTGAGCGCGCCCGTGAGCCACGGGAGCACGAAGAGGAGCCCCGTGTGGAAGCCCGCTCGCAGGAGCCTGTAGAGCGTCCGCATCCTCGCGCTCCAAACGTAGCGCGGCGCGGGCCGTCACTCTAGCATCGACACGATGCTCCCTCCCGGGCCGCGCAGCCCTGCGTTCTGGCAGACCTACCGCTTCGTCACGGCACCGGAGGTGTTCGTCGACGACCTTCGCGCGCGCTACGGCGACGTCGTCGGAGTGAAATCGCTCGTCGGACGCGGCGTCGCGGTCCTCGACGCAGGGCTGGCGCGCGAGGTCTTCGCGGCGCCGCCGGAGACGTTCACCGTCGTGTCGCTCTTCGAGGCGCTCTTCGGCCCGCATTCCGTGATCGCGGTCTCCGGCGCCGCACACAAGAAGCTGAGGAAGCTCCTGAACCCGCAGTTCCACGGCGCGCAGGTGAAGGGCTTCCTCGCGGCGATGCAGCGCGCGATTCGGCGAAACCTCGACGACGCGTTCGACGCCGCGGCGAAGAGCGGGGAGGTGGTGCGGCTCACGGACGTCACGCAGGCGATGGCGCTCGACGTCATCATCGAGACGGTGTTCGGCGCGGCCCCCGTCGACCGAGACGCTGCGCGCGCCGCGCTCCGCGGTATCACGCACGGCTTCTCCCCCATGCTCGCGGTGGGCACCGCGCTGCACGAGCGTTGGTTCCCGCCGTGGCGTCGCTTCACACGCGTGCGCGACGCGTTCGATCGCTTCGTCTACGGCGCCATCGCCGATCGGCGCGCTCGCGCCGCCGCGGGTGACGCGCGAGACGACGTGCTCGGGGTGCTCCTCGGCGCGCGCTACGAGGACGGCTCTCCCATGACCGATGTAGAGGTGCGCGACCAGCTGGTCACGCTCCTCCTCGCGGGACACGAGACCAGCGCCACCGCGATGGCGTGGTGTCTCTACTTCCTCCTCCGTCATCCGAGCGCGCTCGCGCGCCTGCGGGCCGACGTCGATGCGCTCGGCGAATCGCCCGCGCCGGAGGCGCTCACGAAGGTTCGCTACCTCGACGCGGTCGTGTCCGAGACGCTGCGCATCGAGCCGATCGTGACTGACGTGGTCCGGATCTGCCGCGAGCCCTTCACGCTCGGCGGCCGCTGGGAGCTGCCGAAGGGCGGCATCGTCGCCGTGTTCCTGATGAGCATCCTGCGTGACGCCCGCATCTTCGCCGATCCGCACGCGTTCAAGCCCGAGCGGTTCCTGGAGAAGAAGTTCAGCGCGTCCGAGTTCTTGCCCTTCGGCGGCGGCGCGCGGCGCTGTCTCGGCGCCGCGTTCGCGGAGGCCGAGCTCGCGATCGCTGTGGCGGAGATCGTCTCCGGCTGGGAGCTCTCGCTCGCGGACAGCGCTCCCGAGCGCTCGGTGCGGCGGAACCTCACGATGGGGCCGAAGCGCGGGGTTCGCGTCAGGGTCAACGGCCGGAGAGGCGCGCGCGCGCGAACGTGACTCCGCGGCGCGCGCGGGTCAGGCCGGCGCCGGGACGCGCTCGAGGCAGTGGGCGACGAGCTCGCGGCCGACGCCCGAGTCGCTCGTCATCACGCGATGGCCGAGCACGTCGGGCGCGAGCGCCTTCACGTCCTCGACCGAGACGAAGCTACGCCCCGAGAACATCGCGCGCGCCTGGCACGCGCGCGCGAGGAGGAGCGTCGAGCGGGGCGAGACGGACCGGAGGTTGCGATCGTCGGTGCGGATCGACTTGAGGACGGCGACGAAGTAGCGCCGCATCTCGGGGGAGACGTAGACCTTCGGGACCTCCTTTTGCCAGTGGACGACGTCGGCCTTCGTGATCACATGCTCGATGTTCGAGATCGCCGGCGACTGCCCGAGGTGCACCTCGAGCATCTTCGCCTCGGCCTCCTCCGGCGGGTAGCCGACGGAGAGCATCATCATGAAGCGATCGAGCTGCGCGGCGGGGAGGGGGTAGGTGCCCTCGTCGTCGAGCGGGTTCATCGTCGCGATCGAGATGAACGGCAGCTCTAGCTTGTGCGTCGTGCCCTCGACCGTGACCTGACGCTCCTCCATGACCTCGAGGAGCGCGGACTGCGTCTTCGGTGGGGCGCGGTTGATCTCGTCGGCGAGCAGGACGTTCGTGAAGACGGGGCCGGGCTGGAACTGGAACGTCTTGTTGCGCATGTCGAAGACGTTCGAGCCCGACACGTCCATCGGGAGCAGATCGGGCGTGAACTGGATGCGCTTGAACGTGCACTCGACGCTGGCGGCGAACGCCTTCGCGAGCATCGTCTTGCCGACGCCGGGCACGTCGCGGAGGAGCACGTGGCCCTGCGCGGCGACGGCCCAGAGCAGCCGCGCGATCACCTCGTCCTTGCCGAGGATCACCTTGCGGATGTTCGCGGCGACCTTCTGGAACTGCTCGGGGATCTGCGGATCGACGGCCTCGTGCGCGGACGGGCCGGGCGAGGAGCCGGACGGCTGCGGGACGTTCATCGGTCTCTCACGCTATCCGATCGGGGGAGGCCCTTCACGGAGAAGGTGGTGCTCGCCGCCGAGCTGTCGACCGAGCGGACGACCGCGGTCAGCGCTCCTTCGCCTCGTCGTCGCTCCACCGCGCGGAGAGCACGAAGCGCCGGAGCTTCAAGAAGAGCTGGCGAGCGAGCGAGGTGTTCATGCTCTCGTAGCCCCACATCCAGAAGTCGAGCTTCTCGTCGTCGACGTGCCACGCGGTGGCGTACGCGCGGATGACGCGGCGCTCGCTCTCGTCGGGCATGCCGTCGATCGAAGCGGTCTCGCACATCAACTTCACGACGTCCTCACGGCGCTCCTTCGGGACGAAGTGCGCGACCTCCGACGGGTGGTGGACGCAGAACTCGTGGTCGCCGAGCGGCGGGAGACCCTCGCTCGCCAGGAACCGGTCGACGAGCGCGCGCTCCTCGGGGTGGATCTCGCCGTCGGCGGCGATGACGCTGACGAGCGGGTAGACGATCGCGCGCGGAGGCGCCGACGGCGGCGGCGGGGTGAGCGGCGGCGCGAGCGGATCGGTCGGCGTCGCGCCCGGAGCTCCCTTCGGGGCGCGCGGCGCGAGCGGGCTCGCCAGCGGATCGGTGGGCGCGTAGGCGGGATCCGGGAGCGTCTGGGCGAGCGGGTGCGCGGCGGTGGCTCCTCGTCGCGTCGCGACCGCGACCTTGGCGTTCGACGTGGCGAGGTCCGGGGCCTCGCGCGGCCCGAGCCCGCGCACCGTCTCGGGTGCCGTCGTCGCCTCGGAGGTCGCCGCGGGCTCGCGCGGCCCGGACCTGTCCGGCTCTCGCTTGCGCTGCGCGCCGCCGCCGGTCGTCCGCGTGCCCATGTTCGCGAACGGATCGGCCAGGGCCTCGAGCGGCTCTCGGCGCTGGATCGCGGCGAACAGCTTCGCGACGTCGCGCTCGACGAAGGTCGCCGAGACCAGCGCCTCGCGCGACGGGAAGCCGTCCCGCTCGGCCCACGCGTCGAGCGCGCGCTCGAGGTCCGCGCGCGTGTCGAAGCGCGCGGGCGCGCTCGCGTCCTCGAGCGCCGCGCGCGCCCCGCAGCTCGGACAGCGACGCTCGTCGACGGCCGCCGGCGCGAGCTCGTCGAGGCACGCCGGGCAACGGTTCGCGGGCACCTCGCGGAGCGGCTTCGCGGGCGGGCGATCGAACGCGCCCTGGCGCGCCGACGCGCAGAGCTTGCAGCGGGTCGTGGCGGGGAGACCGAAGCGGCACGCGGGGACGAGCGCGTCGTAGATCTCGACGACGCCGCCCTCGAGCCCGCATGCCTCACAGTCCGCGGTCAGCTCGACGGGGGCAAGGCCTGGCATGCGAACGCCATGGTAGCGCCTCGCGGGCCGACGGCGCATCCGGCGGCGTCGAGCGTCGCGCCCTTCGGCGCCGAGTCGTCACCAGCCGGTGGTTTGCTTGACGAACACGGCGAGCTCGCCTGCGACGCGCGCGTGGAGCGCCGGCGTGCCGTGGCCGTTGCACGCCGTCAGCTCCGAGGGCGTCGCGACGTTCGGGGCGAACGCGTGGACCCTGGCGTCGCTCGCGGCGGTACGCTCGGCGGCCACGGTCGTCGTCGCGTTCGCGATGTTCGTGCGCGTGCTCCGCCCCGGCGGATCGCTGTCGCTGACGGACGGAGACACGGTCAAGATGAGGTGCGCGTCGGGGTACGTCGTGCGGAGCGTCCCGACGAAGGTACGGTACGCGGCGAGGAACTCGGCGGCCGTCGCCGGGCCGTTGCCGGCGGTCTCGTCGGGCTGGCCCAGGGCGAAGTCGTTGCCGCCGATCATGACGACGACGACGTCGGGCTTCCACGCGAAGTCGTACGTGCTCGAGAAGTCGATCGGGTTGGCGAGCGAGAACAGGTACGGCATCGCGGCGGTGTCGGGCCGCCAGATGTTCTTCACGAGCCCCTTGCCCGAGTACGCGGTGCCGTGCACCTCGGCGCCGAGCGTCGTTCCGAGCAGCGCCCCGAAGGACTTGCGGAAGTTCTGCCAGCTCGCGCCGTAGTCGACGCCGGGGCAGTCGTTGTCCGGGTAACCCACGCCCTCGACGCCGAAGCCGCTCGCGGCGGAGTCGCCGACGATCTCGATCCGTCGCGTGGCTCGGGGAGGCGGCGCGAGCAGCGCGCCTCCGCCGAAGTCGAAGCCCACGAACCGCGTGACGCCGTTCTGCGGCTCGCTCCGCTTGTAGAGCTCGACCTTGTGCGGACCCGCGGCGAGGCCGGTCGCGATCGAATACGTCCTCTTGCCTGGCGTCGTGACGATCTTCGGTTTCCAGACGTCGTCGACGGCGACGTCCCACTCGCTCGGCGCCCCTTCCATCCAGGTCTCGTCGATCTCCTCGAGGTCGACGGATACCTGCGTACCCTCGAAGCGCGCGAGGATCCGGCATCCGGCCCACGCGCACTTCGGCCCGGCCGCCTGGCGGGCGTCGAAGCGGCCGATGAGCTGCACCGCGGGCGGTCCGGCGTCGACCTCCTCGGGTGCGCCGTCGCTCGATGCCGCGTCGTCCGAGCCGTCGCCCGACGCCGCGGCGTCGCCGCCGGTCGCACGGTCGCGCTCGTCGGACGCGTCGGCGGGGACGCTGCCCGACGAGCTCATTCCGTCGGGCCCCGCCGAGTCGGACGAGCACGCGGCGACCCACGCGACGGCGCATGCGACGCCGAGCCCGATCCGCGCGAAGGCGACCTTCCCCATCGAAGCCAGTGTGACAGAACCCCGGCCGGTTGGCTTCGACCTTCTCGGCGTGCACGGGGGGGCGGCGCACGCAGAGGCGCGTTCCACGACGCCTCGAGCACGGCAGCGTCGTTCGCTTCGTGGGATCTCCGCAGCTCCCGCACGTGAATCGCGGCGCGCCTCCAGGCACGCCCGATGCTAAATTGCCGCGGATGCGTCTCGTACGGGAGCGCAGGGCGCGGGGCGGCCTGCAGCCAGGACGATGCGCGGCGTGCCGGCCGTGACTCGACGAACTGCGAAGCCCGCGGTCTGCAGCGCGCTCACGTCCGCGCTCTTCGTCCTCGCGCGCGCGGCGCACGCGGCGCCCGAGGAGACGGCGGACGCCGCCCCGGATACCGCTCCCGCGCCGCCCGTCGTCGTGGCACCGGTGCCGATCGAGGAGGTCACCGTCTCGGGCCTGCGCCGTCAGACGTCGTCCTCGACGGAGCAGAGGATGAAGCGCACGGACATCCGCCTCGTCCCCGGCGCGTTCGGCGATCCCTTCCGGGCCATCGAGGCGATGCCCGGCGTGATGCCGATCGTTTCGGGTCTGCCTTACTATTACGTGCGCGGCGCGCCGCCGTCCGCGGTCGGCTACTTCATCGACGACGTCCGCGTCCCGTACCTCTTCCACTTCGCGCTCGGCCCTGGCGTGATCCAGCCGACGCTCATCGACGAGGTCTCCCTCCATCCCGCTGCCTTTCCTGCACGCTATGGACGTTACGCCGGCGGCGTCGTCGCCGGTCAGACGCGCGAGCCGGGGACGGAGCTTCGCGGCGAGGGCCAGATCCGCATCTTCGACGCCGGTGCCTACGTCGAGGCCCCGTTCGCGGGCGGTCGCGGAGCGGCGGGCATCGGGGGGCGCTACTCGTACACGGCCGCGATCCTCTCGCTCGTCTCGCCGAACACGTCGATCGACTACCGCGACTACAACGCGCGGGTCTCGTACGAGCTCAGCGATCGCTGGCGCGCCACGGCGTTCACGTTCGGCTCGTTCGACATGGCTTCTCAGGTCGAGGACGGCGTCGAGAACGTCCTCTTCGCCTCCGAGTTCCATCGCCTCGATCTACGCTTCGATCGAAGAGGCGCGGACGGCGCGACGAGCCGCGTCGGGATGACGCTCGGCCTCGATCGTACGCGCCTCGATGGCAAGCGCTTCTCGCAGGACATGCTCGTCGGCGTGCGGGCGCGGGAGCGCACTCCGATCGGCGATGAAACTGACATCGAGCTCGGGATCGACGCGACCGTCGACCGTTACAGCGGCGACCTCCCGAGCGTGTATGCGGTCCAGCCGGCACAATACGCCGCGGCCGAGGCGCTCTTCTCGCCGCGCATCGACACCGCGACGGGCGCCTGGGCCTCGGCGAGCTGGCACCCGACGAAGCGCTTCGATCTCACCGCGACCGCGAGAGCGGACGCCTTCTCGAGCGACGGCGAGACGGCGATCGGTCCGAGCCCGCGCGTGTCGACGCGTGTGCCGGTCAGCTCGAAGCTGACGTTCCTCGGGGCCATGGGCGTCGGTACACAGGCCCCGGCGTTCGCGATCCCCGTCCCCGCCGTCGGCTATCGGCGCTTGCCCGGCGGTCTCGGCTACGCCTACCAGAAGAGCGCCGGCGCGGAGGTCGATCTGCCGCTCCGCTTCCTCTTCCGCGCCGTCGGCTTCCATCACAGCTACTTCAACCTCCGCGACTTCGCCCGCAACAGGAGGGACTTCGACATCGTCGAGCCGCAGCTCGTCCAGAGCTCGCCGGCGCAGGCCTACGGCCTCGAGGTCCACTTGAGCCGCAGGCTGAGCGAGCGGTTCGGCGGATTCGTCAGCTACACGCTCTCGCGAACCGAGGTCGGCGCGACGCAGCGGACGCAGGCGCGCGTGAGCCCGTTCGATCGCACGCACGTGCTCCACGTCGGCGGCTCCGCCGATCTCGGCCGAGGCTGGCGCGCGGGCGTGCGCTTCCTCACCTACCGCGGCTGGCCGGACGAAGGCACGTCGCTCACGTCGATCTCTCCTCCGTCGCGACGTCTGCCCGCGTTCACGCGCATCGACGCCCGGATCGAGAAGCGATGGAGCTGGCGTAAGGCGGGGCACATCGCGCTCGTGCTCGAGGCGCTCAACGCGACGGCGTCGACGGAGATCATCGGCCGGAGGTGCATCCCGGACGAAGGGTGCCGGGACGAGGAGCTCGGGCCGATCGTCATCCCGAGCCTCGGCGTGGAGGGGGCGTTATGATCCAAGCGCTCGTGCGACGTGCCGTCGTTCTCGCCCTCGCGATCGCCTCGTGCGTGCCGTCCGGAGAGGAGGCCGATCCGCGTGGCGCGCTCGGGCTGGCGACGGTGCCCTCGCCGATCGCGCGCGGCGAGTCCTTCGTGACGAAGGACGGCTGGACCGTGCACGTGGAGGAGCTGGTCGTCCTCGCAGCCATCTCAGGCAACGCGCTCGACCCCGCGAGCGAAGACGTCCTCTTCCCCACCGCTCGAGCGTCTTCCCGCCAGGGCCCGTACCTCTTCAAGGCGTCCCGGCCCGAGACCTTCGTCGCGCCCGGCCTGCCCGTCGGCGCTGGAGGCGTCTGGCTTCCGTACCACTGGCTCGTGCTCGGCCCCAGTCGGAGGACGAACGAGCCAGACGAGATGGAGACGCGGAACGTCGAGCCGGCCCTCGTCGCCCGCTTTCATCTTCCCTCGGAGTCCTTCGAGCCCACGCTGTCCACCACATGGACGGCGGCGCTCGGCCCGTCGATCCTTCTCATCGCGCGCGGCGAGAAGGGCGGTCGCGTCGTGCGGATCGATTTCGCCTTCAGGGGCGCGGTCCGGCCCTTCAACGAGATCCCGCTCGAGATCCGCGCGAACACGGTGAACCAGGCGCCGCTGGCGGTGGCGGCCGAGAGCCTCTTCTCGGGACCGACGGGGTACGAGCTCCGCTGCGAAGTCGACGATGCGGGCGTCCTGAAGCCACGCAGCCCGACGCTGTCGTCCACGTCCGAGCTCGTGTTCGACGACCTCGCGAGCGCGGACGCGGACGGAGACGGCAAGCTCTCCGCGGCGGAGCTTCGTCGTCCGCTCATTCCACCGCGGTGCGAGTGCTGCTCCTCCGTGGACGACGAGTCGGTGCGCAACTTCACGTCCTCGATGGCGGCGTTGCTCGAAGCGCGGAGCGGCGAGCTCCTCCTGCAGGGTCGCGAGCCGTCGGGCGGTCCGTGAGGTGTGAGTCAGTGTGTCGCGATCGGCGTCCGCTTCGGGGCGCCGAGCAGGCGCAGGGCCTTGCACGCCTCTGCACTCGAGAGGTCGCCCGAGCGCAAGGCCTCGCGCAAGGAGGATGAGGCGGCGCTCGCCACGCTTCGCGTCGCCGGGCCGCCTTCGTCAGGCGCCCTTCGTGACGAAGTCGAGGAGCAGCTCGTTGACCCGCTCGGGGGCGGCGTTCTGGACCCAGTGCGTCGCGTCCGGGATGTGGATGACCCGCGCGTGGGGGACGAGGCGCTTCGGAGGTTCTGCCATCTCGCTCCCGAGCGCGCGATCCTGGTCGCCCCAGATGACGAGGACGGCCTGCTCGATCGTGCGCATCTTCGGGACGCGCCCCGTGAACACGCGCCGCATGCTCGCGCGGTAGTAGGCGATCGCCGCCGGGACGACGCCGGGGACGCGCAGCGCGTCGATGTAGCGCTCGATCTCGTCGTTGGTGAAACCGTCTTCACGAAACATCGTGCGGATCATCGCGAAGTCGTTCCTCGCGATGAGTCGCTCGGGGAGCAGCGGCAGCTGGAAGAAGAAGATGTACCAGCTCCGCCTCAGCTGGGCCGGGCGCCGGAGGCCGCGCATCATCGCGACGGGGTGGGGCACGTTGAGGATCGCGAGCCGCTCGAGCATCTCGGGGTACTCGTTCGCGAATGCCCAGGCCACCATCGCGCCCCAGTCGTGCCCGACGACGATCGCCTTCTTGCGACCGAGCGCGCGGATGAGGCCGGCGACGTCGCCGGCGAGGTTCTCGACCTCGTAGGCGGACGTGCTTCGCGGCTTGTCCGACTCGTTGTAGCCGCGCATGTCGGGCGCGACCGCCCAGATTCCGGCCTTGGCCATCGCCGCGAGCTGATGACGCCAGGACCACCAGAGCTCGGGGAAGCCGTGGAGGAAGACGACGAGCGGCACGTCCGCGGGGACCTCGGCCTCCATTCCTTCGGGACGCGCCTCGGCGACGTGGAGGCGGACCTGGCCGACGTCGACGGCGTGATGCAGAAACCCGTCCGCTCGACGTTCGAGGTTGGTCGAGCGGGGACCGCGGGCGGAGGCACCATTGTTCGACGGCTGGGTCATGGCACCTCTCGTTCTAGCGGACTCCGCGGCGACGGGCGGAGGATCGTTCCGTCATCCCTCGATGCGGCGAGCGACGACAGCGCTGATCTCGGTGGTCACAGGCTCGATCGGCGGCGGCAGCGCGCCGAGCGAGGTGAGCGATCTCTCCGCGCGCGACCGGAGGAAGCTCCGCGGATCGCCGAGCATCGCCATCAGCTCGGGGACGAAGCGCTCGTCGTCCGGCGCGTTCTCGGCGATGACCGCGCGGAGCTGGTGGTTGTTCGAGCGGAGACCGTCGATGAGGACGTCGTTGCTCTCCGCGCGGTTCAGCTTCGCGAGCGCCCGCACGAAAGCCACGAGATGCGGCGGCGCGTCGTCGTACTCGTACGTCGACGTCGGCGGCTCGGCGAAGAGGCGCGCGGTGGCCTCCGCGAGAGGGCGGACCGAGCGCTCGTCGCCGATCGCGGCGAGGCGCGTGGCGACGTTGTGCCGGAAGATCCCGAGCGGGTCGCGCACGGCTTCGAGGAGCGCGTCGAGGCCCCCGGCGCGCTCGAGCTCCGGGAGCGCGAACGCGAAGTACGGCCGGACGCGCGGCACCGGGAGGCTCCACGCGGCGAACGCGGAGTCGGCGGCGCGTCGCACGCGGTGATCGTCGCGTGTCACGAGATGGCGGATCGCGGCGTGCCCGAGGAAGAGCACGCCGCCCTCGATCCGGGCGCTCTTCTCCGTCTTCGCGATGCCGGCGAGCTCCTCGAGCGCGCGGAGGCCCCACGCCCGCCGGCGCGAGGTCTCTTCCTGCCGGAACGCGGGCTCCCACAGCGCGCGATCGATCGCGCGGCGGAGCTCGGCGGACTTCGGCGCGCTCTTGCCGAAGCGCAGCTTCGCGAGCGCCGCGAAGCGCGTCGCCTCGGCGCCGGGCTCGAGGCCCGTGAGCCGATCGAGCAGGGCGGCCGCGCCTTCGCGCGCGCTCGCGTGCGCCTGGCCGATCGCACCGACCGCCCACACGGCCTCGCAGGTGACGGGCTCCTTCGGCGAGAAGAGCAAGCGCTCGAGGGCGGCGAGCGCGGGGACGTGACGAAGGCGCCCGAGCGCGTGCGCCGCCGCCGGCAGGACGGCGCGGTACTCCTGGCTCGTCGACTCGAGGATCGACAGGAGCTTCGGCGCGGACGCCGCGTCGTCGAGCTCTCCGAGCGCGTGGACGAGCTCGCGCACGAGCCCGCCACGCTCGAGCCCCTCGCGCCAGCCCGTGAGGGGATTGTCGTCGAGCAGCTTGCGAAGCGCGGGCAGGGCCTCCTCCGCGCGCACCGCGACGAGCGTGCGCACGACGGCGGCCTCGTAGAGGCGTACGCGGCTCGGTGCGCCGCCGAGCAGGCCGACGAGGTGGGGGACGATGCTTCGATCGCGGAGGGCGGCGAGCATGTCGACCGCCGCGGCGTCCCCCGTGAGCGCGCGGCCGAGCAGCTCGGGCGCGACGCGCTTGTCGCCGAGCTCCGCGAGCGCGAGGAGCGTCTCTTCGCGTTCGTGCAGCGCAGCGAACGACTCGGCGTTGGGCGGCAGCTCGTCGAACCTCGCGACGATCCGGCGTGTCGTCTCGAGGGCGTCGCCCGCAGGCGATCCGGCGTGGCGCTTCGTCGGGCGGATGGCGCGGAGCGCGAGCTCGCGGCGCCGCGCGAGCTCGCGGGCGCCCGCCGAACGCTTTCCTTCGCCGAGGGCGAGGGCGAGGAGCGCCGTCGCGTCACGCACGACGGCGTCGGACGACGCCGCATGGGCCGCGAGCCGGCTCGCGACGTCGGCTCCGCCGTCGCGGAAGAACGTCTCGACCACCGCGCCGAGCACGAGCGGTGTGGTTCGCTCCTCCCTCTTCTTGCGCCGCGCGGTCGCCGCCGGGTACTCGGGCGGGGGCTCGTCGAGCGGCTTCACGGCGAGGACGCGCATCGCCGCCTTCAGCTGCGCGTCCGTCCCGGAGACCACGAGCGCGAGCGAGCGCGCCCGCTCGAGGAGCGTCCGCACGCTCTCTTCCTCGGCGAGCCCGAACGGCGGCAGCTCGGGCTCCACGCCGGAGGCGAGCAGGCTGCAGATGACGGCGAGCTCAGCCGCACCACGGCAGAGGAGCCGCGGCGTGAGTCGTCGCGGCTCGATCGCAGCGATCACGCCGTGCGCAGGCTCTTCCGCGAGGAAATAGACGACGATCTCTCCGGCGGGCGTCTCTCCGATCGGCACGGCCCCGGCGAAGAGCGCGATCAGGCGCGCGAGCGCGGGGCCGCCGCGCCGCGCCGCGGCGAGGAGCGACGACAACCGCGGGAGGGACGGGAGCGCGACGAAGTCGGCGATCGTTCCGCCGTCTACGGCGGTCATGAAGCGCGCCAGATCGAGCGGCAGCGCCACGCCGAGATCGAGCCCACGGGCTCGCGCGCCCTTCGCCTTGGGGTGACGAATCACACCCGGGCGCGAAAGGAAGCGCGCGAAGCCGCGATCGAGGAACCGCTCCGGCGCCGCGGCCGCTCGAAGCATCCATCTCGAGGACACGAGGCCAAGGAGGATTCACGCGAAGTCGCGATCGGTCAAGCCCTGGTCTCGGCACGACGCAGTGCGGCTCGACCTCGGGCCCTCGCTTGTCCGACACCATCCCTCTTCGACGCAGACCACGCGCGCTGCGGTCGGACGACGCTCAGGTCACCATCGCGGCCGGGAGATGGGCGGTCTCGTTGTAGGAGACGACGCGCACCGCGCCGGTGTCGCGGACGAGGATTCGCGTCAGGCTGCAGTGGTTGCTGTTCATGCGTGTCCAGCGGGCGACCGGCACGTCGATCGCGCGGCACACGAGGTAGCGGATCAGGTTGCCGTGGCACACGACGATCTCGAGACGGTCCCCG
This sequence comes from Labilithrix sp., assembly GCA_019637225.1. Classification (GTDB taxonomy): domain Bacteria; phylum Myxococcota_A; class Polyangia; order Polyangiales; family Polyangiaceae; genus Labilithrix. The sequence continues at coordinate 22,236 of JAHBWC010000003.1, forward strand.
CGGCTCGTCCGGAAGAGGCGCGTGAACGCGGCGTCCGCGCGCGCCCGATCCTCCAGGCGTTCGCTCGGCGGCACCTCGTAGCCCTTCACCTTCGAGTAGATTCCTTCGCGGAGGACTCCGATCGCTCGGACCTTCGAGCGCGTCACGTTGCTGGCGATGATGCTCGCGGTCTCTCTCGCGCGCGGCAGCGTGCTCGACCAGAGCGCGTCGACGCGCTGGCCGGCGAGCTGCTCGAAGATCCAGCGGCCGGTGACCTGCGCCTGCTCGCGTCCGAGCTCCGTGAGCCGGCCGCCGTCCTCGAGGCCGTACTGGCCGTGCCGCACGAGGAGCAAGGTTCGGGTGCCCAACGCGATCGACTCTACGTGAGGCGCGGGGCGATGAGGAGGGCGATCGGCCACCGGCGCTCGAGCTCACGCGAGGCGCTCGCGGTACGCGGGCGGGGCGACGGCGCGGTAGATCCGCTCCACGACGGCGATCGCCGCGTCGCGTCCGAGCGCGATCGACGCGCGATCGGCGCCGGAGCGGAGGCCGAGCCGGACCGGGCCGCTCCCTCGGTCGTCGACGAAGAACCCTCCGTAGGTCTCGACGTAGCCGAGCCGCAGGCCGTGGAGGCCGATCCGGAAGAGCGTCCGCGCGAGCCAGTACCGCGGGACCTCGGAGGTCGCCGGCCCGATCGTGATCGCCACGGTCGCCGTCCCGCGCTCCTCGATGCGGACGCCCGAGACGTCGAGCGGGAGCCCGCCGCCCTCTCCGTCCTCGTACGGGGCGAAGGGCGCCGCCGGCGCGGCGCTCCACGAGGGCGGCGCGGGATCGGGATCGTCCGCGTCCGACGCGAGGACGAGCGCCCGGACGATTCCGCCTGCGTCGAGCGCCGCGCCCGCAGCGATGCGATAGAGGTCCGAGGGCGCGTGGCCGATCGCCGGCAGCGCCTCGAGGACGACGACCCAGCCGCCGCGCGGCGGCGCGATCGCGCTCGGGCGCTCCACGAGCGTGAGCGTCGTTCGACCGATGGTCGCGAGCATACGAGGCTCGCCCGAGAGCGACGCGAGCACCATGGGCGGAGGCGGATCGCGATACGCCTTCACGTCCCGCTCGCGCCCCGAGGGGACCGGCACGGGACACCACGTCGACGGCGTGGGTCGATCGGCGGCGTAGACGATCGCGAGGCCGGCGCGTCGCGTTCCGGGAGGGAAAGCGAACGGCTCGTAGGGAGGACGGAGACGCCCCGGCCAGTGGAGCCATCCCTCGGGGTGGAGCACGAGATCGCCCACGCGGTGGTCGTAGCGGCCGACGTCGTCGCCGGTCTCGGGCGCGGTGAGGAACGTGCGCATCGGCACGCGGTCCACGACGTCGTCGCCGGTCGGGAGCGCGATCGCGTACTCGTCCGACACGTTGACGTGGCCGAAGTACAGCGGCTCCGAGGCGGTCGTGAGCTCGAGTCGAGCGCCGCCGACGCTCGCGCAGACGACGAGGTGGTGCTCGAAGCGCTCGGGGCGCGCGGCCAGCTCGCGGAGGTTCGCGCGTTCGATCCCGGCGGCGAGGCCTCTGCGCGCCTTGGGATCGGGGAGCTCCCAGCCGCGCGCCGTCTCGTGGCGCTCTGCCCCGTCCGCCGGAGCCGCGCGCCGCGCCGGGCGCGCGCGCTCGAGCCTCTCGCGGATCCACGGCACGACGACGTCCATCAGGCGATCGACGTCCGAGTCCTTCGCGCCGGGCTCGGCCTCGAAGTAGTGGCGCGCCTCGAGCGTGATCGCGCGCCGGTCGGGCGAGGCGATCGCGCGCTCGATCGCCGCGGCGTCGCCGGGGAGGATCTCGCGATCCTTGCTCGGCGTGACGAGCAGCGTGGGCTCCGTGATCCTCGCGACGTTCGCGACGAGATCGGCACGCGACGACAGCCCCGACCACGTCGAGAGCCACGCGCGCGGCGTGCACGTCCGCCCGAGCCCGAGCGCGGCGTAGTCGAGCAGATCGGGCCGCTCGGTCAGGAGCGAGCCGTAGTCGCGCCCCGACGGATCGATCCGTCGGTCGATCGCCGCGGGGTTGGCCATCGTCCGGTAGACGACCATGACGGTCTCGCACACCCGCCGGCGGAGCACGTCGCGGCGCTCCGCCGCCGAGCGGCCGGAGAACTCGGGTGCTCTCGACGCTCGCGCGGCCTCGTCGTGCACCGCGATCAGCGCGCGTGCCCGGTCGTCGAGGCGCTTCACGCGCGCCTCCTGCGCCGCGCGGTACCGCGCCAAGAACGCGTCATCGTACTCGCTCCACGCGGGAGGCTCGCGGAAGCCGTTCCGCTCGTCGTACATGTCGAGCGCCGGATCGCACGAGAGCGGGTCGGACTCGTCGACGACCGACGGGTCGATGGCGCCGAGGAGCACCTTGCCCTGGCCGCGGTGCGCGGCGACGTAGATCATCGCGTCGGCGGGAGGCATCGCCGCGCGCTCGAAGTGCGTCGGGCTCCCGCCGGGTGAGCGCTTGGCTCGCTCCGCGGGCGGGAGGCGCGCCTCGGCCTGGTAGTAGGCGACGAGCGAGCCGCCGCCGCAGTTGCCGAGGAGCACGACCTGCTCGACGCCGCGCTCTTCTCGGAGGTGACGTACGCACGCGGCCACGTCGAGGAGCATCTCCTCGTGCTCGGCGCGCGTGTCGTCGTTGCCGTAGCGCGTGCACGCGGCGAGCACCGTGAGGCCGGCCTCGAGCAGGCGCGGGATCGTGTAGTGGTGGGTGAAGTCGATGCGCGGGTGGATCACGACGACGCCGACCTTCGGCGCCGGTCGCCCGCGCGTCGTCCAGTAGACGGCGCGGAGCTGCCGCCGGTCGTGCGCCGAGAGGAGCAGCGACTCGCTCACGGCGTCCGAGGGCGCGTGCCGGAAGCAGAAGGGCATCCCGTCGCGGTACGTCGTCGAGACGAGGCTCATCGCTTCCTCGATCGTGGTGACGCGCGCCGAGGACCGTCGACGCCCGAGAGGATCTCGCGCGCGGCGGCGACGTCCGCGCGCGTCCCGGCGATCGCGAGGACGTCCCCGGCGTCGAGCCGATCGTGCGCGGAGGGCATCACCATGGCGCTCTCGCCGCGCGTGATCGCGAGGACGGTGGCGCCGGAACGCCCGCGGAGATCGAGCTCCGCGAGCGTCTTGCCGACCGCGGGGCTCGTCGCGCCGATCTCGATCGCGATCGGCTCGCCGAGGCCGTCGAGGATCGCAGCCAGCTCGACCGGGGCCGCGACCGCCTCGCCGGAGCGCGCCGGCTTTCGGCCCTGGCTCGTCAGGAGCTCGACGATGACGTGCGCGCCGGCGCGCACGTGGCCATGCAGGTTCGTGGTCGTGCGCCAGAGCACGACGCCGAGGACGAAGACGACGACGAAGAGGAGCTGCGCGCCCTGGAAGCCGGCGAGGAAGGGCTGCGTGATCGCGACGAGCGGCGCGCCGACGATGAGCACGCACGCGAGCTGCAACGTGACAACGAGCGCCCGCCGCGGCGCCGCGGCGAGATCGACGCCGTCGTCCGCGGCGGGGAAGACGACGCCGGCGACGGTCTCGGCGAGCCTGCCGGCGACGCGCACGATGCCGACGCCGAGCGGCAGGCCGAACGCCGCGACCACCGTCGCGGCGGTCGCCGAGGCGAGCTCGGGCGCGAAGCCCCGGCGAACGAGCCAGGCGTGACCGCTCTCCGCGCCGAGCGCGCTGCCGACGACGACGGCGACGAGCGCGACCGCGTCCACGACCAGCAGGCGCACGAGCCGCCGCATGCGTCCGCGCGCGTCCGAGCGTGCCTTCGCGCCGCGGAGGCGCTCGAGCCAGCTCCCGTAGAGCGTCGTGAAGGTCTGGAGGGGCTGGGGCAGCCGCCGCGTGAACCAGCTCGCCACCGGATCGGAAGCGCGGATGAGCCACGGCGTGAGGAGCGTCGTGATCGCCGAGACGGCGACCGCGACCGGGTAGAGGAACGCGCCGGTGGCGCCGAGCGAGACGCCGAGTCCGGCGATGACGAAGGACAGCTCGCCGATCTGGGCGAGGCTCATGCCCGCCTGGACCGCGGTCCGCGTGCCGTTGCCCGTGAGAAAAGTCCCGAGCGCGACGCTGACGATCTTCCCCACGACGACGACCGCGACGAGGACGACGACCGCGAGCCAGCGCTCTCGGATCAGGTCGGGGTCGATCATCATGCCGACGGAGACGAAGAAGACGGCGGCGAACACATCGCGCACCGGCTCGACGAGCGGCGCGATCGTCTTCTCCTCTCCCGACTCCGCGACCAGCGAGCCCGCGATGAAGGAGCCGAGCGCGACCGAGTAGCCCATCTCGCGCGCGAGCAAGGCGGTGGCGAAGCAGAGACCGATGCTCGCCACGATCGTGGTGTCGGCGCGGCGGAGCGAGACGACGAAGCGGAGCGCGCGCGGCACGACGAGCATCCCGGCGACGATGAGCACCGCGAGGAAGACGCCCAGCCGGCCGGCGGTCTTCGCGAGCGCGACCGGCTCGATCGCGCCGCCGGTCGCGAGCGCCGTCAGCGTCGCGAGGAGGACCACGGCGACGAGGTCTTCGACGATCAGCGCGCCGACCACGAGATCGCGCAGCTTGCCGTCGACGCGTTGCTCCTCGAAGGCCTTCGCCACGATGGTCGTGCTCGAGATCGCGATGATCGCGCCGGTGAAGACGCTCTCGAGCATCGTCCAGCCGAAGACGCGTCCGACCGCGAATCCGAGCCACGCGAGGAGGCAGCAGCGGACGACCGTGGTGAGCACGACGCCCGCGCCGACGCGGGCGAGCTTGCCGAAGCTGAACTCCATGCCGAGGGAGAACATCAGCAGCGTGACGCCGAGCTCGGAGAGCGTGTGGACGATCTCGGGGCGGGCGACGAGCGGGATCGGCACGTGCGGGCCGATGACCAGGCCGGCGACGACGTAGCCGAGCACGACGGGCAGCCGGAGGCGCCGCGAGAGCGCGCTCGTCACGGCCGAGACGCCGAGCACGACCGCGAGCGCCTTCAGCAGATCATGCGCGTCCGCGAGCTCGTGCGCGTCCCCCACCCATCGGGCGTATCACCCCCGACGGTCCGATCCGAGCGACATCGGATCCTGCGATCAGCTGCGGCGACGGCGCGCGAGCGCGAGGGCGGCGGCGGCCGCCACGAGCGCGAACGTGGGCGCGTCATCGCTTCGAGCCGCGCGGCACCCGCAGCCGGACGGCTCGTCGGCGCCGTCGACGCGGGGACCCTCGCCGGTGCCGTCCGTCGTCCCGTCGCCCGCGTCCGCGCCGCCGCTCGAGCCGCCGTCGCCCGACGACGACGACGCGCCTGCGTCCGCGCCCGGTGAGGGCCCGGAGCCTGGAGGAGGCGGGACGGTCGTGCAGTCGCCGAGCGAGTGCTGCAGCGCGCCGAGGTCCCACGCGCCGCCTCGCGCACGGGCGCAGTAGTCGTTCGGCACGTCGGGGTTCGCCGGCCCCTTGCCGAGGAGCGCCGAGAGGTCGCCCTTCTTGCGGAGGTCCCCGACGAGCGGCGCCGTGTACATCGCCTCGAAGGTCGCCTGCGCGATGTTCGGCAGATCGTTGGCGGCGGTGTGCGTGGAGCCGTCGCGGTTCCGGACGATGCCCGTGAGGACGTTGCCTCGCGACTCGCCGGTCGTTGTTTCATAGCGGAAGTCGACGCCCGAGGTGGCGATGAGCGTGTTGTGAAGGACCTTCGTGTCCTTCCCGCGGTTGATGTAGATGCCGAGGGCGCTGCAGTTTGCGATGACGTTGTTCCTCATCGTCCCGCCCTCGTGCTCGACGGCGCAGGGGACGTTCCCGTCGAACGCGGGAGCGCAGAACGCATTGCCCGTCCCGCCGCCACCGAACGACAGGCCGACGTGGCTCCCTGGGGTCGCGTCGTCCTTCGTACAGAGGACGAGGTTCCGCTCGAAGAGGCCGTTCTTGCCGCCGCTCTTCATGAACGCGCCGTAGCTCGTCGTCCCGTTCAGGCGGTGGAAGTCGTGGATGTAGTTGGCGCGTACGATCCAGTCGTCGCCGGTGTCGATGTTGAGCTTCGTGACGGGGTTGCCCGTGTTACGGGCGCGCGTGTCGAACAGCTCGTTGTTCTCGACGAGGCCTCCGTGAGGGATCTTCGGCGCGCCTACGAGCGTCGCGTTCACCTTGAGCTGCGCGTTGAAGTCGACGACGCGACTGTTCCTGAGGACGAAGCCGGTCGCGTCCCCGACGACGTGGAACGCGTGCTCGCAGGTCGAGTCCGTCGCGCACGTGCCCACGACGTCGAGCCCCTCGAAGTGCCAGCTCGGGCCGCTCACGAGGAACCCCTCGACCGTCGAGAGCTCGAGCTTCGCCGCGAGCGGCGTCGCGGAGCGGACGACGATCGGCTGCGCCGGCGTCCCGCTCGCGGAGCACGAGAGGTTCGGGCCGGAGATCGCGTAGGTACCGGCGGCGAGGACGATCTCGTCGCCGGCCTTCGCCGCGGCGATCGCGGCGCGGAGCTCCGTCGGGTTCGAGACGGGGACGATCGCAGCCTCGGCGCGGGCGGCGAGCGCCAGGATGAACGCGACGGCGACGGATCCGAGGGCTTGGCGGCGCATCCGCCGATCGTACGCCACCTTCGAGCTTCAGGCCGCGCGCACGTCGATCAGCTGGAACGCGTCGACATCCATCAACCCGCGATCGGTGAGCTTCAGGCTCGGAATGACGGGCAGGCTGAGGAAGGCGAGCTGGAGGAACGGCTCCGGGAGGACGCAGCCGATCGCCTTGCTCGCGGCGCGCAGCTCCTCGAGCGATCGCGCGATCGACTCGGGCTCCTCGAGCGACATGAGCCCGCCGAGAGGGAGCGGAAGCCGCGCGAGGACGCTCCCGTCGCGGACGACGCAGAAGCCGCCTCCCACCTCGGCGAGGCACGCGAGGGCGGCGCGCATGTCGCCGCTGCGCTCTCCGACGACCACGAGGTTGTGGCTGTCGTGGCCGACGCTCGAGGCGATCGCGCCGTGGATGTCACCGAAGCCGGAGACGTAGCCGTTCGCGGGCTTGCTCCCCTTGCCGTAGCGCTCGAGCACGGAGAGGCGCCGGACGCCGGGGGCGTCGTGACGGGCGACGTGGCGATCGGTGAGGATGCGCCCCGCGCGTACGCCGATGACGTGGACCATGCCGGCGGGGCCCTCGAGGTCCATGGGCTCCGGGATCGCGGCGCGGATCGTGTTCGGCGGTGCGTCGATGCGAGGGCGCGGCGTCTCGAGCTCGCGAACGAGCTGCCCTGCGACGAGGACCTCGCGGATCTGGCACGTCGCGACGTCGTCGAGCACCACGAGATCGGCGCGGAAGCCCGGCGCGATCGCGCCGACACGCTCGGCGCCGCGCGCCGGACCGGCGAGCCCGTAGTGGCGCGCCACCGACCACGAGGCGGCGCGGTACGCGACCTCGGCGGGCACGCCCTTCGCGATGGCCGAGCGCACGAGCCAGTCGAGGTGGCCCTCGTGCGCGATGTCGAGCGGGTTGCGATCGTCGGTGCAGAAGCCCATGCTCGTCGAGGTCGCCAGCGTGAGGAGCGGCGCGAGGGCGTCGAGGTCCTTCGCCACGCTGCCCTCGCGGATCCACACGGCGATGCCGTTCCGGAGCTTCTCGGCCGCCTCGCCGAGCTCGGAGCTCTCGTGGCAGCTCGTGATCCCCGCGCACGCGTACGCCGAGAGCGCCTGGCCGTGGACGAGCGGCGCGTGGCCGTCGAGCGGGCGACCGTCGAACGCGGCGAGCTTGTCGAGCACGAGCGCGTCGCCGGAGAGCACGCCGGGGACGTTCATCACCTCGGCGAGCCCGAGCGTCTTCGGGTGCGCGAGGAGCGGCGTGAGCATCGTCGCGTCGAGCACGCCCGCGCCGTTGGTCTCGAAGCTCGTCGCGGGGACGCACGAGCTCACCATGACGCGGAGGTCGAGGCCGGCGCGGCCGCGTGTCATCCGCTCGGCCGCGTCGAGGAAGAACTGGATACCGGGGACGCCGAGCACGTTCGCGAGCTCGTGCGGATCGCACACCGCCGTGGTCGTGCCGCGCGGGAGCACGGCGCGCTGGAAGCTCTCGGGGACGAGGAGCGAGCTCTCGAGGTGCACGTGCGCGTCGATGAAGCCCGGCACGACGTGCGCGCCGCGGCCGTCGATCTCGCGCGCGCCGCGGAGGCCCTCCGCGAGCCCGACCACGACGCCGTCTGCGATCGCGACGTCGCCGGCTACGAACTCGCACGTGAAGACGTCGAGCCAGCGGACGTCGCGGAGGACGAGATCGCACGGCTCCTGACCCTGCGCTGCCCGGAGGCGACGGCGAAGCACGTCGGCGATCGTCATCGCCGGATCATAGCGCGGCCGGCGCTGCCGCGCCGCGCCGCGGCGCTCAGCGAAAGGTGCTCATGCAGTACGTGAGCTCGCCCTGATCGATCGCGGGCTCGGGGAGCTCGGGCGGCACGAGGCGCGGCGGCGCCTGGAAGTCGAAGAAGTCCATCGGCACGAGCGCGTTGGCGTCGCGCGCCGTCAGCGCCGGGAGGCGATGCTTGGCCTGGATGAAGCGGAGGATGCTGGCGTGGTCGTACACGGCGTGCGAGACGAAGCTCCGCTTCGCGTACGGCGAGACGACGAGGAACGGTACGCGCACGCCGTAGAGGTCGAACGCGCCCTCGTGGACGGAGCCTCCCTTGCCGATGGGCGTCTTGTCGTCGGGGATGCACGCCTTCGGCGGCGGGAGGTGGTCGTACAGACCGCCGTGCTCGTCGTAGGTGAAGAAGAGCGCGGCGTGGCTCCACTGCGGGCTCTTGAAGAGCGCGCGTGTGACGTCGCTCACGAGCTTCTGACCGATCTGGAGCTGGGCGGGCGGGTGCTCGTCGTCGCCGTCGGGCTGTCCGGTCTTGAGCACGTTGGGGTCGACGAAGACGACTGGAGGGAGCGTGCCGGCAGCCGCGTCGGCGAAGTAGTCCTCGAGCGTCCCCGTGACCTGACGTCCCCAGCGGTTCGCGAGGGCGAACCCGACGACGGTGGCTGCCCCAGGCGGTCCGCCGTTCGTGTAGAGCTTCCAGTCGACGTGGCGCTTGTCGAGCTCGTCGAGGACCACCGCGTCCACGTCGGGGAAGGGGAACGCGTCGATGTTCGGGAAGGTGTTCTCGACGAGGCCGAAGCTCGTCCCCGCGAAGAGGTACATCCGGTTCGGCCAGGTCGGCCCCGGCACCGACGAGAAGTAGTGGTCGCCGAGCCCGTACTCCTTCGCGAGCGCGTAGTAGAACGGCAGCTCGCGCTCGTCGTACCACCACATCGAGCGCTCACCGTCGCGGAGCGCCATCGTCGGATCGGGCACGGTCTCGCCCTTGATGTCGTGGTTCGTCTCGTAGAACCCGTCCATCTTGCCGTCGGCGATCTGCGCGTGGACCTTGTCCCACTCGTGCGCGGTGTCGAGGAAGCAGTGATGGCCGGCGCGTTGCCACGCGTGCGTCGCGCTCGAGACCGGGCCGCTGCGATCCGGGTTCGACGCCCCCTCCGGCGGGGACTCGACGTCGGTGCGACCCGCGTACTGGTTATAACGCCCGAAGTAGTGATCGAACGAGCGGTTCTCCTGCATCACGACGACGATCGTCTCGATGGGCATGTCCTTGCCCGTCGGGATCGACGCGCCGAGCGTCTCGTCGGGGAGGGCGCCGCGCCCGAACTTGCAGGCGGCGCGATCCGCGGCGGCCGCGCTCTCGTCGGGTCGGGTGACCGCGCGATCCCACTCGGCCGGCGTCGGCGGGCGCGGATCCGGCGGCGGGGGCGGCGGCGGTGCGCTCTCGCCCTTCGAGCACGCGGCGAGCGCGGCGAGCGCGGCGAACGCGACGTAGGTGGCGTAGGTGGCGACCCGAGGCTTCATGCGAGGACCTCTTTCCAGAGGGCTCGCTGCGGCGCAAGAGGGCCGTGGGGCGGACAGGTGACGACGGCGCGAAGAGGTCGCGGCGTCGTCGACGTTGCGTGCGCGACGCCCTCGCCGACCGGCCGTCGCTCCGTCGCTCGCGGGTGGCGGCCCCCCTCCGGGCTGATTATGGTCGCCAGCTGAGCCGGATGCTCGAGTCCGGCGAGCGAGGTCTGCACATGGCGCATTCGGATTTCGTGGACGACAGGTGGGCCGTCTCTGCCGGCCGCAGCGTTGGAATGGCCGTCGCCGTCGTCGCCGCGTTGCTCCTCGGTGTGGCCGTCGCGTCTTACGCGCGCGCCGGCGGTGAAGATCCGGAGGGCGCCGCCGCGCCACCCCGCGCCGGCCTGAGCGTTCGATGAAGTCGCGCGTGGCGCTCGTGACGCGACGACCGCCGCTTCGCGCCGCGAGCGCGTAGGGCACGGCCGCGGCCCTCACGTCATGAACGTCTCGTAGTCGAGCCGATCGAGCTTGCGCGACAGGACCGCGAGCGCGACGAGGCTCGTGAGGGCCGCCGCGACGAGGAACCCGAAGCCGTAGAACCGCGGCCCGAGGTGCTGGCTCGCGATCGAGAAGGCGAGGTTCGAGCCCGCGAAGAGCGCCGCGAGCCAGAGCGCGAGCTTCCGGCAATCGAGGTAAAAGAGGATCGTGAGGGTGGCCAGGAGGAGGACCTGGAAGCCGACCGCGGCGACGTCGACGTTGAACAGGTACGAGTAGAACGCGGGGATCCGGAAGACTGCGAGCACGCGCTCGCCCACGAGCAGGAGGACGACCACGGTGAGGCCCTGGATGCGGAAGATGTCGTCGATGCCCGAACGCGCGGCGTCCGCGAGCGCGCCGCGGAGCCGCCGGAGCTCGTCGAGCGTCTCACCCTGCCGGACCGCTGCGTAGTAGCGCTCGTACTGTTCGGCGAAGTCGGTCTCGATGCGGACGAAGAACACGGCCATGCCGGGGATGACCGAGAGATAGGCGACGAAGATCGGGACGTCGTACACCACCGAGTGGCGTATCGGGCCGAGGAGGGGCTCCGACGTCACCGGGTTCATCCAGAAGACGAACTTGTCCACCCAGACGGCGCCGTTCACGAGCGCGCCGGTCAACGCCAGTCCGGCGTGGACCTTCTTCCTGTCGAGGAACTCGAACGCGATGAAGCGATCGCTCGGGTAGCGGCGCAGGATCAAGAGGAGCATCGCGAAGAGCATCACCGCGTGTCCGACGAAGAACCCCGCGAGGTAGCCGGCGAGGCCCACCCGCCCGAGCACCGGCGCGAGCGTGACCGTGACGCCGTAGCCGAGGGCGAACACCACGACCACGCTGCGGTACGCCTTCACGCCGGAGAGCAGCCCGCTCAGCAGCCAGACGTTGCAGAGCGTCACGAAGGTCGCGACGAGGAGGACCCGAAACGCGACGCCACCGTCCGCCGCGCTCCACGTCGTCAGCGACACCACGAGCGCGCCGGTGACGCCGCTCGCGACGGTGGTGACGAGCATCGCGCCGAGCAGGTTCGGCGCGATCGCGTCGTCGCGCTTCTCGAAGAGCCGGTCGGCGATGAACCGCACGAAGAGGAGCTGGAGGAGCCCCGACAGAGTGAGCGAGCACGCCATCAGGTACGTGACCGTCGCGAGGAACGGCGTGACGGTGTCCGAGCCGCGTCCGCTCGCCTGCGTCAGCACGCCGATGAAGAGCATCGAGCCGATCGAGATCAGCCACGGCCCGGAGCCCACCATTCCTGCCAGCAGGTAGGCCCGGAGGACGCCGGCGTACGTGTCCTTGCGGAGGTGCTGCCGTAGCTCGAATCCGATCCCTGCCAACGCGACCTCCTCGGCTCAGTCGTGCGCGAGCGCGCTCTCGTAGATCGTTCGGTAGCGGTCGAGCATCAGCTCCTGCGTGTAGCCCTTCTCGACGCGCGCGATGCCGGCCGCTTGCGCGGCGCGCCAGCGGGTTGGATCGGCGAGGAGCTCGAGGGCCGCGCGCGCGGTCGCCTCCGGGCTCGCGATGTCGACGACGTCGCCGGCGCTCCCGAGCGCGCGATCGTCCGGCGTCGCGCCGTGCACGAGCTCTCGAACGCACCCGACGTCCGTGGAGAGGCACGGCACGCCTGCGGCGAACCCCTCGAGCACGACGAGCGGCTGGGCCTCGCTGATCGACGTGAGCACGTTGAGCCCGATCCGCGGCAGAACCTCCGCCACGTTCTGGAAGCCGAGGAACTTGACCGTACGTTCGAGCCCGAGGCTCCGGACGAGGTGGTGACACTCTTCGGCGTAGCTCTTGTCTTCGTCCTCGGGGCCGACGATCCAGCCCTCGGCGTCCGGCAGCGCCGAGGCGACCACGCGCATCGCGCGGATGAACGTCTTGATGTCCTTGATCGGGACGACGCGTCCGATCAGCCCGAGCACGCGCGGGATCTCCTCCGTGCGCCTGCCGCGCAGCGCGGCGAAGCGGGTCAGATCGATCCCGTTGGGCACGACGCGCGTCCGGCCTTCGCCGGCTCCGTCGCGCACCTGTCGGCGCCGGTTGCCTTCGTAGAGCGAGATGATCGGCCTCGCGGCGGCGTAGGACATCCGGCCGAGCGCCTCGAAGAAGCGGATCCACATCTGCCGGAAGAAGCCGACCGCCTGCGCGCCGCCGTCCTCGTCGTCGGCCGATCCGTCGTCGCGGATCCACGTCGCCTGGAGCAGCTCGATGCCTCGCTCCTTCGTGTAGATGCCGTGCTCGGTCAGGATGAGAGGCCGCCGGCGCTTCTTCTGTACGAGCGCGCCGAGGAAGCCCGCGAATCCGGTGGAGACGACGTGGAAGGTCCTCGACGGTGGGAGCGCCGCCGCGACGCGCGCCATCTTGAAGAGCGGCGCGTGCATCGAGCGCACGGTCCAGAAGTACTCGAGGAAGCTCCGCGTCCGCGCCGAACGCCCGTACCGCTCGCAGATCTCCACCCACGACGACTCGCTGGAGAGGAAGTCCTTCTCGTGGCGTGCGGGATCCTCGAGCAGGGCGCCGGCGACCCTGTCGAGCATGCGATCGAGCCGCTCGCGCGCCGCGTCGGTGGCCTCGAACGCGTCGTGGAGGTCGCCGCTCAGCCGGTAGAAGTCGCGATCGCCGACGTGCCCGCCGACCCGCTGGAACCGCGGCACCTCGGCGAGAAAGTGCTCCTCGAGGTGGACGACGTTCTTCGGCAGCTCGTAGCGAAGGCGATCGTAGCTCTCCGGGTTGCCGCCGATGAACACGAGCGCGAAGCGGAGGCTCGGCAGGCCGCTCACGATCTGGTGCACCCAGCTCGACACGCCGCCGCTCACGAACGGGTAGGTCCCCTCGAGCAGGAGCGTGACGTCGGCGGACTCGCCGGGGCCGAGCGTCGGGCCTCCGAAGCGGCTCACGACGACGACTCCGCGAGTCGCGGTGCGCGCGGGGGAACGGAGCGCGCCGGCTCGCTCTCTGCCCACAGGTCGATCACCGGGCGGAGGGCCGCGCTCGCGTGCGGTGAGGCCGCGAGCTCCGCGAGCAGGGCGCCGACCGCTTCGTGCTCGCGCTGCTCGAACGCGCACTCCGCCAGGAGGGGTAGCGCCTTCTTCCGCGGGTAGCCGGCGGCGATCGCCCGCTCGAACGCGACCTCGGCGCGCGCCGGATCGCGCAGCCGGACGAGGACCCTGCCGAGGAAGAACTCGGCCGCGGCGTTCCCGGCGACGAGCTCGCACGCGAGCGCCGCGTGTCGGTGCGCGCATCGGAGCGCGTGGTCGAGCACCGCTCCTTCCGCCAGGCCCGACCAGGCGAGCTCCCCGTAGCTCTCGGCGAGGCGCAGGTTGAGCCGTGGCTCCTCGTCTCTGTCGCCGACGGTGAGCGCCCTCGCGAGGCGCTCGATGCGCCGCTCGATCTCGCCGCGCATGGTCTCGAGGCGCGAGAACGCGTAGAGGCGCACCTCGTCGGTGGGATCGCTCTGCGCGGCGCGGAGGAGCGGGACCGCGATCGTCGCCGGGAGATGCCTCGTCGCGAGCACCGCGCGGAACCGCGCGCCTGCGGCCTCGGGGGAGCGGTCGCGCAGCGCGCTTCCGACCTCCTCGGCCGAGGCGCGACGACGAAGGCCTCGCGCCTCGCGCCTCGTGCGCTCTTCGAGGTCGGCGGGGCCGTCGTGGACGAGCCACGGCTCGCGGCTGGGCGGGCGCGCCTCGGTCAACCCGCGTGTCAAGACGATGAGCGCGCCGAGCACGCCGAGGACGGGCACGAAGAACGAGAGGCACGCCGTGAAGACCGCGACCTCGCTCGCGCGGTGTCGGACGAACGGCGGCGCCGCGCCGGCGAGCAGCGCTCCGGCGCCGAGCGAAATGGCCGCGTGCGCGGCGAGGAGGACCACCGGCGGAAGGGCCGCGCGCGGCGACGGCGCGAGGAGCGACGCGCAGGCCGCGAGGTCGACGAGGGCGACCGCCAGAGCGCCGGCCGAGCGCGCGAGGCGCCGCGAGCTCGTCATGCGCTCGCGTCCTCGGTGAGCGCCGCGCGCGTCTCGCGGTCGCGAGGCTCGGCGGCGAATCGCGACGCGAAGCTGGTGGCGACGGTCACCATCGTGTCGAGGTTTGCTCGCTCGAACGACATGAACGGCATCGCCTGGACCGAGAGCACGGCGCGGACGTCGCCCGAGGCGTCGACGAACGGGACCGCCGCGAGCAGCGACGAGCGGAGCAGCGCTCGATCTCGCTCGGGGGCGGCGGCCGCGGGAATGTAGGTGAGCCGGCCGGAGCGCACCGCGTGGGCGAGCAGCGGGTCGTCGCGGCGCGTGCGCTCCGGTCGACCCACCGAAGCGCATCGCTCGCCGATGACGGCGCCTCGCTCGACCCTGAAGAGCTCACCGATCTCGAGCCCGCAGTGCGCGGCGAAGAGATCCACGATGGCGGCTCCGTCGGCGCCGAGCGTGACGTCGGCTTGCGCCAAGGCGCTCGCCGCGTCCATCGCGTCACGCAGGCTGCTCGCCTTGCACTGCAGCTGCTCGTCGAGGCGGTCGTGCGAGGCCTCGAGGACGACGTGCGCGCGCGCGAGCCTGTCCGCTTCCCTTCGAATCGCGGCGAGCCCGCCTTCGAGGCGCCGCACCTCGCGCTTCCACAGCTCGGCGAACTGGCCCGCGATCATCGCGAGCGCGACGAGGCCGACCACCGGCTCGCCGGGGAAGCTCGCCATCGGGACGAGCCGCGTGCGCCAGCCGAGGATCAACGCCGCGCCCAGCGCGAACGCGCTCCCGAAGCCGAGCGTGAAGCCGTGTCGCAACGCGACGAGCAGCGGCGCGAACACGAGCCAGGGGAAGCGGTAGTGCAGAAAAAACGGATCGCTACGGTCGACGAGCCAGCCGATGGCCGGGATCGCAGCGGTGACGACGATGCTCTCGGCGAGTCGCCGGGTCGCGAGCGAAGGTGTCATGTCTCGCCTCAACGCGTGTCGTGGAGCTCGTGGACGAGCCTGTCGAGGAGTCGGAGCGCGGTGCCGCTCGCGTTCTCCGCGCTCGTCCCGGTTTGGGTGCCGGTCGCCGCCCAGACGACCTTGCCGCTCGCCAGCTCGAGGACCCGCATCGACACGCCGATCGCCGGCTCGCCGTCGAGCCCGCTCTTGTAGCGCCACTCCTCGACGCTGCCCGTGACCGCGTAGTCGTACTTGCTCCCGCGGGCCCACTCGAGCGCGGCCTCGTAGCGCTGACGGTCGCTCGTGAAGAGCTGCGCGTCGCCCTCCTTCGGAGAGGGATAGTGATCGAGCTGCCCGACGCCGCCCTTCCGGAGCAAGGTCTCGAGGATGGCCTCGACGCGCTCGCCCGCCTGCGGCGTCTCGGAGTGGTTCTGCACGGGCAAGAGGGCCCACCGCGAGCTCGCCTTCACCTCACCGGCGCGGTGAACGCTCGTGATCGGACCCGCGCACCCGAGACCGAGGCCGACGGCGAGGAGCGCCGGCGCGAGGGGAGCGATCGAAAAGAGCGCGCGCCCAGGGCCGCGAGCACGCGCGCGGCCCCGGCTGGAGAGTAGGACATGAACCACGATGGCCCCCTTGTCGTTCCGTCCGTCGAGCGTCACGTACGGAGCGTGCTCTTTCTGATGGCTGCCGGCATCGCGGTCAAGACGACGAGTGATCGCACGTTCACCCTTCGGCGCGACGACGGCAGCGGAGATGCCGCGAACATCAGAACGGCAGCGTGTACGAGAGCGCGAGCTCCGCGTTCTCGTTGTTCCGCACGCCGGCGACGCCGCGATTGTAAAAGACGAGCAGCGTCGTGTAGCCGCCGGGCGCGCGGACGCTCGCGCCGCAGAGGACGTGCAACGCCACGTCGGTGTCCGGCAGGAGCGCCCCGAGCGCGGCCTCGCAGTCGTAGCGCGGGAACGGCGCGCGCTCCGGGCGCGAGCGCTCCGTCGGGTCGCCGCGCGCGAGGTGGACCACGCCGCCCACGAGCTGGAAGCTCGGAGGCAGCTCGCGGACGAGGCCGACGTTCGGCGAGACGAGCCGCGCCACGTCTCCGGGCAGACGCGTCGGGTACTCGCGCTGCGATGCCTGCACCTGCGCGCCGACCGAGAGGTGGGGCTCGCGCGAGAGCAGCTTGAAGCCGCCTTCGGCGCTCGCCAGGGCCTCCCACGCCAGGTGCTCGTAGCTGCGGGTGTGCTCCTCGCGGCCTTCGACCTCGGCGCTGGCGTACCAGCGCGCGATGTCGTAGCGGAGCCCGACCGACGCCGCGTTGCGCACGGCGGCGACCCGGAGGAAGCCCGTGTCGTAGATGCGACTTCCGCCGCGCACCTCGGTCGTGAGACCGAGCTGACGTGTGAGGCGGCGCTGATCGTACACGCCCGCGCGCGCGATCGGCGCGCCGACCTGATAGTCGACGGCCGCGGTGATGTCGGTGACTCCGCGGAGCGTCGAGAGGCGGAGGAGCAGGCTGCCCTCGGCCTCATCGCGCGGGCCTCGAAGCAGCAGCTGGCCCCCGCCGTCGGTCATGCGCGCCGCCGACGCAGCGTAGGTGAGGCGTCCGCCGAGCCCGTCGTGGCTCGCCGCCAGCGACGGCCCGGCGACGTCGACGCCGGCGATGTGCTCGTAGGCCGCGCCCACCCGGACGTTCGGGCGGTGGAGCAGCGTGAGCCGGGCGAGCTCCTCGCTCATCGCCGGCGCGTCGGCGCCGCTCGGCGCGCGCGACAGCTCCTGACGGAGCACACGCATCGCCTGGGGATCGCGCTCGAGCGCGACGTACGCGTGCGCCCGGTCCTCGGGCGACAGCCCCGTCTCGTCGGCGAGCAGCACCCGCATCTCGGTGGGATCTCCGTCGACGAGCGCGAGCGCGAGGCGTTGCCTGCGGAGGGCGTCGGGCGAGCTCCTCGCGATGATCCGGCGCGCGTGCTCCGGCCTGCCCGTCGCGAGGTACCAGTCTGCGGCGAGCTCGTCGTCGCTGCGCGGCCTCCGGGCACGCGTGAGCGTCGAGCCGCGCGACGAGCGGCCGCGTGAGCTCCCGAAGAGCTCCGACATCCAGGGCTCGGCGCGGGTGACGCCGGCGTGCGAGCGCAGCGCGAGCGCCGTCGACTCGACGAGGTGCCGATCCTCCTCGGTCTTGCGCGTGCTTCGCGCGGCGAGCCGGATCTCCATGGGAAGGTGGGCCACCGCGCGACGCCGCAGGTCGTCCGCCAGCGTGTCGCGCCCGAGGATCGAGAGCGCGTCGGAGAGATCGAGCAGGAGCCGCGCGTCGCGAGGGGTCGTCTGGAGCTGAAGCGAGAACCAGACGAGCGCCTCGCTGGCGCGCCCGATGCTCGCGAGGCCGTGCGCCAGCGGGAGCCAGAGGGCCGGCTCGTCACGCGTGCCCTGGCGGAACCGGTCGACGTACGTGCGGACCTGCCGGGCGTCGCCGCGCTCGATCGCCGTCCAGAGCGCGCTCGCGCGTACGCTCGGATCGGTCGGCGCGAGGGCGAGCGCGGCCGCGTAGGCCCTCGATGCCTCGTCGAGGTCGCCGAGGTGCTTCGCTGCGTCGCCGCGCAGCCCGAGGTACTCGGCGTGTTCGGCGAGCGCGCTCGGCGAGCGCGCCAGCTCCTCGAACAGCGCCCAGAGACCGGCCCAGTCGCCGTCGCTCTCGAGGAGGTGCGCGGCGAACAGGGCAGGAGCGGGCTCGCGCGTGCGCGCGTGCTCGGCCACGGCGACGCGCACCGCCTCGTCCCGTCGCTTCGCGTTCGCGAGGAGCGTCATGAGCCGCAGCCCAGCGTGGAGCGTCTTCGGCTCGAGCCGATACACGTGCTCGTAGGCGACGAGCGCCGCTTCGGCGTCGTCGCGTTCCCACGCGAGCGTCGCCAGATCGATCCAGTAGGCCTCTCTGTCGCGCGGCGCTCGCGCCCGCGTCGCGAGCAGCGCGGCGTACGCGGCGTCCACGTCGCCGACCCGCGATAGGTCTCGCGCGTACCGCACCGTCTCGTCGACCGAGAGCGCCTCGAGCCCGAACCGCTCGACGAAGCGCTGCCAGATCGTCACGGCCTCGCGCGAGCGGCCGCTGCGCGCGAGGAGCTCGGCGAGGAGCACGCGCGGACGCCGCTCGTCCGGGTAGCGCTGGACGCGCGCGCGCAGGAAGTCGACCGCGAGCTCCGGCGTCCCCGCCAGCTCGTGGGCGTCGATCACGGCGACGAGGTCGGCCTCCGTCGCCCCCTTTCCGCTGCCGTGCATCACGAGCAGTCGAGCGACGAGCCGCTCGTCGTGGAGCATGCGGGCGATGCGCAGGGCGTTCGAGTACGCCGATCCGGTGCCGGGCAGCGGGCCGCGCGCCTGCTCGCTCGACGCGCCGTCGGGGTGTGCGCGTGCGTGTGCTCGATCGTCGGCGGACGCGACGTGCCCGCTCGCCGTCGCGGCGATGAGCAGGGCGACGGTCGAGAGGACCGCCCGTGCATCGGGACGGCGGCGCATGAGATGAAGAGGCTTGGGTCGCCGCCGAGCTTTGAGAAGGCGCGAACGCGTTCTCTCCGAAAGAAATTCAGGGCCGGCGTCGCAGCGACATCAGTCCCAGTAGCAAACGACCTTCTGTCCGCCGCTCGCGTCGCTCGCGTACGGCGAGAAGCCGCGCGCCGATGCGCGCGCCGCCGCGGCTCGCGCGGCGCTCTTGTTGCGGCAGCTCCCCACGTAGTCCTCGACGCCGATCCAGAAGCGTCGGTGGTCGCGCGCCGAGAGCCCCATCGCCCTCCACGCGAGAAGCTCCGTCTCCGCGTTGGCGTCCGGCACCGGCGCGTAGACCTCCTCGTGCGCGACGCCGTCCAAGAGGAGCGGGAACGGGACGCCGCCCGTGAGCCCGAGCCGCGTCACGTCGCTCGTCGCGTTCTGCATGACGATGAGATGACCGGGGAACTTCTCCCGGAGCTTCCGCACGAGATCGAGGCCGCCCTGCTTGCACGCCGCGGGGCACGAGCCGTTGGTCGAAGAGGCCGGGTGCTCGAGGAGCTCGAGGTTGTCGACGTAGAACCCGTCGACGCGCGCCGCGAGGCGCGGCGCGACGTGCTCGAGGATGAGCGCCTGATAGGCGGCGTTGCCGGGATCCATCCAGACCTCGTCCGGGTATCCCTCGTACGCGCCGCGCTGCGCGTCCACGTTCGCGGCGCAGGGCACGAGCCCGCGCGGCGCGGTCGACCAGTAGGTGCGGAACGTCTCGCACGAGCCGACGTTCATGTAGCTGAGGACGCGGTTCTTTCCTCCGGCCCGGAGGACCTCGAGCTCCGCGTCGGTGAAGTTCCGCGCGCCTGGATCGGCGTCGACGTTGATGATGCGGTACGTCCGCGCGACGCGCGACAGATCGCGCATCTGCGCTGCGCTGCCGTAGAAGGACACCCACGGTCCGGCCTCGGGAAAGCCAGGGCCGAGCGTCGAGCGAGCCGCGGGGGAGGCGGCGTGCGTCTCGCCGGGCGGCGCGGCAGGACGACGAGCGCTCGCCTCGTCGCCCTCGTCTTCGGCCTCGCGGCTCTCGCTCCGTGGGCCGTCGGCGCTCGTCGTGCGTGGCGAGGGCGGCCTCCGCGTGCACGCTGCGGCGCAAGCGATCGCAAGCGCGATGACGATCGTCGTTCGCACGCCGCCTCTGCTCCTGCAGCGAGGGCTCGCCGTCATGGCGGCATCTCGTAATCACGGCCGGTCGCTTTGTCCGTCCAGAAGAGCAGCACGCGACCGTCCGGTGATTAGCTTCGCGCGCATGTCCGTCTCGACGCGCTCGGTCGCGATCGCGCTCATCCCGGCGGTGCTCTTCGTCCTGCCGGCGTCGGCCGCGCCCGGAGCGCCCGACGCGGGCCCGCCGTCGGTGCCGACGGCGTTCTTCTACGGCAAGGACGTGCCCTCGGAGCTGTTCGCGCACTACGACCGCGTGGTCGTCGAGCCCGATCACGTGAGGTCGGTGCCGAGCTCGCCGCGCGCGGAGGTCTTCGCGTACGTCTCGGTGGGAGAGGTCCACCCTTCGCGCGCGTGGCACAAGGACGTCCCGAAGCGCCTCTTCCTCGGGCGCAACGACGCGTGGGGCAGCGACGTGGTCGACACGCGGAGCCGCGAGTGGGCCACCTTCCTGCTCGATCGCGTGGTCGAGCCGCTCTGGGCGCGCGGCTATCGAGGCTTCTTCCTCGACACGCTCGACAGCTACGAGCGCCACACGGCCAGCGCCGCAGATCGCGCCGAGCACGCGCGCGCGATCGCCCGCATCATCGTCGCGCTCCAGGAGCGGCACCCGAGCGTGAAGGTGGTCCTCAACCGCGGCTTCGACGTCCTCGCTCACGCGCCGCGCGTCGACGGCCTCGTCGTCGAGTCGCTCTTCTCGACGTGCGACGCGAGGGGCGGCGGGGGCTGTCGGCCCGTGGCCGCGGCGGAGACCGAGGCTCTCCTCCGTCGCCTGCGCGAGGTGCGGTCGCGCAGGCGCGTCCCGATCGCGGTGATCGACTACGCGCCGGCGCGCGATCGCGCGGAGCGCCGCGCGCTGGCGAGGCGCATCGCCGAGCTCGGCTTCGATCCCTGGGTGTCGACGCCCGCGCTCGACGAGGTCGGCGTCGGCCATGTCGAGATCGTCCCCCGCCGCATCCTCCTCCTCTACAAGAGCAACAGCGAGGGGTACCTCGGCGTCCATGACGCGTCCGTGCTCATCGCGCCCGTGCTCGAGTGGTACGGGTACGCGGTCGACTACGCGGACGTCCGGCGTCCGCTCCCGGAGGGGAAGCTCGCCGGTCGCTACGCCGGCGTCGTCACGTTGCTCCCCGAGGGGGTCGACGCGAAGGACCCGTACCGAGCGTGGCTCCTCGCGCAGATGTCCGCCGGCCTTCGCGTCGCGTTCGTCGAGGGGTTCGGCTTCGACGCCGACGCGCGCTTCCTCGCGCGGCTCGGCCTCACACCCGCGAGTCCGACCGCCGCGGGGCCCGTGCGGATCGTCTCGGCGAGCGCTCACTTCGGCTTCGAGGCGCCGGCGCGCCCGCGGCTTCACGAGCGGCCGCCGGTGGTGGCGGCCTCCGCCGACGTGCGGTCGCTCCTGCGCGTGACGGACGCAGCGGGCGCGACGTGGGACGGCGCGGTCCTCGGACCGTGGGGCGGGGCGGCGTTCATGCCCTACGTGATCGAGGAGCGGCTCGAGCAGGAGCGTCGCTGGATCCTCGACCCCTTCGCGTTCGTGCGGGACGCGCTGGCGCTCGAGCCGATCCCGGCGCCCGACGTCACGACCGAGGCGGGGCGCCGGATCTTGACCGCGCACCTCGACGGTGACGCCTTCGTGAGCCGCGTGGAGCGCCCCGGCGCGCCCTTCACCGCCGAGGTCGTGCTGAGCGAGGTGCTCGAGCGCCATCGCATCCCGCACACGGTCTCGATCGTGGAGGGCGAGGTCGGACCGACGGGCATGTACCCCGAGCACACCGAGAAGCTCGAGGCGTTCGCGCGCAGGATCTTCGCGCTCCCGCACGTCGAGATGGCGTCGCACACGTACAGCCATCCCTTCGAGTGGGAGGACGCCGAAGCGGGGCGTCGCGGCGGGCACGTGCCTCACCTGGCGATCCCCGGCTACACGTTCGATCTCCAGCGCGATCTGGCCGGGTCCGTCGCGTACATCGACAAGCTCGCTCCGCGCGGCAAGCGCGTGAAGGTCCTCCTCTGGTCGGGGAACTGCTCGCCGAGCCAGCGCGCCGTCGCGACGTCGAAGGAGCTCGGCCTCTTCAACGTGAACGGCGGCGGCTCGACGCGCACGCGTGACCTGCCGTCGCTGACGCGCGGCACGGCGATGGGGATCCCGAAGGGTGATGGCGCGTACCAAGTCTTCGCGCCGGTCGAGAACGAAAACGTCTACACGAACGACTGGCTCGGACCGTTCGACGGGTACCGGCACGCGATCGAGACCTTCGAGCTGAACGACGCACCACGGCGCCTCGGCATCATCAGCATCTACTACCACTTCTACTCGGCGGCGAAGGCGGCCTCGCTCCGCGCGCTCGAGCAGGTGTACGCGTGGGCGCTCGCGCAGGAGACGACGCCGCTCTTCCTCAGCGAGTATGCGGCCAAGGTGCTCGCGTTCCAGGAGGTGAGCCTCGCGCGGCGCGTGGGCTCGGGCGCGTGGGAGCTCGGCGGGCTCGGCGAGCTCCGCACCGTGCGCGCGGACCCGGCGCTCGGATGGCCCGACCTCGCACAGAGCGCCGGGGTCGCCGGCGTGCGCGACGCGCGGCAGGGACGCTTCGTGCACCTGACGGACGAGCGCGAGCGAGGCGTCGCGGTGCTCGCGTTCGGCCCTTCGGCGCCGGCGGGACCTCGCCTCGTCCACGCCAACGGCCGTGCGCGACGCTGGCATGTGCGCGAAGGCGGCCGGGCGTCGATCCGCGTCGCGGGCAACGTCCCGCTCGAGCTCGAGATCGCCGGCGCCGCGCCCTGCGTGCTCACCGTCGCGGGCAGACGCCACACGGGGACGCTCCAGCCCGCGGTGGCCGGCGGCCGCTTCGTGACGCGCTTTCGGCTGCCGGCGACCGACACGGGGGAGGCGGACGTTGAGTGCCGCTGATCTCGACACGTCGCGCCGCGGCGTCTTCGCCGGCGCGCCGATGCTCCTCGGCGTGGCGTTCGTGATGGGCGTCGTGCTCGCCGTCGTCTTCCCGACGGGGCACGAGTTCGCGGCGCTCGCGGGCAAGCACCGCGTGGACGCGTACTCGATCGCCTACCTCTCGGTGCTCACCCGAGCGAAGCGCGACGACGGACACCTCCGCCTCGTGTACGCGCGGCAGCTCGCGTCCCTCGGCCGCTGGGACGCTGCGCTCGCCGAGCTCGACCGCGAGACCTTCGCGCCCGCCTTGGTCGGCGACGCGGAGGGCCTCCGTCTCGAGCTGATGCTCGCCCGCGCGTACGCCCTCGATCCGACGTCTGTTGCGCGCCGCGCGGCGCTCGACGCGGTCCACGACGAGCTCCGGAGGCTCCGAGGACGCTCGTGGCCTCCGTCCCGCGCGCGCGAGCTCGGCGCGCTCGCCCTCGAGCTCGAGGACCCCGGGCTCGCCGCGCGGTACTTCCTCGCGGCGGCCGAAGCCGAGCCGAGCCGCTCGGCGCGCGCAGCGACGTTGGCCGACGCAGGGCGATGGCTCCGCGCGGCCGGCGACGACGCAGCCGCGAGCGAGTGCCTTCGCCGCGCCGCCGAGACGACCGACGACCCCGAGCGAGAGGTCGTCTACGTCACCGCCCGCGCCGGCGCGCTGGAGGCAGGGGGCCGCCCCTGCGACGCCGCCCGCGCCCTCCTGCCGTTCGCCGTCTCCGCGAACGACGTCGCGCTCGTCACGAGGGCGGCGACCCTCGCGACGTCGTGCGGCGACGTCCGTGAGGCGAAGATGCTCGGCCGCCGGATCCTCGCGCTCGCGCCGGACGACGAGGCCTCGATGCGCGCGCAGGTCGGGCGCGAGCTCGCCGCGGGCGATCCCCCTGGAGCGCTCGTGCTCCTCCGGCGCCTCGTGAAGTCCCGGCCGGAGGACGGCGACCTACGCTTGACCACCGCGCGCGTGGCGGAGTGGTCCGGTCAACCGCAGGTCGCGCTCGAGCACTGGCTCTTCCTCGTATCGACGGGCCGGATCGCCGCGCCCACGCGAGCGGCGCGCCGATGAGCGCCGCTCGCCGTCGCGCGAGCGGGACATCGTGACCGATTGCGCCCGTCGCCGGCCGACACAAGCTGTGGCGCGCGATGCGGGGGAGAAGCGGTCGCGTGGCTCGGATCTCAGCGCCGGCGCGCCTTGGCCGTCGCGCGCTCTTCGAGGGCGTGCTCGGCTTCGGGGTCGCGCCGGCGCTCGGTGGCGTCGTGGCGAGCCTCGGAGGGTGCGCTCGCGAGGACGACGTGCCGAAGGCCGACCCGCCCGGCTCCGGTTGGATGAGGTATGCACGCATCGCCGGCCTCGACCTGAGCGATCCCGATTTCGACGCCGCGCCCGCGCTCGACGCCGCCGTGCGCGCGGGGGTGAGCGTCATCGAGGGAGACAGCATCCTGTCGGACTACGCGAGCGACGCGACGTTCGACCTCGAGGTCCGACGCATCGCCGAGTACGCGCGGAGCTGCCACGCCCGGAACCTGAAGCTCGTCTGGTACTACCCGTGCCTCGAGGTCGTCACGCCGGACGGCGAGAAGCCGGGCGTTCGGTCGCTCTACAAGGACCACCCGGACTGGGTGCAGGTGAGCATCGACCGCCGGCCGAACGTCTTCTACGGGAGCAAGGAGCACTGGGTCGACCCGTTCGCCGAGAGCGCGTGGCTCTGCCACAACTCCGGCTACCGCGAGTACTTCTTCGAGCGCATTCGCAAGCTCGCGGGGGCCGGCCTCGACGGCTTGTGGATCGACGTGCCGCTGTTCATGGACACGGTGCTCCGCTGGACGTGCCTGAACCGCGCCTGCCTCGACAAGTTCCGCGCGGACACGGGGCTCTCCGCCGAGAGCATGCTCGAGGACTGGAGCGATCCGGTCTTTCGCACGTGGGTCTACTGGCGCCACGAGGAGCTCACGCGCTTCTGCATGGAGATCCTCGCGGTCGCGCGCAGCGTGACGCCCGACTTCGAGATCGTGTTCGAGACGGTGACGATGGATACCGACATCGCGACGGTCCAGGGGCTCGACGCGAGCTTCCGGACCTTCGAGCTGAGCAAGCCGCTGGCGTCGGCGGAGGCCCTCGTGCTCGCCGAGCGGATCGACCGCGTCTGGGAGCTCGACTCGGTGAGCAACATGTTCGGGATGCGTCCGGCGCTCGCGGACGACTGGCTGTGCAAGGTCCGCGGCGCGAAGTTCGCGCGGGGCTGCGATCGCCCGCGGCCGTCGTGGGTCTTCAGCTACGGCGCGGAGGAGCCCGACGCGGGCCTCGCGATGTCGCTCCTGTGCGCCACCGGCTGCAATCCGTACGAGACGAAGACCCCCGAGATGACGACCACCGTCGGCGCCGCGTTTCGCGCTCGCATGTTCCAGTTCATCCGGCGGCACGCGGAGCTGCTCTTCGACGCCGAGCCGTCGGCGACGGTGGGCGTCCTGCACTCGTCGTCGAGCCGCGACTACGTCGATCGCGGGCCGGTGGACACGGCGTTCTTCGTGAGCGCGGTGAACGAGGTCGAGCATCGCGAGGTCTACGCGGCGGACAAGTCCTTCTTCTGGGGGGCGTCCCTGCGCGACCGGACCTACTGCGGCGACTACGGCGGAGCGGTGAAGGCGCTCTCGCACCTCCACGTGCCGTTCGCGATCGTCCCCCTGCAGACGATCACCGCGGCCGACGAGGCGTACCTCCGGTCGTTCCGGCTCCTCGTCGTGCCGAGCCTCCAGCACGTGAGCGACCTCCACGCGGAGATGCTCGTCCGATACGTCGCCTCGGGAGGTCGGCTGCTCGTCCTCGGGCAGGCGCCGGGGCACGGCGACCAGCTCGGCTCCCCGCGTCCGGAGGCCACGCGGCTCGACCGGCGGCTCGGCTTCGACGCGGCCGGCGGAGCGGTCTCGATCGGCGGCAAGGTGATCTACGAACCGGCGCTCCTCGGGCGGGAGTACCTGCTCCGCGAGGACGCTCAGGCGCTCGCGGTCTTCGAGGCCGCGGTTGAGGACGCGGGGGCGAGGCGCGTCACGATCGACCGGCGCGAGCACCCTCACGTCCACGTGGAGCTCGCGAGGCACGCCGGTCGCTGGGTGTTGCACCTCGTGAGCTACGCGGGAGCGCCCGCCGCGCTCGCGGTGAAGCCGGGGGCGCCGGCCGCGTATCCCTTCGAGCACGACTACGCGATCGTCCGGCGTGACGTCACGGTCGAGGTGACTGTGCCGGAGGCGATCAAGGGCGCGACGTTCCTCTCGCCGGACAGGCAGTTCGACGCCGCGGAGGCGCGGTGGCTCGGCGGCGGGAAGGTCCGGGTGCCCCTGTTCCAGTACTCCGTCGTCGTCCTGGAGACCTGACCTGATGGCGCACCGAACCCGCCTCGCGCTCACGCTCACGCTCGCGCTGTCGCTCCCCTCCGGCTGCTCGGACGACGCGCGGACGGAGGCGCCGATCGCGATGCTCCCGCCCGCGCCGTGGCTCGCGGGGGCGACGTTGGCCGGCCTCGAGCTCCCGGCCGAGGCGTCGAGCGCCGCTGTCGACCGCGCCCTCGACGAGCTCCACGCCGAGAACGTCTCGGCCGTCGTCCTCCGCTCGCCGATGGCCGAGCACTACCGCAGCGACGCGGAGCTCGACGTGGACCTCCGGCTCGCGCGCCTCGTCTCCGATCGCGCGCACCGGCGCGGCATGCGGGTCCTCTGGACGATGCCGACGCTCGCGCAGCGCGACGCCAGCGGCGAGGTGCCGGCGATCGCGCGCGAGCATCCGGACTGGCTCCAGCTCCCGCTCGAGGCTCGGTTCGAGAGCGACGGCGCGCTCCTCTGTCCGCTCGGACCGGCGCGCGACTGGCTCCTCGCGCGCGTGCGGAGGGTCGCGCGGAGCGGCGTCGACGGGATCTTGCTCGAGGCGCCCACGCTCGCGCCTCTCCGCGGCGAGGCCGCGTTGCTCTGCCCCGAGCAGCGAGCGAGGTTCGAGGCCGACACCGGCTTCGGTCTTCCCACGCGCGTCCCGTGCGACGATCCCTACGCGAGCGTCGACGTCGCGTGCGAGGAGGTCTGGCGTCAGCCGGCGTGGGCGGCGTTCCTCCGGCATCGTCACGTCCTCGTCGCCGAGCTCGAGGCGGCGATCGCGGACGCCGCGCGCGAGGCGTATCCGGACGTGCTCGCCGTGATCCAGGAGCGCGCGTTCGACACGAACCTCGCGACCGATCGCGGCGCCGACGCGACGTTCGCGCGGCAAAAAGACGGGCTGAATCGGCTCTGGGACGTGCCGGTGCCCTCGGGCACGGAGGGGATGCGACGCGCCACCCCCGACGACTGGATCCAGCGGATCGCGATGCTGAAGCTCGCCCGCGGGGTCGATCGGGAGCGCGCCTCCGTCGCCTCGAGCGCCGGGGCGTCGGAGTGGGACGCCGGGCTCGCGCTCGGCACGACGTTCGCGGCCCAGGCGAGCCCGTGGGAGCAGAGGAGCGGGATCCCGCACGCCGGAGTCGCGCGCGAGCTCCGGACGCGTGCGTTCGCGTGGGCCAGAGAGCACCTCCCGGCGATCCAGTCGGCACGATCTGCGGCGCGCGTCGCGGTCATCCAGTCGTCGGCGTCGCGCGATCTCGTCGACTTCGGGTACGGCTCCGGGACCTTCGCCTCCGCGATCGCGCCGCTCACCGGCGTGGGGCAACGTCACGTCGTGCGCGACAGTTCGTGGTTCGCCGCGGACGCGGCCGACGGCGCGGGCGCGCTCGAGGCGGTCGGCGAGCTCCGCGGGATGATCAAGGCGCTCTCGCACCTGCACGTGCCGTTCGACGTCCTCCCGGCCGAGACGCTCACCGCCGCGGACCTGTCGAAGTACCGCCTCGTCGTGGCTCCCGACGTCGTCGCGGTGAGCGACGCGGCTGCGAACGCGGTGCGCGAGCTCGTCGCGCGCGGCGGGGCGGCGCTCTCGTCCGGGCTCGGCGTCTGGGCGCGAGACGAGCTCGGCAGGGAGCGACCGGAGCTCGCCGTCGGCGATCTCTTCGGGATGACGCGGGCCTCCAACCTCGGCGCCGACGCGACGGCGTCGCGCGCCGCGTGCTCGCACGTGGAGGCGCTCTTCGGACGCCGCTACCTGCGCTACGGCGACGAGCTCAGCCTCGACCGCATCCGCGACGCGATCGATCGCGCGGAGGCCTCGCCGATCGCGACGGACGCCCCGCGCGACGTCTGGCTCGATCTGCTCGAGGGCGACGGCGAGCTCCTCGTCAGCGTGGTCAACCTCACGGGGGCCTCCTCGGCAGGCGGGCAGAGCGCCCCGCTCAGGGTGAAGATCGACGTCGAGGTCGCGAGGCGCGTCGCGGGCGCCTCGGTCACGTCCCCCGATCCGGGCGCGCATGATCGCGACGTCGCTGTCGCCTCGCCCGAGCCCGGCGTCGTCTCGTTCGAGGTCGACGTGTCGGAGTACTCGCTCGTCCGCCTGCGGCTCGGGGCGGAGCCGGTGCGACGGGCTCCGCGCGTCGAGGGCGCGCCGGCGATCGCCGCCCTCGGGGAGTCGTCCGGGCTCGCGGGCCACTCGGTGGCGCTGCGCGGCTCGGGCTTCGGCCACGCGGCGGGCACGGTCACCTGGGGAGGGGCGCCGTGCGTCGTGACCGCGTGGCATCCGGACGCGGTCGCGTGCTGGCTCCCGCACGACGCCGCGCCGGGGACCGCCGACGTCGTGCTCCACCGCGGCGGCGCGAGCTCGAACGGCGTTGCGTTCACGGTGATCGCGCCCCGGCTGACGGCCTCGCAGCCGATGAAGGACGCCTTCTCGTTCATCAAGACGAAGATGCGGAGCTCGTTCGGCGGCGTGTTCACCAACTTCAAGGACCGCGTGGACGAGCCGGGGTCGAACGAGGTCTATCCGTACGGCCACCACCAGACGGCAGAGCACCTCGGGCTCTTCTTGTGGGTCGCCGCCGCGCTCGAGGATCACGCCGCGTTCGAGCAGGCGTTCGCGTTCCTCTCGTCGCG
Organism: Labilithrix sp.; assembly: GCA_019637225.1. Taxonomy (GTDB): domain Bacteria; phylum Myxococcota_A; class Polyangia; order Polyangiales; family Polyangiaceae; genus Labilithrix. Next base: position 51,078 of record JAHBWC010000003.1, read on the forward strand.
AATGCTGTCGCCGCGGCTCGAGGTCGTCAACTGGGCGATCGACAAGACCAGCGGCACCCCGATGCTCCACCGCGACGATCCGTCGGGGCCGCTCCTCAACTCGAACGCGCCCCTCGACGATTTTCGGGTCGTGAACGGCCTCGTCGCCGGCTGGGAGCAGTGGAGAGATCCGCGCTACCGCTGGGCCGCGCTGCGCATCGGCAACGCGCTGCTCGAGACGTCGACGACCGTGACGACGGCGCTCCCGGAGTTCCCCGAGGGCGTCGTGGCCTACGCGTACAACTGGCCCGAGGGCAGAGGTCGCGGCGCGACCGACTACGAGGTCATTCCGATCGACTACGCCGACCTCTGGTCGATGCGGTGGCTGTCGGCTTACGACCCGCGCTGGAATCCGGTCATCGACGCGAGCGTGCGCCTGATGGAGCGCGCGTCGTTGCCGGTGGGGCACTTCTACAACTCGTACCTCACCGAGACGAGGGCGCTGAGCGGCGACTTCGAGTTCCGCGACACGATCGCCGGTCAGAAGATCAAGGCGATCCAGTCGCTGTGGACCGCCATCCACCTCGCGCGCGTCGGGCAGACGGCGCCCGCACGCCGGGCGCTCGACTTCTACGAGAAGGTCTACGCCGAGCGCGGCCGCGTCGCCGAGTACCTGAACTACGACGGCTCGGAGGTCACGGAGCCCGAGCTCGCGAGCTCGCTCGCCCAGGGCGAGGCCCGCATCTACGCGCAGCTCGTGCGGCTCGCGTACTACCTCGGAGACAAGACCTTCGGCGACAAGGTGATCACAGAGAAGATCGTGACCGATCAGGTCGACGAGCCGACGTCGGCGCTCTTCGGCAACATCGGCAAGAGCTCGACCGACGCCGACGACGCCGAGGCGTGGAACACGCTCGAGGCGCTGCTCGCGCTCGCCCTGCAGCGCGACAGCGCGGTCGTCGCGCACGTCTATCGATGACGGGGCGCCGGTCGCCGCGGCCACGCCGCGCGCCGGCGCGGCGTGCGGTCAGCGGAAAATGAGCGTCTCGAGCCAGAGCACGGCGAGCGACACCGCCAGCGTTGGCACCGTGACGATGAAGCCCGTGCGCACGAAGTCCCACGTCTTGATCTCGACGTTCAGCCGTCGCGCCATCTCGATCCAGAGCAGCCCGGCGAGCGAGCCCATCGGCAGGAGCCGCGGGCCGAGATCGCCGCCGATCAGCGCGGCGAGCGTCCGCCAGCCGTGGTCGCCTTCCATCGAGCGCATGGTCAGCGCGTTGAGCGCGGCCATCGGGTGGTTGTTCAGCACGGCGGAGCCGAGGGAGGACACGCCGCCGACCAGTCCGATGCCGCCGGCGCCGTCGGCCGGAGCGCTGGCGTAGACGTCCCTCATCGTCGACGTCACGCCGATGTTCTCGAGGCCGAGCGCCGTGAGGAAGATGAGGAACAAGAAGGCGAGGATGTCCCAGGCCACGCCGTGGAATACGTGCGCGCGCGTGACGTGTTTCTCGCGGAGTCCGATCGCGCACACGAGGACGGCGCCGGCGAGCGCCGCGATCCAGACCGGGGCGTCGAAGTACGAGAGGATCGGATACGAGGCGAACATCGCGCCGACGATGGCGAGCACGGCGCGCGGGCCCCCGCCCATGTCGGCGAGCGAGCCCTGCTCGCGTCCGCGCGCGGGAACGTCGTCCTCGAGCTGCTTCCGGAACACGAGGCGCAGCATCAGGTACGTGCAGACTGAGCCGGCGAGGGCCACCGGCACCATGCGAACGGCGTACGTGTTGAAGCGGATGCCGGCCGCCTCGGCGACGACGAGGTTCATCGGGTTCGACGTACACAGCGGAGCAACACCGGCGGACATGAAGACCGCGAACGCGAACGGCGTCGCGAGGTGCTGCCGTCGCGGGTAGAGCCGCTGGACGAGAGGCACGACGATCGGCGTGAGCAGGAGCACGGCCGCGTCGTTGTTGAAGAGCGCGGCCGTGGCGGCGCCGATGACGAAGACCGTGGTGAAGGCGTGGGGAACCGGCCCTCGCGCGCGGAGCTCGATGCTCCGCGTCACGCGATCGAAGATGCCGAGGCGGTGCGCCACCGACGTCATCGCCATCACGGAGGCGATCGTGACGAGCGGGCGCCAGAGCATCGCCGCGCCGCGCACGACGTCCTTCGGCGCGAGCACTCCGGCGACGATCATCACGACGACGCCGGGGATCGCGCCCGCGACCGGGTTGAGGCGGCCGAAGCGGCCCACGGCGGGCCGCGTGACGACGAGCATCACGGTCAGGCACAGGGATCCGAAGGCCGCGGCCTGCTCCACCCTAGAAGACTACGCGATCGCAGCGCCAAGGGCCCGCGCGCGATGCGTCGCGGGCGGCGCCGCTCAGAAGCGGAGCTCGGCTTTCACGCGGCCCGGCGGGATCGAACCCGTGTCGGGGCTCTGCTCGGTGGTGAGCGCGAAGACGGTCGCGACGCCGCCGGCGACGGCGACACCGACGGCCGTCCAGAACCACCATCGGCTGAGGATCGAGGCGCGCTCCGCCATCGGAACGTCGACGACCTTCTTCTCGCCGGCCGCGAGCACGGCGCTGGTCTCGGCGCTCTCGTAGCCGTCGCGCGACAGCGAGATCTTGTGCGAGCCCGGCGTGACCGCCGACTCCGCCGGCACGATGCCGAGCGGCTTGCCGTCGAGCGACACCGCCGCGCCGGCCACCGGAGACGTCACGCGGAGCAGCCCCGAGCTCGCGCGCGGGACGAGCACGGCATCGACGGTCTCGATCTTCGAGCCGGGGAGGGTCACGTCCTTCTCGTACGGGAAGAACCCGTCCTTGCTGACGACGAGCCGCTGCTTGCCCGCGTTCACGCGGACGATGACCTGACCGGTCTTCGTCCTGGCGACGACGCGCTCGCCGAGGCGGATCTCGGCGTCGTCGACGGGCGCGCTCACCACCAGCGTCGAGACGCGGCTCCGGACGTCGCGCACGAGCTCGTCGAGCTTCGGCACGCGCGCCTTGAGGGCGGGGGGAGCCTTGTCGACGAACTCCTCGAGCGCGTCGAGCGCCTTCGGGAAGTCCGCGAGCCCCTCGTACGCGCGGCCCATGTTGTAGAGGATGGCCGGGTTCTTCGAGGCCTCGTACGCGGCGCGGTACTGCTCGAGCGCCTCCTCGTAACGGAGCGCCACCATCGCGTCGTCGCCCTTGCGCTTCGCTTCGTCGGCCGCGGCCTCGGCGCCCGTCGGGGTGGACTGGGCGTAGGCGATCCGCGGCGCCGTGCCCGTCGTCATCGCCACGATCACGAGAGCGCCCAGGATGCGTAGGACAAGCCCCATCAGGACGCGCCATCCTACCACGAGGCGGTCGGAGCAAGAGCCGTCCGTCTCCGCCGACAGCGTCCGTAGGTGCCCGGCGCGACGTCCAGGGCCGACCGCTTCCCTGGAAAATTGCGGCCCCGCCGCGCGATACGCCCACGCGCGCGTCGTCGAGGCGGCATTTGGGCTCCGTCACCGTATACTGTGGAGCCCGTCGCTCGGGCGAGGCCGTGTGGGTCACGCGGCGCCATGCCTGAAGCGCAGCAGAGGTAACGATGCGGCTCTCCGTTGTGCGATTGGTGCCTTTCCTCGTCCTTGGCGTCGCGTGCTCGATGCAGCCCGCCGGGCTGACCGAGACCGAGCGCGCCGGCAACGAGGAGATAGGCCGCGCGTCGAGCGCGGTGATCAACGGCGCGGTCGACACAGCGCATCCGGCCGTCGTCGCGCTCATCCTCTCGAAGGGCAACCAGGGAGGCCTCTGCTCCGGAACGATCGTGAAGAAGGACGTGCAGCGCGGCATCGGCTGGGTCGCGACGGCCGCGCACTGCGTGGACGTCCCGCCGGCGATCGTCGTCCAGGCGCAGGACTTCTCGGCGCCCGACGCCATCCGCTACAGCGTGATCGACTTCAAGGCCGACCCTCGCTACTCCCCGCAGCGCAACACCTACGACTTCGCGATGGTGCGCATCGCGGGCGTCGACGAGTCGACCCCGGTCATCCCGCTGACGACGGCGCCCGACGGCGTCGCCCGCCAGACGCCGGTGACGAGCGTGGGCTTCGGACGAACGTCGCTGAACGAGCCGTCGTCGCCCGACGACCAGAACACCGAGCGCCGCGTCGTGTCGAAGACCGTCGACGAGGTCACGACGACGCTCATCGGCTACGACATGAGGACCCAGGGCATCTGCCAGGGCGACAGCGGCGGGCCGGTGCTCGTCGGGACGGGCGCGAACAAGCGCATCGTCGGGATCCACTCGTTCGTCCAGGGCAACTGCAACGGCCGCGGCTACAGCGCGCGCGTGACGGCGGCGCTCGACTTCTTCCAGCAGGAGCTGACCAAGAGCCTCCCCGCCGAGAGCTGCGGCCTCTGCGAGAAGATCGCCAACTCCGGCAAGCAGGAGTGCGCCGCGATGAGCGCGTCCTGCCTCGCCGACAAGGAGTGCAGGGGCTACTACGAGTGCCTCGCGGAGGGGAAGAAGGCCGCCGACTGCTTCGAGGCGTTTCCGCTCGCCGAGGGGCCCTTCTACGCCGCGGCGAACTGCGTGTGCGGTCGCGCGTGCGCGTCCAAGTGCTCGAGCTCGAGCTCGTGCCGCGGCGTCCCGAAGTGCGGCTACAAGATGGAAGACGGCGCCTGCTCGACCTGCGTCGAGAAGTCGTGCTGCCAGGAGGAGACGGACTGCGCCGCGGACGGCCAGTGCTACGTCTGCCTGAAGAACGGTGACGCCGACGCTGCGTGTACGACGAACGCCGCGCGGAAGAAGCTCGCGACGTGCGCGGCGACCAACTGCAAGACGGAGTGCGCGGACTCCGGCATCCAGACCGGCGGAGATGGCGCGGCGTCGGAGGAGGAAGGGGAGGACCCGGCGGCCGGCGGCGTGACGACGACGACCACGACGAGCGGCTGCGCGACGTCGTCCGGCGCGTCGAGCTCGTCGGCGCTCGCGCTCCTCGCCGGCGCGCTCGTCATGGCGGGCGCGCGCCGTCGTCGGCGCTGAGCGAGGGCGGCGCGACGGCTCGTGGCGGCGGGCGATCTCCGCCCGGGGGCGAGCCGCGCGCGTCACGTCGCAGGGAGGCGAATCTCGAAGCGAGCACCCTTCGGGACGTCGACGCACGCGATCTTGCCGCCGTGCGCCTCGACGAACCGCCGCGCGGTGACGAGGCCCAGGCCGATCCCCATCGGCTTGGTGCTGTGGAGCGGCTCGAACAGGTGCGAGCGGACGTGCGGGCTGATGCCGACGCCCGTGTCGGTGACGGTGATGACGATCTCGCCGTCGCACACGGCGAGCGCCATCGAGAGCTCGCCGCCGTCCGGCATCGCGTCGACCGCGTTGCGCACGAGGTTGGCGATCGCGCCCTGGAGCTGATCGGCGTCGACCTCGCTCACGACCGCGTTCACGTCCGGGAGCTCGCGCACGACGCGGATGTTGGAGGGGATCCAGTCGGCGTCGAGGATGCGCTCGAGCAGGTCGACGATCGCCGCGGGGTGCCTGTCGGGGGTGCGCACGCGCGCGTAGTCGAGCAGCCCGGTGATGATGATGTTCGCGTGCCGGACCTCGTCGTGGATGATGCGGATCGCGTCGTCGACGTTCTGGTGCTGACCGGGGGACAAGTGCCGCTTGAGCACGTAGGTCGCGTTCATGATCGCGGCGAGCGGGTTCCGGATCTGATGCGCCACGCCCCCGGCGAGCTGGCCGAGCACCGCCAGGCGCTCCTGGCGCACGAGGTTCTCCTGCGCCTCGGCGAGCGCGACGGTCCGTTCGAGCACGCGTCGCTCGAGGTCGTCCTTGGTCGAGCGCATGGCCTCTTCGGTCCGCTTGCGCTCCGTGATGTCGCGCGCGATCCCCGTGGTGCCGATGACCCTGCCTTGGTCGTCCACGATGCAGGTCTTGAAGGTCTCGAGGCAGAACCGCTTGTCGGTCGAGTCGACGAACGGTTCCTCGACGCGCTTGTGGAGCCGCGTCCGCATGACCTCCGCGTCGTCCGCGCGGTAGCGCTGGGCGAGCTCGTGGGGCCAGAGGTCGTCGTCGGTGAGCCCGACGACGTCGTCGGGCGAGGCGTGACCGGCGTACGTCGCGAGCGGCTGGTTCACGAGCAGGTAGCGTCCGCGCTCGTCCTTGAGCCACGCCATGTCCGGCAGGTTGTCGAGGATCGCCTTCTTCTGGCGGGCCCCCTCGCGTAGCTGAGCCTCCTGCTGGCGCGTGACCGAGACGTCGCGGAGGATGCACGCGCCGCCCCGGATGCCCCCGGCTTGGTCGCGGAGCGGCGCCGCGCTCGCGAGGATATGGATCCCGTCCGGGACCGCGACGTTCCTCACGAACATGCTCACGTCACGTACGTCTTCGCCGTTCACGAGCGCCCGGACGAGCGGGAGCTCGGCGGCAGGAAAGAGCGTCCGCTCGTCGGGGAGGAAGACCCCGTGGACCTGGCTCCACTGTCGGGTGTCGGGGCCGAGGTCCTGGAGGCCGACGAGCCGCTCCGCCGCTGGGTTTCGGTAAACGAGGCGCGCGTTCTCGTCGACGATGATCAGCGCGTCGCTGATGCCGGCAACGGCGTCGAACACCCAAGCGCGCGCGGAAGACCCGGGCGCACCGTCGGCGCGTCTGTCCATCACACCGGGATGCTACCGCAACTCCCAGCGCCTTGCCTCGCGCGCATCTCAGCCGGGCTACGGGCGGTCGCCAGAGCGTGCGCCCTTCGGCCGAGGCGTGGCGAGGAGGCGGCGGTGCGCGTAGATCGAGTAGCCGACGACCGCGGCCATGCCGGGCAGCCACCACGCCAGCCCCACGCCGAGCGCGTACGCCGGCGCCGCGGCGTCGCCGAGGAGGACGCTCCGTGACGGGTCGCGCGCGACGATCCCGAACGGATGGAGGCCGATGCAAGCGCAACCGAAGAGCCCGACGAGCGCCGCCGACGATCCGTGGAACGCGCGGGCGAAGCGTCGGCGGCGGGCCGAGACCGCCGAGAAGGCCAGACCACCGCCGGCGACGAGACCGAAGACGCCTTCGTAGGGACGCTCGCCCAGGCTGCGGGCGACGTTCGGCTGGACGGCGAACGTCGCGAACGTCGCCAGCACCGCGAGCGCGACGCTCGGCGCGAGGAGGCGGGCCGCGAGCCGAGCCGAACGCGCGCCGGTGTCGTCGTCGAGGTGGGCGGCGAGACGGAGCGCGCCGTGGCGGGCGAGGAGGACCACGGCGGTCGCGCCGACGAGCAGCGTGTACCAGTCGAGGACGCCGACGTCGTCGCCGACGCGGAAGCTGGTCCAGAGGGGCGCGAAGAAGTCGCCGTGCTCGTCGACGGAGACGCCGCGGACGACGTTGCCGAGCGCTGCGCCGTAGACGAGCCCGAGGAGCGTGCTCGACAGGAAGAACACGCCGTCCCAGAGCTGGTTCCAGAGCGGATGATCGAGCTTGTGCCGCATCTCGATCCCGAGCCCGCGGCCCATCAGGAGCCACAGCACGATCATCACCGGCAGGTAGAAGCCGCTCACGTACGCCGGGAACAGCCGCGGGAAGGCGAGGTAGAGCGTGGCCCCTCCCGCGACGAGGTAGACCTCGTTGCCGTCCCAGTGCGGGAGGATCGTGTGGAGAACGGCGCGCCGCTCGGCGTCGGTCTTCGCCACGAACGGCGACACGATCCCCGCGCCGAGGTCGTAGCCATCGAGCACGACGTACGCGGCGAACATCGCGCAGACGAGGAAAAACCAGAGATCGACCATCAGGCGCCGCCCTCGCTCGGCTCCGGCGAACCCTCGGGTCGATGGGACGGCGCCAGGTCCAGCGGCGCTCCGGCGGCGGGTGCGGCGCCGGCGAGCGGCTTCGGGCCATCCGAGACGATCCGGTAGGCGACGAACGCGAAGAGGAGCGAGAGGAGCACGTAGAGCCCCATGAAGCCGAGCATCGTGAAGAGCGCGTTGCCGGCCGACACGTTCGCCGAGTATCCGTGCGCCGTCCGCATGACGCCGTAGACGAGCCACGGCTGGCGTCCGAGCTCCGTCGTCATCCATCCGGCGGTGTTCGCGACGTAGGGCAGCGGGGAAGCGAGCATCAACGCCCAGAGCAGCGGTCGCGCGCGCGGACCGAAGAGGCGACCCTTCCGGAGGAGCGCGGCGCTCGCGCCCATGAGCGCCATGAAGACCGTCCCGAGGCCGACCATCACGTGGTACGCGTAGTAGAGGAGCGGGATGTTGTCCGGCCAATCGTCGCGGTCGAACGACGTCAGTCCCTCGATGCGGGCGTCCCAGCGCTGGTGGGTCATGAAGCTCAGCGCGCGCGGGATCTGGATCGGGTTGTCTACCCGGAGTCGCTCGACGTCGGGTTGACCGATCAGCGTGAGCGCCGCGCCGTCCTCGGTGTGGAAATGGCCCTCCATCGCGGCGAACGTGATCGGTTGATGCTTCGCGAGGAGGCGCGCATGGAGGTCGCCGGTGGGCAGCGCCATCATGATCGACGCGACGATGCCGGCGACGACCCCGACGCGGAGGAAGGTCTTCGCGTGCGCCACGTGTCTCCCCTGGAGGAGGTAGAACGCGCCGGCCGCGGCCATCACGAACGACGCCGTGACGACGGAGCCGGTCATCGTGTGGGCGTACTGGACCCAGGCCCATGGATTGCCGAGGTAGTCGGCGATGCTCGCCAAGCGCACGATGCCGTCGTCGCCGACGACGTGGCCGACGGGGTGCTGCATGAACGCGTTGGTCGTGACGATGAAGTACCCCGAGAGCCACGAGCCCGTCATGACGAGCACGGCCATCGCCAGGTGCGTCCGCGGCGCCATCCACTTCTCGCCGAAGAGGAACAGGTAGAGGAACGTCGACTCCAGGAAGAACGCGAAGACGCCTTCCATCGCGAGGGTCTGGCCGATGACCCCGCCGGTCGCGTGGGCGAACCGCGACCACCCGGCCCCGATCTGGAACTCGAGCGGGATCCCGGTGACCACGCCCATCACGAACGTCAGCCCGAAGACGCGGCCCCAGAACCGCGCCGAGTCTCCCGCGACCGTGTTGCCACGGATGCTCATCACCTTCAGGACCACGATGAGGAGACCGAGGCCCATCGTGAGCTGCGGAAAGAGATAGTGGTAGACGATGCTGAAGGCGAAATGCAGCCGGTGCGCCGTGAGGGCGGTCATTCACCTCGGGTTCTAGGGTCGAGCGATCCTCCGCGCAACGGCGAACGCATGCCGTGAAGGTCGGTTAGGATGGCGTGAACGGAGGCACCCACGTGGGCCAGGAGATCAAGACCCAGCTGCGTTTGGATGGCCGCATCATCGACGTCACGGCGCTCCTCGAGACCGACACGCTCGTCTTCCGCGGAGGAGCGACGATGACGATCCCCTTCGCGGAGATGTTCTCCGTCGAGGCGAGCTCGGGATGGCTCGAGCTGAAGACCGCGCGCGGTCTCGTCCTGCTCGAGCTGGGGCCCAAGGCCGAGGTCTGGCGGGAGAAGATCAAGAACCCGAAGGCCCTCGTCGAGAAGCTCGGGCTCGACGCGACCAAGAAGGTCTGCGTCGTCGGCAAGCTCGACGCGGACCTCCGCGCGGACGTCGAGGCCTCGGGGGCGAAGGTGGCCAAGAGCGCGCGCGGCAAGGGCTTCGACGTCGTCTTCGTCGCGGCGAACGCGAAGAAGGACCTCGAGAAGCTCCCGGCGATCAAGGAGACGATCGTCCCCGACGGCGCCATCTGGATCGTCTACCCGAAGGCCACGGCGGAGGGGGTGAAGGTCGATCCCGAGCTGACCGAGCGCGCCGTCCTCACGGCGGGGCGCACGCTCACGCTCACGGACAACAAGCAGGTTAAGGTCAGCGAAGACCTGACGGCCGTTCGGTTCGTCATTCCCGTCGCGTACCGAAAGAAGAAGTAGCTGCGTCCCACACGACTCCGCCGGGACGTCGGGGGGCCGTGCTACTAGTTGTCTCTCGATGTCGGAAGATGCCGGCGCGAAGACGCACTCCATCGGGACCTACCTCGACGACGGGAGCATGCCTCGCGACGTCGAAGCGCTCGAGGCGCGCATCGCCCTCCTCGTCTCGTTCGTCGGAGGGATCCTCTTCGAGGTCGACGTCGAAGGGCGCTACCTCGCGGTCTGGACGGGAGAACCGCATCTTCTCCTCCGGCCCGTCGAGGAGCTTCGCGGACGAACGGTGAAGGAGATGATGGGGACCGAGCTCGGGGCCCAGTTCATCGCGACCTTCCAGAACGTCCTCCGGACCGGCACCCCCCAGCTCATCGAGTACATGCTCGACGTCCCGGCAGGGCGTCGAAACTTCCGCTGTGAGACGCGACGGACGCCGCGCCGTGCGGACGGGACCGAGCCGCAATCGCTCACGCTGCTCGTGCGCGACATCACCGAGGAGGTGGAGCTCAAGGCGAAGCTCGTCGAGGCCGAGCGTCTCGCCGCGATGGGCCTCGTGGCGGCGAGCATCGGTCACGAGATCCGTCAGCCGCTCGCCTTTGCCACGACGAGCGTCGAGGTGCTCGCTCGCGAGCTCGGCGCGTCGGGGCCCGCGACCCCGCGCGCGACCGAGGCGCTCGACCACGTGCGCGACGCCATCCAGCGCATCGGCGGCATCGCGGCGAGCGCCGGCGTCGTCGCGCCCGATCGCCCGCGCGACGCGACCACGGACGTGCGACGCCCGATCGACGCCGCCCTCGACCTCTGCGCGAGCGAGCTCCAGGGACGGGCGAAGCTGGTCGTCCACGTGCCGGCGCTCCCGCGCGTGCGCCTCAACGAGGGCGAGCTGTGTCAGGTCGTCGCGAACCTCCTGCTCAACGCCGCGCACGCCGTCGACCCCGAGCGCTCTCCTGCGAATCGCATCGGCGTCAGCGCTTCCCTCAGCGAGGACGGGACGAAGGTGCGGATCGCCGTCGAGGACGACGGACACGGGATCGATCCGGCGCACGTCGTGCGCGTCTTCGATCCGTTCTTCTCCACGAAGGCGCCTGGCCGCGGGACGGGGCTCGGCCTCTTCGTCTCGAAGCGCATCGTCGAGGCCGCCGGCGGCGCCCTCGAGATCTCGTCACGGCTGGGCGAGGGCACAGCCGTGGTCGTCACCGTCCCGGTCTCCACGGCCGAGAGCGCCCCGCCGTCGATCGAGCCCGTCGCGAGCCCGGAGCGGCTCACCGTGCTCGTCGTCGACGACGAGCCTGCGTTCCTGCGCTCGCTCGAGCTCGTGCTCGAGGACACCCACGACGTCGTCGTCTGCGCGCGCTCGCCGGACGCGCTCGCGCTCGTGCGCGCGGATCCGAGCCGCTTCGACGCGATCCTCTGCGATCTCTCGATGCCGGAGATCGACGGCGTGGCGTTCTACGGGCACGTCGAGACGCTCGGGCTCGCGCGGCGGTTCGTCCTGATGACCGCCGGCGCGTTCACGCCGCACGGCGACGCGTTCATCCGTCAGGCCCGGTGCCGTCGCATCGCGAAGCCGTTCACGCTCGAGAAGCTCCTCGCGGTGCTCTCGGCGGTCACGGCGCGCTGACTCGGGACGCGCCCGCTCGAGAGCGCGTCCACGCGGCGTTCGTCCTCAGCGACGCCGCCGCCGGCGCTGCGCGAGGCCGACGCCGGCGAGGCCGAGCGCGAAGGCGGCTCCGAGCGAGCTGCGCGCGCTCGCGCCGGGCGACACCGCGCAACCCTGCTCGGCAGCCTCGGCCGCTGGAACGTCGAGCGATGCGCCCGTCGTCGTCTTCTCTTCGTTCGCGGAGGCCGCCGGCGCGTCGACCGAGGGCTCGGTCGCGTCGGGGATCGCGATCGGATCCTGCTCGTCGCCCGAGCCGTCCTCGGGGAAGTCATCCATCGGCGCCGACATCGTCTGCCCGCAGAGCGCGCCCTTCGCGAACCCTCCGACGGGCGCCTTCGCGAGGCGCGTCTCGGTCTGCGGGCCATACGACCCGTCCTCGGCGATCTTGTCTTGCGGGTTGTTCCGGTTCCACAGCCGCTGAAACGCCAGCACGGAGAGGCCCTTCATGCTGACGGTGCCGCCGCCGCGGAAGTCGAAGTGCACCGGGTCGCTCGCGCCGAGCCAGCTGAAGCCCTTGCTGTTCATCGCGGAGCGCCACGAGGCGTTGTTGGCGATGTCGACCGCGATGCCCGACTCGTGGTTGCTCGTCCCCGGCTTCGCCGCGAGGCCGATGCCGCAGCGCTTGGTCTGGTACCACCGGTAGAGCAAGTACTGCTGGGGGAGCGCGCGCAGCCCGGAGTTGATCGAGAGCGTGACGCCGCGAGCCTTCTGCGCGGCGATGAGGGCGTTGGCCGCGGGGGTCTGCAAGTACGGAAACACCGCAGCGCCGAGGGCGAGGCCGGGGGTGGCGTCGATGCGCTTCATCGACCCCGGCTTGAGGCACTGGATCTCCTGCACGAGCTGGAGCGAGAGCGCCTTCACCGACGTCGTCGAGCAGCTCCCCGTCACGGCGGACGAGACGGGCGACGTCGCCGTCAGCTCGCTCGAGACGGTGCCGATGTTCTCTTCTTCGGCCTCGTGGCTGTGGTGGTCCTCGGGATCGTCGAGGTCGTCGGCGCCCGAGCAGGCGGCGGCGAAGAGCGGGAGCAACATCCACGCGGCATGACGAAGCGAGCGCATTCGAGGAAGCGCTCTGCATCGATCGGGCCCACGGGCCATCGCTCCCTTCCGCTCATCGGCCGCATGTGTGCGCGATCACGGATCTTCCGTCGATCCGACGAGGCGAAGGGCACCCCCAAGGTGCGCCGTGCGCGGTGGTCTCCGACATCCTCGCGTTTCGCCGCGAGCGCCGGGCGCGTGCCGGCGCGACGTCGCGAAGCCTCGCGAGCCGGGCGCGGGTGATCGGAGACGTCATGGATCGCGTCGTCCGGGCTACGCAAACCTGTGTCGAGGTAGGAGACGCCTCGACCGCCGCGGGGACGCTGGAATCGCGCGGCGAGGACCCTCCGCGAACACCGCCGACTCGCGGTATGCTCGATGCACTGCTTTTTTTCGAGCTTGGCGTAATCATGAAGACACGCGCGCTTCCGGTCATCCTGACGTCGGCGTTCCTCGTTGCCGCCCCGCGCGCGGCCTCCGCGTTCTGTCGTACGACGACGTGCGATCCCAACAACGCGGAAGAGGAGTGCCGGCGCAACGAGAACGACTGCGTCCGCGACGGCGTCCCGATCAAGTGGACCGAGCTCCCGATCGTCTACCGGTTCCACGCCGAAGGCTCGAGCAAGCTCGACTCCGCGGGGGCGCGGTCGGCCGTCCGCAGCGCCTTCGACGCGTGGGCGAACGTCGAGTGCGCGCGCGGTCGCACGTCGCTCCGCTTCCGCGAAGGTAGCGACATCGCGAAGGACAAGCCGCTCGGCAAGAAGGAGGCTGCCGAGAAGTTCGGCATCTTCTTCCGTGACGACGAGTGGCCCCACCAGGACGCGGAGGAGTCGCTCGCGCTCACCACGCAGATCTACCGCAAGACGTCGGGCACGATCGACTACGCGGACATCGAGATCAACACGGCGGACACGGACTTCCGCCTCACCGACGACGAGGGATCGACGAAGGTCGATCTGCAGGCGGTCGTGACGCACGAGGTGGGGCACTACATCGGCCTCGCCCACAGCAACGATCCGGACTCGATCATGGTCGCGCGCTACTGCGCGTCCGCCGATCGCTGCGGTCAGAGCACCGACGTCGCGCGCGGGCTCTCCGAGGACGACCGGCGGGCCGTCTGCACCGTCTACCCGCCCGCCGCGGGGAGCAGCGAGGCTCCTCCGCAGGGCTGCGCGCAGGCGAGCTCGGCGAGCCCCGCCGGCGCGGTCGTGATCGGCGGCCTCGTCTTCCTCGGTTGCACGCTCGTGCGCCGGCGCTTCGGGCGAGCGACGTAGCGTCGGGGGCGAGAGCTCGCGACGGCGAGAGGCGCGGTCGCGGTCGTCGACCGGGACGTGCGCGTTCACGGCTCGCCGAAGCCTTCGGGGCGCCACGTCACGTCGCGGACGCCTGTCGTCGTCGCGAGCGTGGCCACGAAGCTCGGGGTCCGGACCTCGCGACGATGGCCGCGCCAGCGAACGTCGTAGCGGATCTCGCGCGCGGACTCGCTGTAGTGCAGGGCCTCGCCGGCGACGCGGTAGCCCGCCTCCTCGAGCAGCCGCCGGAGCTCGTCGCTCGGGGGCGTGGTCGCGGTGGTGGTCACCACGAGCGCGGCGCGGAGATCCTGACGGATGTAGCGCTCGAGCCACTTGAAGCCCCAGAGGACGACGAGACCGATCGCGGTCGCCGCGGCGCCGAGCGCGAGCTGGCCGCCGCCGAAGCAGAGGCCGATCGCTGTGGTGATCCACAGGATCGCCGCCGTCGTGACGCCGATGACGAGATCGCTCCGGCGGAAGATGACGCCCGCGCCGATGAAGCCGACGCCGGACAGGATCCCGAGCGGAAGGCGCATCAGATCGAGCGTCGCCCATGCGTCGGAGGCGCGCCCGGTCATCGGGAGCAAGGCGTTGGCCTGGAGCATCGCGGTCGACGCCGCGAGGCAGACGAGGATCGTCGTGCGAAGGCCGGCCGGTCCGCCGTGGCCCTCGCGGTTGAGGCCGAAGAGAGCCCCGGCGATCACCGTGAGGACGAGACGCACGACGACGTCACGCCACTCCAGAGCGACGGGCATCGGCGACATTTTCCCCTCCCTCGCCGGCGGGCCACCACGCGCGCCGGCGCGATCAGCTTAGCCTCTGCGCAGCGGTCGGCCGATGTCGATCGTGTCCGGCGGCAGCGCGGCAGCGCGCGCGTCACCGCGGCGAAGAGCGCGCGCCGCGTCGCGACGCCACACACCTCCCGCCTGCGCTCGAGCGCATGGTCTACGATGGGCCGATGGTCACCGCGCGTGCTCGCTATCTCGTCGCGATGGGGCTCGTCCCCGCCGGGCTGTCGTCGGCATGCAACCGAGAGGCGACTCCGACTGCCCCGACTCCTGTCGGCGACGAGGCCCCTCGAGCGCAGCCCGACGCGGCTCCCTCCGGTCTCGCGGACGCGCATGCGGACCAGACTTCCGGTCTCGCAGCCGCGAGCGCGGACCCGACGCCCACCGCCGTGCCCACCGCGCGCGTGGAGCGACGCGATGCGGGCGCCGGGGCGTGGCATGTCGACGTCCGGCGCGCCGCCTCCACGAGCCGGGCGGCCGAGCTTCAGAGGCCCACGTGCCCGAACGGCGCGTACTGCGTGCCTGCGTCGAGCCGCGCCGGGCTCGACGCGACCGCTCCGCTCTCCGACTGTTCCTCGACCTCGACCTCGACCTCGATCGCGCCCGCCGGCGCCCGTCCTGGCACGTTCGATCCCGAGCTGACGAAGTCGGAGCGCGCGGCGACGGCCTCCGACGCGTGCTGCTACCGGTGGAGCATCCCGTGTCCGGGAGGTCGCCCCCTCCGCAGCGGCGAGCGCGTCTTCCGCGCCGATGCGACCGTGCGCGGCGACTGGTCGACGAGCGTCGGACCCGCCGCACGCGCGATGGACAGCGCGACGCGCGCGCACCTCGAGGCCTACTGGCTCGACCAGGCGGCGTCGGAGCACGCGTCGGTCGCGTCGTTCAACCGGTTCGCGCTGCAGCTCCTCGCGCTCGGCGCGCCGTCGCAGATGGTGACGGCGACGCTCGACGCCGCGCGCGACGAGGTCCGTCACGCGGAGGTCTGCTACGGGCTCGCGGCGCGGTACTCGGAGAGACGCGCCGGTCCCGGAAAGCTCGAGCTGCCTCCGGGCCCTCTCGCGGTCGATCCGGTCGCCGTTGCGCTCGAGACCCTTCGCGACGGCTGCCTCGGAGAATCGATCGCCGCCGAGCTCGCACGTGAGGCGTCCGAGCGCGCGCGTGATCCCGAGGTCGCGAAAGCGCTCGCGGGCATCGCCGCGGACGAGGAGCGCCACGCCGAGCTCGCGTGGCGCGCCGTCGCGTGGCTCGTCGGCGAGCACGGCGAGCCGGTGCGCGCCGCGATCGACGCCTTCGCCGCGGAGCTCGCGCGCGAGCCGGAGGCCACGCGAGGAGTCGAGGAGGACGGCGACGCGCCGGACCACGGAGTGCTCGGTCTCGACCGTCAGCTCGCTTGCCGCCGCACGGTCATCGGCGAGATCGTCATGCCCTGTCTCCAGGCGCTCGCCGGCACCGCGCGGGCGGCGTAGCGGCTCTACGGCGTGACTCACGCGCGCCCGCGTCTCGTCCGATTCGTCGGGCACGAATTGGCGAAGAGCCCCTAACCTGGCGATGGTGCGTGCCCCGACCTCGTCGCGTCGTCGTCTCTCCCGTCGTGCCCTGAAGCTCGCGCTCGGCGCCGGATGCGCGCTCCTCGTGCTCCAACCTGGCGACGCACGCGCGGACGACACGCGCCCCGTTCGCGCCGGCGGAAGCCCGTACCGGCTCAAGTGGACCTACGACTCCGCCCTCGTCGCGCTCGGCGCCGCTGGCACGATGACGGCGGCCATCGGCCACCCGAAGCCGGCCTGCTACCCGACGTGCGAGCCGCCGACGAACATGCTCGGGATCGACGACGCCTCGGTCGGCAACTACTCGCCGCAGGCGCTCGGGCTCGCGAACGTCGTCGTCTTCGGGCTCGTGCTCGCGCCGATGGTCATCAACGCCGCCGATAGCCGCTTCGACGGGTGGCTCGAGGACAGCTTCGTCTCGCTCCAGGCGGTGTTGCTCTCGTCGGCGATCACCCAGGTCATGAAGTCGGCCGTCAGCCGCCCGGCGCCGCTCGTCTACAACCCGATCGCGGCGCAGTCGCACCTCGACAGCCCCGATGCGTTCCGCAGCTTCATCTCGGGCCACTCCTCGACCGCGTTCGCGGCGGCGACGTCGTACTCCGTGACGTTCTGGAAGCGCCACCCGACGAGCCCGTGGCGCTTCGTCGTTCTCGGTGTCTCGCACACGCTCGCGGCGAGCGTCTCGATGCTCAAGGTCAGGGCGGGCTACCACTACGCGACCGACGTAGCGGCGGGCGCGCTGGTCGGCGCGGCGATGGGCCTGTTCGTTCCGGTGCTCCACTCGGACTGGTGAGCCCGCGCGGCTGAGCCCGCGCCACCGGGACGTGCCGACCTCGCCCGATCGCGCCCGCTCGATCGGGTTGCCAGGCCGCGCTCGTCGTGTTAGGTGATCACTTGCGCAAATGATGAAGTGTTATCCGGGAGACGACGCTGCATGAGCCCCCCGATGCCGAGGCTCCTCGCCGGAGCGCTCGCCGCGCTCGCGGCGACGGTGATCTCCTCAGCGGCATCCGCGGACTCCTGCGCTCCGGTCACGCGATCGAACGTCGCCGCGTGCGCGGTGGGCGCCAGCGCTGCGGTTCGTTCGGACCGCGAAGCGGTCGCGGCGGCGGCGGGCCGTCGCGTCGCGGCCTCGCCGTGGTTGCCGTCGAACCCCGTGCTCGCCGTGACGCTCGCGCGGCGCGGCGGGACGGACGGCCGCGGCGACGCGCTCAACTACACAGCGTCGCTCTCGCAGGAGATCGCGATCGCCGGCCAGCGCGGAGCGCGCCGGCGCGCGGCCGAGGCGGACGTCGACGCGCGCGTGCAGGAGGGCGCCGCCACGGCGCGTCGCGTCGCCGCCGACGGCTATTCGGCATGGTTCGACGTCGTCGCGGCGCGCGATGCCGTCGCGGTCGCGCGGAGGCTGGAGAGCACCGCGCAGCAGATCGCGCGGGTCACCCGCGGTCGCGCCGACGCCGGCGTCGGCTCACCGCTCGAGGCCGAGGTCGCCGACGCGGCCTCGCTCCGGGTGACGCAGGCGCGCGTCGAAGCGGAGCGTGAGCTTCGCGTGGACACGGCGCGCCTCGCGGCGTTGCTCGGGCGCGATCCGCTCCGCGAGCACGTCGCGGTCGCCGGAGACCTCGAGCCGCTCGGCGGCGCCGACGCGATCGCGCGCTCGGCGAGCGAGGACCTCGCGCGCCGGCGACCGGAGGTGCTCGCGCTCGCGAACGAGCGGCGTGCGCACGAGGCGCGCGCGGAGGCCCTCCGACGCGCGCGCGTCCCGAGCCCGGCGCTGCAGGTCTTCGCGCAGAACGACGGCTACGACGAGCGGGTGCTCGGCGCGGGCCTGAGCGTGCCCATCCCGCTGCCGGAGCCCGTCGGTCGCCTCCACGCGGGCGAGATCCGCGAGGCCGAGGCGCTCGCGCGGCAGACGGGCGCGAAGCGCGAGCTCGTCGTGCGCGAGCTCGGCGCGGAGCTCGCGGCCGCAGTGGCCACGTACGAAGGCCGCCGGGAGGAGGCGGCGCTGTTCACGCGAGAGCGAGCCCTCCGCTCGGAGCAGCTGCTCTCCGAGATCGGAGCGGAAATCGAGGCGGGACGCCTCCCGGTGCGTGACGCGCTCCTCGCGCAGCAGCAGCTCATCGACGTGCTGCGTGGCGCCGTCGAGACGCGGCGCGCGCTCTGCCTCGCTTCGGTGGAGCTCGCGCTCGCGGCGGGCGTGGCGCTGGAAGGAGGGGCGCGATGAGGCGCGGCTTGCTGCTCGCGCTCGGTGTGGCGCTCGCCGGATGTCCGAAGAACGCGAACAAGACCGCGGACGAACCCCCGCCCGCGGCGTCGACCTCGCACGAAGGGGAGCGCGAGCACGACACGATCCCGAAGCGGGCCAAGCTCACGCGGGCGATCGTCGACGAGGCGAAGATCGCTTGGCAGCCGGCGAAGCGCGAGGTCCTGGCGCCGACCTTGTCGTTGCCGGGCGAAATCGTCGCCGATCCGGACAAGAGCGCGCGGGTCTCGAGCCCGGTCGCCGGTCGTCTCACCGACGTGCGCTTCAAGGAAGGCAGCTCGGTGAAGCGTGGCGACGCCCTCGCGACGCTGAAGATCCCGGAGATCGGAAAGGTGCGCGCCGCGCACAGCGCTGCCGTCGCGAAGGGCGCGGCCGCACGCGCGAACGCCGAGCGCCTCGGCGTGCTGGTCGACAAGGGAATGGCCGCGAAGCAAGAGGCGGCCTCCGCGCGAGCCGAGGCCGACGCGCTCGACGCCGAGTCGAAGGCGCTCGCGGACCAGCTCGCCGCGCTCGGGATGGGGACGTCGGGCGGCGGCGCCGATCTCGTGCTCCGCGCACCCGTGTCGGGCGTCGTCGTCGCGCGTGACGCGGTCGTCGGTCAGCCCGTCACGACCGACCAGACGATCGCGAGCATCGCCGATCTCGGCGAGGTGTGGTTTCTCGCGCGCGTCTTCGAGAAGGACCTCGGCAAGCTCGAGGTCGGCGCGGCGGCCGAGGTCGGCCTCAACGCCTACCCGAACGAGACGTTCGACGGAGCCGTCGAGTACATCAGCCGGCAGATCGATCCGGCGGCCCGGACCGTGACGGCGCGCATCCGCCTGCCGAACCGCGCGGAGATGCTGCGGCTCGGCCTCTTCGGGACCGCGCGCGTCGTGACGAAGAGCGATCGCGCGGGTGAGGCGGCCCTCGTCGTCCCGCGGAGCGCGGTGATCGACGTCGCGGGGAAGACCGTCGTCTTCGTCCACGTCGCGGCCGAGGAGTTCGAGCTCCACGAGGTCGCCGTCGGCGAGGCCTCTCTGGGGAAGGTCCGCGTGCTGTCCGGCCTGCGCGAGGGCGAGGCCGTGGTCACGGCGGGCGCGTTCACGATCAAGAGCGTCCTCCTTCGCGGGACACTCGCGGACGAGGACTGAGATGGCGCTCCTCGCTGCGCTCGTCCGCTGGTCGCTCCGGAACCGACCCGTCGTCGTCTTCGCGACGCTGCTCTTCGCGGTGTTCGGCGTACGGTCGGCGCTCGAGCTTCCGATCGACGCCGTGCCCGACCTCACGAACGTCCAGGTCCAGATCATCACGCCCGCGCCTGCGCTCAGCCCGCTCGAGGTCGAGCAGTACGTCACCGTGCCGGTCGAGCGCGCGATGGCCGGCGTGCCGCGCGGGACGGAGGTGCGCTCGGTCTCGAAGTACGGCCTCTCCGTCGTCACCCTCGTCTTCCGCGACGACACGAGCATCTACCTCGCGCGCCAGCTCGTCTCCGAGCGCATGCGCGAGGCCGAGGACGCCGTGCCGTCGCAGTACGGCCGGCCCGAGATGGGGCCGATCAGCACGGGGCTCGGCGAGATCTTCCAGTTCACCGTGCGGAGCGATCGGCACTCGCTGATGGAGGTCGAGGAGATCCTCGACTGGCAGATCGGCCCGCAGCTCCGCGGGGTGCCCGGGATCGTCGAGGTGAACAGCTTCGGCGGCGAGGACAAGCAGTATCAGGTGGTGCTCGACCCGGCGCGCCTCCAGGCGTCGGGGCTCTCGGTCGCCGAGGTCGCGGAGGCGCTGCAGAAGGCGAACGCCAACGCGGGAGGCGGCTACATCGAGCACAACCGCGAGCACTTCGTCATCGGCACCGACGGCCTGGTGAAGAGCCTCGACGATCTCCGCCGCGTCGTGATCGGCGCGACCCCGGAAGGCGTGCCCATCACGGTCGCGACCGTGGGCGACGCCGAGCTCGGACCGCGGCTTCGTCGCGGCGCCGCGACCAAGAACGGGGAGGGCGAGGTCGCCGTCGGCGTGACGCTCATGCTCATGGGCGAGAACTCGCGCACCGTGACCGAGGCTGTGAAGGCCAAGCTCGCGTCGATCGCGCCGTCGCTGCCCGAGGGCGTGCGCGTGGAGCCGTTCTACGACCGGAGCGAGCTCGTCGACCGCACGATCCGCACCGTCGCGAAGAACCTCGCCGAGGGCGCGCTGCTCGTCGTGGTCATTCTGTTCCTCCTGCTCGGAGATCTTCGCGCCGGCGTCGTCGTCGCGACGGTCATCCCGCTCTCGCTCCTCTTCGCGGTGGTGGTGATGAACGCCTTCGGGCTCTCGGGGAACCTGATGAGCCTCGGCGCGATCGACTTCGGCCTCATCGTCGACGGCGCGGTCATCATCGTCGAGAACGCCGTCCGCCAGCTCTCCGAGCGAGCGCGACGCGCGGGCGGAGCGGCGCTGACGCCGGGCGAGCGTGTGGAGACGGTGGAGCGAGCCACGCTCGAGGTCCGCTCGGCGAGCGTGTTCGGCGAGGCGATCATCGCGATCGTCTACGTGCCGCTCCTCGCGCTGACCGGGATCGAAGGGAAGCTGTTCCGGCCGATGGCGATCACCGTGCTCCTGGCGCTCGGTGGCGCGTTCATCCTCTCGCTCACCTTCGTCCCCGTGCTCACGAGCTACCTCGTGCGCGAGCGCGTCGGCGAGCACGAGACGCGGCTCTTTCGGGGGCTGCGCGAGGGCTACGCCCGGCTGCTGCGCCGCGTGACGAGGCGGCGATGGCTGACGGTGTCCTTCGCCGTGCTCAGCGTTGCGGCCTCGATCGCGGTGGGCACGCGCCTCGGCGCCGAGTTCGTGCCGCAGCTCGACGAGGGCGATCTCTTGATCGAGGCGCGGCGCCTCCCGGGCGTGGCGCTCAGCGAGTCGGTCGAGACGGGGCTCCGTCTCGAGCGGGCGATCCGCGAGATCCCGGAGGTGTCCACCGTGGTCACGCGCACCGGAGCGCCCGAGGTGGCGACCGATCCGATGGGCCTCGAGCAGAGCGACGTCTACGTGGAGCTCGTCCCACGCGAGCGCTGGCGCCCCGGCGTCACCAAGGCCGACATCGCGGCGGCCGTGTCGGAGCGCATGGAGAGCCGCGTGCCGGAGATCTCCGGCGCCATCTCGCAGCCGATCCAGATGCGGACGAACGAGCTCGTCGCCGGCGTTCGATCGGACGTCGCGGTCCTCGTCTACGGGCCCGACCTCGAGACGCTGAAGGAGCTCGGCGATCGCATCGCGGCCGTCGTGAGCACCGTCCCCGGCGCCGTCGACGTGCGCGTCGAGCAGGTCGCCGGGCTCCGCTACCTGCGCATCAAGCCGGATCGAAACAAGCTGGCGCGCTACGGCCTCACGATCGCCGACGTGAATCAGGTGACCGAGACCGTCGCCGTCGGGCATCACGTGGGCGTGGTGCAGGAGGGCGATCGGCGATTTTCCGTCGTCGTGAAGACGGCGCACGGCTTCGACGGCGATATCAGCGCCTTCCGGGCGCTCCCGCTCCGATCGGTCACCGGGCAGATCGTGCCGCTCGGAGACGTGGCCGAGGTCGAGCTCGCGTCGGGCCCGGCGCAGATCAGCCGCGAGAGTCAGTCGCGAAGGCTCACGATCGAGCTCAACGTGCGCGGTCGCGATCTGTTGTCGGTGGTCGAGGACGCGCGACGCGCCGTCGGCTCGTCCGTGCGCATCCCCGTGGGGTACCGCGCGGAGTGGGGCGGTCAGTTCGAGCACTACACCGAGGCGAAGACCCGCCTCTCGGTGGTCGTGCCGATCGTGCTCTCGCTCATCCTCTTCTTGCTCTGGCTCGCGTTCCGCTCGAGGCGTGCGGCGCTCGTGATCTTCCTGAACGTGCCGTTCGCGGTCGTCGGCGGGATCGTCGCGCTCTTCGCGCGGGGGCTGCCGTTCTCGATCTCGGCGGGCGTCGGCTTCATCGCGCTGTTCGGCGTGGCCGTGCTGAACGGCCTGGTCCTCCTCTCGTTCACCCGGCAGCTCGAGCTCTCCGGCGTGCCGCACGACACGGCGGTCGCGCGGGCGGCCGAGCTGCGGCTACGTCCGGTGCTCATGACCGCGCTCGTCGCCTCGTTCGGCTTCCTCCCGATGGCGCTGTCGACGGCGCCGGGGAGCGAGGTGCAGCGGCCGCTCGCGACCGTCGTGATCGGGGGGCTCGTCTCCGCGACGCTGCTCACCGTGTTCGTCCTCCCGGTCGTCTACGCGATGGTGGGGGCGCCTCGCCGTGACGGCCGGCGTGACTCGCTCCGCGCGCCGCCTCCGCACGACGCCGGCGCTCCGTCCTGAGGGGCCGGCCGGCCTCGCTCGCGACCGGCTACGCGCGCGGCGAGAGCTCCGCGCGCGCCGTGTCGAGGGCATCGACGAGCCGATCGACGTCGCTCTCCTCGGTGCGATGGTTGTTCACGCAGGCGCGGAGGGCGCGCGCGCCGCTCGCGAAGCGCGGAACCGAGATCCAGCCTCCGGCCGAGGCGATCGTGGCGCGCGCGACGGCGTCGAGGAAGCGACCGTCCCGGCCGCCGCTGCCCTCCAAGGCGTCGACGAAGCACACGATCGGGAGCGGCGTGTCGTTGACGATCCGCCACCGTCGCGCGCGCAAGCGTTCCCGCAGCCGCTCCGCGAGCGCGACCTGACGACGGAGAGACGACGCGTAGCCGTCCCACCCGAGCGTCGCGAGCGGCAAGAGCAGGCGCAGCCCGAGGAAGCGTCGCGACCACTGAATCGATCGCGCGTACGGATCGCTCGAGCCGTCACGCGGCATGTAGCCGGTGTTCGCGCCGAAGACGCGCTCGAGGACCCCGTCGCGGCGCGTGAGGAACGTGCCCGTGCCGATCGGCGCGGACATGACCTTGTGAGCGTCGAACGTGATCGAGTCGGCGCGCTCGACGCCGGCGATGGCGGAGCGGAGCTCGGGGACGAGCGCCGCGAGCCCACCCCAGGCCGCGTCGACGTGAAACCAGCAGCGCTCGCGCTCCGCGATGGTCGCGATCTCGTTCAGGGGGTCGATGCCGCCCGAGCTCGTGGTGCCGGCGGTCGCGACGACCAGGAACGGCAGCGCGCCTTTCCGCCGGTCGTCGGCGATCGCCTCGCGAAGCGCCGTGGCCTTCATCCGCTGCGCGGCGTCGGAAGAGACGACGCGGACGGCGGCGTCACCGATTCCGGCGAGGCGCGCCGCGCGGTGGACCGTCGCGTGCCCCTCCGTCGACACGTAGACTCGCGGCTCACCGGGGAGCGCGCGGGCGCCGCGCTCGGCGAACTCGGGGAAGGTCGCGACGAGCGCGCACGCGAGCGCCGTCGTGTTCGCCTCTCCGCCGCCGGTCGTGAACGCGCCGCGGCAGTCGCTCGGCGACCAGCCGAAACGTGCCCCGATCTCCGCGATCAAGCGGTCCTCGATCGCGACGGGCCAGGGAGCGTGTCCGCGCGTGGCGAGCTGCGCGTTGTAACCCGAGACGATCGCGTCCGCGACGATCGTGAGCGCCGCCGGCGCCGAGTTGAAGAGCCCGAAGTAGCGAGGGTGGTCGGTGTGGACGACGCCGTCTTCGAGCGCGCGGACGACCTCGTCGAGCACGGCGAGGGGAGGGCGCGGCGTCTCGAGGTCGAGCTCGGCGACCTCTGCCGCGATCGCGTCGTTCGAGCGGCGGGGCACGAGCGGCGCGTCGCGGTCGGCGGAGAGCGGGCCGGCGTGCTGCTCGAGGAGCTCCGTGACGCGACGCCAGAGGGTCGCGCGCGCGTCGGCGTCGAGATCGAGGACCGAACCCTCTCGCTTCATCGGGCGAAGAGCATACCCTCGCGCGCGCTTGGAAGCGCGACGCGCGACGCCGGGCGCGCCGATGCCGGCGCGGGGGATCCGTCCGGGTCAGCCGCGTCTCGGTGTTGCCACGACGAGCGTGCCGTCGGGTCCGACGACGACCGAACGCTCCTTCAGGAGCCGCCCGACGGCGCGCTTGAAGGCCTTCTTGCTGAGTCCAAAAACGTCGCGGATTTCGTCGGGGCTCGACTTGTCGCCGATCTTCGGCGGATTCGGCCGCGAGAGCTTCGCGAGGATCCTCTCGGCGTCGCCAGCGAGCTCCTCGTGAGCGTGACCTCGCAAGGACAGCTCGATCTTCCCGTCCGGCAGGACGTTCGTGACCCGAAACCGCGCGGCCTCGCCACGTGAAAGAGAGTGAGGCTCCGCACGAGGTACGAGGCCGACGAACGATCGCTCGACGATGACGAAGAGGCCGATCTCCGGATCGTACCGCCAGGCCTCTCCCTCGACCCACTCGTCTTCCTTCCATTCGACGTCGTCGTCGCCGCCGCTCCGGAGCATCTCGCTCACGCGCATCGTGCCGGCGAGCCGTCCGCTGTCGTCCATGTAGAGGCCGATGGCATGACGCGAGCCGACACGCACGTCGGCGGTCTGCTCGGCGAAGGGGACGAGGAGCTCCTTGGCCATTCCCCAGTCGACGAACGCGCCGAAGCGCGTGAGCTCGGTCACCTCGAGGAAGGCCACCTGGCCGAGCTCGAGCTTCGCGACCCGCGTCGTCGCGATCGGGCGCGCCTCGGAGTCGAGGTAGACGAAGACGTCCAGCTCGTCGCCGACTCTTGCGCCTTCGGGGATCTCACTACCGATGAGGAGGAGCTCTTCGGTGTCGTTGACGGCGAGCAGAGCGCCGGGCGGGCCGAATCGACGGATCGTCAACGCTACTTGGTGGCCGATCAGCTCGTCGATCGTCATCGCGCCCGATTCTCGCACGATCGGCGCCACGGCGAGGGCTCGCGATGCGCGGTCCTCGCTCCTCGCGTCGACGCGGCTCAGGTCGGCCCGCCTCCGAGCGACGTTCGGTGTGCTAATTTCACGCCGCGATGAAGTTCGAGGCGCTCGACCGGCGAATGCGCGTGTACGAGACCGCGCACGACCACTGCGTCCTGCCGGGGATGCACATGGTCGCGCGGATCGACGGCCGGTCGTTCTCTCAGCTCACGCGCGGCGGCGAGCACCGCTTCGACGCGCCCTACGACACGCGCTTCCGCGACTGCATGGTCGCGACGCTCGAGCACCTCGTCACCTCGACCGGGTTCTCGGTGCTGTTCGGGTACACGCAGAGCGACGAGCTGTCTCTGCTCTTCCGGAGGGACGAGTCGCTCTTCGGCCGGAAGCTCCGCAAGTTTCTCTCCGTGCTCGCCGGCGAGGCGAGCGCGAAGTTCTCGCTCGAGCTCGGCGCGCTCGGGGCGTTCGACGCGCGGATCTCGCAGTTTCCCGACGCCGACGCCGTCGTCGACTACTTCCGCTGGCGGAACGAAGACGCGCATCGCAACGCGCTGAACGGCCACTCGTACTGGCTCCTCCGCCGCCAGGGGCTCGACGACCACGCCGCGACGGAGCAGCTCAAGGGCGTGTCCGTCGCCGATCGCAACGAGATGCTCTTTCGCGCCGGCATCAACTTCAACGACGTCCCGGCGTGGCAGAAGCGGGGCATCGGGATCGTCTGGGAGGACGAGGCGCACGCGGGGATCGATCCGCGCAGCGGCGCCCCCAACACGTCGACGCGGCGCCGCGCCGTCGTTCGCTACGACCTCCCGATGAAGACGGAGTTCGACGAGCTCGTGCGCGGCATCGTCGATCGCCAGTAGCATGCCGCTGCGCCTCGTCGTCGACACGAACGTGCTCGTCTCGGCGCTGTACAAGCCGGCGAGCGTTCCGGCCCGGGTGCTCGAAGCGATCTGGCACGTCAGCGAGGGGCAAGGGGCGGCGTGCTGGCTCTACGACGCGCGCATCCTCGACGAGTATCGGACCGTTCTCGCGCGTCCGAAGTTCCGTGCGCTCGACCGACACCGCATCGACGAGCTCATCGACAACATCCTCTCGCGCGGAGCGGACCTCGGCGAGGTCGCCGCCTGGGACGGAGCGCTCCCCGACGAGGGCGATCGCATCTTCGTCGAGGCGGCGCTCGCGGGCCGCGCCGCGATCGTGACCGGCAACATCAAGCACTACCCGCTCGACCTCGGCTTCGAGGTGCTCCCGCCCGCCACGATGCTCGCGCAGCTCGGCTTCGCCTGAGCGCCCGATTCGTCACGGGCGCTTCGGCGCGCAGGCGGGTCACCCGCGCTTGGCGCCGTGGCGGCGGCCAGCGCGGGTGACGGGCAGCCCGCACGCGCGACGGGCGCGGCCGTCTCTCCGCACAGCGGAGCGCGCGGAGCTCGTTGAATTCGCGCGTGGAACGCGCTGGCGCGCATCTGGCAAGGCGGCCGGATGTGTCCGTTATAACGAATGGTTGTTCGCTAAAGCATCGGCCCGGTCGGCGCAGCGCGCTCGGCGGGCTCGCCGGCCTCCTCCTTCTCAGCCACGCGAGCGCGGCGCTCGCGGCTCCGTGCCCGACGAACCTCCCCAACCCGATCTACGGCGCCGGCGGGAGCGCCGCCACGGCGACGCTCGGCGCGGTCGCGACGGCGCTCGCGGCCTTGCCGGATCCCGACCGCGTCACGATCCTCTACTGGGATCCCGGCGCGTGCGTCGGCTACCACGCGTTCGTCGACAAGGACACGGGCTCGGGCCTCGCGACGCCGCCGGCGTACTTCAAGTACTGGGACGCGGCCGGAAACCTCACCCAGTGCGAGGCGACCGGCGCGGAGGAGCTGAGCTTCGCGCACATGGGCAACACGCCGGCGCTCTGCCCGGCGAAGCAGCCGCTCCCGGCCGGGTTCGGGCGTTTCACCGCGCCGGTGCAGACGGTGAACGTCATCACGCACCCGAAGTCGGAGTTCGACTCGATCTCCGCCGAGGCCTTCTATCACGTGTACGGCTTCGGTCCCGGCGCCGCCGGGCGCTCGGTCGCGCCGTGGACGGTGCCCGAGGCGGTGTTCGGCCGCGCGACGAACTCGTTCGTCCACCAGATGCTCGCCACGGCGTTCCGCGTGCCGCCGACCGCGTTCAAGGTCCCCGCGGCGAACGTGGTCAGCACCAACCAGCTCACGGTGCAGGGCGTCTTCGCGTGGGGCGAGAGCAACGACGCGAGCCAGGCGCTCGGCTACGTCTCCGGCAGCGCGGCCGACGACGGCGAGGACAAGGGCCAGACGAAGACGCTCGCGGTCCAGTACTTCGACCAGACGTGCGGCTACCTTCCGGACTCGAGCCGGACGCGCAAGGACAAGCTGAACGTCCGCAACGGCCAGTACGCGCTGTTCACGCCGGGGCAGTTCTACGCGAAGGTCGACGGCGCGAGCGCGATCGCCAACGCGCAGGTGAACAAGCTCGTTCGCTGGTTCGACGGCTCGCTCCCGGCGCCCGGCTCCCTCGACATCGTCAAGATCATCATCCAGTCCGGCGACGTCCCGCTCTGCGCGATGCGCGCGAACCGACCGGACGGCGACCTCAACCCGATCGCCTCGTATGCGCCGCCCGCGCCGTGCAACGGGTACTTCGAGTTCACCGCCACGGGGTCGACCAGCCTCGCCTCGTGCACGGACGACAACCAGTGCAAGACGGGAGCAGGCGAGAAATGCCGCTTCGGTTTTTGCGAGCTGTACTGAGCGACGAGGACCCGTCATGAGCTCCATTCGCAGCTTCCTCATCGGCGCTTCGGCGCTCGTCGCTGTCGTGTCGTTCATCGCGTGCTCCAGCGAGGAGCCGGCCGCGCCGTCGCGACCTCCGACGCCGCCGCCGGCGACGCCGACCGTCGACGGCGGGTCGGCGGACGGCGGGCCTTCCGCGGACTGCTTCGACACCTCGAAAGACAAGCCCGTCGAGCCGCAGCACTTCCTCAACCAGTGCAACGGCACCGAGTGCTTCGCCTTCGACAACGGGGCTCGCATCGAGGGCTTCACGCCCGGCGCGCCGCTGCCGCCGCTCAACTGAGCGACTCTTCGATGACGTCGAAAGCCTGCATTCCCCGTCGCGCCGCGGGTTGCCTCGTCGCCGCCGGGCTCGTCTTCGCGGGCGCAACGGCGCGCGCGCAGCAGCCGGCGCCGCCGCCCGAGCCGGACGAGGACGTCGAGGTGACCGTACCCGCGACGCCTCCGGCGAGCACGACGCCTCCGGCGAGCACGACGCCTCCGGCGAGCACGACGCCTCCGGCGAGCGCGACGCCTCCGGCGAGCACGACGCCTCCGGCGAGCACGACGCCTCCGGCGAGCGCGACGCCTCCGCCAACCGCCGCGCCGCCACCGGTCGAGCCCGCTCCGTCCGAGCCGCGATCCCCCGCGGGGCGCATCGGCCTGCCGTCGACGACGGCGCCCGTCGCCCGATCCGACGCGCCCCCGAGCCTCGTCGCGGAGGGCAGCAACTACGTCCGCCCGATCCGGCGCGGCCTCGCCTGGTGGGGCTTCGTCCAGGCGCAGTACCAGCGAAACCAGCTCTCCGAGGATCAGCTCGCGCCTGGCGGTGAGCCGCTGAACCAGGACGAGTTCTCGCTCCGCCGCGCGCGGCTCCGCATCGACCACGGATGGGAGAACGCCGCCGCGACCCTCGAGATGGACGCGTCGACCCTCAACGGTCTTCGCCTCGGGCCACGCCGCGCGGAGGCCTCGCTCCTCTACCGAGGCGCCGAGGACGACACGATCACGCCGCGGCTCGTGCTCACCGCCGGCATCACGGACCTCCCGTTCGGCGCGGAGATCGGCGAGTCGCAGCGTGATCGCGTGTTCATGGAGCGGAGCATCGGCTCGACCGCGCTCTTCCCGAGCGAGGCGGCCATCGGCGCGAAGCTCTGGGGCGCGTACCGCTTCCTCAACTACGCGGTCGCCGTCGCGAACGGTCAGCCGCTCGTGGACGCGGCCTTCCCGCGCGATCCGGTCGCCGCCAAGGACATCGTCGGCCGCGTCGGCGCGCGCGCGCCTGTGGACGCGTCGCTCGTCGTCGAGGGCGGCGTGTCGTTCTGGAACGGCACCGGGTTCAGCCCCGGTCGCGACGCGACGAAGGCGTCGGTCACGTGGATCGACGACAACAACAACGGTTTCGCCGAGCCGCACGAGCTGCAGGGCGTGACCGGCTCGGCCGCGGTGCCGTCGCAGAGCTTCCGTCGCTGGGCGCTCGGGCTCGACCTCGGCGTGTCGAAGCGGACCGCGCTCGGCGTCTCACGCGTCTCCGGCGAAGTGGCGGTCGCGTCGAACCTCGATCGCGCGCTCCTGGTGTCGGATCCGGTGATCTCGGGCGCAGACGTGCGGCAGCTCGTTCTCAGCGTCTCGGCCGTGCAGCAGATCACCGACTACGGCCTCGTCGGCTTCCGCGCGGCCTACTACGATCCGAACAGCGACGTCTTCGAGCAGCGCGCCGGCGTCTTCCACATCAAGGACGAGTCGTTCTGGGTGCTGTCGCCCACGCTCGGCCTCACGCTGTCGCACGGCCGGCTCGTCGCGCAGTACGACATCGTCGCCGACCACCTCGCGCGCGACGATCGCGGCGTCCCCACGAACGCGAAGAACAACCAGCTGACGCTGCGCCTGCAGGTGGATCTGTGAAGGCGCGCGTCCGATCGGCGCTCGCGTGCGTCGCGTGCCTCGCCGCCGGCGCGTGCGACGGGACGCGCATCACCGAAGGGCTCGAGGAGCCGTTCGCCGTGCACGACGCGCAGTTCCTCGACGGCGAGCTGCCGGGCCTGCCTCCCGACGAAGGCACCGCCGCCCCGCGGCCCACGGCGGCGACGACGGAGACCACGGTGCTCCGTCCGGGCCTCCCGAACGTCGCGTTCTTCGGGTGGGCGACGCTCGACGCGGTGTCCGTCGCGGCGAGGATCGAAGGGCAGGGCAGCGGCTACTGGGTCGTTCCTGCGGGGCCGCCCGATCCCCAGGTGCAGGGTGAGCCCGTCCGCGTCTGGCGCTTCGTCGCCGATCTCCACCGCTCGCTCACGCCGGGTCGTCATCGCCTGCTCGTCTCCGCGCTCGACGACGCGGGACGCGCGGGCAACCAGGTCGCGACGTCGCTCTGCATCCACCGGCGCGTGCCCGACAACGGCAACGCCTGCGACGCCACGAAGGCGCCGCCGGAGGTGGCGGTCAGCCTGGAGTGGGATCGACCGGTCGATCTCGATCTCGTCGTGGTCACGCCGAGCGGCGAGGCGATCGCCGCGCGCAGCCCGGCGAAGGGCCTCGGCGCCGAGGAGAAGATCAACCGCAGCTCACCGGACAAGAACCCTCCGGGCGCCGGGTACCTCGACTTCGACTCGAACAGCGGCTGCCGGATCGACGCGCGCCAGCTCGAGAACGTCGTGTTCCAGGAGCGCCCCGCGCCGGGCTCGTACCTCGTCTACGCGAACCTCCACGACGCGTGCGGCGAGCCGTCCGTTCGCTACACGGTCACGCGCTGGGCGCGAGCCGTCGTGGACCCCGCGGCGGGCACCTACGAGGTCGTCCCTGCCGGGAAGTGGAGCGGGACGGCCGTGGCGATTCAGGCGAACGGAGGCACGCGCCTCGGGACCTTCGTAGCCGAGTTCTTCGTGCCTTAGGAGGCATCAAGCGATGTTGATCGAACGTCTGACCAAGCTGGCGCTCCTCGGGAGCTCGTGGGTCCTCTATCTCCTGCTCGTCCTGTCGGTGATCTCGATCGCCACGATGGTCGAGCGCTGGGTCTACTTCGCTCGCCGGAGCGGCGACCTCGAGGAGCAGCGCCCGCGGCTCGTCGCCCGCCTCGACGCGGCGGATCTCGACGGCCTCGACGAGCTCCTCGCCGCGGACCGCTCGCTGCAGGGGCGCATCGCGCGCGAGGCGCTCCGGTGGCTCCACGGCGGACCCGAGGCGATGGCCGACGCGGTCGATGCCGAGCTGTCACGCATCCGCGCGGAGCTCGAGCGAGGCGTGAACCTCCTCGGCACGCTCGGGAACAACGCGCCGTTCATCGGCCTGTTCGGCACGGTGCTCGGCGTCATCATCGCGTTCCACTCGCTCGGCGAGTCGGGCGGCAACGCCGGCGCGATGGGCGGCGTGATGGGCGGCATCGCGGAGGCGCTCGTCGCGACGGGCGTGGGCCTCTTCGTCGCGCTGCCCGCGGTCGTCGCGTACAACCTCATCCAGCGGAGGATCGGCCAGATCGAGGCCGACGCCGCCGCGCTGGTGAAGCTGATCAGCGCCTACGCCAAGTCGGACGCGCGCATCCTCGAGACGGCGCGCGCGCGAAGCGCCGAGGCGGCGCGTCGCCCGAAGAGCGTCGAAGCGTCGCGTCGTGCGAAGAAGGTCGAGGCCGACGACGACTCGGTTCACGACGACGGCGCCGCGGTGGCCGTCGCCAGCGAGGCGAAGGGCTGATGGCGTCCGTGCAAGCGGCGCGCGGTCCGGGGACCCGCGGAGGCATCGTCGGGATCAACGTCACGCCGTTCGTCGACATCGCCCTCGTGCTCCTCATCATCATGATGGTGTCGTCGACGTACATCGTCTCGCAGGCGCTCAAGGTCGAGCTGCCGAAGACCGCCACGTCGGACGGCAAGGTGACGAAGACCTACGTCGTCACGATCGACAAGGGCGGAGAGCTGCTCTTCAACGACGCGCCCACGTCGCTCACGGATCTCGAGGCGAGGCTCCGGGATGCGAGGGCGTCCGAGGACATCAGCCTCGTCATCAGCGCGGATCAGGCGGCTCTCCACGGCCGCGTGGTCGAGATCATCGACACGGCGAAGCTCGCCGGCGTCACGAAGTTCGCGATCAACGTCGAGCGCTCGAAGTAGCGAACCATGGCGCTGCGCGGTGTCCTCATCGGCGGGAGCCTCCTCTTGCACGGCGGGCTCGTCGTCGCGCTCGGAGCGCTCCGCGCGCCGGAGGCGATCTCCGCGACGGCGATCGAGGTGACGGAGACGACGAAGCCGGAGCCTCCGCCGGCGCCGGCCCCGCCGCCGCCAGGCGGTTTGCGGTGCCATCGCAGAGCCCGCGCGCGCCCCGCCAAGCCCGCGGCGGAATTACCCGCCCCAGGCAGAGCGCCTCAGCAGCCCGCTCGCGGCGCTGCCCGACTTCGGGCTCGAGCTCAGCGGAGGGAGCGGGCCCGGCGGTCTCGCGCTGCCCGCGGCGGCGGCGCCCGCGCGCGCCCCACAGGCCGTCGCGAAGACGCTGGAGAAGGCGCCCGCTCCGAAGCGCGCTCTCGATACGTGCGACGAGCCGCCGGCGAAGCCGAAGCTCGTCCGCCTCCCGCAGCCCGCGTACACGGAGTCCGCGCGCTCGGCCGGCGTCGAAGGGAAGGTCCGGCTGGAGATCGTCGTCGACGAGACCGGCAAGGTCGTCGACGTCCGCGCGCTCACGAGCCTCGGCCACGGCCTCGACGAGGCGGCGATCGCCGCGGCGCGCCTCGCGACGTTCGAGCCCGCCGTGCGTTGCGGGCGCCCGAGCCGCTCGACCTTCACCGTCGCCGTGCGCTTCTCCGCGTCGTGACCAGGATGCTCGGATCTCGTCTTCGCCGCGCGCTCCCTCTCGTCCTCCCCCTCGTCCTCGCGGCGACGTTCGCCTCGGGCATCGCGCGTGCCCAGCCGGCGCCCGCGCGCGGAGAGGCCCCGAAGCCGCGCCTGACGAAGGCCCCGGAGCTCGTCGACTTCGTCGAGGCCGTCTACCCCGAGGCCGAGCTCCGCGAGGGGCGCGCGGCGACCGTCGTCCTCGAGCTCGCGATCTCCGCCGCCGGCGTCGTGGAGGCGGCGGTCGTCGCCCAGTCCGCGGGAGCGGCGTTCGACACGGCGGCCGTGGACGCCGCGCGCAGGTTCACGTTTCGCCCGGCGGAGGTGGACGGCAAGCCGGCGCCGGTGAAGATCACCTACCGCTACGCGTTCGCTCCGAAGGTGGCCGTCGCCAACACGGGCAAGCTCCGCGGCGTCGTGCTCGACAAGGCGACCGGTCGCCCGCTCGCGGGCGTCGACGTCGCGATCGACGGCGGCGCACACGTCGTCACGAACGCGGCGGGCGAGTTCGCGTTCGACGATCTCCCGGCCGGGGACGTGAAGGTCACGCTCTCCAGATCGGACCTCACGCCGCTCCAGACGCAGGAGAGCGTCGAGGCAGGACGGACCCTCGAAGCTCGCTACACCGTCGAGCTCCCGGCCCCGGCGGGCGCGGCCGACGACGAGGACAAGGACGACTTCGAGATCGTCGTGCTCGCTCCGAAGCTCGTCAAGCAGACCGTCAGCACGGAGGTCGGCGCGGAGGAGGCGCGGCGCGTCCCCGGCACGCAGGGCGACGTGCTCAAAGTGGTCGAGAACCTGCCCGGCGTCGCGCGCGCGAGCGCGGGCTCCGGTCAGCTCGTCGTCTGGGGAGCGGCACCCCAGGACACGCGGACGTACGTCGGCGCGGTGCGCGTGCCGATGCTCTACCACTTCGGCGGCCTCCGCTCGGTCGTCCACAACGATCGCGTCGCGTCGGTGGAGCTCATACCCGGCGGGTACGGCGCCGCGTACGGGCGCGGCCTCGGCGGGCTCGTACGCGTCACGGCGCGCGAGCCCGCGCGCGACCGCCTGCACGGCAGCGCGCAGCTGGATCTGCTCGACGCGTCGGCCGCGGTGACGGCGCCGATCGGCGACCGCCTCTCGTTCGCGATCGCCGCGCGGCGAAGCCACATCGCCGACGCCGCGCGGCTGCTCCGCGATCAGAGCTTCCAGTCGTTCTTCACGTTGCCCGAGTACCACGACGGGCAGGCGCGCCTCCGCTACCAGCTCGCGCCGAACGAGTGGGTCGAGGTCGGCGGCATGCTCTCGGGTGACCGCCAGTCGCGGACGCAGCCGAGCAGCGATCCGGCGAACCGCGTCTCCGAGACGCGCACGCTGCGCTTCGAGCGCTACGACGTCGCGTATCACAAGCAGCTCGCCGACGGCGCGGAGGTGGACGTCGCGCCGTGGTACGGCCGCGACTCCGGCGGTCGCGCCGGGAACTTCGGCGGAGTCCCGACGAGCATCGAGACGGAGTCCCACCTCGTCGGCCTCCGCGCCGAGTGGCGAGGACGGCTGGCCGAAGCCTGGACGGCGCGCGCCGGCCTCGATTTCGAGCTCGTCCAGAGCGAGTCGGCGCGCAGCGGATCCATCACGTCGCCGCCGCGCGAGGGCGACGCCTACGTCTTCGGTCGCGCCCCCGCCGATCAGGTGAGCGCCGACGTCTGGAAGACGGTCCTCGCGAGCGCGGCGCCCTACGCGGAGACGTCGTGGAGCCTCTTTCGCGATCGCGTGGTCGTCACACCCGGCGTTCGCCTCGAGCCGTACTTCGTGAGCGTCGATCGGAGAAAGCCCCACGATCCGAACGCGCCCGATCTCGGCGCGTACCACTCCGACATCGCGATCCAACCGCGCTTCGCCGCGCGATGGGTGCCGACCTCGCGGCTCACCTACAAGGCGGCCGTGGGCCTCTATCGCCAGCCCCCGCTTCCCGACGATCTCTCCGCGATTTTCGGCAACCCCGCGCTCGGGATCTCGGCGGGGACGCACTACGTGGGCGGCGCGGAGCTCCGCGCGTCGGCCAAGGTCGCGATGGAGACGAACGTGTTCCTCACGACGTCCGACGAGCTCGTCGCGCGCAACCCCTCGAGCACGCCGCGGATCGGCGAGGCGCTCCTCCAGCAGGGCGAAGGCCGCTCGGTGGGCGCGCAGTTCCTCCTGCGGCGCGAGAAGGGCACCGGCAAGTTCTTCGGCTGGATCGCGTACACGATCCTCCGGAGCGAGCGGAAGGACTCGCCCGGCGCGCGCTGGCGGCTCTTCGACTACGACCAGACCCACGTGCTGACGGCGCTCGCGTCCTACGACATCGGCGCCGGCTTCGAGGTCGGCGCGCGCGTGCGCGTCGCTTCGGGTTACCCGCGGACCCCGCTCCAGTACGTCTACTTCGACGCGCGGAGGAACCGCCACGAGCCGACGCTCGGCGTCTACAACACCGATCGGATCCCGATGTTCGTCCAGCTCGACGCGCGGATCGCCAAGCGAATCAAGCTGAACGACTCGGAGCTCGAGCTCTATCTCGACGTGCAGAACGTGACCAACCGCGGGAACCCGGAGGAGATCGCCTATGCGCCGGACTACGCACAGCGGCGCTACATCCTCGGGCTGCCGCTCCTCCCGATCCTCGGGGCGCGCTGGAGCTTCTGAGATGAAGAGGCCTCGTTCACTCGCGTTCGCCGTCGCCGTGTGCGCCTTCGCGTGCGTGCCGAAGCTCGCCGACGATCAGGCGCTCGTCCGCGGGCCGCGCGTCCTGGCGGTGCGCGCGACCCCCGCCGAGGCGAAGCCAGGGCTCGCGGTGACGTTGACCGCGCTCGTGGCGGCGCCCGCGGGCAGCGCGTCGCCTGACGGCCTCGAGTGGGCGATGTGCCTCGCGCGGAAGCCCCTCACCGAGCTCGGTCCCGTCGCGGAGGAGTGCGTCGAGCGCTTCGGCCAGGGCGGCGAAGACTTCCTCCGACTCGGTCGAGGCCCGGTCGTCACCGGCACCGTCCCCGCCGACGCGTGCCGCCGCTTCGGTCCGCTCGCGCCGCCCGCGGCGGCAGGCGGCGTCGCCGGGCGCCCCGTCGATCCCGATCTCTCGGGCGGATACCACCAGCCGATCGTGCTCGGCAGCGAGGCGGGGACGGCGCTCGCGTCCGTGCGGCTCGCGTGCGGCGTCGTCGGCGTGCCGAACGCCGAGTCGATCCGGTACGGCCAGGGCTACCGCCCCAACGAGAACCCCGAGATCGAGCGCGTCGAGATTGTCTCGGGCGATCCGCGCGTGATCGCGCCGGGGCTCGAGTCGCCAGGGGCGAAGGTGCCGCCGAGCGCTCGCGTGGAGCTGCGCGTGTCGTGGGCGGCGTGCCCTCGCGAGCCGGTGTGCGGCGACGGGCTCTGCACGGCGGGCGAGAACCAGAAGAGCTGTGCCGCCGACTGCCGGGACGAGCCGCGTGGGTGCACCGGCGCGGAGACCTACCTCTGGGCGAACCCGGCGACGCGGAACGTCGAGGCGCGGCGCGAGGGCGTGCGCGTCTCGTGGTTCTCGACCGCCGGCGTCTTCGCCGAGGAGCAGACCGGCCGGGTCGAAGAGGACGCAGACGGGACCGACACGTCGAACGAATGGACCGCGCCGAGCGAGCGCGGACCGGTGCGGATGTGGATCGTCATCCGCGACGATCGCGGGGGCGTCGGCTGGCGCGAGCTCGTCGTGGAGGTCGAGTGAGGCCCGCCCCAACCCCGCTTCTTCGGCGACCATCTTGTTTAGTGGATGAATGTTCGCTATAGTAGAGACATGGTTGCTGTCAGCTCCCACCTCCTCTCGGCTCCTGGGGGGCCGCGATCGGTCGATGCGGTAGCGGAGCCCCTGGGAAACGGCGTGAGCGTCCAGCGCGACGACGTCGTCGTCGGCGCCGGAGCCGGCCTCGCCGCCGTCGTTTCGCGCATCGAGCAGGTGGCCCCGACCGACGTGCCTGTGCTCCTCGAGGGCGAGACGGGCTCCGGCAAGGAGCTCCTGGCGCGGCTGCTCCACACGCGATCGCAGCGCGCCGGAGGCCCGATGATCCGCGTCAACTGCGGCGCGATCCCCGCGGAGCTCATCGACTCGGAGCTGTTCGGTCACGAGCGCGGGAGCTTCACCGGCGCCACCGGCACGCGCCTCGGCTGGTTCGAGCGGGCGGACGGCGGGACGCTCTTCCTCGACGAGGTCGCCGAGCTCCCGCTCGCCGCGCAGGTCCGCCTCCTCCGCGTCTTGCAGGAGGGGACGTTCACGCGCGTCGGCGGCACCAAGGACCTCCGTGTGTCCGTGCGCGTGGTAACCGCGACGCACCGCGATCTCCGCGCGATGTGCGACGAGGGCTCGTTCCGCTCCGACCTCTGGTACCGCATCGGGGTCTTCACGGTGCAGATCCCGCCGCTGCGAGATCGGCCCGAGGACATCGCGCCCCTCGCCACGCACTTCGCTCGCAAGTCGGGCATCTCGCTGACGGGCGTTCCGCTCGCCCCCACCTCGAGCGAGCTCGACGCGCTGCGGGAGTACTCCTGGCCGGGCAATGTCCGCGAGCTCGCCGCCGTCGTCGAGCGCGCGGCGATCCTCGGCGGCGGGCGGCGGCTCGAGATCACCGCGGCGCTCGGAGACGCCCGGCCGCGGTCGTCTACGCATCTCGCGGCGGCGCCTCCTGCGCAGCCTCCGGCGCCTCCCGTCGATCGGCTGGCGACGCTCGACGAAGCCATGCGAGCTCACATCGTTCGTGCGCTCGCCCTCGTGCGCGGACGAATCGAGGGGCAAGGTGGCACCGCCGATCTGCTCGGTGTGAACCCGCACACGCTTCGAGGCAAGATGCGGCGGCTCGGGATCGACTGGAGCGCCTACCGGAGCTGATCGTGCGCGGCTGCGGACCCTACGGCTCGACGACGATCGCGTACGTCTGTGTGCCGGTGGAGCCGAACCGGTCGGTGGACCTGACGCTGCTGGTGAACGTCCCGCTGGTCACGGGCGTGCCTGCCCACCTGCCCGTGGAAGAGAACGCGATCCCGGGCGGGAGCGAGCCCGCGACGAGGGAATAGGTGTGCGGACCGAACCCGCCGGTCGTGGCGAGCTGCGCCTCGAAGAGGACGCCGACCTTCATCGGGCCGAGCGTCGCCGGCGCGATCGTGATCGTGGGACGGACGACCGACAGCGTGAACGACTTCGGCGCGCTGCTGAGCGGGCCGGGCAGGGGGCTGCTGTCGGTCGCGACGAGGGTGAAGGTGAACACGCCCGGCGTGACGGCGGTGCCGCCGAACGAGCCTCCCGACGAGAGGGCGGTGCCGGGGGGAAGCGTGCCCGCGACGAGCGCGAATCGGTAAGGGCCGACGCCGCCGCTCACGGTGAACTGCTCTTGCGGCAACGTCGTGCCGACGATGACCGTCGACGGGTTCAGCGCGTCCGGCGAGATCGTGAGCGTCGCCGGATCGCGCGGGCTGATCTGCACGCTGTAGCTGCGCGATCCGCTCGCGCCCATCGCGTCGGTCGCCGCGATCACGAAGGTGTAGGTGCCGGCGGTGGTCGGCGTGCCGGAGAGGATCCCCGCGCTGGTGAGCGACGCGCCCGGAGGCAGCGTCCCCGACGCGAGGCTGAACGTGTACGGCGCCGTTCCGCCCGCGGCCGTAATCGTGTGCGTGCCGTAGCTCGTGCCGACCGTGCCGGCAGGCAACGACGCGGGGGCGAGCTGAATCGTGACGACGGTGGGGTCATCCTCGCACGCGTCCGGATCGGGCGGCGTCGTGCCCCAGCTCCCCGCGTCGCGCCCAGAGGTGTCCTCATCGCAGTCCTTGCCGTCGCCGCGTTCGCAGCGATCGCGTCGATCCCACGTTCCGCCCGAGGGGCGCCGGCGTTCGTCCCGCGGGCGCTCATCGCCGCGCTGCTTGCGCGCCACCGACGCGCCCTCCTCACGGGCTCCGGCGTAGCGGGAATCGAGAGCGGACACGTTGTCGGAGGGATCGGCTTGGTCGCTTCGGTCTCGCGCCGCGGAGCTGCAGCCGAGAGAGGCAGCGATCAGGGCGAAGAGCAGCGACGCGAACGCAAGACAGACCTTGAGGTTGGGGACGGCTCTCATCAACGCATCACGATGACCAGCGCGTCACGCCTCGGCGTTGACCTCGCGCTGACCGATCGTTGAGGCGGCGGACGGCTACGTGGACGGCATCGCAGGGAACGAGCCCCTCGCGACCTCAAGCACGGCCATTGCAGGCCGTCCGCGGAACGGGCGGAGACGGTGACGCCCTCACGATGAACGATGATCCACGCCTTCGATCGATTCGAGCTCGACGAGAACCTGATGGAGCTGCGGCGCGAGGGGGCTGTCGTTCGGCTGCAGCCGCGGCCGTTCCGCTTGCTCGTGCATCTGGTGCACCAGCGTCATCGCTTCGTTCCGCTGAGGGAGATCCTTCGCGACCTCTGGAGAGACACGGCGGTCACGACGCACTCGGCGACGCGGGCGATCTACTTGCTCCGAAGGGCGCTCGAGGACGATCCGCGTGCGCCGCGGTTCTTGGCGAACCGTCCGGGGTACGGCTACCGCTTCGTCGCAGCGGTCGAGTCGATCGCTCCGAAGGCGTGCCCCATACCCTCCGCGAACGCGCCGTTCGCGCGCGCCTTCGGGCCCCCCGATCACTCGATCGTCAGCGGGAACGAGAGCCACGACGTGCCGCCGCGGTTGTCGTGGAGCACCGCCCACACGGTGCCCTTGCTCGGCGTCGCCGGCGGGCTGAAGTCGATCGGCGTTTTTGGCGTCCGTCCGAGCGTGCCGTCGAAGAGGATCTTGCGGTTCGTCTGGAACTTGCCGACCGACGTGAACCAGTCGACGTAGATCGTCTCGCGGCCGACGTTGCCCGAGCTGTCGACGTTGTCGGGATCGACCTCCGCGGCGGCGTCGTCGAAGCGCACGTCGAGCTTGACGGTCTTGCACTCGCCGCTCGCGTCCTTCTTGCAGGTACCGGTCGTGACGCCGGCCGTCGGATCGACCTCGCCGCCCTCGAACGTGACGCCGTCGAGCCGGGGGATCGCGTTCCGTCGCTCCTCGAAGACGAAGACGCGCGTGAATCCGAAGACGAAGTCGTCCGCGCCGAGCTGCCGGCCGCCCTCGTCGAAGCACCCGAGCGGCAGCGCGTTCGGTCCGACGTCGCTCCGTCGCGGGACGCGCTCGAGGTGCCCCGCGCACGCCGCCATGAAGACGAAGGCCGTCGCGTAGCGCTCGCCCTGTCCGGGGCGCACCGTCGCGCTCTCGAGCGCGTCTTGTGGGATCGCGACGTCGACCTCGTCGGCCTCGACGAGCGATGGCGTGAGGTCGACGCCGACCGGGTAGAGCGCCTCGAACAGCGGGAAGCAGGCGTAGTACTGCCCGGCGATCGGGTTCACGCACGGGGCGGGGAACCAGAAGACGCGCATCGGCGAGGTGGGCGCCGTCCGGCCGTCGTGGACGAGGCCTTGCACGCGCACCTTCTCGCCCGGCCGGGCGTAGGGAAGGTCGGCGCGAGCCGCGAGGATGCGGACGCCGGTGACCTGGTTCTTGGGCGCGAAGTCGCTGGCGCACCCGGCGACGATCGCGCCGGCGGCGACGACGAGCGCGAGGCCCGCGAGAGGCGCGCGAGAGCGGCCGAGCATCACAGATCACCTCTCAGTCCGAGGATCGGAAGGATCGGGAGCCCGAGCACCGACTCTCGCCGGGTGTAGTTGAAGTTGTACGACGTGCCTTCCTGCGCGCGATGGAAGTAGATGTTCTGGATGTCGAGGTACGCCGTCAGCTTCAGCGGCTTCGCGTCGAGCGTCTTGTCGATGCGGAAGTCGAGCTGGTGGAAGGCGCCCATCCGCGCGCCGAAGGGCGGGACCGCGCTCACCGGCTGGTACGTCGCGCGGTCGACGTCGAGCGCGCCGTAGCCCTGCGGAGTGTAGAGGTTGCCGGAGACGAGGCGGAAGCGTCCGCCCACGCGCCAGCCGTCGGGGAGCGCGCGGCTGATGATCGCCGTGAGGATGTGCGTCTGATCGTACTCGAAGAGCCGGAGCAGCTCGTCCTGCGAGTCGCGCCGCTCGCTTCGCATGAGCGTGTAGGCGATCCAGCCGAAGAGCTTCGGATCGTTGCGCCAGCGCAGGAGCCACTCGGTGCCGTACACGCGGCCGTCGCCGGAGTTCTTCGAGTCCTGGACGACGAGGCGGTCGAGCGACTTGTAGAAGCCTTCGACCGAGACCTCGACGTGCGAATTGACCTCTTGCTCGAGGCCGAGGGCGTAGTGCACGGCGCGGTTCGTCCTGAGGCCCGGCTGGCCGAAGACCGGATCGAGCTGCGCGGGATCGGGCGGCTGATAGTACATGCCGACGCCGCCCTTGACCGTCGTGCGCGGCTGCCCCGAGGTCAGGTCTTGCCGGAAGACGACCCGCGGAGAGACGTCCCAGTTTCGGATCTGTTGGGTGTAGTCTGCACGCAAGCCGGGCACGAGGCGCGTTCCCTTGAACGGTACGAGCTCGACGTCGGCGTAGGCCGCGGGCATGTAGACGGCGTCCGACACGTTCTGCGTCAACGACGGATCGTTGAGGCCGCCGTCCGGCTGGCCCGGTCGTGAGGGCCGCGGGAAGCGGACGCTCAGGTCGTACGGCGTGTAGAGCACGTCCATGCCGAGGTTCACGGTCGCCGGGCGAGCGATGCGGTGCGAGACCTCGGCGCGCGCCGAGAGCGGCGTCGTGGACACGTCGAGGTAGTTCGAGCCGAACCCGAAGTTGATGCGATCGCCGCCGTACGCCGCGACGGCGGTGATGCGCGTCTTCGAGTTGATCTTGTAGTGGTAGCGCGCCTGCAGGCGCCAGAACGCGGTGAGCGCGCGGATGCCGCCGCCGAGCACGAAGTCGCCGCCGAGGTCGGCGCCGAAGATCTCGATGCGGTCGTCGGAGCCGAAGAGGAAGAAGCGGAGCTCGTGGTCGGGGCCGAACTCCTTCTTCAGCATCACCTGGTAGTCGTAGTAGCGCGGCGCGGTGCTCACGCCGCCGGCTTGCTCGAGGATCGGACCGAGCCAGAGGTCGAAGTACGAGCGGCGGCCGGCGACGAGGAAGCTCCAGCCCTTTCCGATCGAGCGCTCCGCGAGCACGCGCGCGTCGATGAAGTCGACCTGCGCCATCCCGTGGAGCTTGCCGTCGGACTTCGGGCCGCGGACGCCGACGTCGACGATGCCGCCCATGCCGCGCCCGTACTGCGCGCCGAAGTTGCCGGGGTAGAAGTCGATGCGGTCGAGCACTTCCGTCGGCACGACCGAGGAGAGGCCGCCGAAGTGGTAGACGAGCGGGACGTTCGTCCCGTCGATGAAGTACTGCGTGTCTTGCGGTGCCGAGCCACGCACCACGAGCGCGCCGCCGAACGGCGGCGGGCGCGCGACGCCGGGGAGGTTCTGGAGCGATCGAAGCGCGTCGCCGTTCGTCCCGGGGATGAGCGCGATCTCGTCGCGAGGGATGCTCCGCTTCGTGACCTCGCGCGGCGGACGCTCGCCGCGGACGCGCACCTCTTCGACTTCCTCGCCCGGCGTCAGGCCCGGCGGGGGAGGCGGAGGCTCCTCGGCGGACGCGAGGCGGAGCACGACGTCGGCCTCTTCACCGGGGCCGACGTCCTCGTCGACGTCCTCGGCTCTTCGCCCGCGCGCCTCGACGTGGACGTGCACCTTGCCCGGCGTGAGCCCGTCGACGCGGAAGCGCCCCTCTGCGTCCGTCGTCGTCGCGTGCTCGACGCCGTTCGCCTCGCGCACGACGACGGTCGCGCCGGCGATGGGCGCCTCGTTGGGCTGCCTGGTCACGCGCCCCGCGACGCGCGCGCTCGGCGGCTCGAACGTGTACGCGAAGCGGATCATCGCCGCGATCGGCGTCCCGTCACGCGTCGCGGGCTCGAAGACGAGCGACGAGGCGGCCGACGCGGCGGCTTCGTCGAACCCGTGGCCTCGTGGCGCGTCGATCGTGGCGTTCTTGACGACGCCCGCGGCGTCGACCTCCAGCACGAGATCGACCGTGACCTTGTCGCGGACGCCCTCGCGAAGCGCCTGCTCCGGGTAGCGCGCGGGCGAGTCGGTCTTGAGCCGCGGCGGGACGACACGGGCGGCCGGCTTCGCGGCGGCACCGCCGGGCTGTGCGCCGGCCGGCTGCGCGAGCGCGCGCGATGTCTCGAGCGAGAGTCCGACGACGAGCCCGGCGGTCAGCGCCCGGAGAAGCAGAGAGCGCTTCTTCACCGGCGGCACCGATGCTCGAGGAGGTTCTCGCGTTGCTGCGTTCGCGTCGCTCTCCGACGAAGAGGGGTCGCAGGCCTACGGACGGCGTGAATTCGGGCACGAGTCGGCTCGCTGCGTCGCCTCGGGCGCCGCGCGCAATGGATCGTCATTCGGCTCGCCGAGCTAGCAAGCCTCGCGCCGCTGCGCCGACGTGCGCGAACGCCGGGCGCGACGTCGTCACCGCCGCGAGATCGGAACGAACGGTGACGATCGGCGCGAGAACCGGCGTTCATTGCGGGCCTCGGCGCCCGCGCGGTGAGGCCGTGGCGGCTCGACGGCGCCCGTCGAGGCGCGCTCGACTCTTCCGTTGCGGAGCTCAGGTACGGCGGACGCCCATCGCGTTCGATAGGAGCATCTCGCGGACGCCTTGCGCGCGCTCGCGCGCGACGGGCACCGTCAGGCCGCTGTTCGTTGGGCCGCCGCGCTCGCCGCCTCCGTTCTCGTCGACGAGGGCGACGCCGACGAAAATGGTGGTCTCGCTCCCGTCGCGATCGAGCCGCTTGATGTGCGAGGCGTTGACGAGCCAGTTGCGATGCACACGCGCGAACGTGCGACCGAGCGAAGCCTCGATCGCGGAGAGCGAGAGATCGACGTCGAACGTACCGTGCGCCGTGTGGACCGACGTGAGCCGGTCGGCCGCCTCGAAGGCCCACACCTCCGGGGGATCGACGAACACGAGTCCGCGACCGCGGCGCGCCACGATGCGCATCGGCGGCGGCGGCTGCGACTCGGTGCGGGCGCGGCGCGCGAGGAGGCGATCGAGGCAGGCCTCGACGCGCTCGTCGGTGAAGGGCTTGATCAGGTAGTCGGCCACGCCGAGCTCGAACGCCTCGAGCGCGTGCTCCTTGAACGCGGTCGCGAGCACGAACAGCGGCGCGCCCGGCTCACGCGAGAGCTCGCGCACGAGCTCGAGGCCCGCGCCTTCGCCGTCGGGCATGAGCTGGACGTCGACGAACACGACGTCGACGCTCACGCCGCTCTTGCCTGCGGCGAGGACGGCCCGCGCCTCTTCGACCGACGCGATCGCGCCGACCACCTCTGCGAGCCCCGTCGCCTCGAGCAGCTCGACGAGGTAGTTGCGTGCCGGCCACTCGTCCTCGAGGACGAGCGCGCGCAGCGGAGTGACTCCGGGACGCTTCATGAGAGCTCCTTGTGGGAGACCGTCGAGCCGGGGAGCTCGACGATCGACCGTGTGCCCGCCGTGGACGACTCCAGCCGGAGCACGGCGTCGGGAAACTTCAGCTCGAGACGTCGGCGGACGGAGCGGAGGCCGAACGCGCCCTGCCGCGGCTCGGCGTCGGGGAGACCCGGCCCGTTGTCCTCGACGGTGCAGATCACGCGCGCGTCGTTCACCGAGGCCCGGACCGTGACGACGCCACCGCCGCGCCGGCGCAGCGCCCCGTGCTTCACCGCGTTCTCGACGAGCGGCTGCAGGAGCAAGCGCGGAACGAGGGCGCGGCGCGCGCTCGGCTCGATCTCCCAGACGAAGCACAGCGTCCCGGCGTGCCGCGACTCGAGGATCTCGGCGTAGCGACGCAGCCATGCGACTTCGTCCTCGAGCGGCTGGAGCTCGTCGGCGTCGCGGAGCGAGTCGCGGAGGAGGTCGCCGACGCAGGCGATGAGGCGGCGGGCCTCGCGCGGGTTCTCGGTCACGAGCCCGGCGATGGCGTTGAGCGTGTTCAGCAAGAAGTGCGGCTCGAGCTGGGAGCGGAGGCGCGCGAGCTCGGCCGCGCTCTTGAGCTGCTCGGCCTCGAGACGCAGCTTGTCGGCCTCGAGGGCGCGGAGCGTCGCGTCCT
This sequence comes from Labilithrix sp., assembly GCA_019637225.1. Taxonomy (GTDB): domain Bacteria; phylum Myxococcota_A; class Polyangia; order Polyangiales; family Polyangiaceae; genus Labilithrix. The sequence continues at coordinate 95,925 of JAHBWC010000003.1, forward strand.
CGGCGACGTAGGGGAAGACGAAGGCGAGCGCCCACACCCCGGCGTGGAGGATCCCGACGACGAGGCCGAACGCCAACGTGAAGGAGAGCGGGCGGGGTGGACCTTCGCCCCGGAGCGACGGCCAGACGTGGACGAGGCCGAGGTTGTATGCAGCCCCGAACGCGGTGGCGAGCGCCAGGGCGACGATGAGCGCGCTGACGAGCGTGCACGCGGTGCTCGACCGCCGCCGCTGGTTCCAGTCGTAGATCGACGAGAGGGCGGCCGTGAGCACGAGCATGTCGAGGAGCGACCAGGAGAAGCGCGTGACGACCGCCACCGCGTGCTGCCCCCGGAGCGCGCTCGGCATCGTCTGGAGCATCACCGAGACGACGACGATGGTGAGGCCGGTGAGGAGCCGTCGCCGCACCAGCGGCTCGGGGTGTCCGACGGCGCCCGGCACGAGGCGCAAGAGCAGCGAGGTCGGACGCGCGCTCGAGCCGCCGGAAGACATCGAGCACAACGTAGCCCATCTCGCTTCGGCGGCATGCAGTCGTTCGATGTGGTTCTGTGTTGCTCGCGCCGCGAGATCGATCGCGCTCGATGGCGCGCGTGAGCGAAGCCGCATTTGTGAGCGATTCTCGATGATTGGACTGCGTTCGCGAGTGGCCTGCGGCTTCGATCCAGGGCGCTCGAACGAAGCGTGACGGCGGAGCTCACACTCATCGTCCGCGCGTCTTCCCCAGGGGCGCTCCGGCCCTCGTCGCGCCGCCGATCGTTGGCACCCTGGGCGTCATCGCGATCGCGTCGTGGGGTCGGACGATCGCGACGCCGAGGTCCGTCGCGGAGCGAGCGGCAGCCTGTCGGCGGCGGACGACGGATCGCGCATTGAAACATCCGACGAACGGGGCGCGAGGGAGACTCCGATCTGCTGGACATCGGCTCCGCGCAATGGAAATGAGCCGGCTTCCCATGGCTTCCCGCATGCTCCGCGCTTCGGCGCTCCTCGCCGTCCTTGCCCTCAGCTGCAGCACGAGCGATCGCCCGAACACCGAGCCAGACGCGCGCGAGAGCGGCCGCGGCGACGTCGGCGGCTCGGTGGCGCATCGCGATCCGCGCCTGGGCGGCGCGCCGACGTTCGTGTGGTTGAACCGAGACGGCGCGCCGTCGTTCACCAGCGCGTCGGAGGCCGCCGTCGCGATGCTCCCGTCGGTCGCGCGAGCGTTCGGCGTCGCGGCGGACGCGCCGCGGGTCTCGCTCGCGCACGTCGACGACCTCGGCAAGGGCGCCATCGTCGCGCGGTACGAGCAGCGCATCGGCGACCTCGAGGTCTTCCGGGGTGGCGTGAACGTCGTGATGACGCGCGCCCTTCAGCCGGTCGCTGCCTCGGGCTTCCTCGCGCCGAGCGCGCGCGGCAGCGAGCGCGCCTTTGCGCTCGGCTCTTCCGCGGCCCTCGCCGTCGGAGCACGCCTCGTCGGAAGGACCGGCGCGTTCGCGCCCGCCCCCGCGAAGGACGGCTACGAGCGCTTCGCCGGCGCCGGCCTCCTCGCTCCCGCGCGTGTGAAGAAGGTGCTCTTCCCGATCGCCGGCAGCGAGGGCGTCGAGCTCGAGCCCGCGTGGTACGTCGAGATCCTCGTCGCGGCGGGGCCCGCGCGCGCGTGGGTCGTGTCGGCGACCGACGGCCGCGTGCTCTTCGAGAACGACCTCGTCCGCTACGACGCCTTCACGTACCGGGTCTACGCCGACTCGGAGACGAAGCTGCCGATGGACGGACCGCAGGGCAACCTCGTGGCGCCGCACCCGACGGGCACGCCGGACAAGCGGAAGCTCGAATGGCAGCCGAGCCAGCTCGTCACGCTCCAGAACTTCCCGTTCTCGAAGAACGATCCGTGGCTCGCGCCGAACGCGACGACCACGAGCGGTAACAACGTCGTCGCCTACGCCGATCGCGTCGCGCCCGACGGCTTCGACGAGGGAGCCGACACGGCGCCGGCGCTCACCGGCGAGAGGACCTTCGACCACCTCTACGACACGGCGGCCGCGCCCGACGCGACGCCCGCGTCGATCCAGGCGGCGGCGACGCAGCTCTTCTACGTCACGAACTTCCTCCACGATTGGTTCTACGACGCGGGCTTCGACGAGCAGTCCTTCAACCACCAGCTCGACAACCTCGGGCGCGGAGGCAAGGGTGGCGACGCGCTCTACGTCGAGGCGCAGGACAACAGCGGGCGCAACAACGCCAACGCGATGGTCCCGCCCGACGGGCAGTCGCCGCGCATCCAGATGTTCGTCTTCTCCGGTGCGAGCACCGCGTCGCTCGTCGTGAGCGCGCCCGCGTCGATCGCGGGGACGAAGAACGTCGGCATCGCCAGTGGCTTCGGCAAGGACGCGTTCGACGTCGGCGGCTCGGTGGTCCTCGCGGTCGACGGCGGCGGGGCCGATCCCGCGGACGGCTGCGAGCCGCTCGAGATGGACGCGGTCGGCAAGATCGTCCTCGTGCACCGCGGGACGTGCTCGTTCGCGCAGAAGGCCGCCAGCGCGCAGGCCGCCGGCGCCGCGGGCGTGCTCATCGCCAACGTCGCGGGCTCGATCAACCCGACCGTCGCGCCGTTCATGGGCGGTCAGCAGGAAGGGATCACGATCCCGGTGCTCTCCCTCTCGCTCGCGGACGGCCAGGCGCTCGAGGGCGCGCTCGCCGCGGGCGCGACGGTGACGATGAGCCGCACGGCGGGAAGCGCGCTCGACGGCGCGCTCGACACCTCGATCGTGGCGCACGAGTGGGGCCACGTCCTGTCGAGCCGGCTCGTCGGCAACGGGATGGGACTGCGGACGAACCAGGCCGGCGGCCTCGGCGAGGGCTGGGGCGACTTCACGGCGCTGCTCCTCATGGCGCGTCCGGACGACCCCGGCAACTTCGGCGGCACCTACGCGAACGGCTCGTACGCGACGAGCGGCAGCGGCGATGACGTCTACTTCGGGACCCGCCGCCTGCCGTACTCGATCGACTTCACGAAGAACGGGCTCACCCTCAAGCACATCGCCAACGGCAATGCGCTCCCCGCGAACGTCGCCACGAGCTTCGGCGAGGACGGCAGCTTCAACGCCGAGGTGCACAACAGCGGCGAGGTCTGGGCCACGATGCTGTGGGAGTGCTACGCGTCGCTCCTCCGCGAGGGGCGCCTGTCGTTCGGGGAGGCGCAGGACCGGATGAAGGGGTACCTCGTGGCGTCGCTCAAGCTCACGCCGTCGGACCCGACGTTCATCGAGGCCCGCGACGCCGTCCTCGCCGCCGCGCTCGCCGTGGACGCGAAGGACTTCGAGCTGTTCTGGAAGGCGTTCGCGCGCCGCGGCGCCGGCGCCGGCGCGCTCGCTCCCGCGAAGGACAGCACCACCAATCAGGGCGTGAAGGAGAGCTTCGAGTCCGGCAACGATCTGCAGATCGTCGAGGCGACGCTCGACGACGACGTGATCTCGTGCGACCACGACGGCATCCTCGACGAGGCCGAGGTGGGCACGATCGAGCTCACCGTCCGCAACAGCGGCTCGGGACCGCTCACGCAGCCGAAGGCCGAGCTCCTCGCGAAGACCGAGGGCGTCACCATCGTCGATCCGGTCCCGAGCACGCTCCCCGCGCTCGCGCCGTTCGAGTCGACGAAGGTGAAGGTCCGCGCGAGCATCAAGGGGACGAAGTCGGCCGAGCCGATCGAGCTCGACGTCGCGGTCACGGATCCGTCGTTGCCCGGCGGCCGCGTGATTCACGCGACCGTGCAGACCCGCTACGACGCCGATCAGGCGCGGGAGTCGTCGGCGATCGATCACGTCGACACGACGAAGACGGTGTGGAAGGTCGCCGGGGACGGCGCGGGCGAGAAGTGGTCGCGCTCGACCACGACCGGCGACGGCTTCTGGGAGATCGCCGACCCGCTCCAGACGGCGGATCACCGGCTCACGTCGCCGTCGTTCACCATCGAGGACACGACCTTCGCGCTCGCCTTCAAGCACCGCTGGTCGCTCAAGCGCTCCACGCGGCGCAACGTCGACATCGACGGCGGCGTCGTCGAGGTCAGCGTCGACGGCGGCAAGACGTGGAAGGACATCTCGACCTACGGCAAGGTCGACTACAACGTGACGCTCGACGCGAGCGAGCGCTCCGACAACCCGCTCAAGGGACGGAAGGCCTACGGCGACAAGAGCGAGGGCTACCCCGACGCGTGGGTCAGCTCGCGCATCGACGTCACGCTTCCGGAGCACCCTGAGAGCGTCCAGGTCCGCTTCCGCCTCGGCGCGAGCTTCGGCCGGGCAGGCGAGGGCTGGGCGATCGACGACATCGAGCTCGCCGGCATCTCGAGCACGCCGTTCTGGTCCTACGTCGCGCACGCCGACGAGTGCGACCCGAACGGGCCGACGACGAACGCCGGGCCGCCGCAGGTCGTCGCGTCGGGCGCGAGCGTGAAGCTCGCCGGCACGGCGTCGCACCCGACCGATCTTCCGCTCACGTACCTCTGGTCGCAGGTCGCCGGACCGCCGGTGACGCTCACCGAGGAGGCGACGCTGGCGCCCTCGTTCGTGGCGCCGAGCACGGGCGAGCCCGTCACGATCACGCTCGCGCTCCGCGCCCACGACGGCGCGCTCCTCAGCGCGGCCTCGCGCGTCGACGTCGTCGTCGAGCCGGCGAAGGTCGACGACGGCGGCGGGTGCGCGTGTCGCACGACGCCGGCTTCGCGCCCCACCGCCGGCGCGCTGGCGCTCGTCGGCGTCGCGGCGATGTTCGCGCGCCGCTCGCGGCGCTCGCGGCGCCGGTAGCGCGGTCGGCTCGTCAGCGAGCGTCGCGCTCGCCCGCGGGCGCCGGCCCTTCGGTGGCGAGCGGCGGGTGGAGGCCGCGCTCGCGCGTATGCCGTCGCGCGCTGCCGCAGCGGCAGCTCTCGCGCACGTGGGACCAGAGCCGCTGGATGTCGATCGGCTTCGGCAGCACGGGCACGCCCGCGGGGGCGCGGCTCGGGGCCGATGACGAGACGAGGACGCTGAGCTCGCGGAGCGCAGGGTCTCTGCGCATGGCGGCGATCGTCTCGAGGCCTGTCATCACGGGCATGAGGAGGTCGAGGATGACGAGGCAGGGCCGCTCCGCCTCCAGGAACGCCATCGCCTCGGCGCCGTTGGCGGCGCCGGCCGCGGTGCAGCCGACGAGCTCGATCGCCTCGCGCAGCGTCTCGCGGATGTCCTCCTCGTCGTCGACGACGAGCACGCACACGCCGCCCTTCGTGGCGCGGCCGCTCATGGGTTGTGCGGCAGGACGACGCGGAAGAGCGTGCCGTTCTCGTTGGAGGACTCCACCTCGAGCCTGCCGTCGTGCGCCTCGACGATTCGCTTGGAGATGTAGAGGCCGAGCCCGAGGCCGTCGGAGCGCCCCCTCGTCTTCCGATCGCGCTTGAAGGGCTCGAAGAGCAGCTCGCGATCTTCCGGCGCGATCGGCGGTCCCGAGCTTTGCACCTCGATCCGTACCTCCTCCTCTCGCGCCGCGACGCACACGCGCACGGGGGTGTCGGTCTCCCCGTGGGCGATCGCGTTGCCGACGATCGTGCGCAATACCTGCTCGAGCCGCTCGGCGTCGACGACCGCGGTGCAGGCGCCGTCGATGCGCTGCTCGACGCGGGCCGCCGGGTGCGCGAGGCGCGCGTCCGTGACCACCCGCGACGTGACCGCCGCGATGTCCTGCCCCGGCTCCCGGACGATGGGGATGCCTCCGCTGAGCCGGTCAGAGGTGACGTCGAGGATCTGCTCGATCATCCGCTGCATGCGGACGCCGTTGGCGATGACGCGGTCGAGGCGCGCCGTGCTCTCCGGCGCGAGCTCGCCGCGCATGACCATGAGGCGCGTCGTCGTCAGGATGGTGTTGAGCGGGTTCCTGAGGTCGTGGCCGAGGATCGCGAGGAACTGCTCCTTGAAGCGATCGTTCTCCTCGGCCGTCGCGCGCGCGTCGCGCTCGCGAGTCACGCTCTCGCGGAGCTCCGCTTCGACGCGGCTCCTGTCGCGCAGCGCTTCGCGCAGGGCGGCCTCGAGCCCCCTGCGGTGATGCAGCTCGGCCTCGAGCGAGCGGACGTGCTCCTCGAGGTCGGTCGGGTCGAGACTCGTGAAGGGAAGGCGCGCGCACGGGGCGCGCGAGGCGGTGACATGCGACGACGGCGGCGCCAGCGTGGAGGTGACGTGTGACGACGGCGGGGCCTGCGTGGAGGCGACGCGCGACGGCGGCGGGGGTTGCGTGGAGGCGACGTGCGACGGCGGCGGGGCGTGTGTGGCGCGTGTGGTCGTCGGGCCGTGGGTCGACGATTCGTCGCGCGGGAAGACGTGCGTGTGGCGCGCGCAGACCTCGTCGAAGCCGGTCTTCGTGGGCTCTCCGTAGAAGTTTCCCATCACGTACGCGCACAGGAGGGTGAACGAGTGCTGTGCGCTGGCCTCACCCCACAGCTCCTCGAGCCGGAGGGCGGCGTTCGAGTTGCCGGCGCGCCACAGGACGTCGACCATCTCGCCGAACGCGCGGACCCGCGCGTCGGGGGCGTCCGCGCGGACAGTTCCGAGGATGCGCTCGAGGGCCTCATGAAAGCGCGCGGGATCGACCGCGTCGTCTTCCATGAACGTGTCGAGCGTCTCGTGAGCGTCGAGCATCGTGAGCTGCCGCGAGGCGAGCGCCTGCGTCATCATCGTCGGGTCGATAGCGCGGGTGATGCCCGCGGCGTGGGCGGCCGTGGCGATCACGACGACGCGGTCGCCCGCGGCGAGCCCCGCGGAGAGGAACTTCGCGACGGTCTCGAAGAGCGCCCTCGGCTCTTCGTAGAACTGAACGGCGTGCGGGTGGGGCGCGGTCGCGGCGAGGAGCTCGACCGTTCCCATGTCGCCCTGCTCCTCGGCCGGGATGCGAATGATGGTACCCACGACTCGACGTTCTCCGAGGCGGCGCGCCGGTGAGACGCGCTGCGCCCTCGAACCGTGGTCTGAGCGGCTCTGCTGGTCAACGTGGCAATGGGCCTCGCGGACGTGCGCGCGCGCGCTGCGGACGGTGGGTCCGCGGCGCGACGATGCGGTCCGCTCTCTACCGGCGCCGCGCGGTTCGCGATCGCTTCCCGCTGCGCGCAGACCCGCGCGCAGCGGCGCCGCGCGTCACCTCACGCGAGGAGCCGCGCAGACCCGCGCGCAGCGGCGCCGCGCGCGTCACTTCACGCGAGGAGCAATCCCGTTCGGTATCCCGCGACGTTCTCTCGCGAGAAGCGATCGTAGTCCGTCAGCGCCGGGAAGCACGGGAGCACCGCCCTCAGGATCGTGCGACCGTAACGCCACGCGCGCTCTTCCTCGGCGACGATCTCCTCGCGCATCGCCCGAGCGAGTGTCTGAGGCTGTTCGTAGACCGTGCGTGGCGTCGACGTCATGAGGTCTTCGAACGCCTCGGACGTCTCGCCGCGCAGCCACGACTCGTGGTGACCGAGCTCGTGAGCGAGGAAGATCGTCGCCGGCACGTCGTCGACGTTGCCGGCCGCGCGCTCGCAGTAGATCGCGACGAACGGATCCTCTCCCTTGGGGCAATCGGTGGTGACGAACACCGCGTGTGGCGTCGCCGGCGCGACGTAGAAGCGGACGGCGATCCGTCGCTCGTGCATCGCGTGGCGGACCAGCCGCGGGAAGTGTTCTGTCACGAGCAATGCCTGATACGTCGCCGGCCAGGCCAGCGGCTTGTCGCGCTTCATCGTACGCATGGACGACGCTTCCGCGGCTGCTCGGAGCGAGGCTCGAGCTAGCCGCCAAGATGCGTACGCCCTCGCCGAACGCCAGGCCCTTCCTCGTGCGATCGGAGCCGCTGGCGCCACCCGCCGCGACGCCCCTCCCGTCGCGCGACGCCCGCGCTCCGTGGGGGCGCGCGCGGATCAGCCCGTCGGGCGATGCTCGGTGCAGCGGGGGACTCGAACCGAGGAGGCCACCCTTGTCGCCGTGGCTCGCTGATCCGGGGGGGCGCGTGATGCTACCGCTTCATCCGGCGTGTGCACGTCGTAGCACCGGTTTCTTCGCCCGGACGCGTGACCATCGTGAACGAGGTGTAGTCGCCCTCCCAATGGCCGACGTCTCGGCCAAGCCAGATCACACGGCCGTCGCCGGTGAGCACGTTGCCGGCGAACTTGCAGTCCCTGCCGTCGAAGCTGAACCACTTCTCTCCGTAGTCCTTACCCCAGCAGTCGTAGGCCCCCTCGCAGTGCTCGACAGGGCTCGGGGTCTTCTGCGGCCCTGTCCGAGGAGGAACGCCCGCGTCGGTGTCCGCCGTCGGGCAGGGCGCGGGGTCGTCCGTCGCGGTGATGGCGCCGGTCTGGGGGCTGGGCTGGGTATTGCTCGGGACGCTATCGTCCGGCCCGACATCGGAACAGGCGACGAGAAGCAGGGCGACGGCGGGGAGGCTCTTCATGGCCCCGCTCGTCGGCCTGGTGACCATGCCGGTTGCTACAAATCGACGCTCGCCCAGCGCTTCGGACTCTGCATCGGGTGGCGTCGGGGTGTTCTCGGATACTTGGCGCAACTGTCATCCGCGACGTGCGCCGTCACCTCGAAATGGGAGCTCTGGCCATGACGCACCGCCGTTACAGCCTGAAGCTCTTGCCGACTTTCACCGGCTCGCCGTCGTATGGCCGTATTCGGACCTCGCGGAAGCGCTGCTCGATGCAGGCGCCGACCGGTGTTCCGACGAACGGCCCGGCGTCTACAACCACACTCGCCACGCCTCCGTCCGGTCGGAACGTGATCATTGCGTGGCCGGTTCCTCCGGTGGGCCCGCAGTTCGCCAGACTTCTGTCGACCACGCCAAGCGCTCTCGCCGTCGAACCGCGGTCGAAGCTGCCGTCGGGCAACTTCTCGGTGGGCTCGGCGGCTGCCGTTGCTGTTGCCGGCTCGGTGGCCGGCGGCCCGCAGCTGACAAGCGCGAGAGCCACGACGCATGACAGTCGCATTCGTGTCGGATATCACGACCTGCCGAGCGAGAGGAGGTTCGGCCTCGGCGCGGAGCGTGAGCGGAGGGGGCGGTGACGTCAGCGAGCCCGAGGACGCCGCGCGGGCCGTGCCGCCGTCCTCGCCGCCCGTCCCTTCAGGCGGTGATGTCCTGCTCGATCTTGCGGTGGACCTTCGGTGAAGCGTCAGCTCGCGAGCTCGTCGAATCGCTGATTCATCTCGGCTCGGAGCGTGTCGATATCTGCCTTCGTTGCGAGCTTGGCAAGATCGGCCTTCGTCGCGGCGTCTCGCTCGACGCGGTCCGTCAGCTTCGCGATCGCGGCAAGGACGTCCTTCATGGTCGGCTCGGCCATCGGTGGGAGTCTACCGCCGAGCCCGCAGCGCGAACCAACATGCGGGGACTGGCTTCCTCGCGCGCGAGGCGATGCGGTCCTCGGAGGCGATCCGGATGACGTGGTCGATCTCGACCTCGAGTGCGGTGCGGGCCGTAGCCCCTCAGAAGTGCACGGGGGGGACTTGAGCCCCCACACCTTACGGCGGTGGACCTAGAGACGGACACCCGCGTAGCGACCGGTAGCGACCGGCGGGATTCTCGACAGGTCGACGATTCCGAGGAGCCCCGTCAGCGCGCAACGGAAGACGCGCTGCCGCCTCCCGCTGCCGCTTCGGAGCTGGACGCGGCGCTCACGCGCGTGCTCGACGTGGCGACGACGGCGGGGCGGTTCGACGTCGTCGGGCAGCTCGCGCGCGAACTCGAAGCGCGGCGGCTCGCGCGAGCCGGCAACGTCTTCGAGCTGCCTCGCCGCGGCGAGCGGAGCCGCCGGTGATGAGCTTCGCCATCCCCGCGGACGCGAGCCCGAAGATGCGCGCCGGCATGCTCTCGAGTCGCTGCGCAGGGTGATGCAACGGTCCGCCGCTCCTCTACGGCGAAGGTCTGCGCGTCGTCGGCGCCTTCCCTCACTCGCCCGTCGCCGGCGTCGCCATGGTTCAGAGCGCCGAGCACGGCGAGACGCGCGAGAGCGAGAACCTCTACCGCTTCCGCGACGCGCATGAAGTGGTGAAGCTCCGACGCGCCCGCGCTTTCCTTCGTCGATATGGTGAGCGCCGAGACGTGGGGGCTCCAGTTCGAGATCGTCAGGCTGCGGCTGGCGGAGCAGATCCTCGCGCGGCGCTGCCGCGGCGCTTGCGCGTGTCGTGCGCCGGCGACTGTCCGTCGCGCACCACATCGCCCACGACGACGAAGGCCCCGAAGGTCGCTCACGGGACCTCGGGGCCTTTCGGCGTTTCGTTCGGTTGCTACTTGCCGAGGTACTCCTGGACCTTCTTGGCGCTGTTCCCGACCGCGTCCACGGCGGCTTGCAGCTGGGCCTTCGTACAGCCGAACTTCTTCGTCCACCAGTTCACTTCCCACGTCTGGTTCATGTTGATCAGCGTCTTGTCCTGCGGTTCTCGAATCGTCAGATCGTCAGCCATGGTGGTCCTCCAGCGGCGGAGGAGAGCGCCGGCGCGCCGGTTGCGCCATCACCCCAAGAGGTGAGGTGGCGGCTATCCGAAGCCGCGCATGCTCCACGGCAGCGGTGTGCATTGACGTGCCCTCGGATTCCCGCTCGCATCGGAGCATGGGCCTCTACTGTCCGTACTGTCGCTACCAGATCGCGCGCACCGGCGCGCAGTGTCCGACGTGTCACCGCTTCGTGAAGGCTGGGTCGTCAGCGACGGGGGTTTTCGTCCTGGTCGGGCTTGCCTTGTTCATGCTGTACGGTGCCTGCTTCCACCATCGAGGCGAGCAGAGCGACCACCGCGAGCAAGCGCGCGTGGAGGCGCTGCTGCGTCGACAGCAAGAAGAGGCGCGCAGCCAGCGTCTGGCGGAGGATCGGAAGGTTGCCGTCGCCGAAGCGCAGCGCGCAGGCACCAGCGCGCCCATCGCGCCGGCCCCACGCCGGACGGCGAGTCCAGCGCCTGCCCCGGCGCCGACGTGGCCAGAGTCACCGCAGACGTACTACGCGTCGCCGCCACCGAACATGGGGAAGACGGTGCACGTCCGCGGCTACACGCGCAAGGATGGCACGTACGTCCAGCCCCACACGCGCTCGGCGCCGCGTCGGCGATAGGTACGGGGGGATGTGGCGAGCGCTCGTTGGTAGCGGGGCCATCATGATCGTCGCGTGCGGTGGAGCCACCGGGACGCGCGACCCGATCCGCTCGGTCGACGAGATCTCGAACGACTACCGGGGCCGTCTGCATGAGCTCTACGCGAACGGCGCGCGCGAGATCGTCTGGCCGAAGTGTGACGAACCGACGAGGCCGCCCGACGCGCCCTGCGGCTATGTCGCGGACGAGCTGCTGTCGCCAGCGTACGTGGACCGATTCCGATCGACCGTCTGCAACGAGCCCGTCGACGCCCCCGTCTCTGACGCGTGCTTCGAGCGCTTCGAGCGCAGATTCTTGGGACGAATCAGCGAGCGCTACCCTCGGGCGAGCGCAGACAACACCGTCAAGCAGTGCGCCGAACTCGCCCTCGACTGCAGCAGGCTCGCCCTGCTCGACATCGCCGCCCTCGCAGCGCACAACGCAGCGGTGCGCGCGCGTGTGAGCGCTGAAGCCGACGCTCTCGTCGCCGAGCATCGCGAAGAGCTCGTGAAGCGGGGCCGTCAGGTGGCAACCATCGACCAGGCCCGCGAGCGCGATGCGGCCGCGTGGAGCGCTGTCGCGGCCGGCTTCGCAGCGTTCTCTCGCGGAGCGCTCGAGGGGATGTCGGCCGCGCCCCAGGACACCTCCTCGGAGTTCTCGCCGCCGGCCGCAAGGCGCTGCTCGAGCGACCTCGCCTGCGGCGTCGGCAACGTATGCGTGAAGGCCGAGCTGCAGTTCGACGGCGTCTGCGCACGTGCGGTCGACCGCAACGGGATCCCGACCTACCCGGCGCCGCGCGGCAACCTCGGTCCCGGTGGTCGGGGGCAATGTAGCTTCGACACGGACTGTCCCGTGGGCTTCAGCTGCCTGAAGAACGGCGCTCTCACCGGCAACTGCGTGAAGTAGCCGTCTCGCGCTCCGAGTTCCCCGCGGACCTCGTCACGCTCGCCGATCGGATGGCCGCGCTCGCCCGCGAGCTCGAGGCCCGGCGGCTCGCGCGGCAAGGTCGTGAGCCTGGACGTCGAGTGCGAGCGGCGCCGGTGACGGGCCTACCGGCGGCGGAGCGGGCGGGGCGTGACCTTCTTGGGCGCGGCACGCTTCTCGAGGCGTTCGATCCGAGCTTCGAGCTTGCGGTGAACAGGATCGGCGTGCTTCGCGAGTTCCTTGTCGAGGTCCTCGAAGCCCTTGGCCGTCTCCTTGCGGTGAGCGGCGGTCTCCTTGCGGTGCGCAGCGACCTCGGCACGAACGGCAGCAAGCTCCGACTTCGTCGCCATTTCGCGGCGAACCTCGGAGAGTTCGCCCTGCATCCGGGCAATCGCGCCCAGCACGTCCTTCAAGGTCGGCTCGGCCATCGGCGGGAGTCTACCAGCGAGCGTGCAGCGCGAACCAAGATGCCGGGACTCTCGGGGAGGCGTCACGATCCGCGCAGCGATCGCGGCGGACCATCCGACCGTCAAAAAGTGGCGGGCGCACCTCGCGACGGGCGGAGACCTGGCGATGCTCGGCGAGCGCGGACAACTCCCGCTCTTCGCGGAGGTGCGAACGTGACCGCGGCAAAGGTCATCGAGGCGAAGATCGCCTCGGCCGAGTCGATGCGCGTGCGTACGCTGCGCACGTCGCTCGCCAACGGCCAATGGTCCGAGCCGAGGCCGTACACCGACCTCAGGGGGACGCCGAGCGGCAAGGAGGCGCGCGTGCTCACGTACGAGCTCCTCGTCCTGCCGAGCCCCCACGCGCCGCGACGCGCCCGCGAGCGCGTCGTGATCCGTCACTGACGGCCGCGAACGCTCTCGTGCTCGGAGCGTCGACAATCAGGGGCGTCTCGCCGACGTCTTCCGCGCTCACCTCGACCGAGCCCAGACGTTCGCAGACGTCGGCGCGAACGCGTGGTTCGTCGATATGGCCGCCGCGATCCCCGAGCTCGCTGCTGCCGCCAAAACGGCAGCGGTAGCGGCAGCAGGCTCCGAGAACAGGTCACCTCGGAAGGCGGTAACTACTCAGAAGTGCACGGGGGGGGACTTGAACCCCCACACCTTACGGCGGTGGAACCTAAACCCACTGCGTCTGCCATTCCGCCACCCGTGCGCGTGTGACGCGTGATCTGTAGCACGAGATCAGCGGGCCCGAGCGGTGCTCGTGCCGCCGGACGGCGGAGGCATCGGATGCTCCTTGAGGAGCTTGTTCGCGAGGAAGGTGCGGTAGCGGCTCTCGGCGCCGCCGCGGTCGCAACGGCCGGACATGAACGCGGCGAGGCGCTCGCCCGGCGGACGGGCTTTGCACATCGCGAGCGAGGCGCGGAGGATCTTCACCGCCGCGCGCGTGCACATCTCGGGATCGGTGAGCGAGCGCTGGGCGTCCGGGAGGTAGCTCTTGTCGAGCTGGTAGAGGCAGTACCAGCGGCCGTTCTTCGACTTGGCGCTCGGCTTGAGGCGGCTCTCGTACCAGGCGATGGCGACGAGCAAGGTCGCGGTGCGCTCTTCGCCGCGGTCGTCGACGGCGAAGAGCGGCTCGCTCTCCGAGACGCGCGCGATCGCCTCGGCGGTCTTCTCGTAGGTGTCGCTCCACGGCGCCTTCGGTTCCAGCGCCGCCAAGAGCCCCACCACCCATGCCACGGGTACGCTCATTGGTGCGGCGAGCATGGTCGACGCTTCGCGGAACGCGCAAGGGGACGAATTTCGTGCCGCTGTCGCACTCGGGCAATATCGGCAGCTTACGACTGCAAAAAAATGCGTGTGACGAGGACGCGCGGGCGCGATCGGGCGCTCGGATCGATCCGCCGAGGGCGTCGAGCCGCCCCGTCGATCAGAAGCGGGCCTGCCACGAGGCCGCGCCGCCGCTCGGATGAACGACGACCGCGGGTCCGCCCCAGCTCGTGAACATGACGCCGACGAGCGCCGTCGCGATCCCGGAGACCGCGGTGAGCGCGAGCGCGATGTTCGTCGCGCGCTGGCTGCCTTCGCCGTCGTCCTTCAGGCCCTCGCACGCCGCGAAGTTCGCCGTGCCGCACCCCGCCTTCTCGAAGGCGCCGTGCGTGCTCGACGCGTCGAGCGCGAACCACGTCGTCACGCCCGCGAGCGCGACGGTCAGCGCGACGCCGCCGAAGAACACGACGGGCGGCAGGCCGGGGCCGACGCCCGCGGGCGCGCGCGAACCGCCGGAGGCCTCGGCCTCGTCGGACTCGGTCGCCGGCGCCGTCGGCCGCGCGTCGCTCGGGCGCTCGACGAGCTCCGACGGCGAGAGGAGCACGATCGACGGCGGCGCGCCCTTGTTCGGCGTCACGTCGAGGATCTGATCGCTGCTGACGTCGACGGCCTTCGCCTGCGCGTTGCCGTCGAGGTCGACGCGCAGGGTGTGCTTGCCGGTCGAAGTCCACACGACCCGATCGACGTCGACGACCTTGTCGTCGAGCCGCGCCGAGCACGTCGAGCCCTCGGGGCAGAGCACGCGCACGCGACCCGCGCGACCTCGGAACTTCAGGTGCGCGGCGGTGATGCTCGACGCGAGCGCAGGCGGCGCGGGGCCACGCTTGCTCCGCTCGAGCAGCGCGGCGCCGAGCGAGGCGTCGTCGGCTTCGATCGCGGCGTCGAGCGCGGCCTGCAGCGCGACGGCGCTCGGCGCGAGCGCGTCGGCGCGCGCGAACTCTTCGGCGGCGTCGTGGAGCTCGCCGCGCTTGTGAGCCTCCACCCCGCGGTCGTAGGCCTCCTTCGCGCCGGCCCGGTCGACCGGCTCCGCGCCCGCACCGAGCGAGAGCGCCGCGAGCGCCGCGAAGACGAGCGATCCGAGCAGCGCACCGCGCGAACGCGTCGCCCGCGCGCGACGGCCGCCCGCGCGCCGCCGAGCGTCGTCGCTCCCGAGCGACGAGCGCGTCACGGCGTGCACAGGCTGCCGGGCGCGCACGTCAGGTCGCAGGCGCGCGGGCAGTCCTTCGTGCAGAAGCCGCCGATGCCGCAGCTCCCCTTGCAGTCCGCTTGATCCCTGCACGTGAGCGCGCAGCGCGAGCCCGTCGCCTTGCAGTCGAGGTCGCACTCCGCCTTGCCCTGGCAGGTGAGCGCGCAGCTCGCGCCGCCGGCGCACGTCAGCGTGCAGTCGCTCGAGCCGCCGCAATCGAGGTTGCACGGCCCCGTCGCGCACGTGAAGCGACACTTCGCGTCGCCCGTGCACGTGCAGCTCGCTCCGCACTCGCCGCTCGTCGCCGTCGTCGCGCCGCTGTCGCGCGCGCCTCCGCCGTCCGCCGCCGGAGCGCTCCCCGACGACCCCGACGAGCCGGAGCCCGAAGTGCCGCTCGAGCCTTCGTCGGTCGATCCCGAGCCGATGTTCCAGTCGTAAGAGCAGCCGACGACGAGCGTGACGAACGCGACGCTGGCTACGCGACGGCGGAGCATCCCCTCGAGCATAACAGCCGCGCCGGGTGAGCGCCCCCCGGAGGGGACGCGTCGACCCGGCGCCGAACGGGAACGAGTACGCCGCCCGTCAGGGCTGGCCAGGGCGCTGGGGATTGCCCTCACCGCGAGGGACGTCCGCCCAGACGCACTCCGGCGCGTTCCGGTCGCGGTTGCACGTGTTGAGGTGCTCCATCGCCTTCGCCCACTTCGAGTTCGGCCACGTCTCGGCCGTGATGCCGTCGAGGCGCATCGGCATCCAGTGCGCCTTCTCGAAGGACTTGTAGCTGTCGGTGATCTTGTTCCAGTAGCTGTCACCGTTGCTGAGCGGCCCGCCGCCCTGGACGTTGCCGGTGGTCCAGTTGGCGAACTGGCGGATCCACGCGTCGCCGCCGGCGCGGTGGCAGGTGATGCACGGACCGGCCTCCTCGCTGACGAGCTGCTGCGGGATCCTCCAGCCCTGCGCGTCCATGTTGACGACGTAGTACGGAGACTCGAGCCAGCTGATCTCGTAGTCGCGATCGAAGCCCATCATCGGGACGACGGGCTTGCCGTCCGAGCGCTTCGCGTTGTTGATCCACGGCGTCTGGATGAACGGGTCGGTGCCGTGGCAGCTCTCGAAGCAGTAGCCCTTCGGCGAGTCCCAGATCGTGCGCGACTTCTCGCGGTCGGCGGGGTGGGGGACGTGCTCGCCGTCGGTGCCGGAGTTGATCGTGTTCTGGAAGAAGCAGGTCTTGCCGGTCTTCGGGTTGTTCCCGAGCATCGCGATGTCGTTGAACCGCTTCGTCTTCATCCACCCGATTTCCTCGCCACCGCCGACCTTGCGGCAGAGGAGGATCCAGTGGCTGCCCTTCTCGTTGACGGCGTGCGTGACCGTGGGACCCGGCTCGCAGCCCTCGCTGAGGAACTCGGCGCGGTCGCACTTGTCGACGCAGTTGTAGCCGGCGCCGGGCTTCTGCCCGTGCGGGCCGTCGCCGTCGCAGCGCGTGACGACGCGATCGTTCTGCATGAGCGGAATGATCGAGCCTTCGACGCCCGGGATGCGCGTGGGCTCGTGCCCCTCGCCGGTGCCGACGAAGTCGCGGCAGTCGAACGTGTCGTACTTGCCGTCCGCGAGCTTCTTGAAGAACGGGATCTCGCCGAGCTCCTCGACGCACTTCTCGCCGTACTGCTCCATCGAGCGGAGGGCCTCTTCGCGCGCCGGCGTCGGATCGTCCGCGCCGCCGTCGCCGGCGTTGAACCGGAGGCCGTTCGCGATCGAGCGCGACTTGAGCTCCTTCTCGTTCGCGTTGCCGATGTCCCACGCCTGCTCGAGGTTCGTCTGGAGCTTGATCGGCGTCTTGCCCGGTCGAACGACGCACGCCTCGACGAGCGCCTTCGGGCCGCCGGCCGCGTTGATCTCCGCGGTGCGCTCCGCGGCCCACGCCGGATCGCTCTGGAAGCGATGGTCGTCGTAGACACCGATGAGGTCGATGAGGTCCTTCGCGACCTTCGGGCCCTGGTAGACGACCTTGCCGATCGGCGCGTTCTCGCGCGAGCCCGCGCCGGTGATGGGGCGAGCCTCCTTGATCGCGTCGCAGTCGAGCTTCGCCTCGTCGCCGAGCTCGGGCTTGCCGCGCCGAACGCGAATGCGAAGCTGCTCGCCGGACTTGAGCGACTCCTTCATGGTCGCGGTGACGGTGCCGGAGGTCTCGTCGTAGGAGAGGCCGAGGCCGAGCTTGTTGTCGACGCCGGTGAGCGCGCCCTCGTCCTCTTCGTCCTCGTACTCGTCGGGGCTGCTGCAGTTGACGAGGAACGGAGCGGAGCCCGCGGTGACGACCGCGAGGAGCAATCCATAAGAACGGAGCGTGCGAAGGTTCATCAATCGTCTCTCCCAACCTCATGAATAGCAGGCCATGTGCCAGTGGTGCGAGGTAGGTTTATTGCGCACCGCACTCGGCCGGGCTCGCCCTCCAGGCAGCTCATGGACAGGCGCCGATCCGCCAGGTCCCGGGCTTTCCGCCGTCAGCGGAACCGCGCGTCGCGACGCTCGGCGAGAGCCGGTGTTCGGCTCGGTCGGGATAGGTGCTCGTCCTTGACGGCGAGCCGGTATCCGATCGACCTTCGCGCCTCGACTCCAGGAGGAGGCCTCACATGCGTCGGATCCATCTCGTGTTCGTTGCGCTCGCCGCGTTCGCTCCGGTCCTCGGCTGCGGTGGTGAGGAGCCGCAACCGGTCGCTCCGCAGCATCCCGTGACGCCGCCGCCGCCGCCGCCCGTCGAGCCGGCGAAGCCCGAGCCGCCGCCGCCCCCGAAGCCGTCGATGGCGGAGCTGCAGAAGGAGGCGATCGGCGAGGCGCTCAAGGGCCTCAACGGTCAGGACCCGAAGAAGTTCGCCTCCGTCTACGCGGACGACGGCGTCATCACCGTCGCGGGCCTCAACGAGGTGAGCGGCCGCTCGGCGATCGAGCAGAACATGACCGAGTGGTTCGAGACCTTCAAGGACGTGAAGCTCGCCTTCTCCCGTGTCTGGGTGAAGAACGAAGTGCTCGTCCTCGAGTGGGTGATCAACGGCAAGCACCACGGCGAGCTCTTCGGCGTGAAGGGCACCGAGCAGCCGATCGGTCACTACGGTCTCAGCGTCGTGACCGTGAACCCCGAGGGCAAGGTCGCGAGCGAGCACCGCTACGGCGAGCTCGGCACGGTCATGACGCAGGTCGGCGGCGCGAAGGCGAAGGCGCGCCCGATCCCGGCGATCCCGGCCGCGCCCGAGACGATCATGTCGACGAGCACGCCGGACGAGGAGAAGAACGTCGAGGTCGCCAAGAGCGTGCTCGCGTCGCTCGAGGGCGGCAAGAAGGAGGCGGAGTTCACGAACCTCCTCGCCGATGACATCGAGCAGGATGGCCTCTTCCACCTCGAGATGTCGAAGGGCAAGGACGGCGCGAAGAAGTTCTACAAGAGCTTCACGACCGCGTTCCCCGACGCGAAGTTCGAGACGACCAAGACGCTCGCGATCGGCGACTACGCGATCGTCGAGTCCGTGCTCAAGGGCACGCACAAGGGCGCGCTCGGCACGATCCAGCCGACGAAGAAGCCGGTCGCGCTGCACATCGTCGACATCTTCAAGATCAAGGACGGCAAGGTCGCGCGCGCGTGGACCTACCAGAACAGCCTCGAGATGCAGCAGCAGCTCGGCCTCTTCAACGTCGCGAGCGCGGGCAACATCCCCGCCTCGCAGGCGACGCCGGCGAAGCCCGCCGGCGGCGCGGCCGCTCCCGCGAAGCCCGCGGGCGGCGCGGCGGCTCCGCGAAGCCGGCCGGCGGCGCCACGGCGGCCGGCGAAGCCCGGAGGGCGGCAACGGCACGGGCGGCGGCAAGGACACCGGCGGCGGCGGCGGCAAGGGCACCGGCGGCGGCGGCGGGCACGGCGGCAAGAAGTAGCTCGCTCGGTCGGCGGCGAGGGGGGCGCGGCTCCGCGGCGGGACCGCGAGGGCGCGCTCGCGCCTCGGCGGCGCGGATCGTCGGAAGATATTGACAGTCATTGTCAACAAGCCCAAAGACACGCTGCGGGAGCGTTCCTCTTCCTTTTTTGTCCCGCAGCTCGCCAGTCCGGAGGCTCTCCGACGATGAAGACGATCCGTGTCTTTTCCCTCGCATCGTGCGTCGCCGCGCTCGTCGTCGGCGTCGCGTGTGGAGATGACGATGCCCTCGTGAGGCCCCGGCTCGACGCGGGGGTCGACGGCGCGAGCCTCGCGGACGCCGGCGACGAGGCCGGCACGCTCGCCTGCGGCGTCGCGCTCCCGACGAGATACGAGAGCGCGTCGTTCGCGGCCAACGCCGCGGTGGAGATCGCCCTCGCGCAGCGCTTCGAGGAGATCGGCGCCAAGATGAAGGCGACGGAGGGCGCGAGCGACGCAGGCGTGCCCGCGGCCGACCTCAAGGCCGTCTACACCGCGGGCTCGCCGAGCCTGCGCGCCGTGTCGACGACGCCGGCGCAGAGCAGCGTCGACGCGTACTTCGACGCCTTCGAGGCCGCGCTCGGCGAGACGTGGGCGCCCGCCGACGCCGACCAGGACGGCGGAGCCGCCGTGGGCGGCAAGTACGGCGACTACCACTTCTCTCCGATCGGCGTCGATCTGCGCGAGACGATCGCTAAGACGCTGCTCGGCGGCGCGCTCTACAACCACGTGCTCGGGCTCGTCGCGGCGCCGGTCACCGAGGTGACGATCGATCGCCTCCTCGCCGCGTTCGGAGCGAGCACGGCGCTCACCGGCGCGAGCGCCGACGGAGGCGCGGAGAAGCTCATCGCCGAGTACGCGTCGCGACGCGACGACAAGGCGTCGGCGTCGCCGGGCCCGTACCGGAAGATCCGGACGGCGCTCCTCACGATGAAGGCCGCGGTGCCGGCGGGCGACAAGTGCAAGACCGAGCTCGACGCCGCCGTCGCGACGTTCCTCTCCGAGTGGGAGCGCACGACCTATGCGACGGCGATCTACTACCTGAACTCGGCGGCGCTCACCGCCGCCGATCCGCTGAAGGGCCCGAGCGCGCTCCACGCGTTCGGCGAGGCGCTCGGGTTCATCCAGAGCTTCAAGGGCCTGCCGGTCGAGAAGCGGAAGATCTCCGACGCGCAGATCGACGCGGTGCTCACGAAGATCGGCGCCACCACGCCCTACAAGCTCGTCACCGGCGCCGGCGACCGCGCGCTCAAGCTGAACGAGGCGATCAACGACATCGCGCTCTACGAAGGCTTCACGCCCGCCGAGGTCGAAGCGTTCCGGAAGAACTTCTGAGGAGGCGCGCGTGAAGCGTTACATCGGGGCATTCGTTGCGGCGGCCGTCCTCTGCGGAACGTCGTGCCGATCGCGCAGCGGCGATCCGGGGGCGGGCTCGTCGTCCGGCAGCGTGGACGCCGGATCGTTCGACAAGCCCGCGCTCCTCCGCGCGTTCGGCGAGTGCGTCGTCGCCGACTACCGCGAGCTCTCGACGTCGGTGGTCGCGCTCGACGCCGCGACTTCCGCCGCCGCGAGCGACAAGAGCGCGGCTTCGCTCGAGGCGGCGCGCGCGGCGTGGAAGACCGCGATGGAGATCGCCCAGCGCGCGGAGGTCTACCAGTTCGGTCCCGCGGCGATCTCGACCGCGCCGGGCGGCCGCGACATGCGCGATCCGATCTACGCGTGGCCGCTCGTGGGGCGCTGCGCCCTCGAGCAGACGATCGTCTCCAAGGCCTACGAGACGCCGGGCTGGGCGACGAGCGCGCTCGTGAGCACGCGGAGCCTCGCGGCGGCCGAGTACCTCCTCTTCTTCACCGGCGCCGAGAACGAGTGCCCGGCGGAGAGCGAGATCAACACGAACGGCAGCTGGGCCGCGCTCGGCGCCGAGGAGCTCGCCGCGCGGCGCCTCGCGTACGCGCGCGTCGTCACGGCCGACGTCGTCCAGCGCACCCAGGCGCTCGTCGACGCGTGGGATCCGGCGAAGGGCAACTTCATCGAGGAGCTCGCGACGGCGGGCAGGAGCAAGTCGTTCGCGAGCGAGCAGATGGCGTTCAACGCCGTGACCGACGCGATGTTCTACGTCGACCTGCAACTCAAGAACTCCAAGGTCGGCAAGCCGGCGGGGTTTCTCCCCGACTGCGCCGCCGCGCCGTGCCTCTCGGCGGTCGAGTCGCCGTGGGCGAAGCGCTCGAAGGAGCACATCCGCCAGAACCTCGCGGGCTACGAGAAGCTCTTCCGCGGCTGCGGGCCGGGCGGGAGCGGGCTCGGCTTCGACGATCTGCTCGGCGCGGTGGGCGCCGAGAGCGTCACGGCGAAGGTCGAGGCCTCGCTCGTCGAGATCCGCGCGGCGCTCGACGCGCTCGTCGAGCCGACGTTCGAAGAGGACCTGCAGAAGAACATCGCCGGCGTCCAGCGCCTGTTCGACGCCCTCCGCGCCAACGCCGCCCTGATGAAGGCCGAGTTCGTCACCGTGCTCGACCTCGAGCTCCCGAAGCGGGTCGAAGGCGACAATGACTGAGACGGCCGGCGATCGTGCGCCGGCGTCTCGGGCGCCGGCCGCCCTGCCGCGGCTCGGCGCGCTCCGCGATCGCGCGATGGCGGCGCTCGGGGCGCCGACCGACACCGCGGCGCTCGTGGCGTTCCGCGTCGTGCTCGGCGCGCTCGTCACGATCAGCGCCGCGCGCTTCCTCGCCTACGGGTGGGTCGACGCCCTCTTCGTCGAGCCGACCTTCTTCTTCAAGTACTGGGGGCTCTCCTGGGTGGGCGTCTTGCCCGCGCCGGGGATGCACGTCGTCTTCGTCGCGCTCGCCGCGCTCGGCGTGTGCTTCGCGACCGGCCTCTATTACCGCGTCGTCGCGCCGCTCCTCTTCGCGCTCTTCACGTACGTGCAGCTCGTCGACGTGACGAACTGGCTCAATCACTACTACCTCGTCAGCCTGCTCCTCTTGCTCGCGGCCTTCATGCCGCTCGGGCGCGCGGGATCGATCGACGCCTGGCGCCGGCCCGAGAGCCGCCTCGACGCGTTCCCGGCGTGGTGTACGTACCTCCTCCGCTTCCAGGTCGGGGTCGTCTACTTCAACGCGGGGCTCGCGAAGCTCTCGGCCGACTGGCTCCTCCACGCCCAGCCGCTCAACATCTGGCTCTCGGCGCGCACCGGGGTCCCCGTCCTCGGGGCGTTCTTCGACGAGCGCTGGGTCGCGTACGCGTTCAGCTGGGGCGGCTTCCTCTTCGACACGACGATCGCCTTCTTCCTCCTCCGGCGGCGCACGCGGCTGCCCGCGTACCTCGTCGTGATCGCGTTCCACGCCGTGGTCGGGCTCCTGTTCCCGATCGGCATGTTCCCGTTCATCATGGTGGGCGCGGCGCTCGTGTTCTTCTCGCCGAGCTGGCCGCGCCGGCTCCTCGGCGCGCTCCGGCTCCGGGCCCTCGCGGAGGACGCGGGCGTCCGCGCGGCGCCGCGCGCTCGGCCCCGACGCGTTTGGTCGGCGCTCGCGCTCGCCTACTGCGCCCTGCAGGTCCTCGTGCCGCTCCGCGCGCACCTCTACGGCGGCAACGTCCTCTGGCACGAGCAGGGGATGCGGATGTCGTGGAAGGTGATGGTCCGCGAGAAGAACGGGAGCATCACGTACCTCGTCCGGTCGAAGAAGACCGGTCGCACCTGGTACGTCGAGCCGCGGCGCTACCTCACCGACCGTCAGGCGCGCGAGCTCCAGAGCCAGCCCGACCTCGTGCTCCAGCTCGCGCACCACGTCGCGCGCGACTTCGCCGATCGCGGCGAGGGCGAGGTCGAGGTGCGCGCGGAGGCGATCGTCTCGCTGAACGGACGGCCGTCCGCGCCGATGATCGACGATCGCGTGGACCTCGCGCGCGTGAGCGACGGCCTCGGCAAGGCGAGCTGGATCCTCCCGGCGCCCGAGGGGCCGCCGATTCATCTGAGGCCCGCATGGAACAGCCACAAGTTGGCCGGGCGCTGACGCGCTCCACCGCGTCACGCCCGCTCGCCCTCGCCTCGCTGCTCGCGACGCTCGTCGCCGCGGTCCCCGCGCGCGCGGAGGACGCCGCGCCTGCCGCCGCGGACGCGCGACCCTCGCCGGAGGCTCCGCTGGAGGAGGTCAGCATCCCCGGCACGCGCCTCGCCGAGACGGGCGGCTCGGCGCACGTCCTCCGCGACGTGCAGCTCCGGCGCTACGCCTACGACGATCCCCATCAGGTCCTGATGGGCGTCCCCGGCGTCTACGTTCGCCCCGAGGACGGCTTCGGCCTGCGTCCGAACATCGGCATCCGCGGCGCGAACTCCGATCGGAGCAAGAAGGTCACGCTGATGGAGGACGGGATCCTCGTCGGCCCTGCGCCTTACTCGGCGCCGGCGGCGTACTACTTCCCGATGATCGACCGCATGCGCACGGTGCGCGTCGTGAAGGGCCCGGCGTCGATCGTCTACGGCCCGCAGACCGTCGGCGGCGCCATCGATCTCGTCACGCGCGAGATCCCGTCCGGACGAAAGGTCACCTACGACCTCGCGTTCGGCCAGTACCTGTTCAACAAGCAGCACGTCACGTACGGCACCAGCGACGAGCGCTCGGGCTTCCTCATCGAGGGCATGCGCGTGTCGAACGCGGGCTTCAAGGAGCTCGATCGCGTCGGCGGCGACACCGGCTTCACGCGCAACGAGTGGATGGCGAAGGGCAGCTACGTCGTCGATCCCGAGTCGCGCATCCAGAACGAGATCGGGGTGAAGCTCGGCTACTCGGACGAGGCGTCGAACGAGACCTACCTCGGGCTCACCGACGCCGACGCGCGCGCGACGCCGAACCGCCGCTACTACGCGAGCAAGATGGACCGGATGTCGTGGCACCGGACGGCCGTCGCGGTGACGCACAAGGCGCGCTTTTCGCGCGATCTGGAGCTGACGACGACGGTCTACCGCCACGATCTGCATCGCGTCTGGCGCAAGGTGAACGGCTTCCGAGGCGCCGGCGCCGCGGACGTGCTCGCGAACCCCGATACGCCGCGCAACCAGCTCTCGCTCGGCGCCCTCCGCGGCGACGTCGACACCACGAGCGACGCGCAGACGATCCTCATCGGTCCGAACGACCGCACGTTCGTCTCGCAGGGCGTCCAGACGCAGGCGATCGCCGCGGCGAAGACGGGCCCCGTCGCGCATCGCTTCACGTACGGCGTGCGCGCGCACTACGACGAGATCGTCCGAAAGCACACGGAGGACGGCTTCGTCGTGCGGAACGGCGAGCTCACTCCGGACGGCCGCGTCACCGCGGTCACCGCGGACAACACCGCGTCCACGCACGCGCTCGCGCTCTGGGCCGTCGACGCGATGACCTTCGGACCGGTGACCTTCACGCCCGGCGTGCGTATCGAGGCGATCCACGCGTCGTACAAGGAGCGGCTCATCGTGCCGGGCACGCCGACCTTGCCGATCGACGGTGCCGTCTACCAGGCGGTCATTCCGGGCGCGAGCGCCTACTGGGCGATCACCCGTCGGCTCGGCGTGCTCGCCGGCGTCCACAAGGGCTTCAGCCCCGTGCCGCCCGAGCAGGCGCGGACGAACAAGCCCGAAGAGAGCGTCAACTCCGAGGCAGGCGCGCGCTGGACGACGCGGCACGCACGCGTCGAGGCGATCGGCTTTTACAACGCGTACTCGAACCTGACGAACCTCTGCACGTTCTCGAACGGGTGCGTCGGCGCGAACGTGGACCGCCAGTTCGACGGCGGACGCGCGCGCATCCTCGGCGCCGAGGTGTACGGCGAGACGGAGCTCCCGCTCGGCGGCGGCTTCCTCCTTCCGTCACGTGTAGCTTACACGTACACCTACAGCGAGTTCCTCTCGACGTTCTCGTCGGCCGACCCGCAGTTCGGCGCCGTGCGCGCGGGCGACGAGCTGCCCTACGTGCCGCCGAACCAGCTCTCCGGCTCCGTCGGGCTCGAGAAGGAGCCCTGGGGCGTCAACGTCGCCGGCACCTTCGTCGACAGCATGCGCGAGCGCGCGGGGCAGGGCACGCCGAACCCGGGCGACCTCACCGACGCGTACTTCCTCCTCGACGCGAGCGTGAAGTACAAGGTCTTCTCCGCGGTCGAGCTCTACGTGAACGGCAGGAACCTCTTGAACGATCGCTACATCGCGTCCCGCCGTCCCTACGGTGCGCGACCCGGAGCGCCGCTCTGGGTGCTCGCCGGCGTGCGCGGCGAGTTCTGAGGCACGCGCGTCAGGCGCGAGAGCATCAGGCGCGAGCGCGTCGGCGCGAGCGCGTCGGGGACGAGCTCTCGCGCGGGCGATCGAGCCCTGCACGGCGCGGACGAACGCGCTAAGGTGAATGGCCACGATGGCACGACTCGACGCGATGATCGCCAAGCTCGCCGCGCTCGGCGGCGATCACGGCGTCGCCTCGGAGGGGCCACGCGCCGCGGTCGCCGCGATCCTGCGCGAGCTCCCCGGCGCCGACAGCGCCGACCTCTTCTTCATCCGTCGCGCCGATCACCCGACCGATCCTTGGTCGGGGCACATCGCGTTCCCCGGCGGGCGTCGCGATCCCGGCGACGCGAGCCTCCTCGAGACGGCCATCCGCGAGACGCGCGAAGAGGTCGGGATCGATCTCTCGGCGGGACGGCTGCTCGGCCGCCTCCCCGACGTCCCCGCGTTCATGCGGTCGAACGGCGGCCTCGTCGTCACGCCCTTCGTCTTCGCGCTCTCCGGCGACGTCCCCGTGGTGCCGAACGTCGAGGTCGCGACCACCCTCTGGGTCCCGGTGACGACGCTCGCGCGAGGGGAAGGGAAGAGTCGCTTCAACTTCGACTACGAAGGGCAGAGCTACGATCTCCCGTGCATGCACCTCGACCCCGGACAGCATCGCCTCTGGGGCCTGACGTACCGCATGCTCGAGACGCTGCTCGACGCCGTCCGATGAGGTGCTAGATTCCTCGCGCGCCGGGCACCCGGCGTGATCATGCGCTGACTCCTCTCTTCCGCATCCTGTCCGAGCCGCTGACCTCGGCCCGCGCGCCGCGGGTCCGGCTCGTCGAACGCGAACGAGAACGAGAGGAGATTTCACATGACCGTGCTGGAAGCGCGCGGCGTCGGCGTCGCGTGGGCGGCGTCTTCGCCCGTATTGAAGGACGTGTCGTTCGTGCTGAGTCCGGGCTTTCACGGCCTGGTCGGCGCGAACGGCGCGGGGAAGACCACGCTCTTGCGGGTGCTCGCCGGCGAGATGTCGCCGCACGAGGGCGGCGTCCACGCGCGCCCCGCGGACGCGACGATCGCCTACTGTCCGCAGGTCGTCGACGAGGTCACGCCGGACGTGCTCGCGCTGGCGTCCGCGTACGACGGCGTCGCGGCCGAGCTCAAGGGACGGCTCGCGCTCGACGAAGCGGAGCTCGCGCGGTGGCCGACGCTCTCGCCCGGCGAGCGCAAGCGCTGGCAGATCGGCGCGGCGCTCGCGCGAGAGCCGGACGTGCTCCTGCTCGACGAACCGACCAACCACCTCGACGGCGTCGCGCGCGCGCGGCTCCTCGGGGCCCTCGCGCGCTACCGGGGCATCGGCGTGATCGTCTCGCACGATCGCGCCGTGCTCGACCGCTTGCCGCGCTCGATCTTGCGCGTGCACGGCGGGGGCGTCACGCTCCACCCAGGGAGCTACACCGAGGCCCGCGCCGCGTGGGAGGAGGCGCGCCGCGGGCAGGAGGAGACCCACGCACGCGCGAAGGCCGCCGTGCGCGCCGTCGAGCGCCGCCTCGACGCGGCCCGGCGCACGCAGGAGGCGGCGTCGAGGTCCTTGAGCGCCAGCTCGCGGATGAAGAACAAGAACGACCACGACGCGCGGAGCATGGGCCGGAAGGTCTGCGCCGGCTGGGCAGACCAGCACGCCGGTCGCAGCGTCGAGATCGTGCGCGAGGGGCTCGAGCGCGCGCGCGCCGCGGTGCCGGAGATCGAGCGCGATCGTACGCTCGGCGGGCACGTCTTCGCGGCGTGGGAGCGGGCGCCGGCGCCGGTGCTCTTCCACGTCGACGCGCCCGAGATCCGCGCCGGCGATCGCGTCGTCCTTCGTGACGTGCGCGTCACGATCGGCCGCGACCACCGCGTTCGCGTCACGGGCGACAACGGCGCCGGCAAGACCACGCTGCTCGCCGCGCTCCTCGCGACGCGGCGCGGAGATCGCGTTCTTCACCTGCCGCAGGAGCTCTCGGCGGAGGCGATCGCCGACCTCACCACCGATCTCCGATCGCTGCCCGAAGAGGAGCGCGGTCGCGTGCTCTCCGTCTTCAGCGCGCTCGGCAGCGATCCGGAGCGCCTGCTCCTCCGTCGCGCGGCCGACGCGGCGGCGCTCTCCCCCGGCGAGGCGCGGAAGCTCGCGCTCGCGTCGGGGCTCGGGCGCCACGCGTGGGCGCTCGTCCTCGATGAGCCGACGAACCACCTCGATCTCCCGACGATCGAGCGCCTCGAGCGCGCCCTCGAGGCCTACCCCGGATGCGTCGTCCTCGTGACGCACGACGACGCGTTCGCGCGTGCGGTGACGACGCGGACCCTCGACGTGCGCGACGGGATCGTCACGTGAGCGTCAGCTGCCCACGTACATGTAGTCGCCGGCGCCGCTGAGAGGCGCGCAGCTTCGCCACGATCGCGTCGATGGATCGTGGTCGGTTGGCCGCCAGACCCTGAGCGTGGAGCGGTGCTGGCGACTCCGGTCCTCATCGCCGTGACGGCGGCGGCGTGCTCCGGCGCCCCGCGGAGGCGCGCGAGCCCTTGCGTGTCCACGCGATAGACCGCGTCCTTCACGACGTCCCCGAAGGCCCGATCGACCCGATCGCGATCGCAGCTCGAGCGTGCCACGAATGGGGCGGCGCTTGCATCGAAGAGGTGACGCGATCCGCGCTCGCCGTCGTCTCGACCACCTTCAAGTCGATGAGATGTCCCGTGTGCTCCTCCGGAACGTCACGATGCCCACCTACCGTGCAGTCATGAAGGTCAAGAGCAGGGCGATGCTCGTCGTCCTCGCGGCCATCGCGAGCAGCTGTGCGGACCGGGGCCGCGCGGTCGACGTTCGCGAGGTCGGTCCTCCTCGCATGGCGAGCGGATCGAGCCTCCTCGCCCGGCGCGTCGAGCGTCGCCCACACGGCGTCGACGCGCCGGTCGTCCTCATGGCGATCGACGGGGTCCGCTGGCAAGAGGTCTTTCACGGCGCGGACCGCTCGCTCTCGAGCTCAGCGCCGATCGCGCCGACGACGATCTTCAAGCACCTGCACGGTCTCGGGACCGAGCGCGGCGCGTTCGTCGGCGCCCCCGGACACGGCACGATCGCCGCGTCGGGGCCGAACTACGTCTCGCTGCCGGGCTACACCGAGCTCCTGGGCGGACGCCCCTCGGCCTGCACCGACAACGGATGCGCGAGGACGACACTGCCGACCATCCTCGACGAAGCGCACGCCGCCGGCGCGCGGGTCGCGGCCTTCGCCTCGTGGGACAAGCTCGACCTCGCCGCGACGATGGCCCCCGGCTCGTTCACGTCGTCGTGCGGACGTCGGGGCGATCCGCTCGTGGATCCCTGGCCGGGCCACGGCGACTACCGGCCGGATCGCGTCACCGCGACCGCGGCCCTCGAGTACTACGAAGCCGAGAAGCCGGACGTCTTCTTCCTCGGCCTCGGCGACGCGGACGAGTACGCGCACCGCGGCGACTACCCCGGCTACCTCGCCGCGCTCCGTCACGCCGACGAGACGATCGGGCGTCTCCTCGCGCTCCTCGATCGCCTCGGCGACCGCGGACGGAGCACGCACGTGATCGTGACCGCCGACCACGGCCGCGCCAGCGACTTCAAGAACCACGGCCCGATGCCCGAAGCCGCGCGCGTCTGGATGGCCGCCGTCGGTCCGCGCTTCTCGGCGCGCGGTCCCGTCAGCTCGCCCGAGCCCCGGCACCTCGCGGACATCGTCCCCACGCTTCGCACGGTCCTCGGCCTCCCGGCGGACCGATCCGCCCGCTCGGGCGCGCCCCTCGAAGAGCTGTTCTGACGGTCGCCTCGCGCGCGCGCGCTTCGCGTAGACGCTCACCCGCGGGCGGAGCGTGACTCCCCGGCCGCGAGCACGCCGACGGGACACGCGACGCCCGTGCCTCCCACCCCGCAGTACCCGTCGGGGTTCTTGTGGAGGTACTGCTGGTGGTAGTCCTCGGCGAAGTAGAACTCGGGCGCGTCTTCGATCTCCGTCGTGATCGCGCCGTAGCCCGCCTCGCCGAGCTTCGCCTGGTACGCGTCCTTGGAAGCTTCCGCGGCGGCGCGCTGAGCGGCGTCGAACGCGTAGATGCCGGACCGGTACTGCGTGCCGGTGTCGTTGCCCTGACGCATGCCCTGCGTCGGATCGTGGTTTTCCCAGAACACGCGGAGGAGCTCTTCGTAGCTCACCCGCTCGGGATCGAAGGCGACGCGCACGACCTCGTTGTGGCCGGTCATGCCCGAGCAGACCTCGCGGTACGTCGGGTTCGGCGTGTGGCCGGCGGCGTAGCCCACCTGCGTGGAGACCACGCCGGGGACCTTCCAGAACTTCCGCTCGACACCCCAGAAGCAGCCCATGCCGAACATCGCCAGGCGCGAGCCTTCGGGGAAGCTCTCCATGCTCGTGCCGAGCACAGCGTGCGTCGCGGCGACCGGCATCCGGTCGGCGCGTCCCGGCAGCGCTCGTTCCTTCGAAGGCATCTGGAGCTTTTCGGCGTAACCCATGGCGGATCTCCTCGGGCCGCGCTCAGCGCGGGCGTGGGAACGAATACCCTCTCACGACATTGCACACCCTGACGTCGTAGCGCGTGTAGAAGCCGTCCTTGCCTCGCTCCTGCGCTTTTCGATGCTCGGGCTCGGCGCGAAAGCGCGCGATCGCCTCGAGCGAGTCCCAGTACGACACCGTGATCCCGGAGCCGTCGGGGTTCCGCGCGCTCTCGAAGCCGAGGAACCCCGGCTGCGTCTTCGCGAGCTCGAGCATCGCCGACGCGACGTCCTCGTAGCCGTCGTCGCTCGCAGGAGCGCGCTGGCTCGAGAAGATGACCGCGAAGCACGGCGCGCCCGCGTCGCTCATCTCATTCACCGAGCCGGAACTGGACGCCGAAGCCCGCGCCGACCTGGCGCACGAAGTCGTCGTCCACGGTGGGGAAGAGGATCATCGTCTTCAGGTCGACGGCGCTCGCCACCTGGTAGCCGAGCCCGAAGCCGAGCAGGAGGTGCGCGTCGTGGTCGCCCGATCCGGCGCCGATGAAGCGCAGCTGCGCCATCGGGCCGAGCCAGAGCTTTTCCGACGTCTGGAACCAGAAGTAGCCGGGGATCGACAGGCCGTTGACCGTCGGGTTGTAAAAGAGGATCGGGATGTACACGCCGGTGTCGATGCGCGCGATGTCCGAGACGTGAAACGTGAGCGGCACGCCGAACATCAGGCCGAAGCGCGTGCCCTCCTCGACCGGGAGAAACACGCGTCCGTCGAGGCCGACCTCGGCGATGCTTCCGCTGTACGCGACCCAGCGGATGCGCAGCTCCGGGTTGGCGACCGCGTCGTTGCCCGTGCCGTACGTCTCGGTCCAGAGCGTGCGCGCGTAGTAGTCGGCGCCGGTCGCGCGCCCGTCGTTGCCGAAGCGGACGCCGGTGCGGAAGCCGAGCTCGAGCCGTTCGGTGACGCCGAGCGCGCCCTCGAGGTTCATGCCGAGGCCGGTGCGGCTCACGTCGTTGTTGAAAGGACCGCGGAAGCGGAAATGCCCGATGCCGAGGCCGGCGTCGCCGGCGAAGACCAGCTGGTGCTGCGTCATCGGGCGATCGACCCACCGCTCCGCGGCGTCGCTCGGAGCGGAGAGCGTCGCGAGCGAGAGGAGTGCGGCGGCGGCGAGTGCGGTGCGGCAGGTGCGTCGCATGGCGCGCAGCCTAGGCCGGGCCTCGCCTCGGTTCAATCGACTGGCTGCGCCGACGGCTCGGGCGGTGCGGCACCCGTGTCCTTCGCGCGTCGTCGCCGGCGGACGAGGAGCACGACGCCGAGCGCGATCACCGCGAGCGACCAGTACTGCGCGAACGTGAGGCCGCCCTGGCGGGCCTCGCCGGTCGGGCCGTCCTCCGGACGAAGGAAGTCGAGCACGAAGCGGAACGGGCCGTACACGAGCGACGAGACGATCGTGTAGGTGCCCATCGCGAGGTCCTTCTTCCACGTCAGCGCGAAGCCGAGCGCGAGCGGCGCGAGGATCATGAGCTCGAGCAGACCGAGGTCGTAGCGGACGTCGCTCGCGCCCGTGATGACGTGGATCGGCCCGTAGACACGGTGGAGGCCGTCCTCGGCCGTCCTCGGGAAGCCGATCGCGAGCAGCGAGCCGAGCGAGCCGGGCGCGACGGCCCTGCCGACGTGGTCGTGGATCAGCGCGCAG
The DNA here is from genome assembly GCA_019637225.1 of Labilithrix sp. Taxonomy (GTDB): domain Bacteria; phylum Myxococcota_A; class Polyangia; order Polyangiales; family Polyangiaceae; genus Labilithrix. The sequence goes on from JAHBWC010000003.1 coordinate 127,251, forward strand.
CCCAGTCGACCGAGCGCGAACGCGCACGGCCACGTCGCGAGCACCACTTCGGTCACCGGGAGCAGCGCGATCGGCGCCGCGCGGCGCGAGGCGCGCCAGCGGCCGCCATCCTTCCGGACGTACAGGCGGCTCCACACGACGCCGCCGACGACCGCGCCGACCATCGCGCCGGTGGAGCTCAGGCCCTGGACGCTGAAGCGCGGGCCGAGCGACTGCCCTGGATGGTAGAAGATCGCGTCGACGCCCCAGGCGAACGCCCAGCCGAGCACGCCGATCCACAGCGTGAGCACGCGGAAATCGGCGCGGTCGAAGCCGCGCCGCACGGCCAGCTTCATCAGGACGTGGTCCCAGACGAAGAACGCGACGGCGACGCATACGCCGTACGGGTGAAACGGCGCGATCTTGGCCTCGTCGATGGCGACGAACGGGATCACGCGCGAGCCTTACCAAAGTTCACTTCGCGGAGCGAGCCTCGACGGCCTTGATCGCCTCGTCGAGCGCGTCGCCCTTGCGGAGGCACGGGAAGCAGTCGCGCATGCCCGCGAACCCGCAGCCGCGCGGGCTCTTCAGCGAGCGGAGCGAGGGGAGCACGCGCGCGTCGCCGTCGTCCTTCACGCGATCGAGCAGCCCGCGTTTGTCCTCGCACTTCTTCGCCGCCTTGAGGTCGAGCATCACCGCGGTGGCCGGGGAGGCGTGGGCGCGAACGTCGGCGCGCGTGATGCTCTTCGCTGCGCGACGCTGGACGACGGGGGGCGCCGTGCGGTCGCTCGAGAGGTCGACCAGCGCCTCGACGCCGCGCGCACCGAGCGGCCCCTCGAGGATCGCGAACGCCGCCTCGGTCGTCTCGGGCCGATGCGCGGCGAGCACGACGGCGTCGAGCAGCTTGTCGTCGACGGCGCTCGCGTCGAGCCCGATGACGAGGCGAACCACGCGGAGCATGTCCGCGCCGCGGCCTGCGTCGCCGAGCGATCGCGCGAGCGCGGCGTGTACCGCCGCGTCCTCGGGGAACCTCGCGGCGAGCGCCTCGAGCGCCGGCACGCCCGACGCGGCGGCGGCGCGGACCTCTTCCGGCGAAGCGCGCGTCGGGCGAGCCTCGGCCGTCGTGCCGCTTCCGCCGGCGCCGCCGTCGGCGGTGTTCGCGTCCGCCTGCGACGAGCGCCGCGTCAGGATGAACGCGACGATGACGAGGAGGATCAGGATCGGGACGCCGGCGGCCATCGCGACGAGCGCGCTCCGCGGCAGCGCCTGGAGCGGCGCGAGGAAGGCGGGGAGCTCCGCGCGGGCGCCGTGCTGGGTGCGCGCGGTCGTGCCCGGCATGGCCGTGCTCGCCGGCGCGCCGTAGTCGGTCTTCGCGAGCGAGTCGCCCGCGTGCCACGCGCGGCTCGGCGGAGGGGCGACGTCGTCGCTCGGCGGCGCCTGGTGCTGCGGCGGCGAAGGCGAGCGGCCGAGGTCGGGGTGGCTCTCGCGCCCGAACGCACGCGTCGACGCCAGCTGCGGCAGCTCGACCCCGCTCTCGGCCGCGGCGACGTCGGCGGCGTCCACGAGCGCGCGCGCGCCGGGCGGACGGAGCTTCGCGTCCTTCTCGAGCAAGCGTCGAACGAGCTGCTCGATCGCGGGCGGCACGTCGATCGCAGGGTTGCGATCGCTCATCGCGGGCACCGGCGCGACGATGTGCATCGAGAGGATCGCCATCCGGTCGTCGGCGTCGAACGGGTGCTTGCCCGTGAGCATCTCGTAGAGCATCACGCCGACGGCGTAGAGATCGGCCGCCGGTCCGACGGGCTCACCGAGCGCCTGCTCGGGCGCCATGTACTCGGGGGTGCCGAGGATGGTGCCGAGCCGCGTGAGCGGCTGCGTCGTGTCGCGCTGCGGATGCGGCTCGACCTTGGCGATCCCGAAGTCGAGCACCTTCACGAAGTCGGGATCGTCGTCCCTGTGGACGAGCATCACGTTCTCGGGCTTGAGGTCGCGGTGCACGATGCCGGCGCCGTGAGCGCGCTCGAGCGCCAGGGCGATCTGCTGCACGACGTGGAGCGCGCGCGGGGGGGCCATCGGGCCGGCGTCGAGCACGTCGCGGAGGCTCGTCCCCTCGACGTACTCGAGCACGAGGAAGAACGCGCCGTCCTCGGTCTGGCCGAAGTCGGTCGCCGCGGCCACGTTCGGATGCTCGACGTGGGCCGCCGCCTCGGCCTCGCGGCGGAAGCGGGCGAGCACCTCTTCGTCGGTGCTCATCTCCGCGTGAAGGAGCTTCAGCGCCACGCGCTTGCGCATGTGCGTGTGCTCGGCCAGGTAGACCGCGCCCATGCCGCCTTCGCCGATCAGCTTCTGGATTCGGTAGCGACCCGAGACGACCTGCCCCACGAGGCGTGTCCCGGCCGGCGTCGGTGTGGGCTCCGGTGCAGGCGTATTCATCGTGACGTCGTGCGCTCTCGACAGGCTACGCGTCCTTCTCCTCAGCGGCAACGGACGCCGGTGTGGCAGAGAGGCCCAGCGATCGATCGACCGCTGGGCTCATCCAGGACTCGGGGCCTCGCGATTGCATTCGGATGGGCCCATGCGATGGCACTACAAGCGCGTGGACGTCGACATCGGCGGCGTCGCGGAGGCCTCGTTCGAGCAGCGCCTCGATCGCCTCGGCGTCGAGGGCTGGGAGCTCGTCACGGCGATCCAGCACGCGCGCCACGGCTACTCCCAGGAGGTCCATCTCCTGTTCAAGAGGCCGGCGGCGAACGCAGGAGAGCTTGCAGGGGAGTGAGCTTCTGGGCTCAGCGGGACCAACTGCACCACCGCGGATCCGGTGGCGCGCACTGGATGGCATGAGGAGGGACGGGCACATGAAACATCTCCCCTCGATCGAGGCGCTCACCGCGGCGGACGACACGCGCCTGCGCGTGGAGCTCGAGATCTGCGAAGCGCTCGACAGGCTCGCGCGTGTCCGAGCGCTCGTCGACCGCGCGGACCAGTTGCTCGCCAACGTCCTCGCGCGCGGGCAGCAGGCCAACGACGCGGACGCGCGCGATTTCGACGCGGAGGCGAGCGGCACCCTCGCCTCCGCGATCCTCGCAAGTCTGCGAAGGGTATGAGCTATCCAGAAAAGCACCGAACCCAGCCTTGACGATCGACCTACATGGTGACACATGGTCGCCATCGGACGGCGCAACGCGACGCGTTAGCGGTCCGAGCTTCCCGCACCCGAGGTCTTCGCCATGGCAAAGCTCACGCTCCTCAAGTTCGTCTCGAAGCTCGTCGTCGCAGGCGCCGCGCTCACGATGGTCGCCACCGGCTGCGGAGCCGATGCGGGCGACGACGACGAAGACACGGTGTCGTCGGAGGACGCGATCCTCGCGAGCTCGCTCACGGGCGGCGCCTTCAAGCTCTACGCGCAGCCGAACGCGGCCCCGAACCCCAGCTGCGACGTCCACACCTCGCTGACGCTCACGAGCAAGGGCGGCGCGCGCGCGGATCTCCGCGAAGCCGTCGACGGCTTCTGCGAGATCTACGTCGCGCCTTCGGAGCGCGCGTACCGCCTCCGCCTCGCCGGGACGTCGTGCGGCTCGAAGATCTACAAGGGCAAGAAGCGCATCGGCGGGAAGACGCGCGAGATCACGATCACCGATCACCGCACGCGTCTCTGCCGCGACCTCGTCCCCGCCAAGATCATCGTCGACGAGACCGACGCGACCGGCGCCGTCCACACGAAGTACAGCTTCGACGGCAAGCCGCCGGCGCCCGCGCCGACGTCGACCTGGCTCACGATTTCTCCGAGGCAGTGCGGCGGAAACCCGTGGAACGGCGCAGCGCCGGCGCCCGGTCAGGACCCGTCGCACCTCCAGGGTGAGGCCGGTCAGGTCCACGACTTCTTCCGCGCCACGGGCATCGAGCTCGAGCAGATCGGCTTCGCGCACCCCGCCGAGCCGATGATGGTCTGCATGGCGTGCTCGTGCCCGCGCGGCGACACGCTCGTCGTTCACGCGAAGTCGAGCGCGGACGCGCAGCGGCTCGTCTCCGAGTTCGGCTTCGCGCCGATCGACAACGCCCTCACGCGGGCGCCCACCCAGTGCGGGACGAACCCGTGGGAGGGTGGCCAGCAGCTCCAGAACGACGCGGACGAGTCGCGTCAGCTCTCGTCGTGGGCGTCGTCTGCCGGCGCTCCGCTCACCGGCGCCGGCTTCCTCGACCACACGGAGCAGCGCTTCGTCTGCATGGCGTGCTCGTGCCCGCGGGGCGATCTCGCGATCGCGTTCCCGAAGGACGCGGCGGCTTCGGCCAAGCTCGAGACCCTCGGCTTCGCGCCCATCCAGAACTGAGCGCTCACGAGCCCGTCATGCCGTGAGCGCCGTCGTTCGTCCCGGAACCCTCACTTCGGGACGTTCGGCGGAGGCGGCGGCGGCGGGGGCGGCGGCGGCGGGGGCGGCGGCGGCGGCGGAGGCTGCGCGCCGCCGACGATCTTCTCCGTCCACTGGCCGATGTGGTTCGACGTCCGGAGGTCCTGGAACGGCAGGTAGAAGCCGGTGTAGCTGCCGTCCTGCCCGGCGAGGACCTTCGCGGGATCGACCGCGAACATCCAGAGATGCTGCGCGCCGGCGGTGTTGCGTACGCCGACCTTGCGCTGCGACGCGACGGTGAACCAGAAGAGCTGACCGTCGCGGTGCTTCGTCTTGAACGGCGCCGAGCGGGGGAAGGTGTCGCCGAGGTTCGTCGCGGCGCCGTCCTCGACGCCGGCCTTCCCGGCGTTGACGAGCTGTACGGGCGTCGCGCCGGCGGCCGGCTTCACGGCCCACGTCTTCGCGCTCGGGTCGGCGTCCGCGTCGCAATCGCCGCTGTCCCAGTTCCCCGGACAGATCGACTCCGAGTAGTAGAAGAACGACGAGTCGGGGACGAAGTTCGGGTTGTAGCGCGCGTGGTCCTGGAGCTGCGGGATCACGACGACCGGGTCAGCCCAGCCGGTGGCGTTCTGCTTCAGGAGGTCGATGCTCGTGCGCTTCGGCCGCTGCGTCGTCGTGTCGGTCTTCGCGACGTGCGTGAGGGCGATCATCTTTCCGTCCGGCGACCAGTCCGGATGGTTCGGCTTGAAGTCGAGGGCGATCGTCTTGGTCGCGTCGCGGAGGCCGGTGTCGCCGTTGTGGAAGTAGAGGCTCTTGAAGTCGGAGTTGTCGCCGTAGACCGCGACGAACTCGGAGCCGGTGGGGTTGAAGGACGCGAACTGGATTCGGTTGTTGCCGCCGGCGGTCGAGCCGGGGTTGATGGTGAGCCAGTCGGGGTCGGTCTTCGCCCTCGCTACGTCGTTGATGTAGAAGAGCCGGCCGTCGCCCTGCCCGCCGAGCGACCCGAGGAGCTTCGTCCCTTGACGCGAGAGCGCGTGGCAGCCGGGGCAGGTGTTCGGGACGCCGTTCTGGTTCTTGACGACGTATTGCTCCGGGTCGCCGGTCGCCGCGCCGAAGTCGAAGCGCATGATGGCTTCGGGGTTGGTGACGGTCCAGTAGTAGAGGCCGCCGTCGACGCGGTTCTCGGCGAACTCGATCGTGAACTCGTCCGACGCGCCGTGCGCGGCGCCGGCGTCGTCGGTCGCGCGGATGCGGAGCTTGACGGCGCCCGCGCCGCGGTTGCTCTCCGCGAGGTAGCCGTAGCCGACCTCGTCGAGCTCGAACGCGCACGTGTTCGCGAGCCAGAGCGGGTTGCCGCCGCCGCAGCGCGAGTAGTAGACGATCTCGGCCGACGCGCTCTTGAAGCTGATCTCGAACAGCTGGTTGTCGTTCGAGCCGCGTCGCCACTGGACGTCGAGGCGTCGCAGGTTCGGCGGCAGCATCGTGCCGTTGTTCGGGTACGCGAGCAGCGGCTTCCTCCCGGCGACCGGCGCGCCGGTGAAGAGGCTCGCCGGGTTCGCCGGGAGCGCCGGCGTCACCGCGGGCGAGTCGAGCGTGCTCACGAGCTTCACCGTGAGCGACGTCGTGACCTTCACCGTCCCGGTCGAGTTCGACGCGATCGCCTCGACCGTCATCTTGCCGCCGCGCTGGGGAGGATCCGCCGCCGTCGCCGGGAGGCGGGACGTGAAGAGCGGCTTGCCGTCGGACGGGAAGCCGCCGACGAGGAAGTTGTCGGGCACGTAGAAGACGACGCGGCTCGTGATGTCTTGCTCGACGCTCGAGCCCTTGAGCTTGCCGAAGGCCTTGTACGCCTGCGTGACGGTCTGGCCCGCGTTCACCGTGAGCACGGCGTTCGCAGGTTCGATGCGCATCGTCGTCGTGTCGATGTCGCCCGACAGCGCCGCGGCGTCACGATCGTCCTCGCCGTCTCCTCCGTCGTTGTCGCCGGGGACGAACGTCCCCGAGCTGCCGCTGCTGCCGCCGTCGGTGTCACCTGCTCCGTTCTCGAACGTGGAGTCCCCGCTGTCGCCGCACGCAGCAGCGATGAACGAGGCGGTGACAACTGCAGTGACCAACACCAGGGAAGAGCGCATGGTGGAAGATTACGAGGTCGGCGTAACGCCTCGAAAGCGGCCTGGTGGCGGCCAAGCAAGATTCGTCGGAGGCCGTATGCCGGGCGCGGCGTATGTGGGCGCCCGCCGCTCGTCAGCGCCTCTCTGCTACTCGCGCGCGAAGGCGAACGGCGCCTGGACGCCGGCGCGCGAGAAGAGAGGAGGCGAGCGCGCTGGCGTGCGCCGACAGCCTCAGCGCTTGACGAGATGCGCGCACTTCGGCGCGTCGACCACAATGGTGACGCCCTGGTTGCTCGGCACCTCCGCGTTGAGCCGGGCCGTCTCCGCGGGGTTTCCGGTGAAGACGTCGACGTGCTCGCCCTGGACCTTGAGCCCGCGATCCTCCACGACGAAGCAGCCGTCGATCGTGCCCTCGCTCGTCCCGCGCGGCGCGCCGTCGAGCTCGGGGATGTAGAGCACGGTGCCCATCGGCAGGACCGCGGTGTCGGCCGCCACGCTGCGGAACGGCGTGATCGGTGTTCCGGCGGCGCCGCGTCCCCACGGGAAGGCCGTCCTGTCGAGCACGTCGAAGCAGATGCGCTGGTTGGTACGCGGACAGACCTCGGCGCAGGCGCAGTCACGCTTCGCGAAGCTGACGGTGCCTCCGCGCGCGAGCGAGCCCGATCCCTGGACGCAGACCGCGTCGTGGAAGCTCTTCGGCACCTTCGCGATGACCTCGCACTTGCCGTTCATGAGGGAGACCGGAGCGCCGGTGTGCTCCGACTCGCTCGGGAAGTCGTAGTACGTGTTGCGGAAGGTCCCGACGATCCGCCCGCCGCCGCCGGTTCGATCCGCGAGCGCGCGGCCGTCGGCCTCCTTCGACGCCGGCTGGCCGATCGTCCGGGACGCGGGCTGGCCCTGCGTGCCTCCGCCGTACGCCGACTGCGTCGAGGCGCGCTCCTCCTCGGGGACGAGCGGCTGATTCACCCAGCTCGTCCCGCCGCTCCATCCGCCGCACGCGGCGCCGCTCGTCGCGACGAGGGGGAGGAGCGAGAGCATGAAGAGAGGTCGCTGCACGGGGCGATCCTAACGGGCGGCGCCGCCGGGCGCGACTTACCGGCGCGCCGGGCCCGCTTCAGCGGCACGACGCGAGCGCGTCGAGGAAGCTCTCGGCCCACGTGACGGCGTTCGAACGTTCGACGGTGGCGAGCAGCTTGGCGTGGCGCGCCTTTCGCTCGTCGCGTCGCATCCGGAGCGACCGGTCGAGGTCCCGCGCCATTCCGTCGATGTGATACGGGTTCGTCAGCACGGCGTCCTGCATCTCGACGGCGGCGCCGGCGAACTGCGAGAGCATCAGCACGCCCGGCTCCTCCGGATCCTGCGCGGCGACGTACTCCTTCGCGACGAGGTTCATGCCGTCGCGGAGCGGCGTCACGTAGCCGACGGCCGCGGCGCGGTAGAGCTGCGAGAGCTGCTGCTTGCCGTACGAGCGATAGAGGTAGCGGACGGGGACCCACGCGGCTTCGCCGAACTCGCCGTTGAGGCGCCCGACGATCGCCTCGATCGTCGCGCGCTGCTCGGCGTAGAGCGGCACGTCCGCGCGCGAGGGCACCGAGATCTGGACGAGCGAGACCTTGCCGCGCCACTCGGGGAACATCTCGAGCATCCGCCCGAAGGCGTGGAGCCGCTCGGGGATCCCCTTGGTGTAGTCGAGACGATCGACGCCGAGCACGAGCTTCGCGTCGCCGAGGATGCGCATCAACCCGTCGATCTCTTCGAGCACCGTGGGCTCCGGCGCCTCCTGGAACGCGTCGGGGATGATCCCGATCGGCATCGCGGCGACGTGCGTCTCGCGACCGCGATGCTTGACGACGTCGTCGGAGACCTTCGCGGGCAGGAGCGCCGAGGCGCACGCGAGGAAATTGGCGACGTGCTGCGGCGTGTGGAAGCCGAGCAGATCATAGTCGAGCAGCGCATCCATGAGCTGCGCCGCCCACGGGAGCATCGCGAAGATGTCGAGCGAGGGGAAGGGGATGTGGAGGAAGTGCCCCATCGGTCCGCCGTGGCCGCGCTGGCGCATCACGTGCGCGAAGAGCAAGAGGTGGTAGTCGTGCGCCCAGATCGTTGCGCGCGAGCTCGTGTGCGGCGCGGCGAAGTCGGCGAAGGCCTCGTGCACCTCGCGGTACGCCGACCAGCCCGCGTCGGACATCTCGACGCGTGACGGGAACGAATGGAACAGCGGCCAGAGCGTGCCGTTGCAGAACCCCGCGTAGTAGTCGCGGTACCAGGACTCGGTGTAGTCGACCCACGCGAGCTGGACACCCGAGGCGTCGCTCTGGTCGGACACGCCGGTCGTGACCGGCTCCGAGCTCGGGACCGTCTTGCCGCTCCAACCGAGCCACATTCCGCCGCGGCTCCGGAGGGCAGGCTCGAGCGCCGAGACGAGGCCGCCGACGCTCCGCTTCCGCTCGCCGTCGTCGCCCTCCACGGGGCGGAACTCCGGCAGGCGGTTCGACACGACCAGGAGATCGCGCGAGGCGAGCGCGGCGACGGGCTCCCGCTGGTTGATCTCGCGCGGGAGGACGACCGGGAGAGGCGTCTGTCCGGCGCGAACGCCGTGAAGCCAGCGAAGGACGGCGCGGACCTCATTCGAATCGTCGAGCTCCCAGCGCGCGGCGGTGCGGCGTCGCTCGGTCGTCCGCACGACGATGGGCTCGTCGGTAGGGCCCACGACGCGGAACATGTGCTCGTCGGTGACGTCGTCGCCGAGCGCGAGCAGGCGTGGGCTTCCCCCCGCGAGCTCGCGCACCCACGGCACGGCGGACGACTTCTTCACCGAGGCCGGGCGGACCTCGGCGACGAGGACGCCCTCGAGGCGCTCGAACGCGGGGTTTCGCGCGACGAACGTGTCGATGATGCCGTACGCCTCGACGAGGAGCTCGCCGCGGCGCCCGCGCTGCACCTGACGGTAGTGGAGCGCGACCGTCGTCTGCTTTCGCTCGACGAGCGCTCCCGGATGACGCCCGGCCAGGAGCTCGAGGCGGGTGGCGAGCTCCTCGAGCGGCGCGGGATCGATCTCGCCGACGTTCTCCCAGGCGCCCATCCCGCGTCGCGCGGCTCCGTGCTCGGCGACCAGAAAGACGTGCGGGCTCGGGAAGAAGGCCTCGAGCCACGCCTTCGGACGGCCGCTGACGATCGCCATCGTGACGCCCGGCTGTGCGGCGAGCGTATTGACGAGGTCGATGGCGCCGGCGTCCGGGCGGGCCTCGTCGGGCGTGCGCGCGAAGGGGACGAGGGTGCCGTCGAGATCGCAGAGGATCCCCAGCGGCGTGTGCCGCGCGAGGGTGAGCCAGTGCTGCGTCGAGCTGCCGTTACTGCCATCCATGCGGCCTCAACCGATACCATGGCCGGCCCGTCCACCCGATGGGACAGCGCGCCGCAAGCGTTGGCGGGGCGACTCCCGACGTGATGGAATCAGCTGCGCATGTTGCCGGCGAAGGGTCCACATCCGCATCCGTACTATTCGATCGAAGACGCCTTCATCAGCGTGAGCTTCGTCGATGCCGTCGGCGACACCCGGCGGATCGGCGTCCGGCACAAGGTCACGGGCGACGGCCCTCCGCTCGTGCTCGTGCACGGGCTCATGACCTCGTCTTACTCGTGGCGCTACGTGCTCGAGGCCCTCGGGCGGAGGTACCGCGTGTTCGCGCCGGACCTCGTCGGCGCAGGGCTGAGCGACAAGCCGCTCGACCTTCGCTACTCGGTGGAGAACGTAGCGCGCTTCATCGCTGCGTACGTTCGCACCGTGTCGAAGGAGCCGGTCTACCTCGTCGGTAACTCACTAGGAGGCCTGTACGCGCTCCGCGCGCTCTTGATCGACCGCCCATCGTCGCGAGGCGAAGGCGAGCGCGCGCTCGCGCGCCGCTTCGTGCTGATGCACGCGCCCGGATACCCGCTCGTGCGCACGCGGCTGCTCTCGTCGATCTTCTCCGCGCCCGCGCTCGGAGCCGCCGCGGCCGAGCTCGTGGCCCGCACCGCCCACCGCTTCCCCGAGCAGTTCGTCGCGAAGAATGTGCATTATGCAAGTGAAGGCATGATGAGCACCGAGGAGTGCGTCGAGTACGGCCGCCTCTTCGAGACGCTCGACGGCGCGCGCGTCTTCGCGAAGATCCTCGAGGAGAGCCTCGAGCCCGGCGAGCACGCCGCGATCATCGACGAGCTCCGCGCGCGCGCGACGGACGGACCGCCGCTGCCGTGCCCCGTGAAGATCCTCTACGCGCGGAGGGACGTGATGGTCCCGCCGTCGTTCGGCCCGCGGTTCCACGACGACATCCCTGGCTCCGAGCTCGTCTGGATGGAAGACACGTCGCACTTCCTCCAGGTGGACGCGCCCGAGCGCACCGTGCACGAGATCTCCGTGTTCGATCCGCCGGAGGCCTCGATCGCGAGCGCGTGATCGCGCGCCGCGCGTCTTGCCGCGCGCTCGGCGGGGTGCGCGGCAGCCTACTTGCTGCCCTTCTTCATGTCCGGGCTGCACCCCTGCGCGCCGCAGGCCGCCGACGCGCCTCTCGACGGCGCACGGGAGGGCGGCGCCGTCGGCGCGCGGAGCTCCGTGCCGGCGTCGACCGCGTGCACCGCCGCTTGTGCCGCCGGCGTCTCCGTCGCAGCCGCGGCGGTCGGCGCGACCGGCGTCGTCGGCGGGGCTGCGGCGCTCTCGCTCGGCGGCGGTGACGCGCTCGCCGCTGCGGCCGCGGTCGCCTCGGGAGCGGGCGCTGCGGACTCGGTCTTGCTGCATCCGGCGGTGAGCGAGCTCACCGAGAGAGCCGCAAGCGCGGCGAGGATGGCGCCTTCGGAGATCGCGTTCCGCATCGTCGGATCTTAGCCCGAGGTCCGGTTCGCCGCGCGCGGATCCGTGCGCGACCGGCTCCCCCGCGCGTCCCCGTGGCGACGTTCGACCGCCGCATCCGAGCCGCTGTGAGACGGTCGAGCAGGGTGCGTGGCAGTTCGTCTCGCACGTCCGGCGCCGCCGACTGTGAACGGCGCGTGTCGTCTCTCGTGCGCGAAGAGGCGCTCGAGCCATCTCCCGCGCTTTGACGAGGGGCACGCACGTTGCTCTCGGTGCGCGGAGCCGGTGAGGCATCTTCGCCGCGCTACGAGAACGCGCAGAAGTTCATGAGCGCATCGGCAACCCTTGCATCTGCGAGGGTGTGCAACGTTTGAAGGAGATCGACCATGAGCAATCGCCACGACGAGGGGTTCGGCAGCGGGTTTGGGATTGGATATGACCCGCATCTGGACTGGGAGGGACCGCACGCGACTCGTGGAGGAGTCTTCCGAGACCCGAGCCGCAACCGGCGCTACCACTTCGACGACGAGATGGGTGGGAGCGGCTGGGGCGGGTTCACGGGTCGTGGAATGACCGACCGCTTCTACGAGCGCAACGTGGGCTTCAACGGCTACCCGTACGAGCGCAACGTGGGCTTCAACGGCTACCCGTACGAGCGCAACGTGGGCTTCAACGGCTACCCGTACGAGCGCAACGTGGGCTTCAACGGCTACGGCCACTTCGGTGCGACGCCGTTCGAGCGGAACGTGGGCTTCTACGGGCACCCGTACGAGCGCAACGTTGGCCACTTCGGCGCGACGCCGTTCGAGCGGAACGTGGGCTTCTACGGGCACCCGTACGAGCGCACCTTCGGCAACTTCGGCGCGACGCCGTACGATCGCATCGGCAACGTCGGCATCTTCAACACGATGCCGTTCGAGCGGGGCTTCGGCAACGTCTTCGGGACGACGCCGTTCGAGCGCAACATCGGGTTCGGGCCCTTCGGGACGACGCCGTTCGAGCGCAACATCGGGTTCGGGCCCTTCGGGACGACGCCGTTCGAGCGCAACATCTCGAACTTCGGGCTCTTCGGCATGACGCCGTTCGAGCGGAACCTCCTCAACTTCGGCGTGGGGACCACGGCGTTCGATCGCAACGTCGGCGGCCTCTTCGGGGCGACGGCGTTCGACCGCAACTTCGGGTTCGGCAACGCCTTCGGCATGACGCCGTTCGAGCGGAACGTCGCCAACCTCGGCCTCTTCAACATGACGCCGTTCGAGCGCCAGGCGGCGATGTCGGGGATGACGGCCTTCGACCGCAACTTCGGCTTCGGCAACCTCGGCATCCACAACGGCCTCGGCAACCTCGGCATCCACAACAACGTCGGGTTCGGCAACCTCGGCCTCGGCAACCTCGGCCTGGGCAACCTCTTCGGCACGACGCCGGCCGAGCGAAACCTGGCGCTCTTCGGGACGCCCTTCGTCGGGACGGCGTTCGATCGCAACCTCGGGATCTTCACGAACCCGTGGGAGCGCAACCTCGGCGCCTTCGGCACGACGCCGTGGCAGCAGCAGCAGCAGCTGGCGCTGTTCGGCATGACGCCGTGGCAGCAGCAGCTCGGGCTGTTCGGCACGCCGTGGCAGCAGCAGATCGCGCAGAACGCCTTCGGCATGACGCCGTGGCAGCAGCAGATCACGCAGAACGCCTTCGGCATGACGCCGTGGCAGCAGCAGCAGCAGCTGTCGCTGTTCGGCATGACGCCGTGGCAGCAGCAGCAGCAGCTGTCGCTGTTCGGCATGACGCCGTGGCAGCAGCAGCAGCAGCTGTCGCTGTTCGGCATGACGCCGTGGCAGCAGCAGATCGCGCAGAGCACCCTCGGCATGACGCCGTGGCAGCAGCAGATCGCGGCGCAGAACGCCTTCGGCATCATGCCCTGGCAGCAGCAGATCGCGGCGCAGAACGCCTTCGGCATCACGCCCTGGCAGCAGCAGATCGCGGCTCAGAACGCCTTCGGCATCACGCCCTGGCAGCACCACGCCTTCGGTGGGTTCGGCGGCTTCGGCGTGACGCCGTGGCAGCAGGTCAACGGGCTCTTCACGAACCCGTGGGACTCGGCCCGCAACTTCGGCTTCGGCCCGTACGACCGTCACGCGTACGACCGCGGCTTCTTCGGAGCGAACCACCACGGCTTCGCCAACCACGGCGCGGACCACACCTGGGGGCGCCTGTCTCACTTCGCCGACCGCACGCCCTTCGCCCGCGGTGACCACGACTTCTGGCAGGGTGACCGCTTCGGCGCTCACGGCTTCTCGCCGGACGCGTGGGACACGGGCTTCGGGTTCAGCGACGAGCGCGGTCCGCACTACGGTCGTGGCCCGAAGGGCTACAAGCGCCCCGACGAGCGGATTCGCGAGGAGGTCTGTGACGTGATTTCGCGTCAGGGCTTCATCGACGCCACCGACGTCGAGGTCATCGTGGAGAGCGGCGTCGTCCGCCTCGTCGGCTCCGTGGGCCAGCGCCGTGAGAAGCGCGGGCTCGAGCAGCTGATCGAGCGCGTCCACGGCGTCGAGGAGGTCCGGAACGAGCTTCGGCTCAACCGCGACGCGAACGTCGACCGCTTCCAGAACAGGATCGCGGCCGAGCGCCAGGCGGCTCAGCCGCACAACGGGAAGAACGCGCGGGCCTGATCGCGCGATCTAGGAGCAACGCATGAAGCGACGAATCTCCGGTGTGGCGGCGTTCATCACGGCTCTTCTGCTCTCGGCCATCGCGTGTCGCCAAGGCGAACCGACGGGCGATCCGAGGACGCCGGTGAACAGCCCCATACCGGAGATCGATCGCAAGGAAGAGGAACCCAAGGCTCCGCCGACGCCGAGCATCGGCGACGCCGGATGACACAAGAGGAGAGACGGCATGATGACGAGCTTCAACGACTTCCGGCGCGGGTACGACGATCGGTACGACGTTCCTGAGTGGCAGCTCAGGCAGGGAAGGCTGTTCGATCCGCGTGGGCAGAGCTACGAGCGCCTGCGCCGCTTCAACGGCGACGGGATGCGCGATCCGTCCTGGATGCGCGACGTCTCCTATCGCCGCGTGGACGCCGAGCTCGCGCCCATGGTGAAGGTGATCGAGGTCTTCGCGCAGTCTCCCCACTCCTGGGAGGACGCGACGCGCCGTGCGGTCGCTGAAGCGACGCAGACCATCCGCGGCATCCGCTCGATCTCGATCGAGGACATGTACGCGGTGGTCGACGAGGACCACGTCGTCAGCTTCCGGATCAACGCGAAGATCTCCTTCGCGTTGGACGACAACCGCTGGAGGCGATGACGGGGGGGACCACGCTCCTCGCTGCGCCGCCGTCGTTCGCGACGTCGACGGCGGCGCACGCGTGAAGACGTGGTGATTCGAGCGGCGGGCGGCGGCGGCCAGGTGCTGCCGCCGCCCGTTTGCTTTTTCGCGGGGGCGCCTGCGAGGGGCGCGGGGCCGTCCGAGGCGCGGGCATTCCGGGGTGCAGCGTTTTGCAGCACCGGCCCCGCACGTGACGGATGAACTGCGGCAGCGGTGCAGGTACGCTGCCTCGCGATGGATTGGGTCGCTCCGCTCATCACCCTCACGCTGATGGAGGTCGTGCTCGGCATCGACAACATCGTCTTCTTGTCGATCCTCATCGGAGCGCTCCCCGAGGAGAGGAAGCCGACCGCGCGCTTCATCGGGCTCGGCCTCGCGCTCGTGGCGCGCATCGCGCTCCTCCTCGGCATCAAGTGGGTGATGGGGCTCGATGTTGCCGTCTTCCACTGGTCCTCGGTGGGCTGGGTGCCGGAGGGCTGGGTGGAGAACCATCAGGTCGACGCCGTCACGGGGAAGGATCTCGTCCTCCTCGGAGGCGGGCTGTTCCTCATCGGCAAGAGCGTCGTCGAGATCCACAAGAAGACGATGGGGGGCGACGAGGACGAGATCTCGGACAAGGCGAAGAAGGCGTCGTTCGCCGGCGTCATCGCGCAGATCGTGGTCCTCGACCTCGTCTTCTCGCTCGACTCCGTGATCTCGGCGATCGGGATGGCGAACGACGTCTGGGTCATGGTCGTCGCGATGCTCGTCGCCGTCGCCTTCATGGCGGTGTTCTCCGGGCGCGTGTCGGCGTTCATCGACGCGAACCCGACGTTCAAGATGCTCGCGCTGACGTTCCTCGTGATGATCGGCGTCCTGCTCCTCGCCGAGGGCGCGGGCACGCACATCAACAAGGGCTACATCTACGGCGCCATGGTCTTCTCGCTCCTCGTGGAGCTCCTCAACATGCGCGCGCGCCGGAAGAAGGACGCGAAGAAGAAGCACGAGCTCGCGGAAGAGCACGCGGCGGCCGCCGAGCGGCGCAGCGTCGCCTGATCCACGGCGGCCCGCGCGTCGTGCGCGCGATGCTCGGCGCGGCGAAGCTCAGGGATGCGGCCCGAGCGTCCCGCGCGCGAGCGTGATGCTCCCTTCCACCACGGCCTCTTCCGGCTGCCGCGTCGGGGAGAAGGCGACGCGCTCGTAGTCGAGCTGCCAGCGCACGGTCGTCGGGACGGCGTGGGGATCGAGCGCGAACGTCACCTCGGTGCGCGCGAAGAGGCGCTCGTCGGCGATCTCGCGGCGGACGATCTCGGCGCCGCTCTTCACGGGGCCGAACACGCGGCCGAAGTACCTCCGCTTCGTCGCGAGCCGGCGGCCGGCGGCGTCCTCGGTCATGACGGTCAACGTGAGGCGCCGGAAGAGATCGCCTGTCGGGAAGGCGTGCCCCACTCCCTCGGGCTCGAGGACGAAACGGACGCGGTCGCCGTCGCGGTCGGCGCGGACCGAGACCGCCCGCGTCAGCACCGCGGCGTCGCGAGACGCGGCGAACGCGTGGCTCCGGCGGCCGTTTTCCTGGGGCATGTGGCACGAGGCGCACGACGTCGCGGCGTGGGCGCTCGCGCGGTGCTCCGTCGCCGTCTTCTGCATGCGCTCGCCGCGCGCGTCGGGGAAGTCGAACTCGTGGCAGCGCGCGCAGACGGCCTGACCGAGCGCGGCGGAGCGCTCGACGCCGTGCGGGGCAGCGATCGGGCGCTCGCGCGGCGACGACAGCACGGTCCGCGCGTCGCCCGGCCGAAGATGGCAGGTCGTGCACGTGATCCCCGCCTGGCGCGCCGCCTCCGACGTCTCGCGTGAGGGATCGCCGTGCGGAGCGTGACACCGCCGACAGAACGCGAGCGGCTCTGCGTAGACGGCGATCTCGTAGGCGCTGTTCGAGGCCGACGCATGATGCAGGGAGCCCTCCCATGTCCGTGCCGCGTCGGCGTGACAGCCGATGCACCCTTCGTCGGACAGCGCCGGCGCGCGGGGCGCCGAGCCCGTGGGCGACGCGGACGCCGAGGGCGCCCCGCGCGAGAGCGCGCTCGCCGTCGCGACGAGGAGCGCCGCGCCGAGGCGAGCCAGCCCGCTGAGCTTCACGGCGACTCGGGGATCGGCATCGAGAGCGCGACGGGCGTACGGCAGAGGAGCTTCGTCGCGAAGCCCTCCTTCGCGAAGTGCGCGGCCTCCGACTGCGCGTCCGCAAAGGCGCGCGGCGCCATCGCCGACACGACGAGCCCGAGGTGGCGCGTCTGGTGGACGCGCGCGACGAACGGCCGGCGGAGGAGGCCCTGGACTCTCGCCGACTTCTTCATCGCCTCGTCGGTGGGCTCGCCGAGCGAGACGAAGACCGTCTGGCAGGCCCGCGTCGCCGCCGGTGCGGGCGTCTCGTTTTCGCCCACCGCGTCTTCGTGATCGAGCGCGCGGACGGAGACCTTGGCCGTCCGGCGGAGGATGGCGGTGCGGTCGGCCTCGGCGTCGTACGCGAGGAGCCACACGTCGTCCGTCCCTCGCGCCGCGACGGAGTGGAGGATGAACCGCGAGCCGTCGGGGACACTCACGGTCGGCTCGTCCTCCACGTCGACGAAGAGGCCGTAGGGAGGCTCGTAGAAGCCCGAGCGGAGCTTGTCGGCGTAGGTCGCCTGCGTGAAGTCGGGGAGCGGGATCGCCTCGAACGACGCCCCCGCGCGAACGAAGAGCGTCCCGGTCTTGTGGGCGACGGGCCGATGGTCGGAGGGGCCGTCGCGGCCTTCGTCTCCGCACACGAGGTAGAGCGGTCCGTCGCGTCCCGCGGAGGACGCGACGATCTCGGCGCACGGCGTCGTGATCTTCGTCACGCCCTGCGCGTCGCGGTGGGCGAGGTAGCCGCCCCGGCCGGAGAGCCAGAGATCGTCGGCGCGCGGACCCGTGATCCCGTCGATCCACGGCGTGGCCGGCAGGTCGGGCAGCGCGAGCTGCGTCGGCTTCGTCGCGCCCGGCTCCCAGGCGAGCACGGCGCGTGTGGCGTCGAGCGGACCGCTGTCGGGCTCCCTCGCCGAGCCCGATGTGACGACGCGGCCGTCGGTGAAGGCCGTCCACGCGACGACGACGAAGTTCTTCGGCAGCTCGGGGGGCGCGACCTTCTTCCCCCGGACGATCGCGAACCTCGTCGGGATCTCGGGCGCGCTGAACGGCGACGCGTCGTACGACACGCCCGAGACGTGGCCGAGCAGGACGTCGTCGTTCCAGCGGAGGACCTTGTCGTAGGCGAGCGCGGGCGCGCGGCTCTCGACGAAGCGGCCGGCTTCGTAGGTGTAGTTCCGCGAGACGTAGCGGCTCCGAAAATGCCCCTGGTTCGTGGCGACGACGATCGGGCTCGGCCAGGCGCCGCCGACCGCCTGGATCGCGTCGACGTTGTTCGCGATCTCGAGCCCGCGGCGCTCGGTGTCGATGTTGCCGATGCGCTCGATCCCGCCGCTCGCCGTCAGGCGCCGGAACACGCCGCGCGAGGCGAAGAGGAGCTCGCCGTCGGCGAGCGTGTGGATGCGGCCGAAGCCGCCCACCGTCGCGACGATCGCGAACGGCGACGGCCGCGGGCTCGCGGGCCCTGCGTCATCTCCTGCGTCGGCGAGCGGCGCGGACGGCGCCGAGGTCGCGGCGGGGGCATCGTGCACCGGCCTCGCGCTCGGACGTTCGCCCGTCGAACGGCAGCCGGCGCCGCCGACCAGGATGCACATGGCGCCGGCGACTCCGGCCCGCGACAGGGTTCGCACCGCGCGAGGCTAGCACGGCGTCGCGCGGCGTCCGCGGCGCGCTGCCGACCGTCTCGCGCCCGCGCGTGGGCCGCGGATCAGAGCGTCGCGTAGAGGAACGCGAGGCACATCTCGTCGTCGGTGCCTTCGCCCCACCGGAGCTCGCGTGAGGGCCTTCGCTTCCCGTTCACGATCGGCTGCGCGTCGGCGCGGTTGTCCCAGCGGCACGTGACGGCCGCGCGCTGGACGCGTTGACCCTTCTCCAGCCAGTAGCCCTCCTGGTGATGAAAGTCCCATCGCGGGACGTCGAGCAGGCAGGCCGCTTCGCCCGGCGACGTCGGCTCGGGGAGCGCCTCGACGCGGATCGACTGCCCGCGCAGGTGCATGTGAGGCGCGACCCCGCGCACCTCGAGCGGGAGCGGCAGCGCGATCTCCGCGCGCGCCGTCGCCCGCGGATCGTCGGGCCCTGCGTTCGCCGGCACGCGGAAGCCGTACTGGAGAAGCGGGACCCAGACCGCCTGGCGGAGAGGCTCGTCTTGCCTCGCGAGCCACATGTCGATGCGCGTCTGGTCTCGCTTGCCGGCGGCGACGCGATCGTAGTTCTCGAGGCTGTAGTGAACCTGCATGACGAGCCGTGATCCGGGAGCGAGCGCGATCGCGGTGCCCTCGGGCAGCGCGGTCGGCGCGCCGGCCTCGTCGGTCGCGCCCGCGCCGGGGGCCCAGCCGACGATCATCTGCGCGTCGAACGAGACGAGCTCCCCCTTCGCGAGGTTGCCGGGCCGGACCGCCGGCGTGACGCCGATCCCGCCGAAGCAGGTGTAGCCGGGGCCGGGCTCGCGCTCGTCGAGCTCGCGGATCCGGTCGAGTGCGCCGGCGCGCACCTCGAAGAGCAGCACGTGGTGGACGACGGACGGGAGGCCCGGCGCGATGCGGAGGCCGACGACGCGCTCGGGCCGCTCGAGCTTCGGATCGAGCACGAAGCAGTGGTAGTCGTCCGCGCGCCCGCGCTTCGGCGCGTAGGCTTCGGCGGGGACCGCGACGCGATCGGGCGCGCCGGCGAGCGGGCGGTAGCTCCGCTTCACCGTCGGCGGCCTGTGGTCCTCGCGCAGGCCCTCGGGCGCGCCGCGCTCGGCCCAGCGCTGAAGCGCGAGCATGTCGGCTTCGGGGAGCGCGCGCGAATGGCGGAGCTCGGCGCACGCGGTCGTGTCGGGGAGCCACGGTGGCATGTGGCGCCGGCGCGTCTCGTGCGCGATCGCACCCGCGTGGGTCTTGGCGTCCTCGAAGCTCGTCAGCGCCATCGGGCCGATGCCGCCCTCGGCGTGGCAGCTCGTGCATTGGCTGTCGAGGATCGCGGCGACGCGGTTCCAGTAGGTCGGAGCTTCGTCGGCCGCGGCCGCGAGGGCGGCGTCGGCGTCGAGCGCCTGCCGACGGCCGATCGCCTCCGGGGACTCGCTCCGCTTCGAGAGCGTGCAGGCGACCGCGGCGAGCAAGAGCAGCGCGACGGAGGAGGCGGCGACGTGCTTCGGCTTCAGGTTTCCTCAGATGCGCGCGGTGGCAGGTGTGAGCGGTCTCTTCAGGCGCCGCCAGCGGCGGAGCGGAATCATCTCGTCCTCGGGCTCCGGCTCGATGAGCTCGGCGTCGCAGCGCGGGCAGGTCCAGTTGTAGAGCTTCCTCGCGCAAGCGCCGATCGACATGCCGATGACCACTGCGACGGGGGCGAGCACGAGGTTCAGTCCGAGCAGAAGCGAGAAACCGAGCGCGATCGTGAGCGATCCGACCCAGAAGCCGACGCTCAGCACCTTCCATATCGACTTGGGCGGTGACGGTGTGACGTGGCACCTGCACGCATGACAGAACATCGGTCCCTCCTTCCAGCTCATCCGGCGCAGACGCCAGACGCTGGGCGTGAAGAGATCCGACGTGCACGCCTCGGGCCCGCGGACGGACGAGCTCCTCGCCCGGAGGCGCCGGCCGGAGCTCGACGGCGGTGAGCGCGACGCGGGCCGTCCTCGGGCGAGACCGACTGGCCGGAGGACGCCCCGGACGGCCGCTGACAGGCCTCGCGCGCGCTACCGGCAGCGATCGTCGCGGCCCGGCTGCACGAGGCAGTCGCCCGGTCCGCACCGGCGGATCACCGTGTGCGCGCCGCTGGCCACGCAGCGGTAGAGGACGTCGGGATCGCCGTCGAGCTTGTCTCCGCCGCAATAAGAGCCGCCCGTGACGCAAGGGACGGGCGCGTTGCACGACGCGCTCGCCGGCGCGCTCCCCGCGTCCGCGCAGCCGCCGCCGCACTGCACGACGAACGTGAAGCCGCCGTCCGCGCAGCGCTCGAGCGTGACGCCGTCGGCGCGGCACGCGCGCGTCCCCTCGGCGCAGCGCGACTCGGCGTCGATCGCGGCGGCGTCCGGATTGGCCTCGGCTCTCGCGTCTACCTCGGCGGGCTCGGACCACGTGAAGTCGTAGCAGGCCGGAGCCGCTCCGGAGAGGAGCGCGACGCTCGCGGTCGCTATCGCCCGTCTCGCCGCCATCGCGTCGGCATGCTGACGCACGCGCCGCCCTCGAGCAAGCGCGAGGCGCCTGTCCTCGGGCGCGGAGTGCTACTGTCCCCGGGCGATGTCCGCCGTCGGTCCCAAGACGCGCACGGTCGCCACGCGCGCCGCCCTGGTTTCCCCGCTGCCGCTCCGCGTCCGCGTCGTTCGCTGCGCGTCGGGCGGGGCTCCGCCGCCGCCGCTCGACCTCGCGTCGGGGACGGCGACGATCGGCGCGGCCTCGACCTGCGATCTGGTGCTGGACGACGGCGCCGTCTCGCGCCGGCACGCCGCGCTCGAGCTCGTGCCCGAAGGCGTGCTCGTGCGCGACCTCGAGAGCCGCAACGGAACGTTCTATCTCGGACAGCGCATCGAGCGGATGATCGCGTCGCCGGGCGTCGTCCTCGAGGTCGGCGCGAGCTCGATCGTGATCGAGCTCGCGCCCGACGCCGTCGCCGACGATGAGCCGCTCCGGCTGGGCGGCTTCCGCGGGATGATCGGCGCGTCGGCGGTGATGCAGTCGCTCTTCGGGAGGATCGCTCGGCTCGACGGCTCGCTCCTACCGGTCCTCGTCCTCGGCGAGACGGGGGTGGGCAAGGAGCTCGTCGCGCGCGCGCTGCATGAAGGATCGCGCGTCGCGGAGGGGCCGTTCGTCGCCGTCAACTGCGGGGCGATCGCGCGCGAGCTCGTCGCGAGCACGCTCTTCGGTCACCGCAAGGGCGCGTTCACCGGCGCGACCGACACGCGCAGGGGAGCGTTCGGGGCGGCGGACGGCGGCACGCTCTTCCTCGACGAGATCGGAGAGTTGCCGCTCGACGTGCAGCCGACGCTCCTGCGGGCGCTCGAGGCGGGGGAGGTGACCGCGCTCGGCGAGGACACACCGCGCAAGGTCTCGGTCCGCGTCGTCGCGGCGACGCACAAGGACCTCCTCGCCGAGTCGCGTCGCGGCGGCTTCCGCGAGGACCTCTACTATCGCCTCGGCGCGCTCACGCTCCGCGTGCCGCCGCTCCGCGAGCGCGCCGCCGACGTTCCGCTCCTCGCCGACGCGATCGCGCGGCAGGAGGGCGCCGCGGGGCTGCCCTCCGACGTCCTCGACGCGCTCGCGGGGCAGACCTTTCGCGGGAACGTGCGCGAGCTCCGGAACGCCGTACGCGCCTACGTCGCGCTCGGTGAGCTCGGCGAGCTCGCGGCGCCGGACGTGCGCGTCGAGGCGGGCGTGATCGAGGCGGCGCTCGCGGACGCGGTGCGCCTCGATCGGCCGTTTCTCGAGCAGCGTGACGAGATCGCGAAGCGCTTCACGGAGATCTACGTCGCGCGCCTGCTCCAGGAGTCGGGCGGGAACCAGACGCTGGCGGCGAAGATCGCCGGGCTCGATCGCACGTACCTCGGTCGCCTGCTCGCGAAGCTTGGACATCGCTGAGCGGCGCGCGCCCTCGACGTGCAGAGGGCGCGCTCGGAACGCGCTGCTTCGGAGCGGGCGACCTTGGTATGATCGCCGGGGTGTCGTGTCGCGCGCGCGTCCGCTTTCTCGTCTGTGCGATTGTCCTGGCAGGTGCGTCGCCAGCGGGCGCGCGGGCGGCCGAGGGCCCCGACGACGTCGCCGAGGCGCGCGCGGACTACGACGCCGCGGCCGCCGCCTACGATCGTGAGGACTACGCGACCGCGGCCGCGCGCTTCGCGCGGGCAGACGAGCGGTCGCCCGACCCGCGCGCGCTCCAGCTCGCGATGGCCGCGGCGCTGCTCGCGTCGGACGCGGCGCTCGCGATGAACCTCGTCGATCGGAGCGAGGCTCGCGGCGGGGAGCAGACCTCGTCGAGCATCGCCTCGCTGGCGCGGCAGCTCCGCGCGCGCTTCGAGAACCGCGCCGCGCGTGTCCGGCTCGTGTGCGCGACGTCCTGCTCGGCCACGCTCGACGGCGCGGTCATGCCGTCCTCGTCCCGATGGGTGGCGCCGGGGCGCCACGTCATCGCCTTCGACGCCGCGGACGGCTCCCACCTCGAGATCGCGCTCGCGCTCGCGGCGGGGCAGACGATCGACGTCCCGGTCGACGCTCCGGACGCTGCGCGCGCGCTCGACGACCGCCGCGCGCCGACGCCGTCGGCCCGTGAGCGTCGCGGGCCCGCCCCGGCATTCTTCTGGGCCGCGGCCGGTGCCACCGCGGCGGCGGCGGGGGTCGCCACGGTGTTCACGGTCGTCCTCGAGGGGCGGCACGACGACTTCGTCGCGCGCCCGTCGGCCGAGACGGCGGCGGCGGGCGATCGCGCGCAGACCAACGCGCGCGTGGCCTGGGCCGTGACCGGCGCGCTCGCCGTGACGACGGGCGTGCTCGCGCTGCTCACGGACTTCGGCGGTGCGCGCACGGCGCGGGCGCGTGGGCCGCGCGTCGCGCTCGGGTGGAGCGGGCTCTCGATCGCGGGTCGGTTCGAGTGAGCGCGCCCGCAGCGAGCACGAAGTACGAAACGCTCGCGGTGATCGGGCAGGGCGGCATGGCCACCGTCGCGCTCGGCCGCGTCCGCGGCGCCGCCGGGTTCACGCGGCTCGTCGCGATCAAGCGCGCGCACGTGCACCTGGGCGACGAGACCGCGAGCATGCAGCGCGAGGCTGCGCTCGTGTCGCGCTTGCATCACCCGAACGTCGTGCGGGTGCTCGACGTCGTCGAGGAGGGCTCCGAGCTCGTCCTCTTGCTCGACTACGTGGAGGGCGGCTCGCTCGCCGATCTCGTGCAGCGCGCGGCCGATGTCGGGCTGGAGGCGCGGACGCGGATGCGCGCGTTCGTGCGCATCGTCGTCGACGTCGCGGCCGGTCTCGACGCGGCCCACCGCGCGACCGACGACGAGGGGCGCATGCTCGGGCTCGTCCACCGCGATGTCTCGCCGAGCAACGTCCTCGTCGGCACGGACGGCGTCGCGCGCCTGACCGACTTCGGGATCGCGAAGGCGCTCGAGACGTCGCGCGATCGCACCGAGACCGGGCACCTGAAGGGCAAGATCGCGTACATGGCGCCCGAGTACGTCGAGTCCCAGCTCGCGGACGCGTACGGGGATCAGTTCGCGCTTGGCGTCGTCGCGTGGGAGGCGCTCGCCGGGACGCGCCTCTTTCGTGGACCGACGGAGATCGAGACGCTGAAGCGCGTCGTCGCCGCGCGCGTCCCGAGCCTCGCCGAGATTCGGCCGGAGCTCGCCCCGATCGACCCCGTGATCGCGCGGGCGCTGGCGCGTCTATCGGACGAGCGACACGCCAGCGCACAGGACTTCGGCGCAGCGCTGGAGGCCGCCGCGCGCAAGGCGGATCTCGTCGCGAGCCACGTCGAGGTCGCGCGCCTCGTCGAGACCTTGCTCGGCGACGAGCTCGAGCGCCGGCGCGCGGCGGCGCGCGGGCACGGCGATCCGAGCGCGTCGTCCAGCGTGCGCGTGTCGGCGCGGGACCTCGTCCCGACCGGATCGCTCGTGGCGCCGGGCGAACACCGCGGCGGCGGCGAGACCGATGGCGGCGAGGCCGGCGGGGACCATCTCGGCGGTGAGGCCGGCCGTGGCGAGATCGGTGGGGACCATGCCGGCGGTGACGAGCCGACGGTGGTCTCGACGCCAGCGCCCGTGGGGCCGCGAGGCTGGCGTGTCGCCATGGGATCGCGTGGCTCGCGTGCTGCCGGGGCGCTCCTCGCGTCGCTCTTCGTGCTCGCCGCCGTCGCCGCGTCGCTCCGCCTCCGCGGGCCCGAGCGCGCCGAGCCGGGGCGCGAGGCGGAGCTGCCCGCCGGCGAGCGCGCCTAGCTTGGGCGCGAGGCGGAGCCGCCGGCCGGCGAGAGCGCCGCGTCGAACGAGGGCCCCGCCGAGGGCGAGGTCGCCTCCGCGGGCGAGGTCGCCCCCGAGGGCGCGGGGAGCGCGCCGGAGGTCGGCACGGCCGGTGCGCGCGCGCCGGTTCCTCGCAGCAGGCCACGCAAGCCACGCGCGCCGGCGCCGTCGTCCTCGCTCGTCCCGAAGAAGGCGCCGCCGAACCCCTACTTGCGCTGACGCGAGCGCGGTGGATGCGCGCGGTCGGAGCGCGGGATCCGCCCGGTGCGGAAAGCTTCCGAGTGAGCGGAAGCGCGGAGCGGCCGCGAGGCCGCGGCTCCGCGGCCGAGCAGCCGCGCGTGTTTCCGCAACGAGCGCGCTTTGCTGCCGTCGTCGCCGAGCGGCGCCGAGGGCGCGCGGATCGCGCCGACCACAGCGCTGGCACCGGCCGTGCTCTACGGGCCGCCATGGAAACTCGCCGTCTGCGATTCGGTCTCTCGCTGGTCTTCGCTTCCGCGATCGCGACCTCGTTCGGTGTCTCTGCCTGCAGCCCGGTCGACGGCGACGACACGCTCGCCGCCGCCGATGACGACGGCGACGACTCCCACGGAGACATCGACGCGACCTTCCCCGACCCGGACGACGATCCGAGCACCGGCGACGACTCGGTGGAGTCGCCGGAGGAGGCGACGCTCGAGTACTTCGAGAGCACCACGAGCAACTTCGTCGAGGAGATCGACGTCACCGAAGTCGTCGAGGGCGCGTCCAAGCCGCTGGCCGCGAAGCGCGTCGCCTCACCGGTGCCCGGTCGCGGCGTCACGTACCCGTACGGCGTGAGGAACCCGCGCTACGCCGCCGGGTTCCACACGGGGCAAGACCACGCGGCGCCGACGGGTACGCCCGTCGTCGCGGTGCGCAGCGGCAAGATCCGCTGGTCGAACAATAGCGGCGGCGCATACGGCCGCTGGATGGGCCTCGACGCCGACAACGGGCGCACCTACGTCTACTGTCACCTCTCGTCGCGCCGCTATGCGGCGGGCACGAAGGTGAAGGCCGGCCAGCGCATCGGTCGCGTCGGCGCGACCGGCAACGTGACGGGCCCGCACCTCCACTTCGAGGATCACCCGAAGGGGCCGTTCCGCTACGCGCAGGTCCGCAAGCCGAAGTGGTGACGCCGAGCGTGGCGCGCGTGGCCTGGGGGGGGCACGTCACACAGGCGTAGGCGCACGGGGAAGCTCACGCGCGAGGCTGCGGCTGGGACGACCGGTCAATTGCAGACGCCGTAGCCGAGCTTCGTCCCGTTCACGCCCGTCGTCACCTCGATCTGGCGACACCGCATGGGCGCGGCGCACTCGGAGTCGCCTCGACACATCTTGTACTGGTTCGAGCCCACGGAGGTATCGCACCCATCGGCAACGCAGGCCGACTCCACCGCGTCGACGAACGGAAGGGGCGAAGGACACTTGCTCGTGTCGAGGGCGGCCGTGACCGCAAGGCAGCACTCACCCGTGGAGCACTGGTACTTCGAGTCACACTTCATCGACCTCCTCGGGTCGATCGTCGCGCACGCCTCATCGCAGGCGCTCGGCCCCACCTCGCCGAAGCAGCATTCGTTCGTGCACGTGGTGGTGTCACATTGGATGGTTGGCTTGACGCTGGACGACGCGAAGGGGCACGGGACCGTCACGGCCCCGCTCGACGATCCGTCCGGCGGGGGCGCGCCGTCACCCGGATAGAGGCAGACGGCTTCCTGCACGCAGACGAGCCCTTCGATGCACTTCTTGTCCGCCGTACACGCGCCCTTGTACTGACCCACCGGCACGCCAGGATCGGCTTGTGGTCCAACGGGCGCCGGATCTTCTCCCACGCACGCAACGATCCATCCGGCGACCAGCGTCGCTGCGAACGCCACCCCGATGTGTCTCATGGGGGGATTCTACTCTCGTTTCCGGCGGCCGTTGAAGGGCGCCAGTCCCGCGATGGCGGCGTCGATGCGTGCGAGGTCGTCGTCCGTCGACTCGCGTCGGTCGAGCGAGGCGAGCGCGTCGAACTGCACACGTGAGACCGGGTCCGCGAGGAGCTGGAGGAGCGTCGTCCGGATGTCGGCGCTGTCGAGGTGAGTGATCCGTGCCCTGACGCGGTCTCAATCGGGGAGGGCAGGCAGGGGGAAGCTGGCGCCGACCAGCTCGGCGTCGTTGCCGGCGTAGTTCGACTTCGGTCCGCCCCGCCGCAAGCGCACGATTCCGACGCCGCGGCAGTAGGTCGTCGCGACGCTGGGGATCTCCGGCGCGAGCGTGACGGTCCAGCAGTCGTCGAACGTGCCGGCCTCGACCTTCACGGGGCCCGGCTCGCGGGTCAGGCGCATCCTCGAGGAGACCCACGGCCAGCGTGCTCCGTCCTCGAGCGGCGCGCGGAGGAGATGTGGCCACTTTCCGTTGAACCACATCGCGAGCTCGTCGCCCTCGACCGCGACGGCGATCTCCTGCCTCGCACCGCACGCGGTCTTCATCCTCCAGGCCTCTCGGCCGGAGATCGTCTTCCGCCCCAGGATCGTCGTCCGATGAACGCCGGGCTTGCAGTCGTACGGCCCGCCCGGATTCGCGTAGCGGTGGTCCCACCAGCGACCCTCCTCGAACGGGTAGATCCGCGTCTCCGGCGGGGCGGCGTCGGGAGGCGCGGCGTCGACGGGAGTCTCCGTCGCGAGCTCGCCGGCTTCGACTGCAGCGTCGACGGGGAGCTCGACCTTCGCGCCGCGCCGGCACGTGCAGCCGGGACCGAACGCGAGCCCGCCGGCGAGCGCGAGGATCGTCGGCGAGCGCCATCGCTGAGCAGAGCGCGGGCGACAACGACGGCGGAGGGAAGATCGAGCGTGCATTCCGACGGCCATTCACGCGATCGACGTGGCTTCGCCGACGTCGGGCCTGCAGCCCGTCAGTATGGCACGGCCGCGACGAAGAACGCCTCGTCGATGCCCAGGCCCGCGAGCACCCACGCGTAGCCGACGCGGAACGTGATCGGACGGTGTATCGGGGGCGTATCAGGGGTGTATCGCCCGAGACACCGCACCGAACGACCAAGAACACCGCGAAAAACGCGCGATCCGCGGTGGCACCACCTTCGCAATAGCTCCGAACGCCGCGGCGGTCGCGGCGACGAAGAGAAAAGGGAAGGTCGGGTCATGAGGTCGTTCGTGAAGGTTCTCTCGCCGTCGATGTTGGCTCTGATCGTCGCGTGCTCGGGCGCGCCGGACAGCGAAGGCGCCGCGCCGGAGAGCGAAGGCGCGGAGAGCGCGGCTCCCGCGGCGGCGGTCGGCGACACGGGGCGCAGCGACGAGGAGACGGCGAAGATCAACGCGCTCATCGCGTCTGCCGGCTTCCTCACCACGGACAAGGAGGCCGATATCGATCCGGTCCAGAAGAGCGAGCCCCAGCAAGAGACGGTGCAGGGCGATTCCGGCTCGTACTATTGCAAGACGACCGACTACAGCCTGACGAAGGTGCCGGAGAAGTTCGTCGCGCTCAACCCGAACGCCGACGTGCTCTGGCCCGGCTCGCTCGTCCAGGGCAAGTCGATGGCCGGCGGCATCCTCGATCCGGTCCCGGTCAAGCGCGCGCCGGGGACGATCACCCTCACGATCGCCTCGGGCGGCAGCGGCGTGTTCCACAAGACGATGGAGCAGCCCTCGCTCTCCTCAGCGATGGAGGCCCAGAACGCCATCCTCGCGACGTACGACGGCGCGACCCCGGCGAAGTTCTCGTACACGTTCCAGTCGATCTACTCCTCGCAGCAGCTCGCGGTCGCGGTCGACGCGAACGTGAAGGGCACGAACTGGGCAGCGGCGGCGTCGCTCTCCGTCGACAAGAAGGACGAGAAGAGCCGCTTCCTCATCCAGTTCACGCAGGAGTACTTCACGATGGCGTTCGACCCGCCGCAGGGAGCGGCCGGCGTGTTCGCCCCGAGCGTCACCGCGAAGGACCTCGAGCCGTACGCCCAGAACGGCAACCCGCCCGTCTACGTCTCGAGCGTCACCTACGGCCGCATCTTCTACATCCTGTTCGAGTCGACCTCCTCGCAGCTCGATCTCGAGGCCGCCGTCAGCGGTTCGTACAGCGGCGCGGTCAGCGTCGATGCGAGCGTCACCGCGAAGTACAAGTCGGTCATCAACGAGGCGAACATCAAGGCCTACGGCCTCGGCGGCAACGCGGAGATGGCCATCGACGCCGTCGGCGGTAGCAGCACCGATCAGTTCGAGCGCATCCAGAAGTTTCTCACGACGGGAGCGAACTTCGACAAGAAGAACCCGGGCGTGCCGATCTCGTACACGATTCGTCACCTCACGGACGCGTCGCAGGTGAGGCTCGCGCTCACGACCGAGTACACGGCGAAGGACTGCGTGCCGACGAAGGACTTCTGCGACGACCAGGGGCACAAGCTCGATCAGTGCGGGGTGTGCGGCGGTGACGGCACGACGTGCGACGCCTGCCCGGCGCAGACGGTGCAGCGCAAGGTCGGTAACGGCGCGTACGTGAACTTCAACGCGAGCGCAGCCTCGCACGGCACCGAGGCGGTGTTCGCCGACGGCAACTACTACAAGTACGCGAAGGCGCTCTGCAACCGCGTGACCTGGGGCAACGTCCGGCTGAAGTGCAACGACGGGAGCTGGGTCATGACGTCGGGCAGCGTGAAGGGCGACGCGCTCTGCACGGGCGACAAGAACGAGAGCTGGAGCAGCGGCGGCCTCTCGATCTCGACCGGCTACCAGCCCTGAGCGATCCGTAGAGCTGCGAGCGAAGCCTCTCTCCCCAGAAGGAGAGGGGCCTTCGCCTTTTGTGATGTCGAAGCGTGACGGCCGGTCCGAGCGTGCGCGCAGCTTCGACCCCGCGATCCGTCGCGTTCTTCGTTGGGGAACGGCGCTGCGCCGCGCGTGCGCGCGAAGTGGGACGTCAGACGCGCGCATAGTCATTTGTCCTGCGTAGCCCCATAGGTGTGGCCAACGTCGCGTGATGTGCTTCAGTCGGGACGTCGAGTGACCTCTTCGTCGCCGACGAAACAGCTGGGGGGTACGGGTGCGCAAGATCTCGATTGTCGCTGGGCTGACGACGTTTGTGATGGCGGGTTGTGCGGTTGCCAACGAGGACGACGTGCGCGTCGCGCCCATCGATCCAGGCGTGAGCACGCAGGCGTTCACGGGGTCGCGCCGCCGCGTCGTCGTCTTCAAGGCCGACACGCTTCCTTCGGACGCGTCGTCCCGGCTCGCGCGCAACGGCGCGCGCGTCCGAAAGCAGATCGCCGAGCTCGGCGTCGCGACGGTCGATGCAGACGGGACGACCGCGGCGAAGATCGCGGCCGACCCGACCGTGGCAGCGATCGGGAGCGAGCGCTCGTGGGCGATACCGAAGCATCGCGTGTTCGGCCGTCGCCATCGGCCGAAGCCGGAGGCGCCGAAGGACTTCCTCTACGGAGCGCAGTGGGATCAGCGTCGGATCCGAGCCGACAGGGCGAGGGCGAACGTGTCGCGGGTCGCCCAGTCGAGGGTCACCGTGGCTGTGCTCGACGTCGGCGTCTTCGGCGACCATCCGGATCTCGTGGGAAAGGTCGTCGACGGGGTCGACACCAGCTACGCCCACAAGCCGGACAGCGGTTGCTCCGAGCCCGCCGTTCCTGCCGGCTTCCCGGCGTACTTCACGCGCTTCAACTTCCTCGCGGCCGACCCCGTTTCGGGTGCGGTTCCGTGCGAGCCGGTCGAGGACTTTGCATCCGTCCAGGGCCACGGCACACACGTTGCGGGTACGATCGCGGCGAACATCGATCCAAACTCGGCCGTCGTCGGCGTCGGGCCTTCACTCAATATCGCGGCCTACAAGGTATTCGACCGCCTGCATCTCGCCGACGGCGAGGAAGACCAGATCCTCGCGTTCGACGGTCCGCTCTTCGAGGCGATCGCCGATGCGGCGCGCAAGGGATACGCGGTCGCGAACATGAGCCTCGGCGGCATCCTGGATCGAAACGATCCGGACCAGAACGCGTCCTGGCAGGCCTGGAATCGCGCCGCGAACCTCGCGACGCGCAAGGGCACCCTGCTCATCGCTGCCGCCGGCAACGACTCTCTCCTGACGAACGGGAGGAACGTCGCGGCCGTGCCGGCCGACCTGTCCGCGGTCGTCTCGGTCTCGGCGACCGGGACCTCGAAGCTCCTCGGACCGTTCGAGTTTGGCTCGGTATGGGGGCCGCTCAACGCGGCGCCGGGATCGGACGTCCTTGCCTTCTATTCGAACTACGGCTCGCGCGTCGATCTCGCCGCGCCCGGTGGCGATTGTGGTCCGACGTTTCCGAACGGCTGCGAGCAGCAATACCTCATCGTCTCGTCGACACCGTTGTATGTGCCCTCATGGTCGACCGACCCGGCCCTGCCACCCCCCGGCCTCTACGCCGACCTCACGTGGATGGCCGGTACGTCGATGGCGGCACCCCACGTTGCCGGCGTGGCTGCTCTCATCAAGGCGAAACATCCGAGCTGGGGCCCGCTCCTGATCCGGCGTCAGCTCGAACAATCCGCAGAACGAATCGGTCCGCGATCCTCCCAGCAGTTTGGAAGCGGGATGGTCGATGCGGACCGCGCGACGCGCTGAGGTTCCGGGACGGAGTGACCGGCCTCGTCGAACGTCTTGACGACGAGATCGGTGCGCGCGGCGCCCTCGTCGACACTGTGGCCGACGACGAATCGTGAGCAGTTCGTCGACCAAGAACAGCGTGAAGGTCGAGACGCCGTTGACGTGACGCTGCACGAAGTCGAAGTGCACCGAGAGCAGAGCAGAGGGACGACGGACTCGACGCTCAGTGTGCGTTCTCACAGTAGCCGTAGCTCGTTCCTCCAGATGAGAGCCCCTCGTCGCCGGGCATGCACCGCTCGCCACCGCAGTCGTCCGCTTCGATCCGGCAGTATTTCGTGCACCGGTTCTCGGGCCCGCAGGTCAGCCCACTCCCGCAATCGTTGTTCGATTCACACGCTTCACCGCTCTGCGCGTGCCCGGCTTGGAAGAAGCACGCTGTCTGCGTCGCCTGGTGAAACTGACAGGTTCGCCCCTTGGCGCAAGTGTCGCCCCCCGGGTTGCAAGCCTGGGGCGCGCAATAGCCGTATGCGACCCCGCCGAGGACGAGCTCCCCGGAGAGAAACGAAAGACACTCCGCCCCGTTCGCGCATGACGATGCTTCACCTACCCGACAATACGAGAGGCATCCGGCGGCCGAGCAGAATCCGTTGGCGCCGCAGTCATTGGCGAACTCACACGCAGCCGACTCCTCTCCGTACGTTCGGATCGGCCAGCAACGCGACTCGGAGTCCGATGGTGATCCGTCGGCTGCAACGGGCAAACAGGTCTCGTCCGAAGCGCACTGAAGATGACGCTGCGGGTTGCCGCCCTGCGCCTGCGCGAAATCGCAGTACGTTGGCGTCGGGGCGTAACCTTGAAACTCTTCGCCGATGACACTCGCGCAGCCCGACGAGAAGACGAGCACGAGCGCGACGATGCTCGTACGCGTCATCAGAAGGTTCCTCCCACTCCGATCCGAGCCCCGCCGTTGGTAGGGGAGACAGAGAGCGTCTTCGTTGGGCCGAAGGCGATCAGGCCGAGGCCGGCGAGAGCGAACGAGACACCAGCAAGCGAAGCAACGTTCGCGATCGACACGGCCGTCCCCCCATCGCGTGCCGCCGCGAGGCCAGCCTCGTCGCACGTGCGCGCCTCGTCGCAGTGACGAGCGAGCGCCAACTTCCGTTCGGTCGCATACAGGCCAGCGGCGAGACCCGTCCCAAGTCCGATCCCGCCGACCGCCACGGCAACGACGCCGAGTGTGTGGAGGGGCCGAGATGTCTTCGTTCCCAGCGACACCGGCGAGCTCACGGCACTCGGAGCAGCGGTGGACGGCGTCGACGCGACCGGCGGCGTCCAGCGCTGGCACTCGCGCTCTTCGGCGCCGTCCGTCACCTCTCGACAACCAAGCGAACACGCTCCTGCCCCCTCGAAGGTGAACGTGAGCCGATAGCTGTTTCCGTTCTCGAGTTGGTAAGAGGACGACGCATCACAAGCGGCGTCGGTGACCTCGATCAGGCGCGTTACGTTTTCGAGTCGACTCTTCGTCACCGCACGTCTTCCAGATTGGCAGTCGCCGCGAGAGTTCCGGTAAGCGCAATAGTCCGTCTCGTACTCCGTGTAGTATTTCGTCTCGAGCGAGGTTCGTGTCTCGGTGTGCCAGTAGCGCGTGGACGCGAACCAGTGGTAGGCATCGGCCGCGACCCGCATCGCGGCTAGGTTCTGCGTGCCGAGGGAGACGTCCTGCCCGTTGACGTGGACGATGTCCTCGCGAAATGGGCCCGGCTGGCTCGTGTGCTTCCGGACGATCGCAACGAGGGCATGCGGCTGGTCGGCGCGAGGCTCCACGTAGCGGGCCCGCCCGTGCACCTGGCAGCCCGCGAGGGTGAAGAGGGAAAGAAGGCCCGCCGCGCCGGACGAGAGCGCGTGACGAACGGATACCGACGGGCACATGCGCCACCGTTCGGCCGCTCATCGGCCCAGTTGCCCGAAATCGTCGGCAGAGACGACATTCCGTCCATTCGCTCGGGATCTCCCCGAATAGGGCGAGCTCGCGCGTGTGCTCGAGCCCGGCGGCGTGCCGAGCATCGCGAGAGCGTAGGAAGTGAAAACGCGTAGGGAGGGCGCACAAAGCTAGGTGCACCGTGAGGCGGAATGGCTGTGGGGGAGTGAGGAAGTGGCCATCGGGCCGGCTCAATTGTCACGCGAAGGACGTGTGGCCAGCCGATACGAAGGTGAACGCCGACAGGTCGCCGGCCATGATGGCGTCGGCCACCTGCGCTCGCGTGACTGAACTGCGCGTGAAGGGATCCGACGGGCAAACATCGGGCTGCGGACGGACGGGCTCCTCACCGGCGACGCCGGTCGGAGCTCGACG
Organism: Labilithrix sp.; assembly: GCA_019637225.1. Classification (GTDB taxonomy): domain Bacteria; phylum Myxococcota_A; class Polyangia; order Polyangiales; family Polyangiaceae; genus Labilithrix. The sequence goes on from JAHBWC010000003.1 coordinate 160,844, forward strand.
GCGGTGCGCGCGGCGCTACTTCTTCGGAGCCGGCGCCGTCGTCGGCTTGGCCGGCGTCGCCGCCGGCTTGGTCGCAGCCGCCGCGGGCTTGGCCGGCGTCTTCGCGTCGCCGCCGGCCGCGCCGATCGGGTTGCCGTACGCGTCGCGCTCGTCGGCCGGGCCGAAGCCGAGCGCGTCGACCTGCGGGAGCACGGTCGCCTTGTCGCCCACCACCACGATCGTCATCGCGTCGGAGCCGAAGTACTCGAGCGCGACGCGCTTCACGTCGTCTGCGGTGACCGCCTCGAGCCGCGCCGGCCGCTTCTCGTAGTCGTCGATCGGCAGGTCGTGGACGAATAGATCGGACACGGCCCCGGCGACGTCGGAGACGCCCTCGAAGCGTCCGGGCATCGCGAGCCGGATGCTCTCCTTCGCGAGCGCGAGCTCCTCTACCGTGGGACCGTCGCGCCGGAGGCCGTCGAGCTCGCTCAGGGCTTCCTTGATCGCCGGTCCGGTCTTGTCGGCGAAGACCGCCGCCGCAACGAGGAACGGCCCCGCGCCGTGACGCATCGAGAAGTACGAGCGCGCCCCGTAGGTGTACGCGTTCTTCTCGCGGAGGTTCATGTTCACGCGGCTCGAGAACATGCCGCCGAGGATCGCGTTGGCGACGATGAACGCCTCGCGATCCTTGACGGAGTAGGGCACGCCGGGCCGAACGAGCTGGATCTGCGACTGCGCGCCCGGCCTATCGACGAACACGACACGCTTGTCCGTCGCGGCCTTCGCCAGCGCCTTGGGGGGCTTCCGCGTGACCGCGCCGGGCTTGCCCTTCCACGCCCCGAACGCCGCCTCGAGCTTCGGGACGAGCGTCGCCGGATCGACGTCGCCCGCCACGACGATCGCGGCGTTCTTCGGCGTGAAAAGGCGCTCGTACGCGCGCTGGATCTCCGCCTTCGTGAGCTTCTTCGCGTCGGCCTCCTGCCCCGTCATGCTGTGGCCGTACGGATGCCCGCGCCCGAAGAGGGCCGCCGCGACGGCGTTCGACGCGATCGCCCCCGGGCTGCTCTTCTCGGCCTGGATGCTCGTGATTCGCCGCGTGCGGAGGCGCTCGATCTCGGCCTCGGGGAACGACGGTGACAGCGCGACGTCGGCCATCAGCTCGAGGGCGGCGTCGAGGCGCTCCGAGAGTACGCGCACGCTCACGCCGGCCGAGTCCCAGTCGACCCACGCGCCGTGATGCGCGCCGATCGCCTCGAAGTCATCGCTGAGCTGGAGCGCGCTCCGCTTCTTCGTTCCCTGCTCGAGCATCGCGCCGAGGAACGACATCACGCCGGGTCGTGCGTCCGGCACGTCGCCCGCTCCGACCGACACGACGACCCGCGCGCTGACGATCGGGAGATCGTGCCGCTCGACGACGAGCACGCGGAGGCCGTTCTTCAGCTTCGCCTCGACGACCTTCGGCGCCGTGAACCGCACCTCGCCGTCGGGCGCGGGCGGCTGCTGGCGGAACGGCGCGTCGGGCGTGACGCGGGGCGCTTCGGCCGTGGCCGCGGGGATCGGCGGCGGCGCCACGACCGGCACAGGCTGCGGAGGAGGCGCGCCTCCGCACGCGGCGACGAGCGCGAGACCGACGAGACCGAGCGCGCGCTTCACTTTCCACCTCGCACGACGTTGACGATCGTTCCTGCCATGGGCGCGTCCTTCTTCGCGGTCACGAGCGTGACCACGCGCTCTTTCTCCTTCAGCCACGTGCGCCCGACGTTCGCGACGCTCTCCTTCGTGGCCGTCGTCGTCCGCGCGATGTCCTTTTGGAGCCAGCTCGGATCGCCGACGTAGTGGTTGTAGCTGTTCAGGCGGTTGGCGCGCGCGGAGCTGCGCTCGATGTCGAACACGCTGTCGGAGAGGATCGACGTCTTCGCGCGTGACAGCTCGGCGTCTTCGACGCCGCCCGTGCGGAGCTTGACGAGCTCTTCGTCGATCACCTTGAGCAGCTCCTCGGCCGTGTGGCCCGGCTTCGCGGTCGCGACGATCTCGAAGACGCTCGCGAGCTCCATCGACGCTTGCGACGCCGTGACGCTCTGCGCGATCTGGAGATCGTAGACGAGGCGCTTGTAGAGGCGGCTCGTCTTGCCGCCCGACAGCACGTGCGAGAGCAGATCGAGCTCAGCGTCGCCCGGCGCGAAGAGCGGCGGGCTCGGCCAGCTCACGTAGACGCGCGGCAGCTCGACGCCCGCATCGACCTCGATGCGCGTCTCGCCCCGAGGCGTGACCGGCGCCGGCTTCATCCGCGGCACCGCCGGTCCGCGCGGGATCGGGCCGAAATACTTGTCGACGAGCGCGAGCGCCTTCTTGCGGTCGAAGTCGCCCGACAAGACGAGCGTGGCGTTGTTCGGCACGTAGTACTTGCGGAAGAACCCGCGCACGTCCTCGATGGTCGCGGCGTCGAGGTCGGCCGGGCTACCGATCGTGAGGAGGTGGTACGGGTGCTCCTTCGGAAAGAGCTCCGAGCGGATGAACTGCCCGACGAGGCCGTACGCCGCGTTCTCGTAGTTCTGCCGACGCTCGTTCTTCACGACGTCGCGCTGGCTCTGGAACGTCTTCTCGTCGGCGTGGTCGAGGAGGAACCCCATGCGGTCGCTCTCGAGCCATAGCGCCAGCTCGAGCTGGTTCGCCGGCACGGTCTCGAAGTAGTTCGTGCGGTCGGTGTTCGTCGTGCCGTTGATCGACGTCGCGCCCGCCTTCTCGAGGAAGCGGAAGTACGTGTCTTCGGGCACGTGCTTGCTCCCCTGGAACATCACGTGCTCGAAGAGGTGCGCGAAGCCGTTTCGCCGCTCGGCCTCGTCCTTCGATCCGACGTGGTACCAGATGTTCACCGTGACGATCGGCGTCCGGTGGTCCTCGTCGAGGATCACCTCGAGCCCGTTCGGGAGCGTCGTCTTCTCGGCGACGAGCGTCGGCGCGGCGCTCCGCGGCGCTGCGGGCGCCGCCGCAGGAGCGTCTGCGCGCGCGGGCAGGGGAGCCGCCGCGAGCGCGAGACCGACCGGCAGGAGGAACGACGCCCGCCGCAGGCGCGCGAGGACCGAGGACATGTCGAGCAGCATGGGCCGCGGATTATGCCGCTCGCGGCCCCGCGCCGGATCCACAAAGGTGCCTGAGCCAGGGTGGATCGCGGGCAGGCCACGGCGCCGCCGTGATGCCCGAGCTCGCGCGGCGAGGCCGTGCGGCGAGGCCGTGCGGAGCGGCGAGCCGACCGCGCCGCGCCGTCGCCCCCGCGCCGCGATCCGCGCGGTTGTGACAAATCCCGAGCGGAGGGGGCGCCGAGCTCCGCATTTGGGCGACTTCGGTGCTAACCTGTTCCTTGCTGCCCGCGTCTCGAGCCGAGGCGCGCGCCGACATGGGAGAGTCTCCGCGTTGCAGGGCGACAAAGCGCTCATCCTCGGCCTGCTGAACATGCTCGAGCGGGAGCTCCTCCCCGCGATCGAGCGTGGCGATGCGCAGGCATGGAGCCGCGCGAATCGCATCGCCGACGGCGTGCTCGCGCTCCTCACCGACGACGAGCGCGACGCGATCGAGCTGCCGAGCCGCGTCGGCGTTCTCCAGGCGCTCTACACCGCCGCGAAGGTGACGCGCGAGGACCGCTCGGCCCGAGCGTGTGCGCTCTACACGTTCGTCACGCGCGGCAAGGAGACGCTCGATTCGCAACGGCTCAGCCGGCCCCCCTCGATGCGGCCCGGCTCGTCACGCAAGCCGCCGTCGATCCGGCCGTCTCCTCACAGCATCATCCCGCCTCCCGAGCGGAAGATGCCCGACTGGGTCCCCGAGAGCGGCATCCTCGGCGGCTTCCGCCTCGTTCGTCCGATGGCGAGCGGCGGGCTCGGCTCGCTCTTCTTGGCTCACCGGCTCGAGGACGAGGGCGACCCGCTCGCGCCCCAGGTCGTCCTCAAGGTGCCGCACGACGCCGGCGCCCTCCTCGCGCACGTGCCTGAAGAGGAGCTGCTCGCTCAGTTCCGCGCGGAGGCCTCCGCCCTCGCGGCGATCCCCCTGCACGCGAACCTCGCGCGCATCCTCGCGTTCGACATCGCGGCGAAGCCGAAGCCGTTCCTCGTGATGGAGCTCGTCGAGGGCCGCACGATGGAGAAGGACCTCGACGAGAAGACGATGACGATGGGCCGCGCGCTCGACGTCCTCGACGGCGTCCTCGCCGGCCTCGACGCGATGCACTCGACCGGCGTAGGCCACCTCGACGTCAAGCCGGACAACGTCATCGTGCGGCGCGAGACCGGCGCGGCCACGCTCGTCGACTTCGGTCTCAGCGGCCGCACGGTCCGGAAGAAGTGCGGCAACCCCATCTACGCCGCGCCCGAGGTGTGGAACGACGACCGCGAGCCCGAGAGCGCGTTCGCAGCCGACGCGTACTCGTTCGCGTGCCTCGCGTTCGAGACGCTCACCGGGAAGATCCTCTTCGACTCGGAGGACCTCTTCCAGATCATCCGCCAGCACCTCGCGCACGACGGCTTGCCGCCGGGGATCGCAGAGCTCCGCGCCCGTCCGGAGCTCCGGAAGCTCGCCGAGATCCTCTCGCGGGCCCTCCGCGCGAACCCGGCGCACCGGACGCGCATCCGGATGCTCCGCACCGAGCTCGCGCGGCTCGCGCCGCAGCTCCGCGATCTGCAGTGGCCGCTCCGCGGCGCCGATCGGTGGGAGAGCTCGCCGTATTCGGTCGACGAGCTCGAAGAGACCTACGTCGGCTGACCGGCCTCGCGTCGCGGGGGGGAAGGATCCTCCTCCGGCGCCGTATACGCGGACGGTCCGGTGCGATTCGAGGAGCCTCTCTCGGGGAGAGGGCTCCGGGGAGGGCGCCGGCCGGCCACCACTTGTACCAACTTCCTCCTCGGGGACGAGGGGGCCGGGGGGCGAACGCCCTCCACGAGAGAAGCCATGAACCACCGCAAGCCGAGCCGCTGGCTCGAGGCCGTCGCCGTTCCCGCGTTCGTTTGCGCCCTCCTCACGATGGGGACGGGCTGCGGAGCGATCAAAGCCGCCGCGAACCCGAAGGTCGCCTGGGCCATCAACGACCCCGCTCCGATGAGCGTCGTCGTCCGCCGCGCCGACGTGGCGGAGAAGACCTCGAAGGAGGTCGATCGCCTCATGACCGACACGCCGGCGAGCGACGACTCGCCCTGGCTCGGCCAGGTGGCGGTCGACAAGGAGGCCGCGACCGGCGACATGACCGAGCTCAAGTCGCACGATCTCTACGTCGGCGGCGCGCGCGTCGTGGCCGCCGAGGTCTGGGCGAAGGAGCTGTCGCGGATCGAGTCGAAGGACGCGAAGGTCGTGGCTCCGGCCGCCGGCGCCGCGCAGCCCGAGCCCGTCGCTGCCGCCGCTTCGAAGGAGGCGAAGGCCGAGCACGTCGCCGGCAAGGCGGACAAGAAGGCCGGCAAGGCCGGCAAGAAGGCCGCCAAGAGCGACAAGACCGACGAGAAGGAGGCGCTCGCGGCGCCCGCGCCGGCCGCCGCGCCCGCCGAGGCGCCCGCGCCCGCGAAGTACACGAGCCTCCTCGCCGCCGTCGATCCCGAGCTCGGGGCCGAGTGGGGCAAGGTGATGGAGAAGAAGAAGGCGATGGGCGAGGCGAAGGGCGAGATCGGCGTCCTCGAGGCCGCCAACGACGAGAAGGGCATCTCCGACGCCGACAAGAAGGCGAACAAGTCGAAGATCGAGGGCCTCGAGAAGACCGTCGATCGCCTCGAGGACGAGGCCGAGAAGCTCTCGAAGGCGTTCGTGCCGAAGGCGAAGGCCGCCGCGCAGAAGGCCGCGCCCGAGGTTCGCGAGAAGTTCGGCCCGACGCTCGTGCATCTCCGTCAGGCCGTCGCCGACGCCGACATCTCGAACAGCGCCGCCGCCGTCCGCTACCCGATGGCCGCGACCACGCTGCTCGACTCCGCCAAGCAGATGGCGAAGGTCTACGTCGCCGACGTCATCGAGGAGAAGACCGGCAAGCGCCCGAGCACGCAGTCGCTCCAGCCCGGCGTCACGATGGAAGGCGGCAACGTTCAGGTCACGCTCAACGGCCTCAGCACCTCGGACCTCGGCCAGCTCTCGATCGGCGACCTCACGACCGAGGTCGCGTCGCGGACGACCGCATGGGCCAAGCGCGCGCTCGGCCTGCTCGGGACCATCGCCGCGACGAAGGAAGTGCTCGGCTTCGAGGAGGACGTCCTCGAGGCGCTGATCTCGGGCTTCCAGGCGGCCGGATGGAAGGCGCCGGCTGCGGCGACCATCCCCGAGGCACCCGCCGGCGGTCAGCCGCGCTCCTGATCCGCGACGCGCGCCGGCGGAGCCGCGCTCGAGCTCGCGCCGACGAAATCGACAAGCCCCGGCCGCTCCGCGTGAGCTGCCGGGGCTCTTCGTTTTTCGTCGACGCGAGAGGCCGAGGGCACCTTGCCGGCGGCGCGGGCGCACCCCACCTTCTGGGCGTGATCAGCTACACGTTCGTCGATGGGTTCACTCGAGTCGCGCGCGACGAGGCGATCGAGCGCCTCAAGCGCGCGATCGCCGACGCCGACGGCGTGATCGTCGACTTTGCGTTCTTCGGCGGGCAAGCCATTCGGCTCACGGTCGAGCTGGACGTCGCGGCGCTGGCCGTCCTGCGGCGCGCCCTCGACGCTGCCGAGATCGAGCTGTTTCCGGGCTGCGTGGCGGACCTCGACGCGGCGAAGAACATGGACGCCGCGCATCCGATCGTCGCGATGCTCCACGTGACGTTCGTGCCGGCGGAGGCCGAGGTGGTCGCGACCGCCCACGCGAGCTGACCGAAGCCCGCCAGCGAAAGGCGCCTGGCCGCCGACCCCGGCTTTCCCTCGGGCCTGCGGGCCTCGACTGCGACAATCTCGGCCGGCCCCGAAAGAGGTGATATCCAGGGGGCGATGCGTAAGCTCATCCTCGCCGTCGCGCTCGTCTCGACTGCCGCGCTCGTCCTCGGGTGCCCGTTGATGAAGAAGAAGGACGACGCCGAGGCGGACGCCGCGGCCGACGCGGCCGGTGAGCAGGCCGAGGCGCCTCCGGTCGTCGAGGACGCCGCGCCGCCGCCGCCCGTCGTGACGGCGAAGAACGCGGCCGACGTCGCTCGCTTCGCCGCCGAGACGCCGGTGACGGACGACGACATGAAGCTCGCGTCGTCGGGGGTCGCGCGGACGGCGCCGAAGACGGGGGCGGTCGTCGCGACGCTCAAGCCGGGCACGGACGTCGGGAAGATCGCCGAGTATCAAGGCAGCGTCCTCGTGACGTTCGCGGATCCGAAGGACGCGAGCACTTCGTTGATGGGCTGGATCGTCAAGGAGTCGTTCACAGCGCCGGCGGTCGTCAGGCGCACCGACGCCGGCGTGAGCGACGCCGGGACGGCGCCGGCGGTGGACGCCGGGCACTCCGCTCCGAAGAAGCTGACGTGCCCGATGGGCATGGTCGCCGTCGTCCTCTCCGCGGAGCCGCTCTGCCGGAAGAAGTGCGCGAAGGACAGCGACTGCAAGGGCGGCGCGGCGGGAGCGTGCGCCAACGCGTCGACGGCCGCGGGCAGCGTCGCGAAGGTCTGCGTCGCGGAGTGATCCTCGAGCGTCTGCGCGCGCGGCGGCCGTCGGCGCCGGGCTGCGCCGCGCAACCGCAGGCGCCGACGCGCGCGCGTGTAGGAACTGCGCGCACCGCGCGTACGCCACACGTCGGGGAACGTCGTCGGGGCAGAGCGCCGCGTTGACCACGGGCTCTCGCGGTCGAAGCATTAGCCGTCGTGAACCGCCGCGTGGAAGATGCGGGGGTCTTTCGGGGGCGAACAAGGCAGGCGGTCGCTTCTCGGGCGGCGACCATCCTTCTCGTCGACGACCACCCGCCGAACCTGATGGCGCTCGAGGCGATCCTCGAGCCGCTCGGCGGACGTCTGCTCTACGCCGGCTCGGGCGCGCAGGCCGTGGAGATCGCGACGCGCGAAGACCTCGCGCTCGTCTTGCTCGATCTGCAGATGCCCGAGCTCGACGGCCTCGAGACGGCGGCGCTGCTGAAGAAAACCGATCGCTCGCGGGCGGTGCCGCTCATCATCCTCACCGCGGACGAGCCGACGCGCGCCGAGGTCGCGCGCGGCTATGCGAGCGGCGCGGTCGACTTCCTGTCGAAGCCCCTCGATCCGGACGTCCTCCGCTCGAAGGTCTCGGTCTTCGTGCAGCTCTACGAGCAGCGTCACACGAGCAGCCGCGACTCGCTGGCCCCGCGGTCGGACGAGGGGAGCGGCCGCTTGAGCGAGCGACTCGTCGCTGCCGCGCCCGCGTCGGAGCAGGCCGCGACGGTCGAGGCGCTCGTTCGCATCTATGCGGCGCTCAGCGAGGACCTCGACGTCGTGAACCTGGCGCAGCGGCTCGCGTCGGAGGCGATGGACCTCACGCGGGCCTCCGGGGCGGCGTTTCACTACCGCGTCGCAGGAGGAGCCGCGCGGACGGCGCACGTCGGACGGCTCCACGAGGAGCTCCGCGAGCTCGGTCCGTCGAGCGCGATGCTCCGGGGCGTCTTCGAAGGCCGCGGGGTCGTGCGGCACGACGACGTCCGCTCGCTCGCGAACCTCGCCGCGCCCCGGACGCTGGGGAGCGTGATCGGCGTGCCGGTGGTCGCGCGGACGGGCGCGCTCGAGGGGGCCCTGGTCCTCGTCCACGAGGCTGCGTACGCGTTCGACGCGCGCGACGAGGAGCTCGTGGTCGTGACGGCGACCTACGCGGCCGCTGCGTTCGAGAATGCCAGGCTCTACGAGGAGGCGCGCGAGGCGCGTCACCGAGCGGAGCTCGCGGAGCTCGAGCTGCGCGCCGGCGAGGCGCGTCTTCGCATCGCGCTCGAGGCCGCGGGCCTCGGGACGTGGGACTTCAACCCGATCACGGACACGCTGCGCTGGGACGCGCGGTGCAAGGCGCTCGCGGGCCTCTCGGCGGACGCGGAGGTCACCTACAAGACCTTCCTCGACGGCGTGCACCCGGACGATCGCGCGCGCGTCGGCGCCGCGGTAGAGCGCGCGGTCGATCCGCGTACGAATCACCAGTACGACGTCGAGTACCGCACCGTCGGCATCGAAGACCAGGTCGAGCGTTGGGTCAGCGCGCGCGGCCTCGCGATCGTCGAGCAGGGGAGGACCGTGCGCTTCATCGGCGCGATGCTCGACGTCACCACCAAGAAGCGCGTCGAACAGGAGCGCGCAGCCCTCCTCGCCAGCGAGCGGCGCGCGCGCGCGGCCGCCGAGACGGCGAGCCGCTCGAAGGACGAGTTCCTCGCGACCGTCTCCCACGAGCTCAGAAACCCCCTCAACGCCATCCTCGGCTGGTCTCGTGTGCTCGTGGAGGAGCGCGACCTCGACGGCGAGCGGATGAGGAAGGGCCTCGACGTCATCCTGCGCAACGCCAAGGCGCAGGTGCAGCTCGTCGAGGACATCCTCGAGGTCTCGCGCATCGTGACGGGGAAGCTGCGCCTCTCGACGGGGACCGTGGACGTCGCCGCGGTGGTCGAGGCCGCGGTCGAGACGGTCCGCGCGGCGGCGCAGGCGCGGCGCGTGTCGCTCTCCTCGCGCGTGAGCGCCTCCGCGGGGACGATCATCGCGGACGAGGACCGCGTCCAGCAGATCCTCTGGAACCTCCTGTCGAACGCGGTGAAGTTCACCCCGGCGGGAGGATCCGTCTCCGTGAGCGCCGAGCGCCTCGACGGCGCCGTCGAGCTCTTCGTCGAGGACACGGGCGAGGGGATCGACCCCGAGTTTCTCCCGTACGTCTTCGACCGCTTCCGGCAGTTCGACGGCTCGACCACGCGCCGCCACGGAGGCCTCGGCCTCGGTTTGGCGATCGTTCGTCACCTCGCCGAGCTCCACGGCGGCGTGGTCCGGGCCGAGAGCAAGGGCCGCGGCCGCGGCGCGACGTTCAAGGTGACCTTGCCGCTCTCCCCCTCGACCGACCTCGGAGCCGGCGAGGAGCGCTCGGCGGCTCCGCGGTCGCTCCGCATGAAGCTCGACCCGCGGAAGCTGCTCGCGGGCCGTCATGTCCTCGTCCTCGACGACGACGGCGACATGCGCGACCTCATCGGGATGATCCTCGAAGACGCGGGCGCCACCGTCTTCGCGGCGAGCACCGTCGCGATGGCCATGACCGCGCTCGAGGACCACACGCCCGACGTCGCAGTGTCCGACCTCGCGATGCCCGGCGAGGACGGGTACGCCTTCGCTCAGCGTGTCCGCACGCTCGGCAGCCAAGCCGCGCGCCGCGTGCCGCTCGTCGCGATGACGGCGTACGCCCGCGCCGAGGACCGGCGTCGCGTGCTCGCCGCCGGCTTCGACCGCCACGTGGCGAAGCCCATCGAGCCCGACGAGCTCGTGGAGGCGCTCGTCGCGGTCATCACCGGACGAAGCGAGCCCGAACGCGCGGACGCGTCGTGACCGCTCCGCGGTCCGGGATCGCTCGGGCTGGCGTCACCGTCGCTCGCCCTGGCCCGGGTTCGAGCGCGGCGGCGTCGAGGCGTCCGGCGACGGGCGACGACGGACACCGCCGCGACGGACGTGGGGGGCCATTCCGCCCTTCTTCCCGGCGACGCGCGCCTCGTCGCTGTTGAACTGGTGCGCTGTGCCCGCCGCGTGAGCGGAGCGACCGCCCTTGCTGGCGATCTGTTTGACGCGCTCGCGATCCATCGCGGCGAAGCCGCGGCGGCGCGGGCGGGGAGCGTCGTCCTCCGTCGCGGACGGCGTCGTCTCTGCGGCCTGCCCCGGCTGCGCGGGCGCCTCCGGCGCGGCGCTCGCGTTCTCGGCCGGTGCCGGCGCGACGTTGGGGATCGCGTTTTCGTCCGGCTTCTTCTCTTCGATCGACATGACGGTTCTCCTGCGGCGGGTCCGCGTGCGCGGGGCCGGTCTCGAGATGTATTCCGATAGGTTGCCAAGCGACGGTCGTGCCATGGCCGAGCCCCCGTAAACGCTGCCGCGCGCTCGAGATCGCGTGGCAGCGTGCGACATGCGTGGCCAGGTGCCGCCACTCCGGTGCGGCGCCGCCGCGGCATCGAGGCGCGCCCGGCCGTCGTGCTCGACGGCGGCGCGCCTCGATGCTCCCCTCGCGGTTCGAGCTCCCGTCGCGTCCGCGTGCTCTGCCCGTCGCGCCGACGCCGCTGGACGACCCCGCCGTGCGCGTTCGCTGCTCGAGGACTCGAGGACTCGAGGAGGCGGGTCCGCTCGGAGGCGGAGGTTCGCGCGAGGACTCGAGGAGGCCGAGGTTTGCGCGAGGACGGCCCGCTCCTGGGGTCGCGTTCGTTCCGCCGCGCGAACGGTGGTAGCTTCCGAAATCCATGCAGACATCCGAAGCGCGAATCCCGCCGAAGAAGATGGACTGCGCGTGGGTGCTCTTGGTCGACGACCACGACGACGGCCGCGAGCTCCTCGGTGAGTTCTTGTCCTTCAACGGGTACGAGGTCGAGGGCTGCTCGTCCGGCGAGGACGCGCTCGAGCTCGTGGCCAGACGCGGTCGTCCCGGCGTCGTCATCACCGATCTCTCCCTCGGGCTCATGAGCGGGAGCGACCTCGCGCGCCGGCTTCGCAGGGAGACGACGACCGCCTCGGTGCCCATCCTCGCCGTGACGGGGCACGTCACGTTCGAGGATCCGGAGCGGCTCTTCACCGCGGTGCTCGTGAAGCCCGTGGCGTTGCCGGATCTCGCCGCGGCCCTCAGGCGCGCGATCGGCCGGTAGCGCCGCTTCAGCGGCCTGCGAGGATGGCGTCGACGTGCGCTCGGAGCTCGGGGCGCGCCGTCGCGAGGCGTTCGAGCGTCAGCCGTGAGCCCGCCGGGTCGAGCGCGTGAACGGAGCGCGCGAGGGCGACCGCCACCCGCGTGTCCTCGCGCGCGCCGAGCGCGGATCGGATGGAGCTCATGAGGCCCTGCGCCGGAGCGAGGCGCGCGGCGATGAGCGAGAGCGCGCGCGGTCGCGCCTCGGGCGTCGTCGACGCGAGCGCGGCCGCCGCCGCGACCTTCAGCTCGTCGCCCGCCGGGTTCTGTCCGGTCAGGATGCGTCCGAGGCGCTCGACGACGAGGTCGTCGATGCAGCCGAGCTTCTGGAGCTCCTCGAGCGCGACGGCGCGGAAGCCGTCGTGGTTCGCGTCGAGGACGCCGACGAGCAGCGGGCGGGCGCGGACCCCCCAGAGCGTCGTCGTCGCGCGGAGCGCCGCGACGCCGAGCGCGGGCTTGTCGAGTCGGACGAACCGGACGGTGACGTCGCCCGCGGCGTCCGAGCGAACGTCGGGGAGGGCGCGGAGGAGGTCCTCGGCGAACGCCTCGTCCTGCCGCGTCGCGAGCCCGGCGAGCGGCTCGAGCGACGAGACGATGACCGACAGCGCCGGCGAGCCGATCGCGCGGAGGGTCGCGACGAGCTGCGCGCGGAGCTCGAGCGACGGCGGCCTCACGCGCCGCGCGTCGATGAGCGCGCGCGCACCGAGCGGGCCCGCCTCGCGGAGCATCGCGAGCGCGTCTTCGCTGCGCTCCTTCGAATCGAGGACGTTCACCGCGTGCGCGCGCGCGACCTCGGGATCGCGGAGCGCGCGCATCGCTCGCTGAGCGAGGTCGGCCTCGGCGTCCGCGAGGCCTGGATCGGCGAGGCGTGTCCGGAGCCAGGCGACCAGATCGCGCGCGAGCTTGACGCGGCCGCTGATGAGCGCGCCCTTGAGCGCCTCCGCGAGGGCGGCGTAGCTCGCCGCGCGATCCTTCTCGTCGATGTCGTGGAGCGATCCGAGCGCGTCGCCCGTCGCGCCGAGAAAATCGTTGGCCGTGAGCGCGGTCGTGCGGACGGCGACCCTTCGGTGGAGGCCTGACGCGCTCGACCAGTCCTCGTCGACGAGCCGCTTCAGCTCGGAGCGGAGCTCGCGCGCGTCACGCTGCCGGAGCTCGGGCTCCTTCTCCAGCGCCTTCAGGATCACTCGCTCGAGGCGCGGCGACAGCGAGGGCACGTGAGTCCGAGGCGGCGGCGGATCCTCGATCATGTGCGCGCGGAGGATCTCCATCGCGTCGTCGGAGAAGAACGGCAGCCGGCCGGTCGCGAGCTCGTAGAGGACGACGCCCAGCGCGTACACGTCGGTGCGCGCGTCGACCGGGTCGTTCTGGATCTGCTCGGGCGCCATGTACACCGGCGTCCCTACGATCTTCGACGCGTCGGGTGAGCTCACGAGCGTCGGCTCGTGGTCGTCGGCGTCCTTCGCGGACGCAGGCTGCGTCCAGTGCGCGATGCCGAAGTCGCACACCTTCACGAGCTCGCTTTCACGGCCGTCGTCGTCGCGGCTGCGCACCACCACGATGTTCTCGGGCTTGATGTCGCGATGAATCACGCCGGCGTCGTGGGCGTGCGCGAGCCCGGCGCACGCTTGCGCCACGAGGTCGACGATGCGCGCCTCCGTGAGAGGGCCCTCCCTGTCGAGCGTGTGCTGGAGGCTCTTGCCCTCGAGGAGCTCCATCACGATGTAGAGGATGCCGTCGGGCTCCTGACCGTAGTCGATCACCCGGAGGACGTTGCGATGATCGAGGCGGCTCGCCGCGAGCGCCTCGGCGTAGAACCGCGCGCAGTAGTCCTGCGAGAGCTGCAGGGTCGGGTGGAGGACCTTCACCGCGACCGGCCGGCGGAGGGCGGCGTGCACGGCGCGATAGACCTCGCCGCTCGCGCCGCCGCCGAGGAGATCCTCGAGCACGAAGCGGCCGTCGCCGAGGGAGCGTCCGCGGAGCGACCCCGGCGCGCGACGCGAGAGCGTCGATGGCCCGGTGACCTTCGCGAGCGCGAGCGCGTGGTGCTCGGTGAGCGCCGGCGGCGGCAGCGTCTCGGTATCCCGCCCGAACCCGCGCGGCGGAGTCACCTGCGAGATCTTGTGCCTCGAGCGCGGAGCCGCCTCGTCCGTCTTGCCCGCGAAGAGCTCGGCGCGGAGGAGCGCCTCGTGCGCCGAGTCGAGCGGTCGGAGCCTGAGCGGGAAGCCCTGATCGGTCGGAGCTCCCATCGGATCGGCGAGGACGACGAGCGGCTCTTCGAAGCCCTCGGCCTGGATCTCGAGCGCGTGCGTCGAGGCGTCGATCGGCGGCGACTCGAGCGGCAGCTCCGCGACCTCGTTCGCGACGGCGACCCACGCGAGGTATCCGCGCTCTCGACGCTCGAGCAGGAGCGTGGTGATCACGGGCAAGGGTGCTGTCGGTGCGCTCATCGCGGTGCTGCGGTGCCACCCCTTCTGTCCCATGACAGCACGTCCCGTCCGGGAGGTGCAATCGGCCGGCGCGATCGAGAGAGCTCAGCGTTTAGCGCCGACGCCGCACCGCGGCAGACGCGGCGGGGCCCGGCGGAACGGCGCGGTGGCGGCTCGCGATCGCGTGCTCGCCCGAGCGGTGGCGGGCGAATCGGACCGCGAGGAACGACGCGAGCACGTCGAGGTCGAGCGGACGCACGAAGCACGCGTCGAGCTCGGGCGGCGTGACGACGTCGACGTCCGCGTAGCCGATGACGATCGCGGGTCGCTGCGCCCGAAGCGCTTGCGCGAGCCCGAAGAGCGAGCCGTCGCGGAGACCGAGGTTGCCGAGGAGCCCTTCGATCGCGATGGCGTCCATCACCGCGCGGGCTTCGAGGCAGGAGGCCGCGGACACGGCGTTGAACCCTTGCCCGAGCAGCCACGAGGCCAGCGCGTCGGCGGTCCGACCGTCGTCGTCGACGACGAGGAGCAACGGCGCGCGGGCGGGAGCGGTGCGGCGCATCCCCACAGCCTAGCCCACGAGCGCGCGCGAGAGAATCTCGATGAGGATACACGCTCTCGGAGCGCGCGCCGTGAGTACGAGCCGTAGGCCGCGCGGAGCCGAACGTCGGTGTAGCTCCCCGTTCTCACTCGACCCCGCGAGGCGACACGCGACGGCGCCGGGCGCGCGTAGCACGACGTCACGCTCCTACGGAGCCGCGCGACGATCCTTCACGCACTTACGCGAAGCTGCTCGCCTACAGTGCCCGAGGTATCGCCCTTGCTCTGGCGCTGAGGAGTGGTGCCGCTCGTTGCAGTCTCGGGGGCGGAGTGCATCGAAGCGCTCACGAGCGCCGGCTTCTCGCTCACCGCGCGAACGAGGACGGAGGTGACGCTGACGAAGGGCCTGCGCCTCGTCGTCGTGCCCGACGTCCCGATGCTTGCGCCCGACGATCTCACGGCGATCCTCCGCAGCGCCGGCCTGCCGTATTCGGATTTCCTCGACCTGTTGAGCGAGGCGCCGACCGATCCCGCCATCTCGCGGACGCGGCTCTCGCGGTCCGTCGTCCCGCGCTGACGGCTCGCGCGGCGCGCTCACGCGCCCACGAGGAGGGCGACCGGCAGGTCGCGGAAGACCTCCGCCGCGGAGATCCCCTCGGCGCCGACGACGATCTCGCGCTCGCCGGCGAGCACGTCGCGCCAGCGTCCCTCCGGGATCGCGATCGTACGGTCGCCCCAGACGTCGCCGGTGGCCCACGGCGCGCGCCCGCCGGTCACGCGGTAGGGGAAGCGAGTCGCGGCGCACACGATCGCGCCGGCGTCGTGCTCGCGGAGGAACGCGACGATCTCCTCGCCCGCGTCGATGGGCCGGTAGTCCCCTTCGATGAACGGTCGCGGCATCGCGCGCCGGGCGCGCAGCGCGCGCGACGCGACGTGGAGCTTCACGCGTCCGTCGCGGAAGCTCGCGAGCAGCTCCGCGACGCTCGCACGCTCGAGCGACGCGAGGTCTTCGCGGAGCCGCGCGTAGTCCACCGGCCCGCGGTTGTCGGGATCGACGAGGCGGAGGTCCCAGGTCTCGCTCCCCTGGTAGGTGTCGGGCACGCCGGGCGAGGCGATCTTCAGCACGACCGACGCGAGCCCGTTCGACGCGCCGTACGTCGCGATGGCGGTGGACTTGGCCTCGAGGCTCTCGAGGAACGCCTCGTCCGCGAGGACGTCCTCGACGAAGCTCCGGAGGGCGCCCTCGTACGCGTCGTCCGGCGCGAGCCAGCTCGTGTGCTGCTTCGCCTCGCGCGCCGCCTTGATCATGTAGTCGGCGACCCGCCGCGTGAACGTCGCGTCGGGTCCGCCCGCGAGCGGGTAGGCGCCGAGCGCCGTCTGGAAGAACAGGTACTGGTCCGCCGCGCTCGGCGCGCGCGAGCCCTCGGGCGCCTCCTCGTCGATCGACGTGGTGTACGGGGCGGCGAGCGCGAACCACTCCCGGATCCACGCCGCGAACGCCTCGGGGATCTCGGCGAGCACGGCGAGCCGCGCGCGGACGTCCTCGCCGCGCTTCGTGTCGTGCGTCGAAGATGACGTCATCGCGTGAGGCCACCGCGCGAGCCGCTCGACGTTCAGCGCGTGGAACGCGTGGATCGACGTCCCGAACCGATCGGGCGATCCACCGACCTCGTTCGACGCGACGAAGCGCACGTAGGTGTAGAACGCGGTGTCCTCGACGCCCTTGGCGACGACGGGGCCGGTGAGCTGCTGGAAGCGCATCGCGAACTCGGCGCGGTCCGTGTCGTCGTCGTCGTCGCGGAGGTCGAAGAGGAGCTGGTCCTTGAGGAAGGCGAACACCGACGGGTTCACCTCCGGGTTCTTCCGCCGCGCGATCCGGATCGCGCGGGTCACGATCTGCACGTCGGTCGGCTCCCGCGAGCCGTCGGGCCGGACGTACGTGCGGTAGACGGGGAACGCGGCGATGGTCTCGCCGATCGCCCTGCGCAGCGTGGCGAGCGTGAAGTCGCGCGAGCGCCGGTCGCGCATCGCGATCCGCTCGAGGCGGAGCGCGAGCATCTGCAGCTCGCTCGCGAGGCTCGAGCGCAAGATGGTGCGCTTCGACTCGAAGGCGTGCTCGCCGAACGATCGCGTGTCCCCGGTCGTCTCTCGGTAGAGCCGCGTGAAGTGCTCCTCGGCGCGCGGATCGACGAAGAGTCCGCTCAGGGCCGCCAAGAAATCATAGCCCGTCGTGCCGTCGACCTCCCACGACGTCGGCAGCGACTCGTTGTGCGAGAGGATCTTCTCGGCGATGACCGTGATCGTCGCCCCCGGCCGCGCCTCGGCGAGCGCGGCGCGCAGCTTCGTGAAGTAGCGCGCCGGATCGTAAAGGCCGTCGACGTGATCGAGGCGCACGCCCTGGAGCCGACCCTCGGCGACGAGCTCGAGGAGCTTCTCGTGCATGTCGTCGAACACGGCGCCGTCTTCCATCCGGATCGCGGCCAGCTCGTTGATCTCGAAGAAGCGGCGGTAGTTGATCTCCTCCGTCGCGACGCGCCAGTAGGCGAGCCGGTACATCTGATCGACCAGGAGCTGATCGAGGTCGTCGAAGCTCCGCGCGTCGCCGGGGACGCCGTTCATGCGCTCGACCTCCGCATCGACGACCCGCGCGACGTCTTCGTGCTCCGCGAGCAGCGCGGCGAGCCGGCGCTTCAGCACCTCTTTTTCGCGGGCGCGCTCCTTCGGCACCTCGACGGCCAACCGCGAGAGCCCGCTCGCGATGCTCTCGAGATCCTGGCGGCGCGGATCCTCCGACGGGAGCTCCAGCCGCTCGATCGCACGCATCAGCAGCGGCGCTGCCGTGGGCGGGTTCACCGGGAAGCACTTGTCGTGGTAGCGGACGCAGAAGCTCCCGCCGTCGCGCTCGAGCCGGAGCTCGCCCCCCTCGAGGACCTCGCCGTACTGCGCGCCGAGCACGGGCAGGAGCACCTTGTCGCGGAGCGCCTCCTTCGGCGGGTGCCACTCGATGTCGAAGTGATCGGCGTAGATCGACGCAGGCCCGTTCTCGAGCACGTCGTGCCACCAGCGGTTGCGAGGCGACGCCGCCATGTGATTCGGGACGAAGTCGACGATGTGCCCCATCTCTCGGGCCGCGAGCGCGTCGGTCCAGGCGCGGTGCTCCTCTTCCGTGCCGAGCTCGGGGTTCAGCCGCTTGGGGTCGACCAGGTCGTAGCCGTGCGTGCTCCCCGGCTGCGCCATGAAGTACGGCGACGCGTAGACGTGCGTGATGCCGAGCTCGTAGAGGTAGGTCACGAGGTCGCGCGCAGCGCTGAAGCCGAACTGCTCGTGGAGCTGGATCCGGTACGTCGCGGCGATGCTCATCGGATGCTGAAGGGCGAGCTCGGGTTCGTCGTGTCGGTCGTCCGCTGGCCGTAGCGCTGCCGGGGCCGATGCCGGGGCGTAGCCGTGTCAGGTGAACTCGGTGCGCTCGCACGCCATGTGCCGTCCCACGACCGCTCGCAGAACGAAGGGAATCGAGCGGAGGGAGGCGCGAGGGCGGGGGTGCCTCATCGGGGCACCTCGCCACGACGCAGAACGGCACGCTCGAGCCGAAGGAACGAGCCGGAGGAGATCCCGACGTGGCTACGTGGTTCGGGCGAGCCCCGCTTCGCCTGGCATGCCCCGTCCCGAGACGAGCGCCTCTTGCGGGGTTTCCTTCATGAAGTCGCAGGCATGGGCGCCGAAGTCGCGCGGATTTCCCGAGCGCTAGAGTGCTTCGCCTCTGCCCCGTGCCGTGGTAAAGGCCGGGGCGAAATGAACACGATTCACGACTACGTCACCTTCGCGGATAGCACGCTCGCCCAAGCCTGGACCGGCAAGAAGGTCCCCATGTCCGACGTCTACGAGGCGTACATCGAGGGCAAGCTCGACATCCCGAGCGAGAAGTGGAACGCGTTCTTCGACTCGCGCAACGAGACGATGTCGTTCCGCATCACCGACTCGCACTTGAAGTGGGCGGTGACGAACTTCATCCCCGAAGTCTTCATCCACTCGAAGGCGCAGGACAAGCGCGTCGTCGGCGACAACTACAACCGCGGGAACGACTTCTACGGCTGGTTCCTCGGCGAGTCGATGGTCTACACGTCGGCCTGGTTCCCGACGCCCGAGACCTCGCTCGAGCAGGCGCAGTACGCGAAGATCGACCACTGCTGCGACAAGCTCCTCCTGAAGCCCGGCGAGACGCTCCTCGACATCGGCTGCGGCTGGGGAACCTTCGTCGCTCGCGCCGCGAAGGAGCGCGGGGTCGAGTCGCTCGGCGTGTGCCTCGCCGAGGAGCAGGTCGCGTTCGGCAAGGAGCGCATCAAGGCGTACGGCGTCGAGGGCAAGGCGCGCGTCGAGGTGCGGGACTACCGCAACGTGACGGGCAAGTTCGACAAGATCGTCTCCCTCGAGATGGTCGAGCACGTCGGCCTCAAGAACCTGGACACCTACTTCTCGAAGGTTCACGACCTCCTCGCGGACGACGGCCTGTTCGTCCTGCAGTGGACGGGCATCCGGAACCTCTACAACCCGCAGAATCCGCTCTCGGCGATCACCATGGCGCCCGAGGACCTGATCTGGGGGCTCTTCATGAACCGCTACATCTTCCCCGGGGCCGACGCGAGCCTGCCGCTCTCCTCGATGCTCCGCGCCGCGGAGAAGGCGGGCTTCGAGATCGCGGACGTCGAGAACATGAGCCCGCACTACGTCCGCACGCTCCGCGCGTGGCGAGACATCTGGAGCTCGAACGAGGAAGCGATCGTGAAGAAGTACGGAGAGCGCATGTACCGCCTCTGGTACTTCTTCCTCCACTGGTCGGCGATCATCGGCGAGCAGGGCTCGGCGTTCACGTACAACGTGACGATGCATAAGAACCACAACACGCTGAAGCGCGCTGCGCTGAAGATCCCGCGCTCCTGATTCGTCAGGCGTCCACCGGGGCCCGGTCCGCGAGAGCAGGCCGGGCCTTCGTGCGTCTGGCGGTGACGCTTCGAGGCGCGAGCGCAAAGAGCTCGGCTTCGTCGCCGCTTGCGCTCACTTCGAAGGGGCGGTCGATCGAAGGAGCGGGAGGTGGCGGCGCGCGTCGTCGCGCGCGAAGAGGCTCCGGAGCGCGACGCGCTCGCCCTTGTCGCCGTCGAGCGCGTGCTGACGCTCCGCGAGGCGCTGCTCGAAGGGGCCGAGCGTCCAGCACGCGTCGGCGTCGAGCTCCTCGAGCGGCGGCCCGCCGTCGACGTTCTTCGGACAGATGTCGCGTGACTCGATGATCTCCTCTTCGAGCTCGTCCTCCTCGAGCCAGCGAAGCGGCAGGCCCTGCGTTCGACAGACGTAAGGGCGATGCGCGTAGATGCGGCAGAGGCCGCCCGCGTCGAGGAACGCGCATCCGCCGGGCGGGTGCGGCTCGGCGGTCTCGAGGAGCTCGGCGTGATGGCGCCGGATGACCGCGGCTTCGATCGCGAAGACGGTGAGGTCGTCGACGCAGCAGTCGGCGCAACCGGCGCGGCAGCGGAGCCGCGCGGCGGCGAGGCGCTCGACCGGCGCGGCGGCCTCGTCGACGAGCGCGTGGAGGCGCTCGACCCAGTCGATCGCCTCACTCGGTACGGCGGGGTGACGGTCGGCCACGTCCTCCTCCTAACGCGGCCGACGTCCGTCGTCGAGCGACCGCGCGCGCGTCGGGATGCTCGAGCGGTGATACGCTCGACGTCGTGCTGCGCGTCGCCGTGCTCGAGCTCCCGGCGCGGTGGGGCGAGCCCGAGGCGGCGCTCGCCGAGGTCGACCGCCTGCTCGCGGCGGGGCCCGCGGACCTCGCGATCCTCCCCGAGCTCGCGCTCACGGGCTACGTCTCGCCCGCGGCGGAGTTCGACCCGACGCGCTTCGCCGAGCCGATCGACGGGCCGACGGTGCGTGCTGCCGCCGCGATCGCCGAGCGGCGCCGCGTGCACCTCGTCACGCCGCTCGTGCTCGCCGAGCGCGGCGCGATCTTCAACGCCGCGGTCGTCGTCGCGCCGGACGGCAGCGTCGTCGCCACGTACCGCAAGCGGCATCCGTGGTTTCCCGAGCGCTGGGCGACGGCGGGCGAGCTGGCGCCGCCGCTCTTCGACGTGGCGGGGCTCACCGTGACGATCGCGATCTGTTACGACGGCCACTTCGTCGCCGATGACTCCGCGAACGTCCTCGCGAAGGCGGACCTCTTGGTCTTCACGAGCGCGTGGGTCGACGAGGAGGACTCGCGCCTCCCGCTCCTCCAGTCGATCGCGCGGAGCTCGGGCGTGTCGATCGCCAACGCGAACTGGGCTCCGGGGGTCGTGATCGTCCCAGGGCAGGGCGGCTCCTGCGTCCTCGACGCGCGCGGCGAGACGGTGGCGGCGCTCGCGTCTTCGTACGGCGCGTCCTCGAGAGCGACGGGTTCGCGCGATCCGTGCGGC
The DNA here is from genome assembly GCA_019637225.1 of Labilithrix sp. Taxonomy (GTDB): domain Bacteria; phylum Myxococcota_A; class Polyangia; order Polyangiales; family Polyangiaceae; genus Labilithrix. The sequence goes on from JAHBWC010000003.1 coordinate 181,997, forward strand.
GAGCGCCTTGACGCGGTCGTCTCTCCGCGCGGCGAGCGCGCGCCGCGCGAGCGCTGAGCGGGGCACGCACGCGCGCCGCGCGAGCGCTGAGCGGGCACGCACGGGAGCCCAATCTTCCGAGATCACGACAGAATCGAGCGGCGTGACAGCGCGGGCGCGTGGGCTCGGGTCGAGGTGCCTTGCAACGCTCCCGGCGAACGTCGAAGCTCGTGAGCGCGTGAGGCTCGGGACCACCATCGCCGGCAAGCTTCGCCTCGAGCGGGTGATCGGGCGAGGCGCGATGGGCGTCGTGCTCGAGGCGACCGATCTGTCGCTCGGCAGGCGCGTCGCCGTGAAGCTGATCCTCCCGCATCACGCGGCGGATCCGCAGCTGCGCGGCCGCTTCATCCGCGAGGCGCGCGCGATGACGCGCCTCGCGACCGAGCACGTGGCGCGCGTGTTCGAGGTTGGCGAGCTCGACGACGGGATGCTCTTTCTCGCGATGGAGCTCCTCGAGGGGCAGTCGCTCGAGCAGCTGATCCAGAGCGGCGGGCCGCTCCCCGTCGTCGACGCCGTCGAGCTGCTCCTCGAGGCGCTCGACGCGGTCGCCGAGGCCCACCACCTCGGCCTCGTGCATCGGGACCTCAAGCCGTCGAACCTGTTCCTCTCGGCGCGGCCCGGCAAGGCGCCGATCCTCAAGGTCCTCGACTTCGGCATCGTGAAGGACAGCGGCGGAGGAGCGAAGCTCACCGCGACCGGCACGCTGCCGGGGACGCCGGCCTACATGGCGCCGGAGCAGATCGCGCTCCAGGAAGACCTCATCGACGCGCGCGCGGACGTATGGGCGCTAGGCGTGACGCTCTTCGAGATCCTCACCGGCGCGCTCCCTTGGAACGGGCCCATCAACGTGATGCTCACGCGCATCCGCACCGAGGCGCCGCCGCGCGTCCGCGCGACGCGACCCGACGTGAGCCACGAGCTCGAGTCCATCCTCGAGCGCTGCCTCGCGAAGCACCCGGCCCAGCGCTACGCCAACGGCGGCGAGCTCCGCGCCGCGCTCCGCGAGCTCGCGAGCCGCGGCCTCGTCCGGAGCGAGCGCGGCATCGAGCGGCAAGCGGCGGCGACGGAGATCAGCGTCGCCCGGCGCGGACGAGCGCGCGAGACGGCGGCGACCGCGCCGGCGGAGGGGGCGGGAAGGGGACGGCTCTTGCCGATCGCGCTGCTCCTCTTGACGCTGCTCCTCGGCGTGGGGCTGGTCGTGGCGCTCCGGTAGCGTCCTGGCGCGCGTCGGCCTCGGCGTGGCTCGTCGCGGCGTCACGGTAGCCGCCCGGCCGGACCTCTTGGTACGCTCGACCTCAGTGCGTCTCGCGCGACCAGCGCTCGCTGCCTTTCTCGTCGGGTCCGTCGCGTGCGGGCTCGTGTTCTCGCCTGGCGAATACGGCGAGTCGCCGCCCTCTGTGGAGGAGGACACCGGCGCGCCGGCGCCGGACGTCGCGCCGCCGATCGACACGGGCGCGATCGACGCGTCGATCCCCAGCGCGCGCATCGTCGTCTTCGCCGGGCGACGCGACGGCGTGCCGGGTGAGGCGGCGGCCGTGAACGTCGCCGAGACGATGCGGACGACGCTCTCGGCGTCGGGCGAGCTCGGCCCGTGGACCTTCGACGTCCCGCCGTCGGCGGCGGCGGCATGGACGCGCGCGACCTTCGTCGGCGAGACGCTTCTCCTCCAGAGCTCGGCTGCCGTCGTCAGGGCGTCGTTCGCCGACGGTCGGATCGACGGGGGCTTTGCGCCGTTGCCCTCGCGCGGGGCCGCGCCCGAGGGCTTCCTCCGCGGCTGGCTCGTGTCCGACGCCGGGATGACGGCCGCGGGCGGTCAGGCCGCGGGCATGTTCACCACGAACGTCTACGTCGCGCCGCTCGATCTCCGCGACGGCGGCATCGACCCCTGGGAGCTGACCTCGTCGACCCTCGTCAAGGCGCGCGGCGACGTGACGTTGCTCCGTGAGGGCGCCTTCCTCTACGCCATCGGCGGTCGTGACAACGGGACGTCGGTCGCGCCGGGCCGTGACGAGGTCGAGGTCGCGCGCTTCGGCGCCGACGGCGGGCTCGGACCGTTCGCCGCGACGACGAAGCTCGTCGACCCGAACGCCGACGCGTCCGCGCTCCCGATGTTCCTCCCGATCGTCGCGGCCGGCGCCGGCTGGGTGTTCGTCCTCGGCGGGCAATCGACGGTGCCGGGGGCGCTCTCGGACGTCGCCCTCGCGGCGAAGATCGACAGCGCGACCGGGAACCTCGGACCGTGGATCGCGCTCCCGAGGCTGCCCGCCCCGATGAGCGCGGCGGCCGCGCTCGTCGTGAACGACACGGTGCTGCTCTTCGGCGGGAGCCTCGGCGCCACACAGACGGACGGCGTGCTCGCGCTGTCGATCGAGCCGAGCGGCTCGTTCGGCTCGGCGTGGAAGAAGATCGGCTCTCTCCCTGGACCGCGCTCCGGCCTCGCGGCGCTGGTGTACTAGATGCGTACGAAGCTCTCGCTCGCGTTCTGCCTGGCGACGCTCGCCGCCGTGGGGTGCGCGGTGACGTTCGGCCCAGGCGACTACATCGGCGGCGCCGCCGACGCGTCTGCGATCGACGACGCTCCGTCCACCGACGCGGTCGTCGACGGGCCCGGCGTCCTCCCGGACGGCGCGCCGACCGCGGTCGGTCGCCGCCTCCTCGTCATCGCGGGCGAGAAGGACGGCGCCGATACGCTCGCCAACGACGTGTGGGTCGCCTCGATCGACGCGAAGGGCGACCTCGGGGCGTTCGAGTATCTCCAGCCGGCGCTGTTTCGCGGGCCCGTCTCGAGGATCGCGAACGTGGCGGGCGGGCGCCTCTTCTTCGCGTCGCGCGCGCTCGGGAGGTCCGTCGAGCACGTGGCGATCGACGCCGGCGTGTTGGTCTCCGGCTGGCAGGGCCAGGCGGTCGATCCGCCGCCGTTCGCCGGCTACGCGCAGGTCTTCTCCGGTTCGACGCTGCTCGCGCTCGGCGGCGGCGGTGAGGTACCGGACGGCGAGGGCAACCCCGTCTACTTCTGGGACGACGCGATTCACCTCTCGCGCTTCACCGACGGAGGCTTCGGCGCGCTCGAGTCGTCGGCGACCCGCCTGCCGTTCGGGATCCAGAACATGACGGTGATCCCCTACAAGGACTTCGTCTACCTCATCGGAGGCGACGTCGCCGCGGGCGATCACCGCGCCAAGGTCCTGGTCGCGCGCACCGACGCCGACGCCGGGGTCGGCGCGTTCGAGGAGACCACCCGGGTGGTCAATCCGGCGACCAACCAGCCCTACACCCCACCTTCTCCGGTGATCTGTGCGGGGTCGGGCCGCATGTTCGTCGCGGGAGGCGCCGGCACCGACATCGTGCTCTCGAGTGTCATCGACGAGACGAGCGGCGCGCTCGGCCCGTGGAGGGCGGTGACGAACCTGCCGGGACCCCTTCGCGCCGCCGGGTGCGCCATCTGGAACGACACGATTCACCTCGTCGGCGGCATCGGCGCCACCTCGCGCACCGACCGCATCATCCGCGCGCGCTTCGCCGCCGACGGCGCGCTCGGCGAGTGGGAGCTTTCCTCAGGGGAGAGGCTGCCGGGGCCGAGGTCGAGCATCATCGCGCTGACGCTCTGACGACGGCTCGGTCACGGTGGCTCCGGGCGACTAATCCGCTCGCAGGCAGGCCGGCTCGAGGGCTACGCTTCTCGTAGATGGTCGGTGCGGTGCCCTCGTCGATCGGGGGACAGCTTGGTCGCTACGAGCTGCACGGCGCGATCGCGCGGGGCGGGATGGCGACCGTCTACGTCGCGCGGATGAGCGGCGCAGCGGGCTTCTCGCGGACCGTCGCCGTGAAGCGGCTGCACCCGCACCTCGCGGCGGATCCGACGTTCGCCGGAATGTTCGTCGACGAGGCGCGCCTCGCAGCGCGCATCCGCCACCCGAACGTGATCGATACGCTCGACGTCGTCGCGGACAACGACGAGCTGTTCCTCGTCATGGCGTTCGTCCTCGGCGAGACGCTGTCGAAGCTGGGGCGCTCCGCGAGCGCGCAGTCGCTTCGCCTCCCGCCTTCCGTCGTCTCGAGCATCGTCATCGGCGCGCTCGAGGGGCTCCACGCCGCGCACGAGGCGACGGACGAGCAAGGGCAACCGCTCGGCATCGTCCATCGAGACGTGTCTCCGCAGAACATCCTCGTGGCGCGTGACGGGGTCGCGCGGGTGATCGACTTCGGCGTCGCCAAGGCCGCCGGACGCGTTCAGGAGACCGAGGGCGGTGAGCTCAAGGGCAAGCTCGCGTACATGGCGCCGGAGCAGCTCACGCGGCGCGCGGTCGATCGCCGATGCGACGTGTTCGCGATGGGCGTCGTCGTGTGGGAGGCGCTGACGGGCCGGCGCCTGTTCGCCGGTGACGACGCGGCGAGCACGCTCTACTCGGTGCTCAACGAGCCGATCGCGCTGCCCAGCTCGGTCTGCCCCGATCTGCCGTTTTCGCTCGACAGCGTCGTCCTCCGCGCGCTCCAGCGCGATCCCGTCATGCGCTTCGCCACTGCGCGTGACATGGCGCTCGCGATCGAGGCGGCGTGTCCGCCGGCGTCGCCGCGTCAGGTCGGCGAGTGGGTCGAGCGGCTCGCCGCCGACGCGCTCCGCATCCGCGCCGACATCGTGCGCGCGGTCGAGCAGGCCGCGTCGCCGAACCCGATCGCGACGCTCCCGCACCACGGGCCGGACGACCTCGCCTCGCATCCTTCGAAGGGCGGGTCGGGGCCGCAACGCTTCGCGAGCGAGGCGCGGCTGGCGACCGGCTCGCACCCGAGCATGAGCGGCATCTCGACCGGCTCGGGCGTGTCGGGCGTCTCTGGGATGACGGGGACGAGCGGCGTGACGAGCAGCGGCTACGCCGATCCGTCGCTCGCGACGCGCGTGCATCCGATGGTGCAGGAGAAGCGGCTGCCCGTGCCGGCGGTCATCGCGATCTGCGCGGCGCTCGCGTTGATGCTCGCCGTCGGCCTGATCACGGGCATCAAGGCGCTGACGCACAAGAGGAACGCCGCGCTCGCCACGACCGCGGCGCCGGTCGATTCCACCGCCGCCGTCGCTCCTCCGCCGGCTCCCACGGCGCCCGCGGTGGTCGATCCCGCACCCGCGCAGGTGGAGCCGACGGCCGAGCCGGCGCCGGTCGCGACCGAGCCGGCGACGGAGCCCGTCGCCACGGCGGCCACGCATCCTCCGGCGACGCACGGCGGGGCGACGCATGGCGGGCCGACGCACGGCGGGGCGACCGCGACGCCCGGCGCGGCGACGGCGGCACGGACGGCGACTCCGGCGCGACCCGCGACGCCGAGCTCGCCGAAGCCGGCGAAGCCGGCGGCCGACTGCGAGAACCCGTTCACCGTCGACGCGAACGGCGTGAAGCGACCGAAGCCCGAGTGTTTCGGGCACTGAGCTTCGGGCAAGGCGAGCCTCGGTCGCAGAGCTTTCGGGTCACCGGGCCGCGCGTTCTCGTATATTGGGCGTGATGGCCTCTCGTGCTCGCGCCGTCCTCCTGTCCATCGTGGCAGTAGGCGTCTCGCTCGCCGCGTCCAGTCCTGCGTTCGCGGACGACACCTCGTGCATCCACTCGTACGAGCAGACCCAGACGCTCCGTCGCGCGGGCAAGCTCCGCGAGGCACGCTCCGAGGCCGCGAAGTGCTCGAGCGAGTCGTGCCCCGCGGTGCTCTCGCGCGACTGCGCGAAGTGGCTCGCCGAGCTCGATCAGAGCATTCCGACCGTCGTCTTCGACGTGAAGAGCGCGTCGGGAGAGGAGCTCACGAACGTCCGCGTGCTCGCCGACGGCAAGCCGCTCGTCGAAAAGCTCGACGGAAAGAGCGTCGTGCTCGACGTCGGGCCGCACACGTTCCGCTTCGAGTCGAACGATTCGAAGGGGCTCCCCGCAGAGCAGAAGACGGTCATCCACGAGGGCGACAAGAACCGGAAGATCACGGTCACCCTCGCGGCGCCCGGCGCCGCCGCGCCGGCTCCGGTGGGATCTGTCGAGCGTCCCGTGCCGATCGCGACGTGGATCTTCGGCGGCGCCGCGGTCGTCTCGGTCGGCGTCGGCGCGGTGTTCGCGCTCAGCGGCTCGTCGAAGGAGAGCGATCTCGACAAGTGCAAGCCGTCCTGCGGCGCGGACCTCGTGAACGACGTCTCCACGAGCTACGCGGTCGCCGACGTCCTCCTGACGGCGGGCGTGGTCTCGGCGGTCGCCGCCGCCGTCATCTTCTTCACCCGACCCGAGGTCGCGCGGGCCACGCCGACGGCGCTCGTTCGCGGCCGCGGTCTCGCCCTCGAGTTCTGATCTATGCAGAGTGCACATATGAGAGGAGCGCGACGATGACGATGGGCATCGGGGCCCACCCCGCGCTGCAAGGCTTCCAGGTCCTCCAGGAGCTCTCGACCGAGCGCGGCAACAAGGTGTTCCTCGCTCGCAGCAAGAGCGGGAGCGTCGTCGCGATCAAGGTGCTCGCCTCGCAGGCGATCTCGGACGAAGCGAGCTCGGCCCTGTCGAAGGAGGCGTCCCTCGGCGCGCGGCTCACGCACGAGGCGATCCTCCAGACGCGCTCGATGGTGATCGAGAAGGACTTCGCCGCGGTGGTGACCGAGTTCGTCCCCGGCATCTCGCTCCAGCGCCTGCTCCGCTTCGCGACGGGCCGCGGCGTTCGTCTGCCGGACGTGTGCGCCTGGTACATCCTCGAGCGTGTCCTGGCCGCGCTCGCCTCGGCGCACTCGCAGAAGGACGGGGCCGGCGGCTCGCAGCCGGTGCTCCATCGCGGCGTGTCACCGTCGAGCGTGGTCGTCGGCTGGGACGGCACGGTGAAGATCGGCGACTTCGGCCTCGTGCGGATGCGCCAGATCGTGTCGTCGACGTCGCCGTCCTCCGGCGCCGCGACCACCGACAAGGACCTCCCCGCCATGATGGCGCCGGAAGAGACGCGCGGCGACAAGCCCGACGCGCGCGGCGACGTCTTCTGCGCGGCGCTCCTCGCGGTCCGCCTCGCGACGGGGCGCACGCCCTACGCGCGCTTCCGCAAGACGCGCTCGGAGATGACCCTCGCGATGGCCGAGGGCAACGTCGCCCACCTCGCGCAGACGCGCCCCGATCTCCCCGAGGCGCTCCGGAGCGCGCTCGACGCCGCCCTCGAGCCCGATCGCGACAAGCGCACGACGACCGCGGAAGAGCTCCTCGCGGCGCTGCGCGAGAGCACCGACGTGGCGCGCGGCAAGGCGGCGCTCGCAAAGCTCGTCGGGCGATGGCGCGAGGCGCTCGAGACGTCGGTGACGCCGTGGGAGCGCCGAGCCTCGATCCCCGACGACGTGCCCGAAGAAGAGACGGGCCTGATGAAGGCAGGCACGCTGGCGCTCGCGACGGCGGACGAGCGGCCGAGCGACGCCGCGCTCGTCAGCGCCGCCGAGCAACCCGACGAGCCGTGGAAGAAGGATCAGGTCCCCGCCGAAGAGGCCGCGCTCGCGCCCACCGATCCCACGGCGAGCCTCTCGCGCGTCGGCTCGATCGCGCCTGACGCGCTCATCATGCCGCTCCCGGCGATGCGCATCACGATGCCGGAGCTCCCCACCTACGGCGGCCCCGCGGTCAACGTCTCGCTCCCACCGCCCAAGCGCGGCGTGTTCACCGGCGGCGTCGCCGCGGCGGTCGTCGCGACGATGTTCATCGTGCTGCTCGGCGGCGCGTACATGCTCTTCCGCTGGCTGCTCGGCGGCTGAGGCGTCAGCGAAGCACCGACGCGATGTCGGCGAAGGCGCGCTTCGCCTCCGGAAGGAGGTCGACGAGCATGAAGTCGTGGACCATGTGCTCGTACTCGAAGAGCGTCGTCGCGGTGCCCGCCTCCCTCGCGCGCGCCGCGAGCAGGCGCGCGTCGGGGAGGAGCAGATCGCGCGTCCCGATGAAGATCGAGAGGGCGCCGAGCTTCGTGAGCTCGCCGTGGAGCGGGCTCACGCGCGGATCGCGCGCGTCCGCGCCCTTCGCGTACATCCGGCCGGCCTCCACGAGCCCAGGGCGCGCGAGCCAGGGATCGCGCGCCTCGACGTCCGCGATCGCGGGGTTGTCCATCGCGACGTCGACCCACGGCGCGAGCAGGACGAGGTCCTTCGGCTGCGGTAGGCCCTCGGCGTCGAGTCGCTGCGCGAGCGCGAGCGCCATGCCGCCGCCCGCCGAGTCGCCCATGAGCGTCATCCGGCGTCCCTCGAATCGCGTGGCGACGTCGCGGTACGTCGCCGTCGCCACGCGGAGCGCGTCGTCGACGCCGTGCTCCGGCGCGAGCGGGTAGATCGGCACCGTGACCTCGCACCCGAGCGTCCGCACCAGCGCCGCGCAGAAGCGCCAGTGGTACGGATCGATCTCGAAGAGGTAGCAGCCTCCGTGCAGGTAGATGACGTGGTGCGCGGAGCGCGCGCCGCCGCGGGGGGACAGCGTGTACACACGCGCTCCGGCGACCTGACGCTCGGCGATCGCGCAGCGCGACGCGAGCGATCGAGGAGGCGTGGGGTCGGCGCTGCGGCGCTCCTCGGCGATCTTCGCGCGGAGAGCGCGGAGGTCCGTGAACGGGCGCCTCCGGCGCTGGAGGCGCAGCGCGGCGACGAGGACGTGGCTCAGCAGGCTCGGCACGCAGCGGAGCGTAGCGGAAGTCGTGTGCCGTCGACGTCACGCGCATGCCTTCGCGGCGTCGCTCTCGAGGGCTCGGCGCGCCTCAAATCGCTGCGCACGCCGCGCTCCTCATGTAGGCTCGTCACGCGTGTTCGTGTGGTCTCGAAGCCGGGGGGCGTGCCCGGCGGTCGTGTGCGTCGCCCTCGTCGCGTTCGCCTCGCTGTGGTCCGGTGACGCTAGGGCGATCCGGCCGTTCATCACGGACGACGCGCACACGGTCGGTGAGGGGCACCTCCAGCTCGAGACGTACTGGCGCCGCGATCGCCAGAGCTTCCAGCACTGGGTGCTCCCTGCGGTGGGCCCCGTGAGCTGGCTCGAGCTGACGCTCGGTGGCGTCCACGGCGTGGCGCCCCTCGGGCAGCGTCCGGAGAGGCCGCAGTACGCCCTCGGAGGACCGATCGCGCAGGCCAAGTTCCTCCTCCGCGACACCGTCCCCAACGAGCTGCCCGGCGTCGGCGTCGTCGTCGGCGGCGTGACCCCTGCGGGACGCGGCGGCTTCGAGGCGCCGGGGTGGAGCGGCTTCACGTACCTCGCGGTGACGCAAGCGTTCTTCAAGGAGGACGATCTGCTCATCCACGGCAACGTCGGGCTCTCGGCGATCTCGGCGCCGGGCATCGATCCGGCGAAGGTCACGTGGGGCATCGGCGCGCAGGTCGAGACGTTCTTCGATTTTCACCTCATCGGCGAGGTCTTCTCCGGCGACCCGTATTCCGTCGGCGCGGGCGGCGCGTATCAGACCGGCTTCCGGCAGATCTTCAACGACCACCTCCAGCTCGACTTCACGGTCGGCGCCGGCCTCTGGGGCGCGATCCTGCCGGTGTGGTTCTCGAGCGGCGTGCGCATCGTGAGTCACGAGCTCTGGTGACGCGTGCGCGCGTCGGCAGCGAAGTCCTACATCCACGCATCGATCCGCGCCGCTTAGTTGGTCGTCCGTCGTCGACTCGTCTACGCCCGATGACGGCCATGCTGCAGACGGATGCTCGAAGCGACCTCGTTCGAACCGCCGAGACCTACGAGGCGCCGCCGCCTCGCGACCGGTTGCCGACGCTCCCCATGGACCTGTCCGAGTTCGCCTGGATCCACACGGGGCCGCCGAGCTGGTCCGACGGCGCCGGCGACGAGACTGCCGCGTGTCCCTCGGAGCTCGATTCGCCGGGCGTGGGTCTCGCGTCGTCGAGCGCGCACGACGTAGTCGCCACGGAGCCGCACGACGGCGTCGACGTGGAGGCGCTCGTCGATCTCTGGCACAGCGACGTCCCGAGCGTCGTCGCCGACGCGGAGTCCGTCTTCGATCCGAGCGAGGCCCGCATCCTCGAGCTCGTCGACGGCCGCGCCTCGGTCGGGACGCTGCTCGAGACCTCGGGCCTTCTGCTGCCCGATCTCCTCGGCTCGCTCGGCGAGCTCTGCGCTCGCGGCGTCCTCGCCCTCGATCGCTCGCGCCGCCCCGCGCGCTAGCGCGTCGACGGCCCGCGCGCCCCGCGAGGGAGCTCGACGCCGGCGCGCGCGCCGCCGGTCGGCCGCTACTTGATGTTGTAGTCGATGTTGACGTTCTTGCCGTTGCGGTTGAGCTGGATGGTGAGCTTGTCGGCCGTTCGAAGGCGCGCGTACGCCTCGAGCGCCTTCTCCGGGCTGCCCATCTCGAAGCCGTTGATGGTCCGCAGCTGATCGCCGTTCTGCATGCCGAGCACGCCGAGCAACGCGTCGGGGCGGATGCCGTTGAGGCGCACGCCGACGACGCGTCCGTTCTCCTGCACCGGAACCACGCGCGCCTGGCGCATCAGATCGGCCTGGTTCTCGAGGATCTTGTCGACGACGCCGCGGTCGATGTTGAACTCGGTCGCGCTGACGGCCTGAATGCCCTTTCGCAGATCGGGATCGAGCGCGCCGACCCTCGAGCGCGTCGACGGCGTCTCGGCCGCCGGGGGCGGGGGAGGGGGCGGAGGCGGCTGCTTGGTGTCGAAGAGGTGCGCCTGGCACAAGGCGCCGTTTCCGGAGAGCCAGACGCGGTCGCGCCCGACGAAGTGAACGGTCTTGCCGTCGATCTGTCCGCCGCGCCGGAGCAGCCGCGGCTTCTGGTCGGAGCCGGCGAGCGAGGCGAACGACCAGTCCTCGTCGCCGCTCGCCGCGACGGCGGTGACGTTGATCCCCTCGCACGCCGGCGCGTTCCAGGGATCGTTCGTGTCTACGGCGGCGGGCGCGTCGTGACCGTCCTCCGATGCCTCCCCGTTCTTCGGGAGGAGCGAGCCGGTCACGTGATCGAAGGGGTTGCGCTCGAGGATGGGCCGCGCGCTCCTTACCTGCGCCGCGACGCCGGGCGCGACGAAGCGCGCGGAGCCCGGCGGCGCCTGCGCGAGCTGCTTTTCATCCGGTCCGAGCACCGTCCCGACGAGCTGGGTCACCGCCTGCGCGTTGAGCAGCGCGGCCGCGGCCACGAGCGGCAGCGGAACGAGCCAGAAGTTCTTTCGGATCGAAAAGTCGAGGGGCATCGTTCGCCGGACTCGGTGGCGGCGCGCGGCGGCGTCGGAGCGTTGAAGCTCGAACAATTTCTAGACGATCCAGCAGATCTATTCAACGCGAGGCCCTGGACGTCGAGGCGTGACGCGATTCGCGAGCCGAGATTCACGGTCGCGCTCGGGGGGCCGTCGCGGAACGCGACCGATGATGGTAAAAGTCGCGGGGATCGGCCCATGTCTCGAGAGATCAGCGTCACGGAGGTCCTCGCCGAGCTCGGCGACTCGGTCATCGCGGTTCACGGTGCGCGGACGGCGCGGTTCATGCGCCCGATGCCGATCGACGTCGCGGAGGCAGACGCCGTCACCTTCTGCCGCGCGGGGCATCCTCGCGCCGAGGCGCTCGTCCGGGAGACCCGCGCGGCCGTCGTCGTCTGCGGCGCGGAGCTCGCGACGCTCGAGAGCGTTCCCGCGGACAAGGCGCTCCTCGCCGTCGCCGATCCAAGGCTCGAGTTCCTGCGTATCGTGCGGCGCTGGTTCGCAGAGGCCAAGCCGGCGCCGGGGGTCCACCCGAGCGCGGTCGTGCATCCCGAAGCGAAGGTCGATCCCGAGGCTCACGTCGGTCCGGGGTGCAACGTGGGGCGCTCCACGATCGGCGCGGGCTCGGTCCTGGTGGGGAACGTGCACCTCTACGACAGCGTGACGATCGGGAAGAACGTCTCGATCCAGGCCGGCACGGTGATCGGCTCGCCGGGCTTCGGCTACCAGCGCAACGACCTGCACGAGTGGGAGCACTTTCCCCACGTCGGCGGCGTCACGATCGGCGACGACGTCGAGATCGGGGCCAACACCTGCATCGATCGCGGAACGCTCGCCGACACCGTCATCAAGCGTGGCGCGAAGATCGACAACCTCGTCCACATTGCTCACAACGTCGTCGTGGGAGAGCACGCGGTCATCATCGGAACCGCGCAGATCGCAGGGAGCGTCGTCATCGGCGATCACGCGTGGGTCGCCCCGAGCGCCACCGTCATGAACGGAGTGAAGGTCGGCCGCGAGACGACGATCGGTCTCGGCTCGGTGATCGTGAAGGACGTCCCCGACTACGCGAAGACCATGGGGCAGCCGGCGGCGGTCCTGCCCGAGCGATTCTGGAACAAGCCGCTCGAGAAGGCGCGATGAGCGTGACTGCGCGCCATGCCACGCGTCCTCGTGGGCGCTCTGGAACGACGGGATGGAACTGAAGGACAGCGTCTTCATCGTCACGGGTGCGGCCGGCGGTATCGGCCAGGCCGTCACGAGGCACCTCATCGACGCAGGCGCGCGCGTCGGCGCGATCGACCGTGTCCCCGCGTCGTTCGGCGATCGCTCCCTCTTCGTCGAGTGTGACGTCCGGGATCCGGCAGAGGTCGCGAGCGCCGTGTCCGAGATCGCCCGGTGGGGCGGGCGGCTCGACGGCGTGGTGAACAACGCAGCCATCCTGCGCGACGGAGCGCTCGTGCGGCTCACGCGTGCCGGGATCGAGAAGCTCGACCTCGAGAGCTGGAACGACACGCTCCAGACGAACCTGACGGGCACTCTCCTCGTCGCCCGCGAAGCGGTGCCGCGGATGATCGAATCGAAGGCCCGAGGGGTGATCGTGAACCTCTCCTCGGTCTCGCGGAAGGGGAACGCTGGGCAGTCGGCCTACGCCGCGACGAAGGCGGCGGTCGACGCGCTGACGCGCACGTGGGCGGAGGAGCTCGCGTTCTTCAAGATCCGCGTCGTGGCCGTCGCCCCTGGCCTCATCGACACGCCGATGGCGCGCAGCATCCCGAAGGACCGACTCGATCGCTACCAGCGCCGCACGCCTGCCGGTCGAATCGGCGCGCCCGACGAGATCGCGAAGATGGTCCTGGCGATCGCCACCAACGACTACGTCAACGCCACGACGATCGAGGTCGACGGTGGCTTCACCTTCTGAGCCGCTCTCGATGCCCACGAGGGAGCGCGACTCGGCGAGCGCGTCCGCCGGCGTTCCCCTCAAGAGGCGGCTCGACGCCGTGACCCGATGGCTGTCGGCGGGGCTTCGACGCCTGGATCCCGCTCCGACGCCCGAGCCGATGTCGGAGGTGTTCATCGCCTGCTTCATGGCGGCGGCCGCGTTGACCCTCTGGCTGCTCGCGACGAACAAGTACCTGCCTGGGCAGGACATCTCGTATCACGCTCACTGCTCGCGTGTGTGGCTCGACGGTGGGCGGCCCGGCTCGCCTTACGCCGCCTACGAGGCGGTCGGACCGCTCGAAGCCAACACGCTGATGTACACCGTCACGGGCATCTTCTCGCATCTGGGGAGCTCGTTCGGCGCCTACCGCTGGGTGCAGGCGTACTACCTCCTCGGGCTGCCGCTCGCCTGCCTCTACGCGCTCCGCGCCCTGGGTCGATCGCCGTGGGGGAGTCTGCTCGGGTTCCCCCTCTGCTACGGGGAGGTGTTCGCGGCCGGCTACGCGAACAACGCGTTCGCCGCCCCGACCTTCATCGTGGCGCTCGT
>JAHBWC010000030.1 GCA_019637225.1 Labilithrix sp.
AACTGAGTCGCGTCGATCGGAGTCGTGTCGAGGCACGTAGCCTTGGCGGCGTCCGGAGGCGCCGCCTCGGCCTCCGGCTGCGGGAACGTCGCGTCGCGCGGCTCGTCCTCTTCCTCGGTCGGCGCGGCATCGGCGCCTGGGGGCGCCGGGATCACCTTCACGGTGGCGCACGCGGGCACGCCGATAAATACAGCGCTACTGAGAACTGCCGAGAACCCAAGCGCCGCGAGACGTCGAGAGCCGTTCATCATCCCCCCGTTGTTGGAGCTCACTCGTTACACCACGACGAGGCTCGCCGGAAGGTGCGAGTCGCGCGTTCGGACCGAGCAGAGACCGGTTGAAGTCTCGTCCCCGTCGGCCCAGGTCGCGAGGTGTTGCGTGGAAAATGCACCTAGAAGCGGCACAGCCTCGGGACGGACTCGGCGTCCCAGCGGCCCGAGGCGCAGCGCACGAGCGCGCCGTGCTCGAAGACGCAGACGCCGTAGTCGCACGTCATCGGCGTCACGCAGCGATCGCCGAGCCGCGGACGCGTCCGCGGACAACCCGCTGCCGGCCGCACGCACCGCCACTCGTAGCGCGCCGGCCCGGGCTCTTCGCCCCCCGCGTCGCGCGCGCCGGCGTCGACCTCGTCGCCCGCGTCCTCTTCGTCGTCCGGACCGTGCTCGTCTTGGGCGTCGACGGGCGCGCAGCCGCACGTGCCCTCGGGGTACTCGCAGAGGAGCGTCTCCGCGCGCGCGACCTCGCACGCGTCCGGCGCGCGCGCGACGTACGCCGCCGGACACGCCGACGCGCACGCGCCGCCGCTCGTCCGCTCCCACGACGTTCCGACGCAGCGCAGGACCTCGTTGCAGGAGGGCGCGGCGTGGCCGCCCCGTTCGCAGACGCGCTCGGTGGCGGTGAGGCACGAGCTCCCCGCTTCGACCTCGCACGCGAACGGCGAGGGCTCCGCGGCCGCGTCCGGCACGAGCGGCGCCGCGCCGCCTCGGTCCCGTCGTACCGGCGCGCCGACGCTCCCCTCGGACGCGCACGCCGCCACGACGGCGCCGCCCGCCGTCGCCGCCAGCACGACTCGAAACGACCATCGCTTGCGCTTCATCGTTCCGCCCCGGCCTGCCGTCGGGATCGCCTCCTCCGTGCCCTGCGTCGCCGACGATCGGTCGACCCCTAGTACTTGCACGCGGGCGGCGTCGGTGGAAGAACCATGAGAGGCGCATGGCGGGCACGCTCCTCCAGAGCAAGGGGCTGAAGAGCTTCGGACGCTACGGCTCCGTCGGCTTCGAGCTGCTCGCGTCGATCGCCGTCGGCTACTACCTCGGGCACTGGCTCGACGGAAAGCTCGGCACGCGCTGGATCGGGTTCGTCGGCTTCCTCCTCGGCTGCTACGCGGGCTTCCGCGCGCTCTTCCGCACGGCCAAGCAGATGCAGCGCGACATCGAGCGCGAGGAGAAGCTCGAGCGCGGTGAAGATCCCTGGGCCGATGACGACGTCGCGGACGACGACGTCGAGTCCGCAAGCGACGCGCTCGCCGCCGAGACCGACCCGGCGACCGAGGACGCGAGGCGGGAGCAGCCGTGAGCGCCCCCGACGAGCCGGAGCAGGACCGCCCTCCGAGCGACGCGGGCGACGACTCGAGCGAGCCGCCCGCCGACGACACCGGGCGCGCCGCCAAGGCCGCCGCCCTCCTCGGGTGCGTGCTCGCGCTCGGGGCGCTCGGCACGCACGGCGCGCGCGCCGCGGCGTCGGTGCTCGTGGGCGCGGCGATCGCGGTGGCGAACCTCCTCACGATGCGTGCGATCATTCGCGCGCTCATCCAGCCACCGGCCGAGCCCGACGACGCGGCGACCGGCAAGGGCAAGGACGAGCGGACCAACCACGAGAGGACCGGCCGCCGCGGGGGCGCGGCGTGGGGGATCTTCGCGGCCTTCAAGATCCTCCTGCTCTTCGGCGGCGTCTGGATCCTTTTGACCCGCGAGCTGGTCGACCCTATGCCCCTCGTGATCGGCTACGGCGTCCTGCCTCTCGGCATCGCCGCAAGCGCGCTGTGGTCGAGCCTCGCGGCGAGCCGCGCCGCACGCCGCTAACGACTCGTGATCGCACACGAATTATGCGGCAACGGGGACCCGCCGGGGGTATGAAAAGCGTGGAGTCCATTCGCAAGCGCTTCGTGTTATGAGGCCTCCTCGACAATCGGGAGAGCGCGCCGGCGGATAGCCAAAGGCGACGCGACGAACATGCCGGAGCACACTTCGTTTCTCAGCTACCTGATCGCGATGTTCCCTGCCCTCGGGGAGAACATGCACAACTTCGGCGCGACGTTCCTCGGCCACAAGCCGGTGGACGCGCACGGCGCCGAGCCGATCGCCGCGAGCGTGCTGGTCGTCCTGCTCGTCCTCTTCCTCGCCTGGCGAGCGAAGGCGGCGGTCAGCGACTACGAGAAGTCCGTCATCCCCGACGAGAAGCTCTCGCTCCGGACGTTCTTCGAGATCTTCATCGGCTACTTCTACAACATGATGAAGGACATGATGGGTCCGAAGCGGGCGAAGAAGTACTTCCCCGTCGTCGGCACCGCCGCGTGCTTCGTCTTCTTCTCGAACGTGCTCGGGATGATTCCGGGGTTCTTGCCGCCGACGGCGACCTGGAACATCACGGCCGGCTGCGCGCTCGTCGTCCTCGTCGCCTTCACCTTCTACGGCCTGAAAGCGCAGGGCATGGGCTTCATCACGCACCTCGCGGGTCCGTGGATGGGCCCGGCCTTCCTCCCGATCAACATCCTCATCTTCGCGATCGAGTTCATCTCCACGTTCGTCATCCGTCCGGTCACCTTGAGCATTCGTCTGATGCTCAACATCGCCGTCGACCACCTCCTCCTCTCGATCCTCCTCGGCATCTTCACGCTCTTCCTGCCGCTGCCGATCATGATGCTCGGGACCCTGGTCGCGGTCGTTCAGGTCCTCGTGTTCTGCCTGTTGACCTCGATCTACATCTCGCTCGCGACCGAGGTTCATCACGGCGATGACCACGGCGACGGCGAGCACGAGCACGAGCACGGCGAAAAAGCGCACGCCTGACGCATCCGGGATGTCGCATCCGCGACGTCGTCAGTCTTCTCTAGCCACCCCCCCACAAAACGACTATGAGCGCCGCGCGCGCTCGACATTTTCGGGGAGCCCTCCACTTCCTCCCCACCGTCCCAAGAAGGAGTCTGTCACGATGAGCATCCGCAAGCTGGGTCCCTCTGCTCTCGCGTTCGCCGCCGCGTTCCTCGTTCCGCTCGCTGCGTTCGCGCAGGAGACCGGAAAGGTGGGCGCCAACAAGTTCGACGTGAAGACCTGGGCGGCCGTCGGCGCCGGCGTCGCCATCGGTCTCGGCGTCCTCGGCGGAGGTCTCGGCCAGGGTCGCGCTGCCGCGGCCGCGCTCGAGGGCATCTCGCGCAACCCGGGCGCCGCGCCCCGCATCCAGACCCCGATGATTCTCGGCCTCGCGCTGATCGAGTCGCTCGTTCTGCTCTCGTTCGTCATCGCGTTCTTCCTCCAGGGCTTCGCCTCGGCCGACTGAACGACGCGGCTCGGTAGAGCACGCAGCCCAGCGATGGGCCGAACGCCCGCGCTCGTCTCCGCGACGATGCGCAGGCGTCTCGCGTTTGTGCGCCTGTCGAGCTCGGCGGGTACAACCTTGCCGCTCCAGAGCTCGACCCTAGAAGCCTCTCGAACGCGGCTCCCCGCGACGCGAAAGTGAGGTCATCGATGAAGACGCTCCCGACGCCGTTCCCTCCAGAGTGGACCGTACGCGAGGCGCGCGACGCCTACCTCGCCGAGAACGGCTTCACCGTCGAAGCCTACGACGAGAAGTGGACCGGCGCGTCGTTCTTCGGGATCCCGTTCAAGGTGCCCAACACGAGGCGTCATCGCTGGGCGATCATGCTCCACGACCTGCACCACGTCGCGACGGGCTACGGCACCGACCTCGTCGGCGAAGGCGAGATCTCGGCGTGGGAGCTCCGGCCGGGACCGGTGAGCCTCGGCCTCTACGTCGGCGGAATCGTCTTCCTCGGCACCCTCGCCGGCGCGTTCGTCGCGCCCCGCCGCACGCTCGCCGCGTGGCGGGCGGCCCGCTCGATCCGTACGCTCCACGATCAACTGCCCGCGACCGCCGACGAAGGCGTGTACGAGGCGTTGCTCGGCCTCACCGTGGCCGAGCTCCGCGAGCGTCTGGGCGTCCCGCGCGCGGGCCTCGCGCGCGAGCCGCGCAGGCTCCACGACTACGCGCCGGCGGCCTGAGCGTCAGTCGCTCGACTTCGCCCCGCGGCGCACGTCGAAGAGCACGTGGAGCACGAGCACCGCGCCCGCGACGGCGAGAAGCACGGTCCCGATCGTGTGGTCGTGCGCGAAGGCCGTCGCTCCGCCGACGGTCGACGAGGCGATGACGAGCCCGGAGAAGACGCGACGGCCGAGGCGGTCGGCGGCAGCGGGCAGCGCCGGATCCGGCGTCTTCACCTGGAGCCGGCCGAGCCGCAGATCCTCGAGGACCTCGCGCGCCTGGAGCGGCACGTCGTAGCCTGCGCGCGAGAGCTGCTCGACGCCGCGCATCAGCTCGTTGCCGATGCGCTGCGGTGAGTAGCGCTGCTTCAGGAGCTTCACGAAGTAGGGCTGCGCCTCGCCGAAGACGTCGAGCTCGGGATCGAGCTGCTTGCCGATGCCCTCGATCGTCATCAGCGCCTTGCCGACCATCATGAAGTCGGTCGGGATCTCGAGGCCGTACTTCATCGCCCCCTGGACGAGATCGCGGATCATCGCCGAGAGGTCGATCTCCTTGAGGGGCTTGCCGAGGTACTTCTCGGCGAGCGTCGCGACCTCGTCGCGGAACTCGCGCATGTCGATCTTCTTCGTCGGGCGACCGATCGCGTAGAGCGCGTCGGCGACGCCGTAGGCGTCCTTGCGCACGGCGGCGACCATGAGATCGATGGTGCGGTCGCGGAGCTCGGGCGAGAGCCGCCCGACCATCCCGAGATCGATGAGGCCGATCACCGGCGCCGCCCCGCCCGTGCCGCCCATGATGATGATGTTGCCGGGGTGAGGGTCGGCGTGGAAGAAGCCGTCCTCGAAGATCATCTTGATGACGACGCCGACGGCGTTCTTGGCGACCAGCGAGCCGTCGACGCCCGCGGCGGCGACCTTGTCGACCTTGATGCCGTCGAAGAACTCGAGCGCGAGCACTTGCTTGCTCGAGGCCTGCTTGTAGACCTTCGGGAACCGGGCGAGCTCGCCCTGGGGCGTCCCCTCGAAGTTCTTGGTGAAGCGCTCGCCGTTCTCGCCTTCGATCATGAAGTTGAGCTCGGCGGTGATCGATCGGTCGAACTGCTGGACGAGGCCGATGGGCGAGTAGATGCGCGTCTCGGGGATCGCGCGCTCGACCGCCGCCGCCATGATGTGGAGAAGCTCGAGGTCGCGCTGGACGGTCACGCCGACGTTGGGGCGCTGCACCTTCACGACGACCTCCTGGTCGCCGTCGGGCGTCGCGAGGACGGCGCGGTGCACCTGGCCGATCGACGCGGTGGCGAGCGGCTTCTCGTCGAACGAGACGAACACCTGCTCGAGCGTGTCGCCGAGGCTCGACTCGATGACCTTCTTGATGTCCTCGAAGGGGACGGGCGGGACGTCGTCCTGGAGCTTCTTCAGCTCGGCGATCACGTCGGGCGGCAGGAGATCGTTCCGCGTGGACATGATCTGTCCGAGCTTGATGAACGACGGGCCGAGGTCCTGGATGACGAGACGGATGCGCTCGGCGGTCGACGTGCGCCCCTTCTCCTCTTCGCCCTTCGCGAGCTCGTCGGCCGCCAGCTCGATCGCGTCGGGCGGAGGCGCGGTGCTCTCGCCGTTCGGGGGCGGCTCGCTCTTGCCGCTCGACGGCTTCTTCGGCTTGCGGCCGAAGCCGGCGCGCGCAACGACCTCGCCGAAGCCGTGCTTCACGAGCACGCTCGTGATCTCGCGGAGGCGCCCGAGGTCGCGTACGGCCGAGACGACGGAAATCACACGAGCACCGTATCACGCAGGCGGAGCGTGCGGCGCGGCGCGATCGGCGCGTCAGCGCACGCGCACGACGGTCCCGCGCTCGATCTTCGTCGGCAGCGCCGCGGTCCAGCCGGCCGGGAGGTGCGGCCCGGTGAAGGCGAAGAGCCAGCGCGCGTCGAGCGGCGCGAGGTTCACGCAGCCGTGGCTGTGGACGTGGCCGAAGTCGCGGTGCCAGAACGCGCCGTGGAGCGCGATCGCCTTGTCGAAGAACTGGACCCACGGGACGTCCTCGATCGCGTAGTGGCGATCGACGTCCTCCTTGTCGAGGTTGTCCATCTTCGTGGTGAAGACCTTCACCCAGATCCGGAACGTCCCGGTGCGGGTGGCGAACTCGGAGCCCGGCGGGCCCTTCCCCGTCGAGACGAGCGTCGCGAACACGGGCCGCTTGCCCGCGTAGGCCACGAGCGTCTGCGACGCGAGGTCGACGTCGATCCATCGCTCGGTGCCCGCCACATCGCCGGCGCCGATCTCGGGCGGCGGCGCGGCGAGGCGGGGACGCGACAGATCGCGGGCGCGCATCCAGGCGGCGGGATCCTTGTCGGCGGACACGCGGACGAGGCCGCCGCCCTGGCCCGGCTTCTCGTCGAAGACGCGCACCTTCTCGAAGCGGACGCGCGTGCCGCTGACCTTGTCGGCCTTCTCGGAGCCGAAGACGTTCGCCTTGTCGGACACGACCCACGCGACGTCGAGCTTCGGCTCCGCCGCGCTCGCGTCGTCCAACAGCTCGCCGTGGAAGAGGTTCGCGCGCGCGGGCCCGAGCTCGCGCATGGCGACCCAGCGCCCCTTCTTCGTCCGCCCCCAGCGCTCGCCGTGCGCGGTCTTCTCTTCGAGGATCGCGACGGCGAAGCCGGGCTCGAGCTCCTGGTCCGGCGCGTCGTCGAGCGCGCTCGCGAGGTTGGCGAAGCCGAACGCGCCGTCTCGTCCCGCGAAGTAGTAGCGGTAGGGCAGACCGTCGTCGGTCGCGGAGAGCGGCTCGACGGGCAGGAGCTTCGTCTGCGCGCCCGGCCTCGACGGCCGCGCGAGGTCCTCGACCGGCGTGCCCTCGCCGCCGATCGCGACCCAGGGCCGCGTCCCGAGCGCCGGCGACCACGGAGCGTCCTCGCTGAAGTCGGCGACGTCGGAGCACATCCACGCGAGCGGACCGACGTTGAGCCAGCGGCCCATGCAGCCGCCCGCGCGGCGGGTCGCGTAGAGCGGCAAGCGCGCACCCGGCTGCGCGCTGCCGCGGCGCAGCTCGAGCTTGCCCGGCTCGGCGTAGATCGCCGACTCCGGCTTGTTCGGCGTGACCGAGCGCGCCCACGAGGGAAGCGGGACGTCGCCGCGATCCGTCCACGGCGGCAGCGCGTCCTCCGCGCGGACCGGGCGCGCGAGCACCGACGCGATCGCGAGCGCCGCGAGCCCGGCGGTCGAGACGCCCCACCGGGCACGACGGCGCGACGCGTGCTCGCGCATCACTTGTCGTCGACGGCGTGCTGCGGGAGGCGCAGGGTGAAGGTGGCGCCGCGCGAGGTCGACTTCACGGTGATGGTGCCGCCGTGCTCCTCGGCGATGCGCTTCGTGATCGCGAGGCCGAGGCCCGTTCCGCCCTTCTTGCCGCTCGTGACGAACGACTGGAAGAGGCGATGCTCGATCTCCTTCGGGATGCCGGGGCCGGTATCGGAGAACGTGATGACGATCGCCGCGACGGCGCTCCGCGTCGCCTTCGAGCGGCTCACCTTGATCGTGAATTTTCCGCCCTTGTCGGCCATCGCCTCTGCGGCGTTCCGCGCGAGGTTGTGGACGACGCGGAGGATCTTCCCCTCGTCGAAGCGTGCCGTGCCCTTGTCCTGGAGGTCGATCACGAGCTCGACGCCCACGCGCGCGAGCTGCGTCTGGAGCTGCTCCTTCACGTCGCCGAAGAACTTCGACAGGTACACCTTGCGGACGAGCGTGTTGCGCTCGCCGCGCGCGAACTCGAGGATGTCGCGCTGCATCGCGCCGATGTGCTCGAACTGCTTGAGCGCCAGCTCGGCGTACTCCTCGCGGAGCGCGCGCTTGTCCGCGGCCTGCATCATCTGCACGTAGCCGCTGATGACGGTGAGCGGCGTCCGGATGTCGTGGATGACGCCGGAGAGGAGGCGGCCGATCGACGTGAGCCGCTCCTCGCGCTCGCGCGACTCGCGCGACATCTGGAGGCGGATCGCCGTGGACGCGTTCGCCGCGATGAGGAGGAGGAGCGCGCGGTCCTCCTCGGTGAACTCCTCGTCGCGCGCGGCGCTGCCGAGGCGCGGCGTCGAGCCGGGGATCTTGCGCTTGTTGAAGAGCGCGATCGCGCCCATCGCGTCGCCGTCCTCGCCTTCGAGCGGCACCGCGATGCACGCGCGCGTCGGCTCGCCGAGCAGCTCGTCGAACGACGGATCGTGGCTCGGGTGCGACGGAGCGTCGTTGGTGAAGACGACCTCGCCGCCGTCGATCGCGGCGCCCGTCAGGCCGCTCGCCGACTTCACGGTGTGGAGGTGCAGCGTGTCCTTGCTCTGGAACATCAAGTAGAGCTGGCCGTTGACGCCGTCGGGCCCCTTCATCGCGAAGGCGCCGGCGTAGGCCTCGCTCGTGCGGAGCGCCTCGCTGAGGACGCCGGTGAAGAGCTCCTCGAGCGAGGTCGCGCGCCCCATCGCGCTCTCGAGGTCGAAGAGCAGCTTGAGGTCGCGCACGCGGTGCTCGAGCTGCTCCTTGATCTCGAGCAGCTCGGTGTTCTTCTGCGTGACCGAGAGGAACAGGCGCGAGTTGTCGATGGCGATCGCCGCCTGCGTGGAGAGCGCGGCGAGGATGATCGCGTCGTGATCGCTGAACGGCCCGGTCTTCTTGTTGAGGACCTGCACGACGCCGATCGTCCGCCCGAGGTGGTTCTTCATCGGGACGGCGAGGATCGATCGGGTCCGGTAGCCCGAGGTGAGATCGAGCTCGGCGTTGAAGCGCGGGTCCTTGTACGGATCGTTGACGAGGAGCGTCTTGCTGGTCTGCGCGACGAGCCCGGCGATGCCCTGGCCCACCTTGAGGCGGATCTGACGGACCTCGTCGCCCTGCACGATCCGCGAGACGAGCTCGTTCCTCCGGTCGTCGAGGAGGTAGAGCGTGGCGCGATCGGCCTCGACGGCGTCGATGATCTTCTCGAGGATGAGCTCGAGGAGCTGCTCGAGATCGAGCGTGGTGCCGAGCGCGATGCCGACCTCACGGAGGGCGATGCCGATGCGGCGCTCACGGGCGAGCTCCTCGTCGACGTCCTTGAGCTTCTGCTCGAGCAGACCGACGCGCACGTCCAGCTCACGTGAGCTGGGTCGCCGAGGAGGCGACCAGGCCGCCTCTCCGCTCGCGGGCGGGGACGGACGCGTCGATTTGAGTGCCACGCTCGAATTCTAGACGGACTTTCCGCCGTTCGGACCCCTGTTCGACCACGCGCCGGCCGGCGACCGCGCTGCCCCGCCCGCCGTGCCCCAGTCGTCTTCTCGCTTGATTTGTCGGCGGCGGGGGTGTTCGGGGGATGCCGCACCGCATCGGAAAAGTGCTATGCCGGGTCCGCCCTATCTCTGCCCGACGCATGCGCGAGACCGCCATGGAAGGGCCCGTTCGACAGGCGATCCGATGCCCAGAACACTCATCGTCACTCCCACGTACAACGAGAAAGACAACCTGCCGCGCTTCATCGACGCGGTGCGTTCGGCGTGGGCGGACGCCGATCTCCTGGTGGTCGACGACGCCTCACCCGACGGCACCGGGGCCCTCGCCGACGCGATCGCGGCCAAGGACGATCACGTCAAGGTGATGCATCGCCCCGGCAAGCTCGGGCTGGGCACCGCCTACACGCAGGCGTTCAAGCGCGGGCTCGGCGAAGGCTACGACCGCTTCTTCGAGATGGACGCCGACCTCTCGCACGACGTGAGGTACCTGCCCGACTTCATCGCCGCGCTCGACGACGGCGCCGACGTCGTGATCGGCTCGCGCAACATCCCGGGCGGCGGCGTCGAGGGTTGGGGCCTCGGACGCCACGTCATCTCGAAGGGCGGCTCGCTCTACTCGCGCACGATCCTCGGCCTCGGCGTCAAGGACCTCACCAGCGGCTACAAGGCGTTCACGCGGCGCGCGCTCGAAGCAATCGACATCGAGACGGTGCACTCGAACGGCTACTCGTTCCAGATCGAGATGACCTACCGCGCGCTCCGCAAGGGCATGCGCGTCAAGGAAGTCCCGATCGTCTTCGTGGATCGAACCGCGGGGCGCTCGAAGATGAGCCGGCGGATCTTCGTCGAGGCGATCGGCGTCGTCTGGAAGCTGCGCGCCGAGGCGATCGTCGGCAAGATCTGACGCGCCGGCGCGTCGCGACCGGCGACTCTACGAGCCGTCGCGCGGCGGCTCGGGCGGCCCGTCGGTCTCGGGCGCCGCGGTCGCGTCGGCGGCACGCGGAGGGCTGGGCGGCTCGGCGTCCGCCGGCGGAAGCGCCGCGGTCGGTGAGAGCGGGAGCGGCCGCGTCGGCGTCGACGGCAAGGCCGTCGGCGAGAGCGGCTGCGGGGGCGTCGGCGTCGACGACAGCGGAAGCGACGCGGGAGAGAGCGGCTGCGGCGGCGTCGGCGTCGACGACAGCGGAAGCGACGACGGCGGCTGCGAAGGCGTCGATGGCGGCTGCGACAGCGGCGCGGGCGTCGAGAACGGGAGCGCGGGCGTGGGCGTCGGGGACAGCGGAAGCGACGCCGGCGCCGCGATCGGAGCCAGCGGTCCCGGGGGCGTCGGCGTCGACGAGAGCGGCAACGACGACGGTGGCGACGACGGCCGCGAGACCGGCGAGACGGACGACACGGGCGGCGACACCGGCGACACCGACGACGGCACCGGCGACACCGACGACGGCACCGGCAACCGCACCGGCGACGGCGGAACGGCCGCGGCTCCACCCGCGGGGGCCGAGCCGCGACGGCGGCGCGCAAGGACCCACGCGACCGCGGCGCCCGCCGCGACGAAGGGAGCGATCACGAGCGACCAGCCGCTGCCCTCGGCAGCAGGGCGCGCGGTCACCAGAGGCGCGGCGCTGGCCGACGCGTCGAGGTCGGCGGCGGGCGGCGGCGGTGGCTCCGCGCTCGCGAGCGCGATCGGCGACGCGAGCGCGAAGTCGTTCGCGGGGATCGCCTCGGCGCCCGGAGCGAGGACGCCGTCGTCTTCGACCGCGATGCGGAATCCGTTGTCGGCGTTGCGGCTCCCCGGCGGGTTGCGGTGGCGCGCTGCGCTCCGTCCGCGCTTGGGATCGCGAAGCCAGGAGCCGCCCCGGAGGACGCGGCGCTCGGGATCGTTCCCGCTGCGCGCAGTGTTCTCGGGATCGAGCACGTCGCCCGGCGAGTACGGCGCGTAGACGTCGCGGCACCACTCGTAGACGTTGCCGCCCATGTCGAACAGCCCGAACGCGTTCGGCAGCTTCTGGCCGATCGGATGCGTGGTGCTCGTCGCGTTGGGCTTGAACCAGCCGAGCGCGAGGGCCTCGTCCTCTCGGGTCGCACCGTACCACGGGGTCGTCGTCCCGGCCCGGGCGGCGTACTCCCACTCGGCCTCGGTCGGCAGTCGCACCCGACGACCGCTCTTTCGCGAGGCCCACGCGACGAACGCGTTCGCGTCTCCGAACGTGATGAGCGCCACCGGATCCTCGTCACGCTGCGGGAAGCCGGGATGACGCCAGGTGAAGTCCTTCTTCTGGACGAGCGCCTTGCCGTCCCAGCCGAACCCGCCGTTCTGTCCCTTCTCCGCGTCGGTGACGAAGCGCGTCTCGGTGACGAAGCGCGAGAACTGCGCGCGGGTGACCGGGAACTTCCCGAGCCAGAACGCGCGCGAGATGGTGACGTCGCGCAGCGACTCGTCCGACTCGCGTCCCGGCTCCGTCGCGGGCGATCCCTGCCGGAACGTCCCGCTCGGGATGCGCCGGAGCTCGACCAGCGCGCCGCCGAGGTCGAGCGTGTAGTCGTCCTCGGAGCCGGCTCGCGCCTCGCCCGGCCAACCGAGCAGGACGAAGAGCGCAGCGGCGGCGCTCGGCCAACCCACGAACGGTCGGCGCGCCCGGCCGAGGCCTCGACGCTCACGCGGCATCTCACGTCTTCTACACCAGCGGACGCGCCCGCCCAAGCCGGCACGGCGGACTGTTGGCCCATCCGGAAGCGGCGTATGCTCCGCCCATGAGCAAGGGCAAGAAACTCTCTCTCGAGGACCACGCCGACAAGATCCGCGAGGAGCTCAAGGTCCCGCGCCAGGAAGAGCTGTTCAAGGCTGCGGTCGAGGCGGGCTACCTGACCGCGCGCGCCGACGGCGGCGTCGACGACACCGAGCGCGACGTGCTCGTGAGGGCGGTCGAGCTCCTGAGCCAGGGCCTCGTGCTCGAGTGGGAGACGGAGAGCCTCCTCGACGAGTGCAAGAAGCTCGCGGACGACGAGGGAGTCGACGGACGGGCCGCGAAGGTCGGCGCCACGCTGAAGGAGCTCGGTCAGCCCGAGGCCGGGCTGTTCGTGGCGGCCCTCGTCGCGCGCGCGACCAAGGGCGTCGAGAAGTCCGAAGCAGAGCTGCTCAAGGCGATCGGCAAGAGCGCGGGCGTCGGCACCGACAAGGTCCGCGACATCGTCAAGCGCGCGACGTCGCTCGCGGGCGACTGACGCCGCCCGTCAGAACGAAGCGCCGACGCCGCTCGCGCCGAACACGAAGCGCGGGCGAGTCGACGCGGCCGCCCTCGTGTCCCGCGCGAAGTAGGTGACGGCCGCAGCGCCGAGGGCGAGGATGCCGAAGCCGGCGAGCACGTCGCCGGCGAGGAAGAACGGCCGCACGTCGTCGATCTGCTCGCGGGTGCAGCCCGGCTTGCAGTCGTCGAGGTCGCTCCGCTTCGAGGCGCCAACGAGGCCGACGGTCGCGCCGGCGACGACCAGCCCGGCGCCGATGCTCCCGAGGACGAGCGTGACCGTCGGGATCCGCCCCACCGGCGTCGTCACGCCGGTCTTGCCGCACGTCACCTCGTCGCTCGCGAAGTCGACGTCGATGTCGCGACGCTCGCCGGGCGCGAAGTTGATGGACTGCGCCTTCGTCTGCCCGCTCGCCGGATCGGTCACCTTCACGACGTGAACGCCGGGATCGACGAGGAGCGCGTCGGCGCGCGGATCCTTGCGCGTGGCGCCGTCGACCTCGAGCTTCGCGTCCGTCCGCGCGCACCCGTCGCCTCCGCGGACGCGGACGACGAGGCTCGGGAGCTTCGGACGAAGGTCGGTCACCCACCGGGCGCACTCGTCCTTGAGCAGCGCGGGGCACGACGATCTCGCGCAGCGCTCCGCCGACGCGAGCGCGCCGATCAGCTCCGACTTCTGCTGCTGCCGCTGCGTCTGCTCATAGGCCGCCGCGCATTCGCGCGTCTCGTCGGCCCGCGCCGGCGTGCTGTCGGCGGAGGCTCCGCGCGGCGCCACGAGCAGCGATGCGGCGACCGCGAGACCGAGCGGGAGCGCGCGCGACATGATCGCTCGCGAGAATACACGAGAGCGTCTCGTCATTGCTCGAAGCAGTAGAGGTGCGCCTCCGAGGCGCAAGGCACTGCGCACGCCGCGGTCCATCCCCCACGATCGCTGCCAGCGAGGACGCCGACGCGACCGAGGCCCTGGGAGTTCGAGGTCCAGCCGGAGCAGCTCTGCTGGTCGACGGCTCCCCCGTTCGGGTTCGTGTTCGACCACACGACCGCGCCGCTCGGGCAGCCGGGCCCCGCCGCCGGGCCGTCGATGGGCACCTCGACCCCACGCTCGGTCATCCGGATCGGGACGCGCGGACCGCTGTCGGCGAGCTCGGCGTAGCTCGTGGCGACCACGGTCTCGTCCGCGAGCACGAGCTGGGGCCCCGCGTTGGCGACGAAGTCGGCGAACCGCGTCGACGGCGACGCCGTGTCGTCGCTGAGCCAGGCCTTGAACGTGCGGCCGCTGAAGCCCGCGCGCTCGGCGAGCACCTGGCAGCGGGCGTCCACGTCGGCGAGACCGCCGAGGTACGCGGTGAAGCGATCGGCGGTGACGAACACGAGCTTCGGCGGCGGTGGTCCGGCGTCGACGGTCGCCTCCACGGGCACGACCACGTCGGCGACGTCGGTGACGCCTGCGTCTTCGACCGGCGCCGGCGGGCCGTAGCCGTCGAGCCCGAAGACCGCGAAGCATCCGGCCGTCGACGCGGCCAAGACGAGCGTGAACACGACGGCGGAGGGAGTCTTGTTCGTCACTTGAGGCAATGGAGCTTCGGGATGCGCACGCCCTTCGCGTCGACGACGAAGGGCTGAGCGCAGTCGTCGACGGGCTTCTTCCGGCGAACCGAGCCGGCGGGCGGCGGCGCATGCGTGGCGGTCGGCGCCGCGGCGGGCGGCGGCTCCGGATCGAGCTCCGCGACGGGCTCGGCGGTCGGCTCGTCGAGGGTCGGCGCGGGCGCCGGCGGCGCCGGCGGCGCCTGGATGACGGTGCTCGGCGGCTCGACGGCGGCGCTCGACGCCGAGCTCGCCGCCTCGTCGGCCGGCCGCGATCTCCGCCACGAGAGCGCGACGACGATGACGAGCAGCGCGACGGCCAAGCCGCTGCCGATCGCCGCGACGAGCTTCACCCGATCGCGACGCTCCTGCCCGATCGAGACGGGCGCGTCGTCGCGCGGCGGCATCATCGCGATCCCGGCCTCTCCGGTGGTCGGCGCCTCGTCGACCGGGCCCGTCGGGATCGGCTGACCGCCGAGCTCTTCGAGCGAGAGCAGCGGCAGGCTCGGACTCGAGCCGACGACGTTGGCGAGCTTGCCCGAGGTGCTCGTGCGCACGAACGCGTCGAGGGCCGCGCTGAGCTCGCCGCCGTCGGCGTAGCGCTCGGGCGCGCTCTTCTTCATGCACCGGCGAACGATCTCGTCGATCTCCGTCGGCAGGTCGGGGAGGATCTCCCGGAGCGGACGCGGCTCCTGGCGCGTCGTCGCGAGCATCAGCGCGATCGCGTTGTCGCCCCGGAAAGGCCGGATGTTGGCGAGCATCTCGTAGTAGACGACGCCGAACGAGAAGATGTCCGTCCGCGCGTCGACGGGACGTCCGTGCGCCTGCTCCGGGCTCACGTAGCCGGGCGTGCCCCACATGTCGCCGCGCGACGTGTCCGTCGAGGTGTGCTCGGGACTCGGTGCTCCAGGCTCCGCCCCCTGCGGTCCTTGCGGCTTCTGTCGGGCGAGCCCGAAGTCGAGCACCTTGGCGAGGATGACGTCGGGAGAAGGCGTCGTGATGAAGACGTTCTCCGGCTTGATGTCGCGGTGCGTGACGCCGGCGGCGTGCGCACGCGCCAGCGCGCGCGCGACGTCACGGGCGATCGCGGTCGCCTCCTCGACGCCGATCTTCCGCTGCTTCAGGATCCTCCGCAGCGACGAGCCCTCGAGCAGCTCCATCACGATGTAGAGGCGTCCGTCGAGCTCGTCGACCTCGTAGACCGTCGCGATGTTCGGGTGTTGCAGCTTGGCCGCGAGCCGCGCCTCGCGCATGAGCCGCTTCTTCTGGAGCGCGGCGTCGCCGTCCTCGATGAGGACCTTCAGCGCGACGTCGCGCTCGAGCTTCTCGTCGAACGCCGCGTAGACGGCGCCCATCCCGCCTCTGCCGAGGAGGCGATCCACCCGAAAGCGCCCGAGCGTGCTCCCGACGAGGGAGGAAGACCCCACCCCTCGAGTCTAGCTCCTACGCCGGAAGCTCCGCCATCGTTCGGGGAGCGCCTCCGCCCGCGGATTTCTGAAATCTCGCGGGGCGCAGCGAGGTCGCCTACTTCGGCGCGTGCTGCGGCTCCTCGGGCTTCGGCGGCTCGCTCTTCTCTCCGGGCTTCGCCGGACGCGGCTTCTCGCCCTCCTTGCCCTTCGCGCCCTCCTTGCCCTTCGCGCCCTTCGGCACCTCGGTGTGGCCGCTCCCCGGCGCCGCCTCGAGGATGATCTCGACGCGCCGGTTGTTGGCGCGTCCCTCGGGCGTCGTGTTCTCGGCGACCGGCTGGGCCTCGCCCATGCCTTCGCTTCGAATGCGCTTGTCGTCGATGCCCTCGCGCACGAGGTACGCGCGGACCGCGCTCGCGCGCGCCTCGCTGAGCCGCTCGTTCGCCTCGCTCTTCCCTTGCGAGTCGGTGTAGCCGACGACGAGGAGGCTCCGCCGATCGTCCTTGAGCGCCTCCGCGACCTCCTTGAGGCGCTCCTTCGCGGACGGGAGCAGCTCGTTCTTGCCGCTCGCGAAGAGGACGCTGCCCGAGAGCGTGAGGATGAGGCCCTTGTCGGACTTCTGCGCCTGGATGCCCTCGATGCGGATGACCTTCTCCTCCGCGGCTTCGCGCGCCTGGCGCTGCGCCTCGGCCTCCTGCTGCGCGATCGTGAGCGCGCCCTTCGCGCGCTCGAGCTCCTGGCGCGTCGCGAGGGCCTGCATCTCGCGGAACTGCTGGAACTCGACGAGCGCCACGCGCTTGCTCTCCGCGGCGCGCGCCGTCTCTGCCTTCGCGTGCACCGAGATCGCCTTCCGATGCGCGATGTAGGCGAGGTTCTTCGCCTTCTCGATGTCGCCGCCCTGGTAGGCGCGCTCCGCGGCGTCGAGCGCCACGCGCGCCTCGAACAGATCGGTGGCCACGAGCGGCGCCGCGGGGCTGATCGCCGCCTGCTGGTAGGCGATGCGCGCGTCGACGAGCTGGTTGGGCGGACGCGTCGACGCGCAGCCCGCGGCGACGAGGGTCAACGTGGCCAAGGCAACGAGTGTCCGTCTCATGATCCCGATCCCTCCTGCTGCTGCGCGAGCGACATCGCCTGGCGGATCGCCTCGATCGTCTGCTGCGCGTCGGTCTTCGCCGCCTGCGCGTGGGCGAGAGAGAGCGCCGCCTCGGCGTCCGCCTCCGCGCGCAGGAGCACCCACCGGGCGTCCTTGTTCTCGCCCTCGACCATGAGCCGCTTTCCGTAGCTCAGCTGGTCCTTCGCGAGCTGCAGGTGCTGCATCGCCTTGGGATCGAGCGCCGTCGTCGGCATCGCCTCCGCCTGCCTCACGGTCGCCTGAGCGCGCGACAGCGCGTCGGCGGGAACCGGGGTCGTCGCACCGCACCCGGCGAGCGCGATCGCGGCGACCGCGATCATCATCGTCTTCATGACCAACACCTCCTCAGAACTGCCCGACCGCGCCGATGCCTGCAGATCCCCTGCCGTAGGAGGTGCCCGTCAGCTGCACCTTCACGCCGCCGGCCTGGATGGTCGCGGCGGGAATGTGCTCCGGGACGAGCAGCGAGAGCACGGTGATGACGACGCCCGCGCCCTGCGCGACGCCGCTGCCGGCGATGAGGAACTGGTCGAGCGGAGTGTGCTTGCTGTTCGCGAGGTGCAGCCATGGCCCGGCCACCGGGATGTAGAGCGACTGATCGCCGTTCGCGTCCCGGATCTGACGCATGGCGGTCGCCGCCGCCGTCGCGGCATACGAGCCGACGAGCATCGTGCTGCCCGTGTAGAGGAGCGGGCGGTTCGGCCGGTACGACTGCTTGAGGGTGATCGTCTCGCCCGCCGGCGGCGGCGTCACCGGCATCGGCGTGGCCGTGACGTCGGCCGACGTGATCGTGGTCATCGCGACCGGACACGGCTCCGCGCGTGGGGCGCCCGCGCTCGGCGGAGCTTTCGCGGCGGGCGGGGCCGGGACCGCCGCTCCGGGCTCGGCCGTCGGCGATCCGTCTTCGGTCGGCTCCTGGGCAAGGGCGACCGTGGTCGCGGAGAGCGCGATGAGTGTCGTGAGCGCGAGTGCTGCCTTCTTCATGACGATGCCTCCGTGGCCTTGGCCGTCCCGACGAGGAGGGCCGACGCGACGCGAGGGTCGTCGTTCAAGCCGGATGCCGTCGCGGCGTCCGCGGCGCGCGAGGCCGCAGCGCGCGGGCCTCGGTATTCATTCACGAACGAAGCACGCGCCGAGATCGTCCGCGCCGTCCTGCGCAGCACGCCGCAAGGGACGCGATCCCGTCACGCCGGGGCAGCGGCGTCGCCCACGCGCTCCGGTGACGCGCACGCGCCGGCGCGGCGAGCGACGCTGAGGCGCGCGGCGCCAGCGGCCTCGCGTCGGCTCGACTCGCGAGGAGCGCGCGGCGTCACGACGTCACAGCGTCGACTTCGTGGCGGCGAGGTGGGGTTCGAGCAGGTTCATCTGCGGCTTGTCCTTGCCGTTGTTCGGGTGAAGCGAGAACGGATAGCTGTTCCCCCACGCCGGCCCGGCGGCCCACCAGACCCAGCCGACGAGGACGTCGCTCGCCTCCATCATCGACGCGAGCATGTCGGCGATCGCCGCGTTGCACGTCGGGTTGTCGCCGCCCGCGAACTCGCCGACGAACCCCTTCTTGCCGGTCGCGCGGAGCCACGCGACGAAGCCGGCGAGGCGCTCGCGACCGATCGTCTTGCTGACGCACTGGTCGGACTCGCCGCCCGAGCTCCGATCGAGGTACTGGTGCACCTCGAAGAGGACGTTGTCGATGGGGTCGACGACGTCGAGCATCGCCTCCGCGTTCGGCGTGCCGTAGTAGCTGCTCGTCCAGCTGTGCGCGCCCGTCCACCCGTTTCCGGGGACGTGAATCACGTTCCCCGCGCCCGCGGCGCGGATGGCGGCGATCGCCGCGTTCGCCGCGGCGACCCACTGCTCCGTGGGCATCGTGTTCGGCTCGTTGACGAGGTTGAACATGACGCGGGGGTTATCGCCGTAGAGGAGGGCGAGTCGGCGCCACAGATCGGCGAACGCCGACGCGGGGACCTTGGCCGAGCCGACGATGTCCCCGTAGTAGCGCGCGAAGTTGTGCGGGTTCAGGATCACGCGCGCGCCTTTCGCGGTCGCGTAGGCGACGAGCCCGTCGAGCTTCGCGAGGTACGCCGAGACGAGGCCGCCGAACGCCGAGGGCTGGAGCCGCTCCCACTTGAAGCCGACGCGGAACGTGTTCATCCCCTTCGCGACGAAGTAGTCGACCTCGGAGCTCGTCGGCCACTCGTAGTCCCTGCCCTCCGCTCCGGGCAGCACGTCGCCGAACTCGGCGCCCGCGAGGTTCACGCCGCGGAACGGCATCGGGATGGCCTCAGGCTCGAACGGCGCCGGCTCGCTCGGACCGCGCGACGGCGCGCCCGAGCCTCCGGCGCCTTCGCGCGCGTGACGAGGAGGGAGCAACCGGTCGCCGGGAAGCGGCGCGCCGCTCGTCGCCCCCTCGCCGCCGAAGCGCGGTGTCGACGGCTCGCCGTCGGGTCCGCCGCTCAGGCCACCGCACGCAACGGCGAGACAAAGACCGGCGAGGGCGCACACGCGCGCCACGTCGAGAGATCGGGAAGACGACATCGAAGACGACTTTCGGAGATGGGTGAATCAGGCGACGACGAGGCGCCGAGGGCACCTCGCTCGCACCGCGCAACAGCGCGGCGGCGCGTCGTCCGGTGCGCGAATGTATTTGTCGGCCGCGCCTTCCACCAAGCGCGAGCGAGAAAATAGGGGGGAGTCGGGAGCACATGCTGGCAGTTTGCCTCGACCGCTCGAGAGCGCTTCGTTCACGCGTCGCGCGCGTGAGCCTCGAGCGTAGGCCGCGGGGCGACGCGCCTCGCTCGCGCTGCTCGACGCCTCGACCGTTCGGCGTGAGCTCGGGCGCGGCGCCGGCGACGATCGACCCCTCTCGAATGGGGTGTCGCGGCCCGCGCGCGACTACAATCGAGGAATGCCGAGGGTGCCGAGAGTCACGATCGCGACGCTGCTCCTGACTGCGCTCGCCGGGTGCGCGAAGAGCTCCGGCAGCGCGACGGCGGAGAGCCCGAACGCGCCTCCGCGTCCGACCTCGCTCCCCATCGGCGTCCTGGCCTTGCCGCCGGAGCCGGAAGGAGCGGCGTCGCAGGCGTCCTCCGAGGCCGCGTCGACCGACGCGCACGCCCGCGGGCACGACGAAGAGAGCGAGGCGTCGCTCGACGGCGCGTCGGGCCTGAGGGCGCCCGCTCCGGTGACCCCTCCGGCTCCATGCGGCCTGAAGGCGATCGTCCACGACGGCGGCGCGCGAGCGGGCGCGCAGCGCTTCACGCTGACGTTGAAGAACGACGGAACGAAGACGCTTCGCCTCGTCGTCCCCGGCGACGGCAGCGAGGTCGGGTGGAGGACGCCCGTCGTGACGTGGTCGGCCACCGTTCACGGCGCGCCCGCGGCGCCGCTCGAGGGCGGGCGCTGCGGGATGATGAACCGCATCGAGGCGAACGAGATCATCACGCTCGCGCCCGGCGCCTCGCGCTCCGTGAAGGACTGGGTCCCGTCGCCGCCGTTCGCGACGGGGACGTACGACCTCAAGCTCACCTACCGCAACGATCCGGGGCTCGAGTCACGCAAGGGCGGCGGCGAGAGCGAGGCGGTCAAGCGTCTCCTCGCAGGGAGCTCGTCGTGCGAGGTGACGAGCAACACGGTGCGCGCGACCTTGCCCTGATCGACGCCTCAAACGTCGTCGGACGTCTCGGCCTCGGACGCCGTCTTCGCCGCGCCGCGCGCGACCTCGGGCGCGAGGAGCAGGCGCCCCGCCGCCAGACCGATCGTCATCGCCAGCGTCGACGCGACGAGGATCGCCGCCTTCGCCTGTTCGAGCTTGTAACCCTCGGGGAAGGCGAGCGCGGCGACGAACAGCGCCATCGTGAAGCCGATGCCGGCGACGAGCCCGAGCACGAGGAGCTCGCGCCACGCGATGCCGCGCGGGAGCGACGTGACGCGCAGCCGGACGACCGCGTAGCAGGCGGCGAGGATCCCGATCGGCTTGCCGACGACGAGCCCGACGACGATGCCGGCGCCGAGCAGCGACGGAGCCACCGAGCGCGCGTCGAGCGTCACGCCTGCGTTCGCGAGCGCGAAGATCGGCATGATCACGAAAGCGACCCATGGGTGCAGCATCCTCTGGAGGCGCGTCGCCGGAGCGAGCGCCTCCCTGCTCGCGAGGTCGATCCGCGAGGCCTCCTCCGCGAGCCTCTCCGACGCGACGGCGGCGCCCGGCTTGGCCTCGAGCTCGTGCTCGACCTCCTCGGCCGACCGGCGCGCGAGCGCGACGAGCCCCTCCGGACCGAGCCACGGTCGCGCAGGCGTGAGCAGTCCGACGATGACGCCGGCGATCGTCGGGTGGACCCCCGACCGACAGACGCCGAGCCAGACGATCACGCCCGGGATCACGTAGATCGACGCGCGGCGGACGCCGATGCGCTGGAGCGAGACGATCGCCGCGACGCCGCCGGCCGCGATGAGGAAGCCCGAGGGGTCCAGCGCCCCCGAGTAGAAGGTCGCGATCACGACGATGCTCCCGATGTCGTCGATGATCGCGAGCGCGAGCAGCAGCACGCGAAGCGCGGGAGGCACACGCTTGCCGAGGAGCGCGAGGAGGCCGACCGCGAACGCGATGTCGGTCGCCATCGGGACACCCCAGCCGGGTCGATCCTCCGGCGTGTGACCGGCGAACGCGAGGTAGATCAGCGCCGGCGCGACCATCCCACCGAGCGCGGCCGCGATCGGCAGGAGGCCGCGGCGCGCATTGGAAAGCTCGCCCTCGTACATCTCGCGCCGGATCTCGAGCCCGACGACGAAGAAGAAGATCGTCATCAGGCCGTCGTTGATCCAGAAGTGGAGAGGTCGTTCGATCGTCACCGCCCCGAACCGGAGGCCCATCGGCAGCTCGAGCAGCCGGTGGAACGCGCCGGACCAGGCCGAGCTCGCGATCGTCATGGCCACCGCGGCCATGACGAGGAGCACGATTCCGCTCGCCGCCTCGATGTGAAGGAACGACTCGATCGGGGTGACGAGTCGCCTCGCCCACCGCCGCGCGACCGGCGAGGCGCCGGGCGGAATCGCCTCCGTCGGGCGAACGACGGGCTCCGTGCCCGAGCGAGCGGCCTCTTGGGCCGCGGGATCGTCTCCTGCCATGCCTCTCCTCCGTGACGCGCGTCACGCGAGGAGGATGGCGGCCCGACCAGCCTCGGTGTCCTGCCGCGGAAGATCCGCGACACCCACCCGTCGGATAAACGATCTGCAGACGTCGATCAAGCTCGTTGGGCGTCGCGCGCCCGCTCGGGTCCAGCGCGCCCGGCGCTCCGGAGGCTCCGCGGCGTGAGCGCGATCGCTCGCCCCGAGACAAGCTGCCCTCCTCGAGCTCACCGGGCCCGGCGCGTTTCGCCGAGGCCACGGCTGCCGCGCGGGGCCGGCCGCGCGGCACGGCTCTGGCGTGCAAAGGATCGTGCTCGCGCTGTTCGGGTCGGTGCTCTGTCTGGCGTTGAACGCGTTCTTCGTCGCGGCAGAGTTCGCGCTCGTGAAGGTGCGCATCACGCAGCTCGACCGCGCGATCCGCCGAGGCGATCGCCGCGCGTCGGCCGCGAAGGACGTGCTGCAGCGCCTCGATCGCTACCTGTCGGTGACGCAGTTCGGGATCACGGTCGCGAGCCTCGGCCTCGGCTGGATCGGCGAGCCCGCCGTGACGGCCCTCGCCGACCACGTCGCGATGGCGGTGCGCGGCGAGCCGCTCGGGCGCGCGGGCCACATCGCCGTCGGCGTGTTCGGCCTCGGCCTCCTCACGTTCCTCCACCTGCTCGTCGGCGAGCTCGTGCCGAAGTTCGTCGCGATCCAACACCCGGTCGCGACGTCGCTCGTCTCGGCGCTGCCGCTCCAGATCGTCAACACCGTCTTCCGCCCCGTGCTCTGGGTCCTGGAGAAGGCGCAGCGCGTGGTCCTGCGCGCGCTCGGGATCGACCCCGACCACGTCAACGAGGGCACGCTCTCCGAGGACGAGCTCATCGGAATCCTCGCCGCCGCCGCCACCCGCGACCCGAAGACCGAAGACAAGCGGCGCATCATCGAGCGGATCCTCCGGTTCGGCACGCGCCCCGTGCGCCAGATGATGGTCCCCCGCGTCGACGTCATCGCGCTCTCGATCGACGCCACCGGCGAGGAGGCCTATTCGCTCCTCCAGAGGCACCAGTTCTCGCGCGTGCTGCTCGTGCGCGAGTCGTTCGACGAGGTGGCGGGCTACCTCTACGCCAAGGACTTCCTCCTCGATCCGCGCGCGCGCGAGCGGACGACGCTCCACGGCCTCGAGCGGCGCGTCTTCTTCTTCCCCGAGGCGCAGGGCGGCCTCTCCGCGCTGCGCGACATGCAGCGCGAGCAGACGCCGTTCGCGGTCGTCGTCGACGAGTACGGGGGCACCAGCGGCATCGTCACGCTCGAAGACCTCGTCGAGGAGATCGTCGGCGAGATCCGCGACGAGCTCGACGTCGAGCCCGCGCGCGTCGCGCCCATCGCGGGCGAGGCGAACGCCTGGAACGTCGACGGCGGCGCCACCGTCGACGATCTCCGCGACGCCGGCGTCCCCGTCGCCGAGCAATGGGCCGGCGAGCCCATCGGCCGCGTCGTCCTCGAGCAGCTCGGTCACCTCCCCCACGTCGGCGACGTCGTGCGCCTCGCGGAGGGCGTCTTCGCAAAGGTCATGGCCACCCACCGACGCCGCGTCCAGCGGCTCGAGGTCCGCTTCACGCCCGAGCGCAACGCGGCGCCTTCGGCGTCTTGACGTGAGCTAGGCGGTCCGCGGGGCGCCCGGCTAGCCTCGGGGCGGGCCGCGCCCGACGAGGAGCCGCGCGGAGGACGGCGCGCGCGTGCTCCGCGATCGGCGCGATGCGCGATGCGTCGCCTCAACGTCGATCGAGCTGTTGCTTGGCCGAGCGAAGCGAGGCGGCCAGTGGTCCTGGCTTCATGAACTCGTGCGCGCGAAAGAGCTCGTCGTTGCGCAGGCGAGCGCTCGCGTCGTCGGGCGGCGGGTCGAACGACGCGAGGACGATGACCGTCGGAACGCCCACGACGAGAAACCGCTCCTGAGCGCGCCGCACGGCTCTGTCCTCGTCATTGGTCACGTCGACCTTGATCGCGACGAAGTCCTTCATGGCCGCGCGAACGTCGGGATCGGGGAACGTCTGCTCGGCGAGCATCTTGTCGGCGACGCTCCACTCGGCGAAGAAGAAGACGACCGCCGGCTTGTGCTCCTTCCGGGCGATCGCCTCACCGGTCGCGAGGTCGTGCCAGACCGTCGGCGGCGGCTCGACCGACGACTTTCCGCACGCCGACGAGCCGGCGATCGACAGCATAAGCATGCCGACGGGAGCGAGCGCCGCGTACATGCCTCGGATCCCCATGCTGGAGAAGCCTAGCGGATCCTCTCGAGGGGACGATCTCCTCGAAGCTTCCGCGTGGCGTGTGACGGCACCCTCTCGTCCAGCGGCGGCGGCGGACGCGGCTCGCCGAACACGCACGATCGCCGAGCACCGCGCCCGCGCCGACGCGGTGCTCGGACGTTCTAGACCTACGGGTCGATGAACATCGAGCCGACCGCGAAGCTCTTCGGATACGCGTAGTGGAGGTGGGGCCTCGGATGCTGCCGCGTCTCCCACGCACCGCCGTCTGCGCGCGGCGCTTCGATCAGCGCCTCCGCGCTCGTGCCTTCGTCCTCGTCGATCTCCAGGCGCTTGCGTTGCCGCTCCAGCACCACACCGCCGAGCGCACCGAACACCGCGCCGGCGATCGCCGCGAGCGCGACGCCGCCGACGCCGCCGATGATGCCGGCCGTCGCGCCGATCAGGCCGCCGGAGACGGCCGCCGTGAGCGGGAGAGCGTCGTCTTCGTGTCCCGTACCGAGAAATACTTCATGGCGTTCCATTGCTTCACCTTGCTCTCGTCGATCGCCGATCGACGACGACGCTCGCGCG
This sequence comes from Labilithrix sp., assembly GCA_019637225.1. Classification (GTDB taxonomy): domain Bacteria; phylum Myxococcota_A; class Polyangia; order Polyangiales; family Polyangiaceae; genus Labilithrix. The sequence goes on from JAHBWC010000030.1 coordinate 24,810, forward strand.
CGTCGCCGATCGTCATGACCTTCCGGGGTGCATCGGACATGCCGCATCCGGGTCACGTCGAAGCGCTTGAAATCGCTTCACCTCGGAGCGCCGAGCCGAGCCGTTCGATCTGTTCGATCGGCGACATCTGTCGCTCGTGGGACGAGGCGATCCCACGAACAGAAGCGAAAGCGGAGGTGCCGTCCGGCTTACGTCCCGTCGAGGGCAGGCGACGGCGAGACAGGACGAGCTAGCTCGAGGGTCGAGGAAGACGGTCACGGCGTCGGCGAAGGCGACGCCGTGGTTGCGGAGGTTGGTACGAGCCTTCGCGTCGCCCCACTTGAGTCACCGACACGGACGGTCGTCCCCCAGCCGGAGTCCCCACGCTCACAGTCGGGCGAGCCCGATGGAATGGCGAGCATGGTACGTTCGGTGCTGCTGATGCGGTCCCAACGCGAGGCCAAGGCAAGACCGACGCGGGGTGCCGCGCGTCCGTTCTTCTGCGGGCCGGCGCCGGTGGTCCTTCTCGCGTTCGGAGTCGTCGCAGGGGCATGTAGTCCGAAGCTCGCTCGGACACCCCACGTCGAGGCCGACCACTCCGTCGCGACCGACGTCTGCTCCGCGCATCGTCGTCTCTCGGACGGAGGTCAGTTTCTCGTGATGCCGGACGGCGTCTCCGTCTGGCACAAAGTGTCCGGAAAGCCCGGCGCCCCCGTCGTGGCGTATCTTCACGGCGGACCTGGGTACAACGCCTTCGCCTTCGAGAAGAGCGCCGGAGAGCTACTCGAACGCCAGTTTCGTGTACTCTACATAGACCAGCGTGGTTGTGGACGCTCTGGGTTCGAGGGATCGGACGCCGCCTACGGTATGGCCAGAACGGTCGAGGACATCGACCGCATCCGCAAGGCGGTGGGCGCCGAACATCTCGGGCTCATCGGGCACTCCTTCGGCGGCGTCATCGCAGCGGAGTACGCACGTCGATACCCCCAGAACGTGAGCTCCATCGTGATGGTCGACACGACGCCTCGCATCGAGCGCGCGCTCGCGCACCAGGTCAGCTTCGTCGACGGCATTGCGGAGAGTGACTTCCCCGCCAAGGCTGAAGAGGTTCATTCGCTGTCCCGCGGGGAGGGATCGACCTTCGACAAGTTGAAGAAGCTCTACGGGCTCCTCGGTCGCCTTCCGCTTCAGGCACGCCTGCACTACGCGTCGAAGGCGACACAGACGGAGATGGAAGCTCTCGACGAGGCGTCCGGTGTGATGGCGTGCACGTCTCCGCGAGTCGCTTCGACGTTCGAAAAGGAGGGGTACCTGGGTGCGACGGCTCCCGATGCTGAAGCTCGCTTGCCCGTCCCATCGCTGCTCGTCGCCGGGCGCTCGAGCGAAGTCATCGGGAAGGCGAACATCGAGGCCGCTGCCTTGATCTGGGGAGCCGAGGTTCGATGGATCGACGGTGCAGGGCACTTCGTGTACTTCGAAAAACCTCGGGAGTTCGCAGCTGCCGTCACGGGCTTCTTCGCGGCGTCTACCCCCGCGCCGTAGCCCGACTGCATCCAGCACCTGCCGCGGCAGAGCCAACGGACAGCGTGGACGTGACGGACTCCCCGGACGCCATCTTCAGCGTCGCGGGGAGCACTCGTGGGCACGCCCGGTAGATTCGAACTTACGACACTCGGCTTCGAAGGCCGAATGCGACGCCGGAAAAGACGGGGTCGTACGAGCGTCTGTATCCAGGGCTGTATCCAGCCCTTACGCAGTCTTGCGCCGCTTGCGAGCGGCCGAGATGGGAACGACCGCGGCGAAGTGCGCGTCGACCAGGGCCTTGGACGCCACGGGGCGGCGGTGGCCGTAGACGCGGTCGAGCATGGCGGTTGTCGTCGCATCGGACGGTACTTCGGACGCTCTCGATGGGCCGGTGGCTACCTTGGGCGTCCGCGGCTCGCGAGCGCGTCGGAGATGCCAGCTCGTGCCAGGATGACTGCCTGGGCTGACGGTCGAAACAGAACCATCGCACCCGTTCGCTCCACCCAGCGACGCGTCGCCACGATCACTTGCGCGGCCGCTTGAATGCCGCGCGGGCCCTTTCAACCTTGGCCCGCACGAAGCACGCCTCGGCGTGGTCGTTGATGAGGCCCATCGCCTGCATGAACGCGTAGACCGTGGTCGGACCGACAAACTTCCAGCCTCGCCTATTCAGTTCTTTGGAAAGAGCTGTCGCTTCGACCGACGTGGACACCGTCTGCGGACTGGCGAGGTTTTTCGCATCCGGTTCGTGGCGCCAGAAGAAAGCCGCCAGCGATCCCTCTTGCCGCACAAGCTCGCGCGCGCGCTGCGCGTTGTTGATCGCCGCCTCGATCTTGCCGCGATGGCGAACGATTCCCTTGTCTGCGAGAAGACGTTCGACGTCGCGGGTCGCAAATCGCGCGACCTTGTCGATGTCGAAGTTGTGGAACGCCGCACGAAAATTCTCGCGTTTGGAGAGAATGGTCCGCCAACTCAACCCTGACTGAAATCCTTCAAGACAGATTTTCTCGAACAAGCGGTGGTCGTCCGCGACCGGCATCCCCCATTCCGTGTCGTGGTACGCGAGGAAATCGGGAGCCGCATCGCTCCATCGGCACCGCGCCTTCCCGTCCAGTCCGGGCATCGTCGACGTCATCGTGGAGCCTTTATCCAAGCAACCAACTCGGCCTCAGGTGAGCAGGAACGCGAGGCGCGGATCCGCCTTGGACGGCGACACCTCGAGCAGCTCGGCCTTCACGACGTCGTGCGCGACGAATGGATCTGTGAGAACCCTCGCTTCCAGCTCGGCGCGCGTCGTGTTGTGCGCAAGGACAGCACCCCCGAGATTGGGCTGAAGGCTGCCGACAAGCAGGAAGAGGCCTTCATCGAAACCACGTTTGATCCATTCGTTGTGGGCTGCCATGAGCTCACGCGCCCTGCTCTTGTTGTTCGAGAATCGCAGAAATACGACGAACATAAGGCTACTTTCTCCGTTCGCTTGGCCGGTTGCGGTAAATCACCGGGCCTGTCCGCTACGCGCGCTTTCGCGCGGGAAGCCTCGGAAGGCTGCTCGGGATGGTGACGCCCCGTGCGACGGCTGGCCGAGAGCCGACGCGTTCGAACCAGGCCTTGAGATTCGCGTGCTGGTCGAACTCGAAACCCGCCCACTTCGCTGCGAAGTACCAGCCGTAGAATGCGATATCGACGATCGAGTACTCGGCGCCGAGGAAGTAGCTGCGCCCGGCCAGTAGCTGGTCGACCAGCTTGTCGATGTTCTTCCCCTGCTCTTCGTAGCGACGAATCCCATACGGAACCGTCTCCGTCGAAAAGATCGAGAAGTGCATCCGCTGCCCGAACATCGGTCCCTGCAAAGACGCTTGTAGGAACAAGAGCTCGATCGCACGCATGCGTTCCTTGCCGGACGGCGGCACGAGACGTCCCGCCTTGTCGGCGAGGTAGAGCAAGATCGCATCCGACTCGGTGAGAACGAGATCGACCTCACGATCCCGAATGACCGGGATCTTCCCCGTCGGATTGACGGCCAGAAATTCCGGCGAGTGTCCTTCGTTCGCGAAGATGCTCACGGTGCGGACTTCGTATGGAAAACCAAGCTCCTCGAGCGCAATTGCGACCTTGTGACCATTGGTGGAGCCAAACGTAAAGAACTCGATCACGGCATTTCCTTTCGTCGGTGCACGCAACGTAGCGACTGCACGGAAGACGAAAATGCCCACGAGGCGCTACGTCTTGTCCGTTCGTCTCATTGAGCGAGCTACCGGTGCGCTCGTAGCGGCGCGTGCTTCGAGCTCTTCTCGAGCCAGCGATCGGAAACGCCCCGGCGCGCTCCCATGGCTTCGGCGAAATGCCTTGGAGAACGCGGGCGCCGTCTCGTAGCCCACGCGAGAGGCAACTTCGTCGAGAGACACGTCCGTCTCACACAGCAACTTGGTCGCAAGGCACATGCGCCAACGCGTCAGGTACGCGGCGGGCGTTTCGCCCACGAGCTCGGCGAATCGGCGCGCAAACGTCGCTCGTGACTGCGCGACCTGGCGCGCCAGGCCTTCGACGGACCACGACGACTGAGGCTGTCCGTGAATGAGGGACAGCGCCTTTGCAATCGCCGGATCCCGGAGCGCACCGAACCACCCCCCAGCACCGACCGGCTGCCCTTCGAGCCAAGCTCGCACGACGAACACGAGCAAGCTGTCGACGAGCCGAGGAACCACGAGCTCCGTGCCGCACCCGGCGTCGATAGCTTCGTGGCGGAGAAGCTGGAGTAGGAGCTGAAGCTGGACATGACGCTCCGCCTCGTGCGCGCGCAGGTGGATCAGTGGCGGAAGCAGGGAGGTGAGCGGGTGCGGTCCGACGTGCTGGAAGAGATACTTCGCGCAGAGCACCACGGTCGTTTCGTGGGCCCGCGACTTTGGCAAGGACGCAAGGCGATGTGGCATTGCGTTGAGCACCTTCTTGTACGGCGCTGGTCTCGTCTTCGGGTTGTCGCAGATGGAGTGCCCCACGCCGCCCCGAATCAACACCACGTCGCCCGCGCCGAGGTGGACATGCTGACGCTCCACCGACGTCCGCAACCAGCAGGTGCCGCGTTGAACGACGTGCACGTGCGCCTCGGCGATGGGATCGACCTCGAGCCCCCACGGCGGCACGAGCTCGGCTTGAGCGATCACGGTCGCCCCCATCCGCGTCACGGAAAGTACGTCAGCGAGAACGTCCATGGCGATGATGCCGATGGTATCTCTGGGCGCGAGGATTGGACATGAATGTGGGCAGGAACATCTCCAATCGTCCAGCATTCCCGATAAAACCACGCCTTGAGCGACCTTGGCCTCGATCGTGCTCGCCGAAGCCGGCCCGGTGTCGCGCGGTCTGACGCGCCTCGAATGTCCGTCGAGCCATGACTGTAGCCAGGGCTGTATCCAACGCGAGTGGACGCTGGCGGATGCCGGCGTCCTGAGGGCGGCCGGTGGTTGTCATGGAGGCGCCCCGCAAGGAACCTCCCATCGCCGAGAGCTCGGCTTTTCCGCCGGCTCGTGGACGCCAGCGAGCATCGGCGGATGCTCGCGGACTCTTGGAGGTGGCACGCCCGGTAAGATTCGAACTTACGACATTCGGCTTCGAAGGCCGACGCTCTATCCAGCTGAGCTACGGGCGCAGGTAAAGAGTTCCGTAGCCTTACACTGCGTGGCTCCGGCGATCAATCGTGCATCGTAACCAGGGCGTAACCAAACGCTCAGGCGCCATTCCGAGCGGCCTTGGCCGGGGGCACCGGGAGGCGCGCCACCGCCTGGCGCGGCACGAGGTCCACCTTGAGGAGGTCGCGCTCGCGCGCGCTGAAGAGGTCGGGCCGGAGATGCGCGTAGCGCTCGGTCACGACCGTCGAGCTATGGCCGAGGACGGCGGCGAGCTTCTCGATGCTGCCGTCGTGGAGGACCCACTGGCTCGCGAACGTGTGCCGGGTCGCGTGATACCACTTCATGCTCGGAAGCTTGCAGGTCGCGAGCGCGCGCTCGAGATGCCGGCGCAGCGTTGCCGCGCGCGTGTACTGCGGGGGGCTTCCCGGCTTTCCGCCCCGGCGCTCGTACTGCGGGCCGAAGAGCTTTCCCGCTCCGCCGGTCTTCAGATGCCATCGCTTCAGAATGGGGGCCAGGGCGCTCTGGATCGGCACGATGCGCGACTCGTCGTCCTTGAGGATCGCCACCTCGCCTTCCTGAACCTGGCGCTGCACGTGGATGCGGCCTGCGGCGAGGTCGATGTCGCGCCACTCGAGGCCGAGCACCTCGGCGGTGCGAAGCCCGGCGAACGCCCCGACGGCGAAGGCGACGCTGACGGGTTCGGGTAGGGCGAGGAAGACGCGGCGCACGTCGACCAGCTTCTCGATGAACGGCGTCGCCTTCGGGTCGCACGTCGGCCGATACAGGCGGCGCGTCGAACGCGGGAGCGTGCGGACCGGGTTGGCGGTCGCGTGCCCGTTCTCGACGAGGTCGCTGAAGAAGGTCGATAGCAGCCTGATCGTGTGCCCGACGGTCGCCGGGTTCAGTCCGCTCGCGAGCTTGGCCTCGACGTAGCGACGGATCACCGCCCCATCGACCTCGGCGGGTGTCTGTCGCCCGAAGAACGGCTTGAGGTGCTTCTTCCAGCGGCAGACATCATCGGTGGCCGCTCGGTGGGTTCGCTTTCGGCGTTCGAGCCAGTCCTCCGCGAGGGTTGCGAGCAGGGACGCAGGCGCCTCTTCGACCGGGAGCCCGGCGCGGCCCGCCGCGATATCGGCGACGATCTTCGCCCGGACCTGTTCGGCGAGCTCGCGCGTCTCGTACGCGCCCGAGTACCGCACGCGGCCGCCTTCGCGCCACTTGATCCACCAATTGTTCGGTCCGCGCTCGTACACGCATCCCTGCCCGTGTGCCCGTTTACGCTTCTTTCGAGCCATGTTCGCCTCCTGGGCCAAGAGCCCCGTGCCCCCTATGACTCGCGCAAACGTCCCGTTTTTCCCGTGGCAAGACTCCCAATAATTCAGCCACGTGTAGTCGTCCCTTCGCCTCACGTGGTTCTGCCGGTGTTGACGTTCCACTCGGATGAGTGCGACGCGGCGAGGTTAGCGCTGGAGACTCGGGCACGTGCGAGGCGCGTGAGTCGTGATCCTGCGCGACGCGTCGTGAATCGAGTCGTAGAATGATCGCCGCATGGCGGGCGTGCGACTGGGGTTCGGGACGATCAAGGGCGCGGCACGGATCATCGCCGGCGACTGGGTTCGGGAGGAGGAGTCACTCTCTCCGTACCGCACCCATGCCTTGCTTGATGAGTTCTTCATCGAAGATCTAGGCCTGAAGACCTCCACTCCGATCGAAGGTAGCCGTGCGTCGAAGACCGAAGGCTGGCTCAAGGCCTTCAACGGCAAGCCGGAGATGCGGAAGATCCTCGAGGCTGCCGTTAGGCGCACGGACTTTATTGGAACAGACTTCTCGGCCGACGCAGCCGTCGCCCACCTGAACGAGTACCTCGTCCACGACTCGCTGAGCCTGGTCCCGTACGGTAAGAAGTTCGTCCTTCGTTCAACGCAAGGCGTGGAGCTTCCGACAGCGTCGGGCGCGGCTGACATTCTCACGGACGCGTATGTTCGAGAGCAGGTCGAGAAGTGCGACGCGAAGCTGGCGCGCGGCGATCTCGAGGGCGCCATCACCAACGCGCGGACGTTGCTCGAGGCCGTGCTGGGCGAGCTCGAGCTTCGACTCGTCGGGGCGAAGGGCGACTACAAGGGGGAGCTGCCGAAACAGTACAAGGCGGTAACAAAGCTGCTCCGCCTCGACGACGAGCGGCCCGACCTCGACGATCGCTTCAAAGACGTCGTGCGCGGCTTGGTCCAGACGGTCAACGGCCTCGCGTCGCTCCAGAACAAGATCAGCGACCGTCACGCACGCACCCGGAAGCCAGCGCTCCACCACGCCCGAGTCGTCGTGAACGCGGCGAAGACGATCGCGGTGTTCCTGGTCGAGTCCTATAGCTTCCAGACGACGGCAGGCTTGCTGAAGGCGACGCGCAGTGCCGCGGTGGGAACATGATCTTCCATTGCACATCCCGAGCTCGAGTTCAGTTCACCGACGTGCGAAGCGACATCCAATTCCGAGTCGATGTCCTCGGTGGCCCAGCCGACAGACCAACCTCGCGTCTCACGACGCTCGCTGCGAATTGCGCCCGAGGAGACGCTTCTCTCCGCCGCGGGCGAGATGTGTCACTCATGCCTCTTCTCAGGCTGGAGCTCGAGTGGTCCAGCGCATGATTCAAAGTTCGTGCGGATCACGCGGGCGGCCTCTCCGGTCGGGAGCCGCCACTCACGCGCGAGCAACTCCACAACGGCGCGCATCCCCCTCGGCGACGCTGGCTCTCCAGCTCGGCGCACGAAGGGGCCGTCGGATTCCGTCACCACGCGCTCACGCGGCATCGCAGAGATGAGGCTCCGCCCGTTCTTCGACTCGAACATGGCGACGTTGACGGAGAAGTATGCCCCCGCCGCGACAGCGCGCTCTAGCTCGCGCACGGTTCCCGTGAACCAATGAAGGATGACCCGCCCCGGAGAGCCACGACCAATCGCCGCCACGACATCTCCCGCCGCACGCCGCGAGTGGATGGTGAGTACTTTGCCCCCCACTCTGGCGCATGCTTCGAGCACCGCGTCGAACACGCGCCGCTGTTCGGCGCGTAACGCGTGATCACTGGTGCTGTAGTCGAGCCCTACCTCGCCGACAAAGCGCACTTCCTCAAGACGCTCGCAGAGCGTGGCAAGCTGGCGCCCATGGGAATGGACGAGCTCAGGATGCAGGCCGAGAGCAGGATGCACGAGCGCACTGCCGCGCGCGAGCGAACGCGTGTGATCGAAGACAAACGGCGCGTTCGTCACCGCGATGGTGAAGACGCGCTCGGCGTTGGCTTCGGCTACCAACTCCGCAGGACTCGGGAAGAGATCCACGTGGCAATGCGCGTCGACGTACTCGAAGTCGAGGCGCGGTGTGGACTCCGGTGTCGTAGCCATGGTCATCAGCTCGGCACCAGAAAACGGGCGATCTCCTCCATTCCGCGCCGATACACGGCCGCGTAGTCGATAGCGTCCTCCGGCGGCAAGGGGCCGGTGCTCAGCACATCGAAAAGCATCTGCGAGGATCTGGCGGAGCGAAACCGCTGGATCGCGATCTGGAAGGCACGCAGGTCCTTTCGCGTGTCTCCGGCGAGCGTGGTCGTGGTGCTCAGCACGTCGATATCGTACGCAGCGTCGGGGAGAGAGGCAGCGTTAATCGAGGCACGCCGGACGATGCATGGTACGCAGTACCCGCAGTGGTTCCCGGGCGTGAGCCCGCGGAAGCGTCCCTGCTCGGGATGCGAGCACGACATCGACATAGGTACGATCTGCCGCAGGAGCGCTTGGTTTGGTGCGCCGCCCAGCAGCTCACCCTTTGTTTTGAACCGAGCAGGAACGGCTATGCGAACGTCCAATCCCAGCCCCGCAAGGATCTCACGAAACAGACCGATGAAGTGCGGATGCGTCGTGCGCGTGCTCCAACTTCCGATGCGCGGATTCGTCAAGGGGACGTTGAGCGAGATCAGCCCGTTCTCGCAGACCGTGAGTGTGCGCCCCGGCCCTAGCGCCGTCGCGACGGCGACGCCGAGCGAGAGGAAGAGCAGGGACCGAGAGCGCATCGATGGTTCGCCTTCGCGCTCCGCGCTCTTGAGCGGCTGAACGTGGAACATGCAGGGGACGACGCGTTCTCGGTAGTGGTCCTGTAAAGCCCCGAGCACGTTCTGTTGGACCGAGTTGGTTACGCCGGCACCGTAGTGGCCGGCAAGGACAACTCTCCGGCCGGCCTCGAGTAGTTCGATCGCTCCAACGAGCGAATCGAGCCCGCCGGAGAACAGCTCCACATCGACAGCATCAGCAACCGACTGATCCTTCGGTTCCTCTGCCCGAGGCGCCTCTCTCCGAGGGCGAAACGAGAACGACCACGAGTCGCCCGTGAGAAAGTTCAATGCTCGCGTAAAGGTCGGGGTGAGTCTCTCCCACGTCGAATGGTCGAACACCGGAACACGCAACAGGAGCTCCCGCGTCCAGTTATCGGTGGCAAGCGCCCTCGGAATCCGCGTGTCGGCTGCGTAGACGGCTATTGCCACGGCGAGCAGATCCTGCGCCGTGCGGGATGGGAATGCGCCCAGACGTTCGGAGATCTCGCGAATGACGTGCTCCTGAACGAGACCGGGCTCTCCGTTGCGATCGAGCGCGACATTCAGCCGTGGCGTGTCCGCAGCGACGTCGCTCACGAAGTCGTCGTCGAGGCCGATCCGAACGGTGACGTCCCATCTCATGCGGTAGAGCCTCCGAGAACGGCGTATGCCTGCGCGTAGAGCTCCTCCATGAGGCGCGAGCCGGTCCGACCTCCCCAGTCGATGGTAAGGAGATCGAGCTGGGCGAGATCTAGGCGCACGACGTCCTGCACGTAGGCCTTCATGTCTCGTTCAAGACGTTCGGCCTCGCGGGCGGACACCGACTTCTCCTCGATCTTCGCCCCGAGCTCCTCAAGCCAACGATGGTAGACGTACGAAGCGATAGACGATTGGATCGCTTCGCGAATGTCCTCGACGCCCATGGCGTCTAGCTTCGCGATCCCGTCCGTCTCAACCGCATAGCGTTCGTAGAGCTCCTGCAAGACCTCGGTGGTCGCGCGACGCGCAACGGCTTCCTCGAGCGATGCTCCACCAGGCGCGATTGCATTCGTGATGGCGGCGAAGACCTCGTGAGCGTCACGACCGGCGAGCAGCGCAAGCCCGAGACGTTCGAGCGCCGGTCTAACTCCTTGCGTCGCGATGCCGGAGAGGAAGCCGCCCAAAGCGGCGGTCGCCCGTCTACCAGAACTCGCGCCGGACGACGCTTGCGACGCCCCTCCGCGGGCACGTACGTACGCGCGCCCTGCGTCGACGAACGCGGCGCGGGTGCCCCCGGCCTGGACGACCTTTCCGAGCTGCCGTTTCGCCGACACCCACGGTCTGTCAGGCGCCCGCGCATCGACCGGCGCCTCCGATGGGGACGTGCCGAGGTCCGTGGCGCTCCCAACATCCGCGTCGACTTCGGCCGCGCCTGCTCCGTCGTCCGCGGCAGGCACGGCTTCGGCTCCGCCGATCGCCCAGGCCGGCAGAAGGCCGCTCACATCCTTCGGTCCACCGTATGACTTCGACGTCCCCATGGAGTCAGAGCTTCGACAAGCGTGTCTTGGCTGCGTTTTTCAACGGACCGGCGGTCCCCTGCGCCCACTTTGAGATGACGGCCTTTACCTGAGCACGTCGATCCCCGTCCTCGCCGCCCATCGTCTGAAGCCTAGGCACAATCGAAACGGGCAAGCGTGCATCTGGGAGTCCCGTGAGGAAGGTGACAAACTGGCCGAACAGGTCGGGGCGAGCCTCTGTCCAGTCGCAGAGACGCACGAACGCGGAGCCCGTAGTTCCGAGGTCGTCTTCCTGGCGAGCACGCTCGGCCAGCGCCTCGAACACACCTGCGCTATCGGCGGAAGCGAGGCCCGCCGCCTTCCCGAGTGCGTTTCGGCGCACGGCTTCGCTGGCACTTAGCAACTCTGCGAGGATCTCCTGCGCGCGAGGGCTCATGCGCTGAACAGACCCACCCAGCGACCCGAGAATGTCCCTCGAGAAGAAGAAGTAGGGGCGAAGGTCCTCTTGCGCGAGCGGGGGCTCAAGCTGGCGCCACTCGTTCATGATCCATGGGTCCGCAAGCCATACCGGAAGCGCTGAGGCGCCGTCGGAAGGCGCTTCGCTCGCCTTGGTAGGCACCCCTGGACGCGGCGCGGGGCGCCGCGTCCGCTCGCTCCGCTCATCCTCCGACGGCGGCACGCTCGCGGGCGATTCTTCCTCGAGCGGCTTCGATGGCAGCTCGATCGCCCGCAACTCGTTAGGCTTGCCCTCTTGCTCGGCCTGCGCCTCAGCGAGCTTCTTGAACGATTCGGGTCTGAAGTACTCGAGCAGCATGAGCTTCGCGAGGACGCGCTCTTTGAGTTCCACCTGGCGGGTCTTCGCCATCGCGATGCGCATCATGAAGGTGTTCAGAAACCGCTTGCACTGCCGCGGGTTCCCGCTGAGACCAGCGGCAAGGAGGGGAGCGATCCTCCGCGCAAGGTCGAGCCTTTCGGCCAGGGTGGTCGGCACTGTCCCGCCGAGCACCTCCTCGGCGATACCGTGGTTCAACCGGACCTCGTGCAACGCCCCCGCCTCACACCTTTCGATGGCCGCGGCGCGCAGATCGTTGAACTGTCCAGGCGTGAGTCCACCGTTCTTCGCGAAGAGCAAGTTGATGTACGTCTCCATCTCCGGTCGACCGAGCGCCGGGACGCGCAACGGGAATTGGATTAGCTTCTCGAGGTAGTCGCGGCCGACCTCCGAGCGCTCGCCTGGCAGTTCGGGGAACCTCCGACGCACGGCGTACTTGACGAGCCGCTCGTCGGCGCCGATCACGAATGCGGACCCCGGGACGAAGAGGAACAGTTTGATCGCCTCAAGCGTCTCGATGATGGTGTCCGGCATGCATCGATCGAGATCGTCGATCATCACCACCAAAGCCTTGAGCTCGAGTTCGACGAGTAGCTTCGCGAAGTCGGCCCGAAACTCGCGGATGCCTCTCCGAAGGTCCTCCTCCTCGAGCAACTTGGACGCAGCGTCCGCGTCGAAGCTCTTGGCGATCGCCGTCATCCCCCCCGAGAGTCCGCCGGTAGCAAGCGCGAGCGCGCCTTTCGCGGCAAGGCCGAGTGCCCGCATCCAATTGATCCGACGGAACAGCTTTGGAACGAGCTCCTTCGCTTTGTCCGTAAGAGTGCGCTCGGCGGTGAGCTCCTCGAGAATCGTCGCCATGAGAGCGGACTTCGCATCCTCGAAGCCCTCGAAGAGCCATCCGTTGAACGACAGGACATGAACCGCCTTGTCCTCGCGGAGCTCCAATTCGACCATCTTCATGAGGCTCGACTTGCCGCTGCCCCAGTCCCCGAAGATGCCGATCGTCGCCGGCAGGAGCGAATCGTTAGCGATGACCGACGTCGTTGCCTTGACGAGATGGGAGCAGCCGAGGAAGTCGACGTCGGTTTCGTTATCAGACCACATGGGACACCTTCGGCTCTCGCGCTCGCTCGCGCCGCAACCCAGATGCGCCACTGCCATTCGTCGACGGCTTTGGCGCGGCGGCCTCATCGCCCATGTCTTGGGGAACGAGCTCTCCACGAAACGCCTTCGCAAGAGTGGCAGCCGAGAGCGTCCTCTCCTCTGCTCGCAGTTGCTTCACGAGGGTGGCGACACTGTTGGTCCGCTCCAGTACCTCTCGCACGCGGCGCACTATCTCGCTTTGCTCGGCTATGGGCGGAAGCGGGAACGGCAACGGCTTCAGGCGCTCCGACGTGAGGTGCGCGATGTTGGTTGTGAGGGACGAGGCGCGCATGAAGACCCCCGAGTGCAGATGACTGAGAAAGACGAGCTGCGCGAACGCTGAAGTCGTCCCGCTCAAGTAGGCGCGAAAGCGATGGACCGTGGCCTGGATGCAAAGGTCCTCGACGCCGCCCTCGAACACGGCGCTCTGCCCGACGAGTTCTGGACTCTGCCCCTCGCTCAGGATGATGTCCCCTGGCAGGAGACGGTACAGCGAGAGTTCGACATCGTTGAACGGCATCTCGAGCACGTCTGTCAGCTCGAGTCGGTCCTCCTTGACGTTCGCCACGCGAACGTACGGACGCATGACCCGCCCATCCTGGCCTGCGACGTACTCCTGCGCGGCGCGACGGCGGCCGAGCAACACGTCGCCAGCGGTTTCGATGCTGACCCAGCACCACCCATCGGGGAGCTCAGCGAGGCCCCCGGTCTCCACCGGCGCGGGCTCCTTGTACTTCGCCTTCCACTTGTCGTCGGTGGGGGGCTTGCCCTTCGCCTTCATCTTGGCGAGCTCGGCCTGCTCCCACTTCTTGCGGCGTTCGGTGCGCATGCGCTCGAGGAGCTTCGAGGCGGGCTCGACGTCCTTGTTCTTGGCGCGCCAGTCCTTCGTGAGGTCGCCGCGGAATGCCGCCGCGAGGATCGACTGTCGGAGCTTCTCGAGCAGCGGCGGCACGGCGCCGAGCGCCTCGCGGGCGCGGCGGCTCCGCGCCTGGAGGGCTTCGAGCTTCGCGACGATGCGGCGCTGTTCGTTCAGGGGCGGGAGCGGGAGCTCGTACCTTGCTAGCGACGTCCCGGTGAAGTGCTTGATCGTCGTGCCGGTGAAGTAGCTACTGAGCCGTCCCGCCTGGGCATCATGCCAGAGACGGTAGACGAGCCACTCCGGCAACAGGGTCGCGTGGGGACGCACGCGGTGCAGCGCTTTCTGGAACTTCATGTCCGACGTGCGACCGTCCCAGATGGCGGCACGACCCGGTTCGCCCCCCTCGCAGATCAGTACGTCGCCCTGACGTAGGCCGTATCGCTCAAGCTCACCGTCCTCGAAGTACATCTCGAGGAGATCGCTGTCATCGACGCTGAACCAGCGGACGTTCTGGTTCCTTAGGTACGGGAGCGCCTTGCCGCTCTTGTGCTTCTGGCGGTCAAGCATCTTCCCAAGGCACGACGAAGTGACCTCGGATAGCGACACGCGCCGCCAGCCTTGCGGAAGCTGCTCGCTCACGCGTCCAGCTCCTCTTGTAGTGCCTGCATCTCTTCGAGTGCGGTCTGGAGCTGCGCGACGATCTCCGCGGCGATGACGTCCGGCGCAGGAAGGTCGGCGTGGTCGGTCACGCTGTCGTCCTTGAGCCACGAGATGTCGAGGTTATCGCCGCGTTTCGCGATCTCCTCGCGCGTGAACTTGCGGAACCGGCCCGTCTCACCCTGGTCCTTCCGCTTGCTCTTTCCGAGCGGGTCGTCGCCGTACGCCTTCTCGAACTCGGTGAAGTGGGCGCGCGCAAGCGGCGTGCGCTTGCCGAAGCTCGGCGCGTTCGTCCGCATGTCGAAGAACCACACCGCCTTGGTGTTGTCCTTATCCTTCGCTCCACGCGTGAAGAAGAGCACGTTCGTCTTCACTCCCTGCGCGTAGAAGATGCCCGTCGGAAGGCGCAAGATCGTGTGCAGGTCGCACTTGTCCATCAGGTCGGCGCGCACCTTCTGACCGACCCCCTCCTCGAAGAGGACGTTGTCCGGCAACACCACGGCGGCGCGCCCGCCCGGTTTCAAGCCCCGGTAGATGTGCTGGAGAAAGACGAGCTGCTTGTTGCTCGTCGGGTACGTGATGTCATCGCGCGTCGTCCCGCCGCCCCCCTTCTTCGTACCGAACGGCGGGTTCGTCAGGATGACGTCGGCTTTCCGTAGGCTCGCGCCGGTCGGACCGAGCGTGTCGCCGAGCAGGATGTCACCCTCGATGTCGTGGAGCATCGCGTTCATCAACGCCAGCCGATGCGTGTCAGGCACGAGCTCCACGCCGTAGAACGCTTCGTTCTTCTGGAACTTCTGCTTCGCAGTCGGCAAGTCGTGAAGACCGTCCGTCTTAGCCTTCACGTAGCGGTCGGCGTTGATGAGGAAGCCGCCCGTCCCGACGGCCGGATCTTGCACGCGCTCGCCCGGCTGCGGCTTTACGAGCTCCACCATGCTCTCGATGAGAGGGCGGGGCGTGAAGTATTGGCCCGCGCCGCTTTTCGTATCCTCGGCGTTCTTTTCGAGAAGGCCTTCGTACAGGTCGCCGAGGCCCTCCTCCTTGGCGCTGTACCAGTCGAGCGCGTCGATGTCGGTCACCACCTGCTTCAAGTGTCGCGGCTGACGGAATGACGTCGACGCGTTCGCGAAGATCGCGCCCACGCGTGTCGAGCCGTTGCTCCCCAGGTCGACGAGGAGCTTCTTGTAGAAGTTGAGCAGCTCGATGCCGTCGCGCTTTGCGAGCTCGTCCCAGCGATAGCTCTTGGGGATCTGCTCCTCGGTGCCCGTCTCCTTCGCCATCTTGAGGAAGAGGAGGAAGGTGAGCTCGGTGACGTACTCGTGGTACGTGATGCCGTCGTCGCGGAGGACATGGCAGAGGTTCCAGAGCTTCTGAACGATGTCTTGTGTCGTCGGCATTGCGTCAGCGTTCGTGGCGATGGGGATGAAGTTCGACGAGTTGGAAGCGAAGATCGAAGAGAGTCTCGCGACACTTGGAGCACGACATGTCGTCGGCGAGTGGGTCGCGACAGCCCGGGCAGTACCACGCGGACAATCGCGCAGGAGGCGCCGCGCACATGTCGACGCGTTCGCCGAAGCGCTGAAGCAGAGTGGTCTCGACGACCTTGGACAGCCCCATCTCGCCGGGCATGCACGTGAGCTCACCGCGAACGCGTCGCATGGGGTCCGCGCATCGGAAACAGTAGAGCTCGACGGCGCTCATCCCGCGTCCTTCCATACTTCGTCCGCGAGGTCGCCAAGTAAGGTTTCGAGCGCACCGTCGAACACCTTGTTGAGGCGCGTGAAGCCGCCGTCGCTCTTGAACTGCCCGGCGTCGAGGGCGGCCCTGTCCACGACGGTTTCGTGTTTCATCTGCTTGGCGATGCGTTCGAGCCACTTCACCTGCGGGTCGGTGAACGCGCGCGTCTTGCGTAGGCGGGCGACGGCGCGGTCCACGCGCTCGGCGTAGGGTACGAGCGGCGAGCCGAGGGCGAGCTGCCGGATGTAGCCGATGATGGTGGCGGCGATATCCTCGTTCTTCTGTTCGCGCCATGCCGTCTGCACGGATGCTTCGTTGAAGCCCTCCTGATCGAGAGCGAGCTTCAGTTGCCGGAGGTCTTCGCGCGTGAGCTCGCGCGGTCGCTGCGTAACGACGAGGAGAGCCGGGAGGCGGTTCAGGTTTGACGCCAGGAACGTGCGGAACGCGTCGAGATAGTCGGCGGGCGGTTTGCTTCCGTGACGGCCGTAGCCGCGGGTCACCTCCCGTATCTCGTCGACGTGTTCGGACACGACGATCTTGTACGCCCCGGCTCCCGTCGTTCGGTCCAGGAAGGGCGCTAGCGCTGAGTGCTCTCGCAAGTAGGCGGCGACGTCACCGACTCGGCTCGTCTTCAGGAATGATGCGAGCTCGCCGAGGTTCATCCCCGCCGCGGTCTGGAACCGCTCCTCATTCTCTCCCTTCAGCGCGCGCTTCTTGCGCTGAAGCTTGGCGAGGAGCTCGTCGAGCGCGGCGCGGCGCATCTCCTCTTCCTTGCCGTCGAGCACCTCTTTCACGAGCTGCTCGAACGTCACGAGCGGATTCACGACGACCGGCTTCATGTCGGTAACGTCCGAGAGCGCCGCGTAGAGATCGACGGCGTCGAAGATGCGGAAGCGCTCCTTGCCGATCTCGGGGCAGAGGCGCGTCGCGCGACCGAGCATCTGCTCGTAAAGGATGCGGCTGCGGACACGCCGCATGAACACGAGGTTCGCGATCTTCGGAATGTCGACGCCGGTGGTGAGCAGGTCGACCGTGACCGCGATGTTCGGATGGCGCTCGTTGCGGTATCGGCGAATGGCCTCGAGGCAGCGGTCGGTCGCGCCAGTGATCTTGGCGACGGCGTCATCGTCCACGCTACCGTACTTCGCCGCGAGCGCCTCCTTGAGCAGGAGGACGACCATGTCGGCGTGCTCGTCGGTCGCGCAGAACACGAGCGTCTTGTCGTCCTGCTCGGGATCGATGTGCTTGACGAGCTCGCCGATGACGGCGCGGTTGAAGCCCTCGGTGATCACACGCCGGTTGAACGCTTCGACGTCGAACTTCAACTCGTCGGGCAGCTCTTCCTTCTTCAGGGTCTGTGAACCGCGGTCGAGGACCAGCACCTCTTCGCGCGCATCGTAGCGGATGCCGTCCTGCGCGAGCTTCGTCACGATACGAATCGGCGGCTCATGGTCGACGAGGAAGCCGTCGACCACGGCCTCCCGGTACGAGTACGAGAAAACGGGCGCGCCGAAGATCTCCTTCGTGTGGAGAGCGGGCGTGGCGGTGAGCCCGATCTTCGCCGCGTCGAAGTGGTCGAGCACGCGGCGGTACTTCGAGATGTAGTCATCCTCGTCTCGAAAGAGCATCTCTCGATCGCTCATCTCGCGGTCGAGCAGGTACCCCCGGTGACATTCATCTACGACAATACAGTCGTACTGGTCCACCGGCGGGATACGCTCCTCGGCGTCGCCCTCGAACGGCCCGAGCACGCGCTTCGTCATCGCCTGGATCGTGGCGATCTGGAGCTTCGTCTCGCGATTCGGCTTGAGGTCGGCGAGTTCCTTCACCTCGAAGATGTCCGTGAAGGTCTGGAGGCTCTCGAGGCGGAGGTCTTTCAGCGCGTTTGCGGTCTGCGCGCCGAGGGCGCTCCGATCGACGAGGAAGAGGATGCGCCGAAAGCGCTTCGACTTGAGGAGGCGGTAGCAGAGGCCGATGCACGTGCGCGTTTTGCCGGTGCCCGTCGCCATCGCGACGAGGAGCTCGTGCTTGCCTTCCTCGAGCCCGCCTTCGACGGCGAGGATGGCGCGACGCTGGTACTCGCGATCGATGTACGGCATCGGCTCGACCTTGAGCATCGCGTGCGCGTCGTCGACGTTCTGCTTCAGCAGATCGAGCAGGCCCTCGGGCGTGTACCAGCCCTCGAGAGCGACGGGGTGGTTCTGCGGCCTGCGTGCGTCGAGAAACCAGATGCCGCTCTTCGTCTTGAGTTGACGGAGGAAGGGACGTCCGTTCGTCGCGAATAGGAATGGAACCTTGTGCGGACCCCACGGGCTGCCGTCCGGCAGGGACTCGTCTCCTTTGACGAGGTAGCCGGACGAGTAGCGCTTTGCCTGCGGGATGACGCCGAGGACGTCCTTGTGCTTTCGCTTTGCCTCGACGACGCCGACGACCTGAAGACCAGCGAAGAGGACGTAGTCGGCCCAGCCTTCCTTCCCATCGGCGAGGGTCGGCCATTCGGCGATCGCGAGGCTCTTTCCCTTCGCCGGCCTCACGCCCCGCTCGAAGGTGAGTGTCTCGGAGTCGACCTCCCATCCTGCATCACGGAGCTGCTTGTCGATGAGTCGGCGCGTAGCGGCCTCGTCGAGCTCGATGGCTTCGCTGGCCTCGGCCGCGCGCTCGATCGTCGCCCGGATCGAGGGCGGAGGGGCGTGTTCCGCGGCGGCCTGGAGCGCGGCGAGCTCCTCAAGCAGCTTCTTGTTCTGGTCCTCGAGCTCCTTCGCGCGCGTGACGCTCGCAGCGGCCTTCTCGCGGTCGAGCATCTGCTCGGAGGCGAGCGCTTCCCAGATCGCGGCGTCCTCACGGGCCTTCGCGGCGCGCTCCTCGGCTGAGAGACGATCCTTGGCCTCCTTCTCCGCGGCGACCCGTATCGCTTCGATCTGCGCCTTCGCGCTCTCGGCCTCCTTGGCGTGCGTCGCGAGCTGCTCGCGGAGGCGTACGAGCTCCTCCTGGAGCGCGGGGCTTTGGGCCTCGACCTTCTTCGGCGCTGACGGGGGAAGGAACGGGCCGGGGTCGAACTTCCGATTGTTTCCGAACGAGCGCTGGAACCAGACCGCTAGCTCCCGCGCCATGCGGAGCTGATGGAGGGCCTCGTTCGCGTCGCCGCGATTCTCGTGTACGGCGGCGTTCCCCGCGCGCCGAAGGTCGTGGAAGAGCGTTCGCTGCGTCGCGCCGATGACGCTCTTGTCGAACAGGCGATCAACGAGGGTCTGCTGGGTCTCGTTCGGGAGTGGGAGGAGGCCCACCTTCGCCGCCGCGCGCTTCGCGAGCACCTCGGCGAAGAGCCGCAGCTTCGCGATGCTCGTCGGCGGGTCGCTCGCGAAGACCTCCTCGGCTTGCGTCGCGAGCGCGACGAGGCGCGCGTCGTGATACGCGAGGTAGGAAAAGTTCGGAGACGGCTGGTTCGACACCGGAACGTTCCCCCCGGACGCGCTCCAGAGGGGAACCATTCCCACCGTTCGCGTGTCCGCGAGCCCGCCAAAAGAGGCTCAGCGTCCGATAGTACGCGATCGCGTCGGGTGTGATCGCCGTTTTCGCTGGATTCCGGTTTCCGCAGGAGGCGTCAGCTCGCGCCGCCAGCGCCAGACGCGACCGATTGGATAGCGTCCGCGTTGGTCTCGGAGGCGAGCCTCGTCACATGGCGGATCGGAAGGACAATGCGCGCACCGCTGGCGGTTCTCACCGACACGAGCCCTTTCGCAAGAGACACCACCTCGAGCGCCGTTCGCTCCTCGGCATCGATCACGCCGTCATACTTGGACGCCAGCTTCTCCACGAGCCCGACCTTCATGCCGACGGAGACCTTGCGAGAGCCGACGTGGCGCTCGCGCTCAGGCTTGAAGTCGTCAGGCAGAGCGCTTGCGACCGCGAGCAGTGCCGTGAGCGCGCTGCCGACCGACGCCGTCGCCTCGCGCAGCTCGGGAGCGTTGCTCCAGCGCTGCGCCTCACCGACGATCTTCGCCATGCGCTTCGCGTTTGACGCCAGCTTCTTGCGAAGCCGGACGACGGGCGACAGCTCGCGCATGCGTTTTTCGTAGGATTGCTTCGGGGGCGACATGATGTCGGACCCTGGTTTGGTCTCGGCGCTCGGCGGCGCGCCGTCCGGCCGACGCATCACCGCGGGAATCTTGGCGGTCGTCTCGGCGATGGGCCTCGTCTTCGTCTTGGTGTCGAGCATGCGCTTGGTGTTCGTGATCGCCATGGTGGTCTCCTCGACGGCGCGCGATCAATGTAGCGAACCATCTCCACCAACCTTCACGTCGAGCCTGCGGGCGCGCCACGTCGTCTGCGCGACTTTCGTTCGTCCGCGCGAAGCTCGAGGACCGACACGCACCATTCGGCGACGACCGCTGCGAGCCCGAACGGGGCTTCGTCCGGGATGAGCCCCGTCCGCTCGATCGCGCGGGCGAGACGCGCGGCGAGCCTGGCGGCATCCGGTGCGAGACCGCGTAGTCGTCGCCGTTCGCGGTCGATGCCGTAGCGAGTGCCAAGGTCGAAGTATGCCTCCTCGCGCTCGGCTGCGATCTCGTTGCGAAGCTCCTCGAGCTCCAGGAAGGCTCGCAGCGTCTCGGGTGCGAGAACTGCAAGGAGCTGATCTTGCAGGCTCAAGATTCGTCGATGTTCGGGCGCGTGTGGGGCCCAGCGTCGAACGATGATGTCGACGGGGTGGCCCTCGTCGTTCGCGACGATGGAGTCGTAGAAGCGAACGCGCGAGAACTGCTCCGAGAAGATGGCGCGAGCCCTTGTCATGATCGTGGCCTCCATGCCCATCGCGTTCACGCCGACGCGTTCGCGTGGCGCATGACGATGACGCGAGGCTCTCGTCCTGCCGTTCGAGGTGAGCGGTCAAGTTCTGGGCGAGCGGCAAGCTTGGAAGCGCCACTGCGTCGGTGACGTCACCGATATCCGCTGGGGTGCCTCGGACGTTCTCACGTGCACGACGTGTCTCGGCCGTCGTCTGCGCTCTCCAGGCTTCCCGGGAAGGCGCGAAGAGCCTTACGAAAGCGAGAGCGCGTCATCAGCAGATTCGCGCGCGCCCGGTCAACGGCCGCATCGAAGTCCTCGCCATCCTGCTGCTGGAACCCGAGTGCGCCACACATGACCGCGAGGCGCGCGACCGCTCGGACGGAGCCAATGCGCCCGTCGCCCCCAGCCACCTTGCCGCCACGAGCGTTCGTCTGCGCTTCTGCAAACTCTTCGAGCACGACGAGAGGGTCGAGGTTCGCGAACGCCTCGTCGACTTCGACGAGCCAACTACGAGCAAGAACGCCCAACATCGCGGGCTGTTCGTGCTTGATGAAGTCACGGTGGCGGTCGAGGTCGATCCTGTCGTCGAGTTCCGCGATGGCCCGCACACTCGCCTCTGCGTCGTCGTCACTCGGAATGCGAGTCATCTTCACCGACGACTCTGCGACTTGGAGTGCGCGGAGTCGCAGCATATGGACGTCGTCAAAGCGCGGCGTGAGCGCCTTCAGCGCTTCGAGGACTCGGTGCCGATTCTCATCGCGGTCCTCGCGTCCCTCCTTGGACCCACCGTCCTGAAGTTCAAGGTCAACCTGGAGGGTCGCTTTCTCCAGAAGGACCATCGAGGCAAGCGTCGCTCCCTCCTCGAAACCAATGTCTTGCCTGATGGTCCGCAGGAGATACGTCAGCATGTCGCCGACGCGACCGACTTTGAAGGCCCAATAGTAGCCGCGTAGCTGTTCGACCGTCTCATCCTCGCTAGGTGGCCGGTCTTTCGCTTGCTTCTCCGCCTCCGCGTACACCTCCGATCTCATTGCTGCGACGAGCTCTTTCCATGGTTGTGGCACCCCCTCTATCCGGCTCGCGGCGACGTCATCCCATATGGCTGGTGCAACGTCCTCGACGATGCGCCTTGCCTCGGGGACGCGAGACCTCCACTCCTCCTGGCGTGCCCGGTCGCGAGTCGGCTTGGCGGTCGATGCCGTGGTCTTCGAGTTCATCCCGTGGCCTCCACACGTTTCGTGGTACCCGACGAGAAAGGCGCTCGCCAGCTCGACGACGTCGCCAACCGATCTCCGGCCGCGTGATCGGAAGCGGTGACCGCGGAGCAGACCGTGCCAATTCTATGGCTATGTGGGTGTATCGCGAGCGCAGGTGCAGTGCGGTTTCGAGGATGCCGAAGACGGACTTTCGCGAGTGCTTCAAGATGAAGGCATGGGGGTCATGTCGCGGCCGGAGTGCCTGCCGCGCTCGACGCCGCGGCCTCGGCCCGTCGTACGACACGAGAGACCGTCACCGGGTACCAGCGCCGGCCACCATGCTTCGTGGGGCGCCCCTCTTCCTCGAGGATGGCGGCGATGCCGGCCAGCGTTCGACCCTCGCGACGAAGAGTGACGATGCGCTCGATGGTGGTGCGCTCGTCGTCGAGCTCGACGACGACGCGGCGCCCCTCGGCGTCGCGCTCGTCGGTGCGTGCCCATCCGAGCGCGGCGCCGCCAAGACGGACGCCCCGGCCCTTGAGGTGACCGAGGGCTTCGCGTGTGCGTTCACCCGTGGCCTCGCGCTCCCATTGAGCCACGCTGGTCAACACGTTCAAGACGAGCCTTCCGGCGGCACTTCGCGTGTCGATGCTGTCGGCGACCGAGACGAGCGAGAAGGGCACGGCAAAGTAGCCTTCGACGAGGTCGCCGAGATCGCGCACCGAGCGCGTGAGCCTATCGAGCTTCGCGACAAGAAGCCCGCTTGCACGTCCCTCGGTGAGGTGCTCGAGAGCGACTTGCAGGCCGGGACGCTTCAGCGTCTTGGCCGAGTACCCCGCGTCTTCGACGATGGCGACGAGCTCCAGGTCGAGAGCGAGCGCGTAGGCTTTGAGCTTCTCGCGTTGGGCATCGAGCGAGACGCCTTGCTCCGCTTGAGCGTCCGAGCTCACGCGAACGTACCCAACGACCCGTTCCTTCGGTGCATGCGCGACCATGCACCCCACGTTCAACCACCGGCGCGTGTTCGCGCTACCAGGGATGAGCGTCTCTGTTATGAGCTCACGCCGGTGACCAAGCCCCTGGAGCAAGCCGCGGACCATGGGGGATCGCGTCAACCGTCGACGTCGGGCCAGAAGACATCCATGAGCCGCTTGTAGGCATCGCGGCGCTTCTGGGAGCCACCCGGTCGATCGGGTTCGTAGTCCTGGTCGAGGTGCTCCTTGAGGGCCTGCGCGATCGTGTGATCGGTGAAGCCGAGGCTTGCCAGCTCCAACCGGGCCATCGGGTTCGGACCGATGTACGGGATGGGGTCGGCGTCGGCCCCGTAGCCCTTCGTCACGACGTTGCCGGCAGCGTCGTATTCCGTGATCCAGCAGCCCATCCAAGGGCGCCAGCGGTTTCCCTCGGCGTCTTCGACCCACACGTTCTCGCGCTCGCCGACGTAGACCACCTTCTCGACGTCCCTCGTCGGGATGAGGAGGCCCTTGAGGTGCTGGAGGTCGTCGGCTTCGCCCTCGTACGTGGCGAACTCTGGAAGACGCGCGTACTCCTCGGCCGCGAGCGACTGGACGAAGTTGCTGGCGTATCTGGTCACGCCTTACCGCCGGCCCGACTGGAGGCCTCGAGACCATCGACGAGGAACGCGTTCTCCAGCATTCACGATGGCTTCGTCCAGCTCGAGGAGAACGAGGGCCAGCTCCTCGAAGTCGGCGGCGCTCGCGCGCTCCTCGATCGCTTTCGTCGCGATCTTCATGGCGGTAGCGAGCAGCTTGTCGGCACGTGACCTGGGCATGCACCGACCGTCACCATTCGCGCGGCAGCGGACTACCAGTGCACCGGAAACGGATGAGCTGTTTTAGACCGCGCTGTACTGGAGGGCGTCTCGTCTTAGACCGCGCCGCATCGGGGAAGCACCCCCGTTTTAGACCGCGCTGCGTCGGAGGGAGCTCCCGTTTTAGACCGCGTCGCCCGTTTAGACCGCGCTCCTCGTCACTTTCGCGCCGAACGCCGAGCAGCCGCGACGATCAGACGGATGCCGCGATTGATGTCGTCGACCACGCTCTCGTCCATGTCGCGCACCGTGGCTAATAGCTTCGTCTCGGCGCGCCGAAGTCCGCGGGGCTTCGTCGACATCGGCGCCGAGGTGCCTACGAGCCCGTCGACCGAGACCCCGAGGGCAGCGGCGATACGGGTCGTGAGCGCGATGGACGGAACGAGCCGGCTTCGCTCGATCCTGGAAAGCGTCGCGTCGGCCACGCCGGCCCTTTCCGCGAGCTCGGCCTGCGTCAGGCCGGCGTCGATTCGAGCCTGACGGAGCCGGGGACCCAGCGGCGGGCGTGACGGGGAAGCCATCCCGCGAGCCTTGAAGATCGCGGAGCATGACTGAAGGCCCGATCGGTAGATCAAGTTCTTGTCATGACCTGCGCGTACGACGACAATCGATAACGATGGCCGTGCTCGGCCACCAAGGAGGACACGTGAATCAAGGGCCGCAGGGGGTGGGGCAGTCGGGTCATCGGCAGCACGGGGCGCCGCAAACGTGGGTAGGCGGGTCACCGCCGGCACCGAAGCCCAAGGCCTCGCCCGCGATGATCGCCGGACTCGTCGGTGGTGGCCTCGTTGTTCTCGTCGGGCTCGTGCTGCTCCTTCGTTCGGCCGCGCACAAGCAGGAGGCGGACTGCGCGGTGGCGGCGCAGGCGGCGTCCTCGCGTGTAGCCGCCGGAGACCCAACCGCGAGCCGCGGCGCCATCCAGGCTGCAAGAGATGTCTGCAAGTCATTGCGCGCTAACGAGCTCGCCGCGCTCGAGGGCGGAGTCGCGAAGCAGGAGGCCGACGCGAAGGCGAAGGCCGCTTACCCCGCGCTCCTCGCTGCCGGCTACAAGCCGGAACAGCTCACGCGCGCGAGCATCCTCCCCATCTGCAAGGCAAAGGACCGGCAGCCGGTTGAGATGGTCGCCTCGAACGTTCAGGGCGAGCCGCACTATTGGGATTGTGATCGCAACGTCCTATTCCAGGACCGCCCGCAAACGCCCGCCGACTGCGAGGCCAAGAAGCTCGACTTCACGACGACACGCGACGAGAACGGCAAGGATGTCGGAGCGTGCAAGATGAGCGCAGAGCGCATCGACGAGGACCGGCTGCGGAAGGCGTGCAAGGTCGGTCCGGCGGCGAAGATTCAGCCGGCAGACGCGGCGGAGGTCATCGCGATGTGCCGAATGGCCGTCGAGCGCGTGTTGAAGTCGCCAAAGAGCGCGGAGCATCCGGGCATCTTCGATGACGACGGGAAGCCGGTCTCGAAGGACGGCTGCACGACCGTCTACTCGAGCTACGTCGATGCGCAGAACTCGTTCGGTGCCACGATTCGGACGCGATACCTCTGCACCTACGACCCGCGCACGGGCGTGGCTTCGATCTCGACGCTGTAGCTGCCGGCGTCGAGGTCACGAGCATCATCGACGACGGCGAGAACGGCCGCGCGGTCACTCGACACGGAGCGGTCGAGGGTGCGCCGCCGTCGCGGGCGGCATGACGGGCGCGTCGTCATGTCGGTCGTGCACGTCAACACGCTCATTCATCGAAGGAGACATGGAGATGTTGAAGGCGAAGATCATCGCGACCATCGTTGCCGCCACCGCCATGATGGCGTGTAGCTCGGAGAAGACCGGCAGCGGCACCACTCCCGCCATCACGGACGGGAGGTGCACGCCGCAAGACACGTCGACGTCGACGACCTCGAGCCAAGGTCCGGCGGGTCCTCAAGGCCCGCCGGGTTCGGCCGGCGCGAAGGGCGAGCCCGGTGTGCAAGGCCCCAAGGGCGAGCCCGGCGCCGTGGGCGCTCAGGGCGAACCTGGCGCGACCGGGCCGGCGGGAGCAACGGGTTCGCAAGGCCCCGTTGGGCCGCAAGGCCCCATCGGTCCAGCGGGAGCCCAAGGCCCCGCGGGGCCTTCCGGGGCCGGCATCACGCAAGACGACGTCTACACGGTGAACCAGCGGACGTGCGTTGAGGCCTTCAACGTCATCACGTGCGACTCGTTCTGCAACGCGGGCGACGTCGTGCTCTCGGGCTACGCGTCGCCATACGGGGCTGCCTTCGGCGCCGTCGAGCTCGTCTACTGCGACGATAACTACAAGCAGGAGCCGAACGGAGCTCTTCGACAGTTCTTTCGTTCGTGCTGGCGTCGAAACCCGAACATGTCGCCGCCGAGCATCGAGATTCGGAACAGCGCCCGGTGCCTTCACGTCCCGTAGACGGCGGCGCCAGCCTCATCGCGGGCGCGTCTCGCCGTTCTTTTTGGCGGCGAAAACGCGCAGAGGGGCCGCCGCGCCGCATATGTGGCGTTATCGGTCCGATTCTTCATCGTTTCAGGGCCATCTCCGCGGAACTCCTCCATCTTCGGGCGACGATCGATACGTACACTCGTGAGCACCCGAGCGAAGGACTGACCGAAAGAGGCGCTCTGATGGTGCACAAGCGCGCTTCGATGTGCGTAATGGCCTGCAAACCGTCGGAAACGTGAACCAGAAGCCTGCACTTGTGGACAGGCTTGCAGACATGGCACTGCTCGATCAGCTCAGCCCGAGGCGGTGGGGCGGGCGCCCGTCGTCGCGACGTGCCAGCCGCGAGGCGATGAGGGTCGGCGACGAGTCCGCCAAGACCGCCATGCCTTATGGGTTGACGGTGTTAGCGGAGTTCATCGCCTCCTCCGCGCTGGCTCTGGGGCGGACAGGGCTCGGTGGCGGCGACCGACGTGTTCGAGGCGGAAGGCTGGGCGCCGAGTACCCTCGTGCGCCGCCATGCGCCGCTTCATCCTGACGGGCAAGGCGCTGCGCACGGGGTGCTCGGCGAGCAGGATTAGACCTCGTAGCCGTCGTCGAGGCGGCGCGGGCCGCACTGCTCGACGTCGACGATGTTCGAGAGGAAGAGCCGCTCGCTCCTTCCGTTCCGCATCAGCACGACAACGCTACCGTTGTCGAGCTTGCAGACGGTACCGCGTACCAGGCCGTAGTCCTCGGCGTCGCGGCGGTTGGGGCCGCCGTTGGCCACCACCACCACGCAATTGTACGAATACCTGATCACTACCTCGCAACCCTCATAGATCGCGTTGTGGAGATCGACGCGAGCGGACTCGCGGAGCTGCTCATGCTCGTCGACGCCCTCCAAGGCGTCGGCGGTGTCGACCTCGGGCTCGTGGGCGGGCTCGACGGCCGCGATCGGCTTCTTCGTGCGCGTGGCGTGGTTGGCGCCGTTGGCGTGCTTGGCGTGCTTCGCTTCGTTCTTCTCGGTGGGCATGTGGTTCTCCGTGTTCGGGGCCGCCGTTCGTGGCGTCTCTCTGCGCCATGACTCGCGCGCTCGCGTCCTTTTTTCCGCACGCGCTCGCTGTTTTTTTGAAGCCATCCTGAAGGCACGAAGGACACCGACGAGGCGACCTTCAAGTCGGTGCGAGCGGCAAGATGCTTCGAGGGCGCGTAGTCGGAGGCGGTGACGTGTGCCCCTCGGTGACGTGGCGAGCGGTTGATCTCATGGGTGTAGCGGGCGACGTTCGGCCGCAGATTGTCGTCGTCGATGGTCATCATGGTCACCTCACCTCACCTCAACGTGTGGCCACCTCACGCCGCGAGGCGGCGCGCGTGGGGCAGGATGAATGCGTAGTGGTCGGGGGCTCCGACGAGGACGAAGGCGAGGCCGTCCTCCTCGACAAGCTGACGGAGCAGCTCTTCGACGTGACGTTGACGGAGATGGAGCGAGGCGCCCATGGCGCGGGCTTCCGTGACCGAGAACGGCTGCCACCGCCATCGGCGAAGAAGCTGCGTAAAGAGCATTGCGGTGCGCTGGCGCCGACGTTGCTCACGCTGTCGACGGCGGTATGCCTTCGAGCGGCAGGCGCCGCGCCCGCAAGTTCGAGCGTCCGAGCGCGAGGCCAGCGGTCGACCGCAGCGACACGCTGGCGGCTTGATCTTCACGGTGACAATGGGCTTACCCTCCTTCGTCGCCTTCACGAATGCGGTCGACACCGCGTGGATGGCATCGCGCCGGAGCCACCCCCTCTCTTCGAGCGCGAGGACCCGAGCGCGCGCGGTCGAGGCGTGCGCTCCCATGCGCTTCTCGAAGGTGCAAAGTGCACGAGACGCGGCGCTCCCGCAGGTGCGCCCGCAGCAGCGAGCATCCTTACGCTTCCCGATCGCTAGCGCCTTCCCGCACCACGCGCACGACACCCCGGCGCTCCACGTTCGGTTCGGGGGTAACGGTTTGGTTGACACCTTCTTTGCGCGGGAAGGCCGCTTGCGCGGCGGACCCCATGCGCAGGCCACTGCGATGCCATTCGCGTCCGAAACGCGCTCCCAGACCCGCGCCAGGGCGCCGTACGCGGCCACGCGCTCGTGGAGGGGTGGTAAGCCCGTAACCGGAACTCGCTGGCCCTTGACCATGCGCGAGGTGCCGAGGTGGTGCGCCAGAACGCGGCGAAGGTCGTTGTCGAGGTTCGAGCTCGCGAGCGGTCGAACCTTCTGGCCCTGCGCCGAGGGCCGCTCGTACGCGCCCGACGAATTCTTCCACGGCCAGAGGCGCCGCCACCACGCGAGCAGCTTCGTGATGTCGAACGACGAGGGCGCGAGCACAAGGGCGTGAACGTGCCAGCGGCCGGTCTTGGGCGCGCGGTCGATCGAGCCGAGGAATCCCTGGCGCGGCGCACGGCGGGCGATGATCCGCACGAGCTCACCGAGCTTGGCGCGAATCGTCGCAGCATCGCCTGCACGGCTCGTGAGCGTGACCGAGTAGGCCATCGGGTGCTGCGCTGGCCCGCGCCGCGGGTGGAACACGCCGCGCGCCAGGCGCCGCTGAATCGCGACCGCGAGCTTGAACGCCGAGAGCGCCCCGCGCCCGAGCCGGCAGCGGCGGCACGGGGAATGTTTCACATTCCCCACACGTGAACTGAACGAGAGCTCGGACTCACTTGCTCTACGAGCACTCCCTTCGGGAGTCGTGAGTCCTTCGCTTCGCTCAGTCCCCGTCAAGACCTGCCCGCCCGTACACGCGTATAGCCGTGACGCTTCGGTTGACACTTCTCCCCCGTCGTCGCGACGAACGACGGGGCAGGCGATCTCGGCCGGAAGCCCCCGGAGGTTCATCGGGCGCGAGCACACTTGGCGAGGTCGGCGATGGTCGAACCGTCGCGCGTGACGAGCGACGACGCACGCACGCGAACGCTCCTTCCGACGCGCTCGACGGCGATGTCTCCGCGCTTGATGAGGCGGCGCACGGTTGGCTCGCTGACGCCGAGCCGACGGGCGGTCTGAGCCACGGACAGTTGCTCGGTTGGCGCGGCCTCACGGATCACCGCGAGGCCGGCTTTCACCTCCGCGAGGTCCGCCTTCAGTGCCGCGATTGCGTCCGGTAGCTCGAGGAGGCTCGCCAGGACTGCGCCAAGATCACTTGCGACCACGACCGGCACCCTGGGTACGAGCCGCCACCTGGAAGCCAAGTCGAGCGAGGGCAGCAGCGATGCGCGCTCGCGAGGTCGACTGGACGCTATTGGGATCTGCGAGGTAGCGCCGGACGGTGCGTTCGTCGGCGCACGCCTCGACTGCAATGTGCCGGATCTCGTGCGCGCCAAGCGCGCTTGCTGCGTTGCTCATGATCTCTACATGACAGCAACATCGCTTCTCCGGGAGACGGTAGGACTGCTTGTACCTGGGTATTCGCCCCGATCACGTTCTCACTGACACGGTCATCGGTGCCGCCGCAGCGCCTGCTTGATCCGATTCTCTGCTTCCGCGATCAGCTCCGAGGTCGCCACCTCGCAAGCGTCGTTCTTGCTCAGCGCTCCGGTACGAACGCTCATGAGACCGAGGCCCCACATATGCTTCGCTCGCGCCCGCTCGCGTCGCACTAGCTGCACGTCCTTCGGCGAGGGCACGAAGTGCTCGAACCGGGGATCGCTTACGTCGGCGAGTGCGCCTGCGAAGAGCTCCAACTCGGTCGCGAGCTTCACCGGGTCGTCGACCACCGCAAGGACGTCGGGCCAGTGCTTGCGCGCAATCTTGTCTGCCCACGCGTGCTGCTCGGTTCGTACGCGCGCCTGCTCGGCCATCACGGCGCGCCCGAGCTCCTCGAGCGCCTCGACACGCAAGCGAATCGACCCCACCCGCAGAACGGCTTCGAGCTTTGCCGTCAGCGCCTCGTTCGCGGCCTTTGCCTCTTTGGTCAGCGGCCCTCCCGTGGCGAGCCTCTCGCGCATCTTCTTGGGGATCTTCCGTGCCCTCTCGCTCCGATCGCTCGTAACCACGGCGTAACCAAACGTACCGATCTCGTGCCCACCTGGCGAGATCACCCGTGCTCGCCGAGCACGCGAACCGCTGGAATTGCGATCACTTGCGCACTCGGCGTGGTCACCCGCGGTCACCTTCGGCGCTCTTCGAAGGCCGACGCTCTATCCAGCTGAGCTACGGGCGCAGGTAAGAGATCCGTAGCCTTACACCGCGTCGGCCCCGTGATCAATCGCGCCCGTCAAACGACGGCTTCGTCGGCGACGAGACGCGCACCACGCGCCAAGCCGAGGCCCGCGCGAGGCCAGCACCGCCAATCGCTTACCCCCAGAGGAGCATGGACATCCGTCGAGCTTGTGCCCCGAACGCTACCGTCGTCTCTTGGCGCGATGCGCACACGCGAGGCCGGCGACGCCGAGGAGCCGAACGAGCCGTTTCGCGCGATCTTCGACAGCGCGCTCGACGCGATGCTCCTCGCGGACGACGCGGGGCGGTACGTCGACGCGAACCCGGCGGCCCTCGCCCTTCTCGACCTCACGCTCGAACAGCTCCGGCGCACGCGCGTCCACGACCTCTCGACGCTACCCGCCGAAGTGGTCGACGGCGCGTGGGCGGCCTTCCTTCGCGACGGCAAGCAGGAGGGCGAGTTCGAGCTGCGGCGGTCCGACGGACAGGTCGTCGTCGTCGAGTTCCGCGCGGTGGCGCGCGTGCTCCCGAGCCGCCATCTCTCGGTGCTGCGCGACGTCACCGCGCGACGGCAGGCCGAGGCGACGCGCGAGCAGCTCGCCAAGGTCGAGGCCGAGCATACGGCCCTGGAGAAGCGCCTCGCCATCGCCGACCGCATGGCGTCGGTGGGCACGCTCGCCGCCGGCGTCGCGCACGAGATCAACAACCCGCTCGCGGCCGTCATCGGGAACCTCGAGTACCTCGCGCGCGAGGTCGCGAAGGCGAAGCACGCTGCGCCGGGGTCGATGCCGAGCGATTTCGACGAGCCGCTGAGCGACGCGCGCGGAGCCGCCGACCGCATCCGCGAGGTCGTGCGCGACCTGAAGCTCTTCTCGCGGCCGGACGAGGAGCGCCGCGGCCTCATCGACGTTCGCCGCGCGATCGAGTCCTCGTTGCGGATGGCGTGGAACGAGATCCGCCATCGCGCTCGGCTCGTGAAGGACTACGGACCGACGCCGCCGGCGTACGGCAATGACGCTCGGCTCGGACAGGTCTTCCTCAACCTCGTCGTGAACGCCGCTCACGCGATTCCGGAGGGCGATGCCGAGAGCAACGAGATCCGCATCACGACGCGCACGGACGACGGCGGCGGCGCAGTCATCGAGGTGAGGGACAGCGGCTCCGGCATCGCCGACGACGATCTGCCGCGCGTGTTCGAGCCGTTCTTCACGACGAAGGAGATCGGCGCCGGGACGGGCCTCGGGCTCTCGATCTGCCAGCGCATCGTCCACGAGCTGGGCGGCAGCATTGGCGTCGAGAGCCAGCTCGGACACGGAACGCTCTTCCGCGTGCTCCTCCCGCCGCCCCCGGCCGACGCGCAGATCGCCGAGGTCGCTCCGATCCCGGCGCGTGCGCTCGCGCGACGCGGGCTCGTCCTCGTGGTCGACGACGAGCCGATGGTCGTCAACGCGATCCTCCGGAGCCTCGGCGACGTCCACGACGTGAAGGCCGTGTCGCGGGCGAGCGACGCGCTTCGCCGGATCGACAGCGGCGAGCGCTACGACGTCATCGTCTGCGACCTGATGATGCCGCAGATGACCGGCATGGACCTCCACGAGGAGCTCTCGAGCCGCGCGCCGGACCAGGCCGACCGGATGATCTTCATGACGGGCGGAGCCTTCACGGCGCGCGCGCGGAAGTTCCTCGACACCGTCACGAATCAGCGCCTCGAGAAGCCGTTCGACTCGATCCACTTCCGCGCGCTCATCGACGATCGCGTGCGCTGATCGCCGACGAGCCGCGCTCCCGCGGTTCGCCGAGGACGCCTGGCCGCGACGTCGTCCGCGTGAGCCGGCGCTCGAACAAGCGCCTCTCGGAGCACGACCGCGGGCTGCCGAACGCGACCGTTTGACCGGCGCGCGGGCCGCGATATGGTCGCGGCGTCCATGCTCCTCAGCCGAATGAAGAGCGGAGATCCCGAGATCTTCGCGACCGTCCAGGGCGAAGGCACGAGCGCCGGCGTACCGAGCGTGTTCGTTCGACTTGCAGAGTGCAACCTTCGCTGCGGCTGGTGCGACACGAAGTACACCTGGGACTGGAGCACGTACGATCGCGCGGCCGAGACGGTCGAGCTCGGGATCGACGCCATCGTCGAGCGCGTGCTCGAGGTCTCGGGCGAGGGCGTGCGAAACGCGGTCTTCACCGGGGGCGAGCCGCTCCTGCAGCAGGACGAGCTCGTCCTCCTCGCCGCGCGCCTCCGCGAGCGCGGCTTCCGCGTCGAGGTCGAGACCAACGGCACCGTCGTACCGACCGAGGCGTTCGCGGCGTGCGTCGACCAGTGGAACGTGTCGCCGAAGCTCGCGAGCTCCGGCAACGCGGAGCGCGCGCGCCACCGGCCCGCGGCGCTGCAGTGGTTCGCCGCGCGTCCGAACGCGCACCTCAAGTTCGTCATGACCTCCGACGCCGACGTCGCCGAGGTGAGCGAGCTCGTCGACGCGCTCGGCGTCCCGCGCGCGCGCGTGCTCCTCTCGCCCGAGGGGGTCGACGCGACGACGCTCGCCGAGCGCTCGCGATGGCTCGCCGATCGATGCCGGACGCACGGCTACCGCCTCGGCACGCGCCTGCACGTGTTCCTGTGGGGCTCGGAGCGAGGGCGCTGATCGTCCGACCCCGCTCGACCCCGCTCGACCCCGGCGGCCCGGGCCTCGCGAGCCGACGGCCCGCCGCGCGGCCGACCAGGCGCCTCGCCGGCGAGACGCGCCCGCCGTCGCCCCGCCGACACGGGCTCGAGCACACGCTGACACCGGTCCGTCACACAAGCGCCCGGTAGGCTCGCGAAGACACCGTTTCGTCACGCTAGAGACGCGCTTGCGCCTCGTCCGTCGAATCATATGCCGCGCGTGCATCGTCCGCGTCACGCGCTCGTGGCAGCAGTTGGGCCGGTCCTCTCTCTCCTCTTCTCCATCGGCGGCGCCTCCGCGGCCGAGCCGACGAGCCGGCCACCGCCGATGCCGTCCCCCGAGTCGACGCAGATCGGCTTCACGGGGAGCACCGGCGACAAGCGCGACGAGCCGGAGACGCCCTGGTACGAGCGGCTCAACCTGCGCGGCTACACGCAGCTCCGATATAACCGCATCGGCGCGACGAACCCGCACCTGAAGAACGATCAGGGAGACAAGTCGATCGGCGCGCCAGGCGGGTTCTTCGCGCGACGCGCCCGGATCGTCGTGCACGGCGATCTCGTCTGGTTCTTCTCGCTCTACCTCCAGCCCGACTTCGCCGGAGCGATCCAGGACACGCTCAACATCGCGCAGATGCGCGACTGGTACGGCGACATCTTCCTCGAGAAGGAGAAGAGGTTCCGGTTCCGCGTCGGTCAGCAGAAGGTGCCGTACGGCTTCGAGCTGATGCAGTCGAGCAGCAACCGCCTGCCCTTCGATCGAACCGACGGGATGAACAGCGCGTTCGTCAACGAGCGTGACCTCGGCGTCTTCTTCATGTTCGAGACCCCGGACGTCCGCCGTCGCTTCAAGCGGCTGGTCGAGTCCGGCCTCAAGGGATCGGGCGACTTCGGCATGACCGCGGTCGGCATCTCGAACGGACAGCCGCTCAACACGCGCGAGAAGAACGACAACAAGCACTTCTTCGGGCGCGTCACCTACCCGTTCGACGTCGGCTCGCAGACCCTCGAGATCGGCGGCGGCGGCTACACCGGCCGCTACGTCCCCTCCGTCGCCGACGGCTTCTCGACGCCGAAGGAGGTCGCGGACTACCGCGTCCACGGCACGTTCGTCCTCTACCCGCAGCCGTTCGGCGTGCAGATCGAATACAACGTCGGCTACGGCCCCGAGCTCGTCGGCGATCGCATCGAGAGGCGACCGCTCGACGGCGGCTACGCGATGGCGATGTGGCGACAGCGGACGGGCCTCGGCTACATGACGCCGTACGTGCGCGCGCACCGCTACGACGGCGGCAAGAAGTTCGAGCAGAACGCCCCGCGCCACGAGGTCCGCGAGCTGAACATCGGCGTCGAGTGGCAGATCCGGCGCTGGGTCGAGCTCACCACCGAGCTCATGGCGAGCGACCGCACCGTCAACGGCAAGCGCGAAGAAGGCCGCCTCCTCCGCCTCCAGCTGCAGTTCAACTACTAGAGCCTGCGCCGCCCCACGCGGGGAGCGGGCCGCGCCGGGCGGCGAAGCGGCTCAGGTGCTCCTGAGCTTCGAGTGCTTGTTGCCGTAGCCGAAGTAGATGGCGAGCCCGAGCGCGAGCCACACGCCGAGGCGCGCCCAGTTGGGCCAGCCGAGGCCGAAGATCATGGCGGAGCAGAGGAGCGCGCCGAGCGTCGAGACGAGGCGGACGGCCGGGACGCGGAACGGACGCGGCAGGGCAGGCTCCCTCTTTCGCATGACCCACACGCCGAGCGACACGAGGATGAACGCGAAGAGCGTCCCGATGCTCGTCATGTCGCCGACGATGTCGCCGGGGACGAACGCCGCGAAGAGGCCCACGAACACGAGGAAGAGGATGTTCGACTTGTACGGCGTCCGGTAGCGCGGGTGCAGCGCCGAGAACATCGGCGGCACGAGACCGTCGCGGCTCATCGAGTAGAAGACGCGCGACTGCCCCATCAACATGACCAAGATGACCGAGGAGAACCCGCCGAGGATCGCCACCGTCACGAGGCTCGAGAGCCACTGGTAGCCCGGCATCGCGAGCTCGATCGCCTGCGCGACGGACGCCTCGCTCCCGGTCGTGCGGAAGAACTCGACCGGCGCGAGGCCGGTGAGGACGTGCGCGAAGAGCACGTAGAGCACGGTGCAGACCGCGAGCGAGCCGAGGATGCCGATCGGCATGTCGCGCCGCGGGTTCTTCGCCTCCTGCGCGGCGGTCGAGACGGCGTCGAAGCCGATGAACGCGAAGAAGACGATGCCGGCCGCGCCGAGGATGCCCATCCCGCCGCCGAACGCGTGCGTCACGCCCTGCTTGTCGGTGTACTCGCTCGGCGGGGGGATGTACGGCGTGTGATTCGCCGGATCGATGAAGCGCCAGCCGAGCGCGATGATCAGGACGACGATCACGAGCTTCACGATGACGATCAGCGTGTTGACCAGCGCCGACTCCTGGATGCCCCGCACGAGGAGGAACGTGAGGACGACGAGGATCCCGAGCGCCGGCAGGTTCACGACGCCGTGCGCGCCGGTCAGGTGGTCGACCTCGAACGGTGAATGACAGAACGCGTACGGGATCTGCCACCCGAACATCTGCAGCAGCTTGTTCAGGTACTCGCTCCACGCGATCGCCACGGTCGCGGCGCCGAGCGCGTACTCGAGCGTCAGGTCCCAACCGATGATCCACGCGACGAGCTCGCCCATCGTCGCGTACGTGTACGTGTACGCGCTGCCGGCGATCGGCAGCATCGACGCGAGCTCCGCGTAGCAGAGACCGGCGAACGCGCACCCGATCGCGGCGACGATGAAGCCGAGCGTGACCGACGGTCCGGCGCTCGACGCGGCGGCCGCCGCCGTTCGGACGAACAGGCCCGCGCCGATGATCGCGCCGACCCCGAGTGCGACCAGCGAGCCGGCTCCGAGCGTTCGCTTCAGGCCCTTCTCGGACTCGTGCGCCTCGGCCTCGAGCTCCGCGATGGGCTTCCGTCCCCACAGGTGTTTCATGCTGTCGCCCGGATACCACGACCGGGCCGCGGAGGCCTCAGCGTCGTTCGCCGACCATGAACTGCCGGAACGCCGCCACGTCGTCCTTGGAGCCGATCACGAGCGGCGTCCGCTGGTGGAGCTCGGCCGGCATGATGTCGAGGATGCGCTCGGTGCCGTTCGTAGCTCCGCCGCCGGCCTGCTCGAAGAGGTACGCCATCGGGTTCGCCTCGTAGAGGAGGCGGAGCTTGCCGTTCTTGCTCTTCGCGTCCGCCGGGTACGCGAAGATGCCGCCCTTCATGAGCGTGCGGTGCGCGTCGGCCACGAGCGAGCCCACATAACGCGCGCCGTACGGCGTCTTGAAGCCCGCGGCCTCGGCGGCGGGCGGCACGTCCTTGGCGTCACCCTTGAGCCAGCGGACCCAGCTCTGGATCTCGGGCGTCCAGCGCGAGTAGTTGCCCTCGTTCACCGAGTAGCAGCTGCCGCGCGGCGGGCACTGGATGTCGGGCTGCGAGAGGAAGAACTCGCCGATCGACGGATCGAGCGTGAAGCTGTGCACGCCCTGCCCCGTCGAGAGGACGAAGACCGTCGACGGGCCGTAGAGGACGTAGCCCGCGGCGACGATCTCGCGGCCGGGCCTGAGCGCGTCGGCGAGCGCCGGCGGAGAGAGCTTCGGATCGGAACGGCGGAGGACGGCGAAGATGGTGCCGATGCCGACGTTCGTGTCGATGTTGCTCGAGCCGTCGAGAGGGTCGAACAGCGCGACGTACTTTCCGTGGTTGTTCTCGAGGATCGCCTCGTCGAGCTCCTCGCTCGCGATGACGCCGCAGTGGCCGCTGCGCTGCAGCACGTTGAGGAGGACGTCGTTCGAGAAGGCGTCGAGCTTCTGCACCGCCTCGCCCTGCACGTTCGTCTCGCCGGTGTAGCCGAGGAGATCGGCGAGGCCCGCCGAGCGCACGCGGGAGTTGATGATGCGGATGGCGAGCGAGATGTGATTGAGCAGCGACGTGAACTCACCGGTGGCGCCGGGCGCCGCGTGCATCCCGTGGAGGACGTGCTCGCGGAGCGTGGTGCCGCCAACGGGCGGGGGGAGGAAGGAAGGAATGCTGCTGTGCTCGGCCATGGCTCCGACGGGTTTCCCAGATGACGCCGAGCGTGGCAAGACGCCTGGCCAAAATTCGACGCCGCGATCGCGCCGCACGCGCCCCTTGGGACCGCACGGCGCGGCCCGGCCGTCGCCGCGCGCGACGTCGCCGATCGCCACGCGATGCGTCACTCAAGCCTGAGTGACGACCCGGACGATTTGTCCCCAGCGGCCGTTGATTCGACCGAGGCTGCGGACTACCCTCCGCGCCACTTTCGAAGGAGCGAGCGATGGCGCTGACCGACCGCGTGAAGCAGATCCTGTCCTGGTACGGCTCGGACTCTCCGGGCGTGAGGGCGAACCTCGTACGCATGCTGAACCACGGCAACCTCGCCGGGACCGGGAAGATGGTCATCCTCCCCGTCGACCAGGGCTTCGAGCACGGCCCCGCGCGCTCGTTCGAGCCCAACCCCGAGGCGTACGATCCCGAGTACCACGTCCAGCTCGCGATCGACTCGGGCTGCAACGCCTACGCGGCGCCGCTCGGCTTCCTCGAGTCGGTGGCGGACCGTCACGCGGGCGAGATCCCGCTCATCCTGAAGCTGAACAACTCGGACACCCTCGCCAAGGTCGACCAGCCCGCGAGCGCCATCACCGCCTCGGTCAAGGACGCGGTGCGCCTCGGCTGCACGGCGATCGGCTACACGATCTATCCGGGCTCGGGACAGCGCAACAAGATGTACGAGGACCTTCGCGAGATCATCCTCGAAGCGAAGGACGCGGGCCTCCCGTCGATCGTGTGGGCGTACCCGCGCGGCGCGGGGCTCTCGAAGGAAGGCGAGCAGGCGATCGACGTCACCGCGTACGCGGCGCAGATCAGCGCGCAGCTCGGCGCCCACGTGATCAAGGTCAAGCCGCCGAAGGATCACATCGAGCAGGCCGAGGCCAAGAAGGTCTTCGAGAAGTTCGGCATCCCGACGAAGACGCTCGCCGAGCGCGTGCGCCACGTCGTGAAGTCGGCGTTCAACGGCAAGCGCATCGTCATCTTCTCGGGCGGCGAGGCGAAGGACACGCCGACGCTCCTCGACGAGGTGCGCGAGCTCGCGAAGGGCGGCGCGTTCGGCTCCATCATGGGCCGCAACGCGTTCCAGCGCCCGAAGGCCGAGGCGGTCAAGCTCCTCCAGGACGTCGAGGACATCTTCAAGAAGGCCTGAAACGAGGCCGGCCGAGCCCGCCCGACGCGGGCTCACCGGCCCTCGTGAGACCGCGCTTCACCGAACGTGGAGCGCGACGGCTCACCCCGGACGCGCGTCGATCGCCCGGCGGTAGCGCTCGCGACGGGTGACGTCGCGCAGGATCTCGTAGGCCTCCTCGAGGACGACCACGATCTTGCGTACGTCGCCCTCGAGGTCGTGCAGCCGCGGCGACAGGATGCGCGTCGGCTCGAACGCGCGCCTTAGCTCGACGAACGCGCGGCGGACCTCGTAGCTCGTGGCATCGCGCGAGACGCCGAGCAGCGAGAAGTAGTCGCCCTCGTCGACGAGCTCGAGGCGCGCCCGGATGCGCGCGCGGAGGGCCTCCTCGTCGAGCGCCGCCGCCTCGGCGTCGAGGACGTTCACCGGGGAGGCGCGGCTCGGCTCCGCCGCCGGGAGCACGTCGAGGACCCCGAGCAGCGCGAGCCCGTGAACGACGGACGCGATGTCGGGATCGGGCGAGCGCGCGAGCAAGTCGCCGAGCGTCCCGCCGCGCGCGCGCGACACGAGCTCGAGCTCCGCGGGCGGGAGCGCGCACTCGGTGAGGAGCGACTGCGCGGGCCCGTCGCCGATGCGGCTCGCCTCACCGCCGAGCGCCTCGATCGCCTCTTCCGGCGCGACGGCGCGACGAACGAGCTCCACGAAGATCTCGGCGCCCGTCGCGGCCGCGAAGACGCTCGGCTCCGAGCGAAGACGCCCCGGCGGCTCCGTCTCGAGCTGCGCGGTGCCGCCGGCGAGGCGGAGCACGCTCGTCGCGATCCACTCCGCGTGCGCGCGGAGGGCGCTCCAGAGCTGGTCCTGCCCGAGCCAGCCGTGCGCCACGAGCGCGGCGCCGGCGTGGCGGCCGTACGGCGGCACCTTCCCCGCGAGCCGCTCGACCTCGTCACGCGGGAGCTCACCGCGCGCGCCGAGGAAGCAGACGAGCGACTCGCGATCGGCGCCGGACGCCGCGGTGACGAGATCGCCTTCGCGGACGACGAGGCGGCGGACGACGCGATCGTGCTCGTAGCAGATCGCGCCGCTCAGCCGGCGCGCGATGGCCTCGGCGAGGAAGCGGCGCGCGTCGACCGGCCGCGAAACGACGACGCCGGCGACCGGCCCACGCGCGGGCCCCTCGCTCGGCCCACGCGTCGGCGCCTGGCTCGGCGACGGAAGATCGATCGTGGCGATCGTCACGCTGTCGGCGCGCGCGAGCTCCGTGCGCGGGATCTCCGAGCGCGGCGCCTCCCACCGCGCCGTGTCCACGCGCGGGATCTCCGAGCGCGGCGCGTTCGCGTGCGGCGCATCCCAGCGCCCCGCTTCCGAGCGCGGCGCGTTCGCGTGCGGCGCATCCCAGCGCGCCGCTTCCGAGCGCGGCGCCTCCGAGCGCGGGACCTCCGAGCGCGGCGCGTCGGTGAACGACGGCGGCACGGGCGACGGCCGCTCTACGCGCGTCGGCGGCGCCGGCGGCACCTCGGGCTCTCTCGTGTTGGGGCGGTCGTTCGTGCGCCGGATCGGCGTCGCGTCGCGCGGAGGGCTCTCGCTCCCGACGCGCCGCTCGTACGTGTGCGGCGTCGACGACGTCGAGCGTCCCGAGGAGGTCGTGTGCTTCGATCCGCCCGCGGTGGTGGGCTTGCCGTGCCCTGTCCCGTGATCGTGACCGGCGCCCGTTCCGGGACGCCCGTCGTGCTCCTCGTCCTCGTCGCCCTCGATCGGCTCGTCGAGCGAGGCGAGGACGTCCGCCGGCAGGACCGTCTCGATCTCCTCCTCGGGAGTCGGCAGCGGCGCGTCCGGCTGCGGCATGACCTCCGCGCGGAGCTCGGCCTCCGCGAGCAGCTGCTGGAGCTCGCTCGACACCGTGCCGAACGTCGCGAGCGAGCGCGGCGGGTCCACGAGATCCGCGAGCGAGGGGACGCTCATCGGGAGCGGCGGACCGGGCGTGCGCAGCCCCGGCGCAGGGAGCGACGGCGTGCTCGCGCGCTCGGGCGGAGCGCTCGAGAGGCGGGGCGCCGGGAACGAAGGCGGCGGCGTCGACAGGCGCGTCGCGGGACGGACCATGGGGCCGCCCGTCAGCGCCTCGACGCGCCGCACGAGCGCCGCGACGTCGACGGGCCGCGCGAAGAACGCGCTGCCCTCGTGGGCGAGCGCGTCCTCGCTGTCCTTGATCGGGCCGGCGCCCGTGGCGAAGTAGACGAAGTCGATCGCGCCCGCACCCGGGAGGCGGCGAAGCTCGGCGAGCTCGGCGAGGGCGTCTGCAGCGTCGACGTCGACGAGCACCACGTTCGGACGCTCGACCCGCACGCGCGCGACGAGCATCGCCAGCGGCACTTCGACGACGACATAGCCCGCGGTGCGCAGCGTATCGGAGATGCGCGAAGCCTCGGCCGCGACGTCCGCTACGAAGACGATCGGAGTCTTCGCGGACGCGCGCCCGTGACCTCCGGACGCGCCTCGCGTCTCATGCGTCTCGTCAGCCATTCCCTCCCCTCACTCCCCCTTCGACTTCGCCCCGGCCCCCTCGTCGGTCCCGCCTGCGAGACGCGCTGCGATCTTCGGAAGCAGCCCAGCCACGTAGATGAGCCCGAAGATGAACGCGACGAGGAGGAGCTCTCCGCGGGTGAAGCCAAGGATCACCCCTTCTTCTTAGCACTGCCGGCCCCGCTCGGGGTCACTCTCGGACCCTCGCCGCACGGCAGCGCCCCGCCCGCCCCCGCGCGCCTCGCGCCTGTGCTCTCATGATCCCGTGCTCTATGTGAGGATGGACGGCGTAGCAGAGCGCCACGCCTCCACGGACCTCCTGGTCGAAGGAGGCTCGGTTCGCGTCGCGGTCGACACCCCCGTTGCGCTTCGCCACGACGGCCCGTTCGAACCGCTGGCGACGGCCCTCGAGAAGAACGACGCGCTCCGCGACGAGCTCGCGCGCGAGATCCCCGTCCCGAGCCTCCGCGACTACCGGCGGATCCGCTTCGGCCTCCTGGCGGCGGCCGCGCTGCCGATGGCGATGCTCCTCGAGCTCGACCGCGAGCTCGTCCTCGCGAGCCACGCGAGCGCCGGCAGGGTCATCATCGACGTCCTCCTCGTGGCGTTCGTCGTCTTCGAGCTGACGCGGCGAACGCCGCGCCGGCCCGGCATCTGCGCGATCGCCCTCGTCACCGTCGCCCTGCGCTGGGGACTCGTGGCGGGTCGGCTGTGCGGTGCGGGCGTGCATCCGCTCGTCTACGTCGGAGCCGCGCTATCGCTTGGCTGCGCGCTCGTCCTCCTCACGCGCGTCCCCTCGAAGGCGCGCGTCGCGCTCGAGCTCCTCGGCAAGCTGGGGATCTCGCGCTCCGAGCTCTTCGCCGCGACCGAAGGCGTCGAGCCTCCGAGCGCGCTCGTCGCCGCGGCGGTCGCGGCCGCCGCCGGCCTCCCCGCCGTCCTCTACCTCACGCGCGCGCTCGGCGTGGGGCTCGTCGGTCAGGGCATCGTCTTCGTCGCCTTCGCGGCGCTCGCACCGGCGATCGCGCGACGAGCAACGGAGCCTGGCGTGGCTCCGCCGACGGCGCGCGTCGCGCCCGCGCGCATCGCGATCGGCGTCGTCGCGGGGCTGGCATTGACGGCCGCCGCCGTCACCGCGGGGCGGCTCTTCTTCGACGTCGGCGCGGAGGTCGCGCGGTGCGTCGAGCGCCTCGACGCGGAGGCCAAGATCGCGCGCGCGGCCGAGTCGGCCGAGCTGGCGCGCGCCATCGCGAAGGTGCGCGCGTCGACAGCGCTCGTGCTGATGACGGCGGCGATCTTTCCTTTCGCCGAGGAGCGCATCTACCGCGGGCTCCTCCAAGACGTCCTCGTGCGAAAGTACGGGCGCACGTACGGCGTGTTCGCCGCGTCGCTCGCGTTCGGCGTCGCGCACCTCGGCATCTATCAGGTCGCGCTCTACCAGACCGTGCTGCTCGGGATCGGCTTCGGCATCGCCTACCTCGAGGGAGGCTTGCTCGCCGCGTTCATCGTCCACGCGACCTGGAACCTCCTGCAGCTCGCGTGACGGCGGCGGCTCGCTCATCACGCGAGCGCGCGCCCCGTGAGAGCGAGCGTCGCTAGAGCAGGGTCGGGAGCGACGTCGGCGCGTCGGCGCTCATCAGCGGACGGACCGGGCTCGGGATCGCTCGCTGCCGGCCCTTGGGTCGAGCCTCACGAACCGCGCTCGGGGCCACCGCCGGCGCACGGGGCGCTGTGGAGAACCCCAGGACGGGTGTGAGCGACAGCTTCATGTGTGACAATGTAGCAGTCGCAAGCGCCACCGCAACGGTCGGTCGGCCGGATTCAGACTCTCCACTAATCCGATTCATCCAAAGCACTTAGCGACGACGTCCCGCCCCGTGACCCCGTCCGGCGCGCGGGGATCGCCTCCAGGCGCTCGCCGCGTTGTTGGGCTCGTCGAACCGGGCTACACACGGCGCGTGTCTCGACGCGCTCTCGTCCTCGGCGCCACCGGTCTCGTCGGCGCGCGCTGTGTCGCGCACCTCCTCGAGTCGCCTGCCTACGAACGCGTGACGTGCCTCGTTCGGCGCGCGACGCTCACGACGAGCGACAAGCTCCGCGAGCGCGTCGTCGACTTCGCGAAGCTGACGGCCGAAGACGTGGAGCCGGCCGACGATCTCTTCTGCGCGATCGGCTCGACGATGAAGAAGGCTGGGAGCCGCGAGGCGTTCCGCCGGATCGACCACGATCTCCCGCTCCGCGTCGCCGAGCTCGCCGTCGCGGCCGGGACGAAGCGGATCGCGCTGGTCTCGAGCGTCGGCGCCGACGCGAGATCGAGCAGCTTCTACCTGAAGACGAAGGGCGAGCTCGACGAGGCGCTCGCGAAGCTCCCGCTCGCAGCGCTCCACGTCATGCGCCCGAGCCTCCTCCTCGGCGACCGCGCCGAGTCGCGCCCCGGCGAGGCGGTCGCCACGGTGTTCGCCCGCGCGACGAGCGGCCTCCTCTTCGGAGGGCTCCGCAAGTGGCGGGCGATCGACGTCGACGACGTCGGCCGCGCGATGGTGATGGCGATGGTGAGCCCCGACCCGGAGCCGTCCCTGCAGATCCACGAGCACGACGCGATCATGGAGCTCGCTTCCCGCCGACACCCGGCAATGACGTAGGAGCGGCGCCCACGGGGCCGACGACCCCCGCACCTGAGCGCGGTGAACGCTGGATCTTTTTGTCGAGCAGCGGCCGCGGACCAGGGGTGGGCCAAGCCCGCGCCGAGCCCGCGCCCGGTTTGTCCACAGGCCCCGAGAGGTTTCCGGGGCTTGCCCGCGGCCTCGGACGTCCGGTTGCGCAATCCACGCGGCCGCTGCGCCGGCAGGCAACATGCAAGACGACTGGGCGTGAAGAAGCCGCACCCCCGCCGCCGAAGCAAGAGGCTCCCAAACGCGGGGGCCCACCCGCGGCCCTGGATGAGCGTCCTGGCGCTCATGGCCGCCGAATCGCGATCCGACGGCGGGGTCGGGCTCCAGCTGCTCCTCAGCCACGCGAAGTTC
Organism: Labilithrix sp.; assembly: GCA_019637225.1. Lineage (GTDB taxonomy): Bacteria > Myxococcota_A > Polyangia > Polyangiales > Polyangiaceae > Labilithrix. Next base: position 68,608 of record JAHBWC010000030.1, read on the forward strand.
AACGAGCGGCCGCACCTCTCGATCAACAAGCGCGAAGCCGCCTGAGGCGCGCGCCGCCGCGGAGCCGAAGGGGCGTCAGTCCTTGCGAGCGCGCCGCCGCTGCGTGCGCGGGAGCTTGCCCTCGAGCGGCTGGCGCTGCGCGGTCGGCATCATGTGGAAGCGGCTCGACGGACGCGCCGCCTGATCGGCGACCTTCACCTTGTCGCGCGTCAGCTCCATGAAGCGCTGCTGGGCGCGGATGGGAACGGCGCCCGGCTTCATCCGCGTGTAGGTGCCTTGCGGGCCGAGCCGCCACGACTTGACGTTGTCCGACCACTGAATCGTGAGGATCTCGATGAGGCGCGCGCGGATCGCCGGATCGTCGATCGGGATCATCGCCTCGACGCGCCGGTGGAAGTTACGAGGCATCCAGTCCGCGCTCGAGAGGTAGACCTCGTCCTTCCCTGCGTTCGCGAAGTGGAAGATGCGACCGTGCTCGAGGTAGCGATCGATGATCGCGCGCACCTCGATGTTGTCGCTCACGCCGGGCACGCCCGGCCGGAGGCAGCAGATGCCGCGCACGATGAGCGAGATCGGCACGCCCGCCTGCGACGCGCGGTAGAGCGCCTCGATGGCGTCCTCGTCCACGAGCGCGTTCATCTTCGCGACGATGCGCGCCGGCCGTCCCTGCCGCGCGTGCTCGGCCTCGCGGGCGATCAGCCCGAGCGTCGCTTCGTGCAAACCGAGCGGCGCGACGATGAGCGAGTTCCACTTCGCCGGCGCGCTGTAGCCCGTGAGCAGATTGAAGAGCGACGAGGCGTCCGCGCCGATGGCGGGGCGCGCGGTCAGGAGGCCGACGTCGCCGTAGAGTCGCGCGGTGCCGCTGTTGTAGTTGCCCGTCGCGAGGTGGACGTAGCGGCGGAGGCCGCCGCGCTCGCGCCGGATGATGAGCAGGCACTTCGCGTGCGTCTTGAGGCCGAGGAGGCCGTAGACGACGTGGACGCCGCTCTGCTCGAGCGTGCGCGCCCACTGGATGTTCGACTCCTCGTCGAAGCGCGCCTTGAGCTCGACGATCGCCGTGACCTGCTTGCCGGTCTCGGCGGCGCGCGCGAGCGCCTTCACGATCGGCGAGTCGCCGCCGGCGCGGTAGAGCGTCTGCTTGATGGCGAGGACGTCGGGGTCCTCCGCCGCGCGGGTGACGAGATCGACGATCGTGTCGAACGACTCGTAGGGGTGGTGCAGGAGGACGTCGCCTTCGCGGATCACCGCGAAGATGTCCTCGGCATCGCGGAGCGGCGGGACGACGAGCGGACTGTAGGGATCGTCGCGCAGATCGCGGCGCTCCTCGCGGGGCACCCAGCCCATGAGGTCGGAGACGTTGAGCAGCGGCGAGCGGTAGACGTCGCGCTCGGGATCGAGCTTCAGCGCGCGAACGAGCTTGTTCAGCGAGTTCGGCGTGGGCTCGCCGGCGACCTCGAGGCGGACCGCGGCGCCGCGCTCGCGCCGCCGGAGCTCCTGCTGGATCGTCTGGAGGAGGTCTTGCGCCTCTTCCTCGTCGATCTCGAGGTCGAAGTTGCGCGTGACGCGGAAGACGTAGACGCCCTTGAGGCGCACGCCGGGGAAGATGGTCCCGACATGGCGCGCGATGAGGTCCTCGAGCAGGACGAACGAGTGCCGCGCCGGGCCGGCCTGCGACCGCAGGGCCAGCACCTCGAGGAGGCGCGGGAGCATCATCGGCACCTGGACGACGCCGAAGCCGGGCTCGCTCTCGCCCTCGCGCGAGAACATGACGCCGAGGTTGAGGCTCTTGTTGCGGACGTGCGGGAACGGGTGGCCCGGGTCGATCGCGATCGGCGTGAGGATCGGGAAGACCTCGTTGTGGAAGCGCTCGTCGAGCGCGGCGATCGCCTCGGGCGGGAGCGTGTCGGGCTTCGTCAGCACGAACGTCCCGTCGGTGGCGAGCGCGGGCAAGAGCCCGCCCATCAGGGCCGCCATCTGCTGGCCGATGAGCTCGTGTACGCGCGCCGAGATCTTCACGAGCTGCTCGTGCGCCGTCAGGCCGTCCGCGGCGAGCTCGCCGACCTCGCCCGTGAGCTGCTGCTTCAGGCCCGCGACGCGGACCATGAAGAACTCGTCGAGGTTCGAGGCGACGATCGCGTGGAACTTGAGCCGCTCGAGCAGCGGAACGGATTCGTTCTCGGCCTCGGCGAGGACACGCGCGTTGAACTCGATCCACGAGAGCTCGCGGTTCAAGTAGAGGTTCGGGGATCGAAGGTCGGGGGTCTCTCCGGGCGGCGGCGGTACGCTCGCCGCAGAGATCGTCGCCGAGGCGGGACCGTTGTTCGAGCTCGCCGGCCCGGAGCTCGACGGCGCCGAGGCGACGAGCGGCCCGCCCGACGGCACGACGGCAGGCGCGGCCGGGGTCGAGTGTGAGCTCGACGACGAGGCCGGCGGATGATCGGGTCCGGGCGGAGACATGGCGCTCACAGTCTACTCCAGTCCCGAGGGCTTCGTTCGTGACGACTCCGCGACGTCTCGCCACATCGCGTTCCTGGCGCGTCCCTGGCGCGTCCTGGCCGGACGTCTCGGGCCGCGCCAAGGCTCACTCCTCCGGGGCTCGAACCTCGGGCTCACGCGCGGCCAGATCGTCCCTCAGCCAGACGCGGATCCCGTCGAAGTCGGCCGTCTGGCGGTAGCGAGAGGAGAGCCACGCCGCGGCCTCGGGACACTGCGCGGAGAAGTCGGCGACGGCGTCCGTGGAGCTCATGAGCGGCGAGCGATCCACGAAGACGAACGCCGCCGGCGGCGCACGCTCGAGGCGAGCGGCGAGATCCCGCGCGTGGCCGTCCCGGAGCGCGCGGATGCGCGCTCGCTCCACGTCGGTCGGCACGAGGCCGCCCTCGTCGAAGCTGCCGTGCAGCGCCGCCTCGGCGTTGAGGTCGTAAGCGTAGATGTAGGGCGTCGCGCTACGCCGCCGGGCGAGGAAGAGCAGGTACGCGTCCATCGCATACGTCTGGACGCGATCGTCGGGCTCGGTCCGCGCGGCGACGTACTCCGCCGCGTCGCGCATCGCGCGCGGGAAGTAGTCGATCCGGTCGAACGCCGAGAGCCGGGCGGCGCTCTCGAGCGAAGCCTGGTCGCGCGCGCTCGGCGCGGGCGCCGCCGGATAGGGCGCCGCCCACGCGAGGTAGGCCGTGCGCACGCCGACGAGGAGCGCGGCGACGACGACGATCGCGCGTCGCGCCACCGAGGCCGCCGACGCGGGCGATCCGCTCGCGGGCGACGCGGGCGACCAGATCGCCGCGAGCGCGACGAGCCACCCGAACGCGACACCGAGCGTCACCGGATGAAAGTGGTACGGAAACCCCTTCGCCTGGACGAGGACCGAGACGAGGCCGAGCACGGGCATCGCGGCGACCGGGATGACGCGCAGCGGAAGACGCCGAAGCGCGATCAACGTTGCGAGGCCGAGGCTCGTCAGGACGGCGACCCAGGCGAGAGACGTGTACCCCGGAAGGGACAGGATCGCCGACGCCGGTCGCGGCCAGATGAAGCGGTACATCAAAGGCACGTCGACGAAGGTGACGCGCGCCCACGCCGCGAGATCACCGCGCGCCGCGACGAAGGCGAGCGGGATCGCCACGCCGATCGCACCACCCGCGAGAAAGAGCGCGCCCCTCCGCCCGCGCGAGCGGAGCGGGCCCGGCTCGAGCGCGAGCGCGACGAGCTGCGACGCGGTGAAGAGCGCGAACGTCGGCTTGCCGAGCCACGCCACGAACGACGAGAGCCCCGCCACGACGAGCGTCGCCGCGGTCGCCTTCGATCTCGGATCGCCGCTGGCCGAGCGCGTCGCCTGCAGCGCGATGGACACGAGGAGGAACCAATCGAGGAAGCTCTCGCGCTGCGCCGTGTCCCAGAAGCCGTAGACCACGTACTGCGCGCTGAGGGCGACCCACGCGGCGAGCGCCCAGCTCGCGCGCGCGACGGGACTCACGCGGCGATCGGTCGCGGTGATCGAGGGAACGAGCGCGCCGGCGATCGCGAACGACGCGCCCGTGCACGCGAGATCGAGCACTCGAAAGCGATGCTCGTCCACGCCGCCGAGGAGCTGGAAGACGAGGTGCACCATCGTGATGACCGGACCGTTGACGTCGCGGACGTCGCGGTACGCGACGTCGCCCTGCCCGACCGCCCACGCGACATACTGGAAGATCCCCTGGTCGCGCCCGAGCGACGACCACGACGCGCGCACCGTGGCGTCCCACACCAGGCCGAGCGCGGGAAGGGCGACGAGCAGCGCGGGCAGCGCAGCGCCGAGCGACGCGACCGTCCTCGAGGCGGTGAGGCGTCCGGTCGCGCGCACCCGACTCATCGCGGCGAACCTAACATGACGCGCCGCCTCCGCTGCAGTGCTGTGCAGGGGTCGTGCCACGGACGCGCGCGCCTCCGGGCTCCGAAGCCGCGCGTGCGCGTAACACTCGACCTCGAGCATGGTCTCGGGGGACAATCGCCGCCGGACGCGGGTGCGTCCAGACGTCGCCGATCGAGCCGAGCTTGACTTGGATGCGCGACGAGCGACGCTAGGAGCGACTCATGAACGAACCGGTCCGTCGGTTGCCGTTGCCTCAACACGATCGCGCTGAACGAGCCCGCGGCTTCGCCGAAGCGCTCGGCGCGGCCAAGGGCAAGCATTTGCTCATCGCCCTCCGCGGACACCCCGATCCGGACGGGATCGCGTCGGCGTTGGCGCAGGCGCACATCGCGCAGCGGCTCGGCGTCGCGAAGACGACCATCAGCTACTGCCACGAGCTGAGCCACCGCGAGAACCGCGCGCTCGTGAAGCTGCTCAACGTCGAGATGAAGAAGCTGAAGAACGTCCACGACCTCGCCGAGGCCGCGGACTTCGTCGGCCTCGTCGACGCGCACGACGTCGATCCGGACATGGTCGGCGTCGATCAGATCGAGCCGCTCACCATCGTCGATCACCACCGCGCCCACGCGCCGCCCCGCGCGCGCTTCGTCGACATGCGCAACGACGTCGGCGCCACCGCGACGATCTTCGTCGAGTACCTCCAGGAGCTCTGCCCGCTCTCGGCCGACAGCGACGACGATCGCCGGATCGCCACCGCGCTGATGCACGGCCTCGCGACGGACACCGACGACTTCTCGCTCGCCCGGACGACGGACTTCCGCGCGGCCGCGCAGCTCGCGGACATCTGCGATCGCGATCTCCTGCAGGACCTCTCCCGCCGCTTGATCGCGCCGAGCGCGATGGACGTCATCGCCCGCGCGCTCGCCGCCCTCGTCGTGCGCCGCAACTTCGCGATGTCGGGCGTCGGCTTCGTGTCGGAGAGCGAGCGCGACACGATCGCGCAGGCGGCGGACTTCCTCATCCGCCGCGAGGACATCGACACCGTCGTCGTCTACGGCATCGTCGGCGATCGCTTCATCGAGGGCTCGCTCCGCACGCACTCGCCGAGCGTCGATCCCGCGGTGTGGCTCGAGCAGGCGTTCGGTCACGACGAGCGCGGCAAGGCGTACGGCGGCGGACGTCGCGACAAGGGCGGCTTCCGCATTCCGATCGGCTTCCTCGGGCGCGCCACCGACCGCGCTCAGCTCTGGGCGCTCGTCGAGCACGCCGCGCGGCAGGCGCTCCTGAAGCAGCTCGGCGAGGAACCGTCGCCCGCGCTCGGCACGCCGGCCGCGGTCCACGTCGCGAACGCGACCTGATCGCGCGCCCTCCGACGAGATGCGCATCGCGTTCGTGGGCCTTCCCCTGGCCGCGCTCCTCCTCGCTCGGGACGGACACACGATCGTGTGGGCGGGGATCTGCCGGCGCGACGCGATCGGCACGCGGCGGCTGAAAAAGCTGCTCGGTGACGAACGCGTCGCGATCGTGCCGGACCTCGCGAGGAGCGCGCGCGCGATCCGCGCGGCGAAGCCGGACCTCGTCGTGAGCTGGTTCTGGACGAAGAACGTGCCGCGCGTCGTGCGCGAGGCCGCGCCGCTCGGCGCGATCGGCGTGCACCCCTCGCTCTTGCCGCGCCATCGCGGCCCCGATCCGACGTTCTGGGCGATCGACTCGGGCGACCGCGAGACAGGGGTGACGGCGCACGTGCTCGAGGACGAGTACGACACCGGCGCGATCCTCGGGCAGAAGCGCCTCGCGATCGATCCCACGTGGAGCGCGTGGCGCCTCGCCAAGCGCCTCGATCGCCCTTCGCTGGCGCTGCTCCGGGAGACGGCCCTCGCCTATGCGCGCGGCGAGCCGCCGGCGCCGCTCGCCCAAGACGAGGCGCTCGCGACCGAGGCCCCGGCGCCCGAGGACGAGCTGCTCGAGATCCGCTGGGCCGATCCGGCCGAGGCGATCGCGCGGCGCGTGCGGGCCGCGAGCCCGTGGCCGGGCGCTTTCACGGAGATCGCCGGCACGGTGGTCACGCTGACCCGCGCGCGCGCGACGAGCGACGTCCCGAGCGCGCTCGACCAGGGCGAGGCGTACGTGCGCGGCGACGGGATCGTCGTCGTGCGCGCCGGTGAGGGCGGCGTCGAGCTGCTCGCCGGGAGGATCGACTACGACGACGCCGAGCGCGAGCTCGACACGAGCGCGCTCGCCGATCTCGTCCGCGCCGCCGCTCACTGAGCGCGACGGCGAGCGCGCCCGCGCCGCTGCTCACTGAGCGCGACGGCGCCGATTCAGGGCGCCATCAGCGCGAGCGGGAGCACGAACGCGACGTTGGCGTCGGTCGGATCGTCGTGACGGATCGTCAGCCGGTTGTGCACGGCGCGGACGCCGGCGACGACCTCGACGACCTCCGCGGCGGCGCGCTTCGAACGCAGATCGGTCACGGTGCCCTCGAGCGTCACTTCTCCGCGCTCGACGCGCACGTCGATGTCGGACGCGTCGAGGTCGCGTCGCTCCCTCAGCGCGTCGGAGACGTCGTCGAGGATGCGGGCGTCCGAGCGCTCGCCCGGAGGCCGGCCGCCGCGCCGCGCGCTCGCGACGCGCTCCCTCAGCCGCTGCCAGAAGCTCGGCCGCGGCTGCTCGTGCCGATGAAGGTGCGCGAAGTACGGGTCCGCCTCGGGATCCTTGTAGACGAGCCAGGGCCACGCTTCCTTCTCCGCGACCGAGGCGTGGCTGGCGTCGACCGTGATGACGCCGGGATGGGGCTCGCGCGTGTAGGCGTAGCTGCCCTCGGCCGGATGGACGCTGGGACCACAGGCATACCCGCGCTCGTCGATCTCGGCGTTGCACGTGTACGTGTCGCGCTGGTCGTACCAGGCGGCGCCGATCGTCCACGGGCTCTGGTTGACCAAGCGCATCCGGTCCGCGAGGCAGCGCCGATCGCGACGCTCGACGTCGGGGTCACGCGCCACCCGGCTCGCACCGCCGAGCTCGCGCTCCCTGCGCGCCGCGCGTTCCTGCCTCGTCGATTCGTCCCATCGGTGATCCATTCGTCGCCTCCAGCTCCAGCACCGCTGCAATGCGAACCGCATGCCGTCCGAGAGGACGAAGATCAGGCGTCGCCTCCGCTCGAGGCCGGACACCGTCGAGACAATCGCGCGCGGGCTGTCGCAAGGTGCCGCGCTCGAGCGGCTGGGCCGGCGGCCGCGGTCGGCCTCATCGTGCCTTTTCCCGCAGAAAGCGGTCCCCCGAAGCGGAGTTTGTTTCGACGAAGTCGGTTGGCGCTACGATGCGGTCGACGGCGCCAGAAGGCGCCCTCCCCCAGCTTCGAGGCGACAGTGAGCGATCCCCTTTCGACGTCACGCACGGCACGCGAGTCGCTCGCGCGCGGACTCAATGCTCTGCAGGCCGATCCGAGCGTGCCGAGTCACCTCGTCGACCTCGCGGCGCCGATCGCGCAAGCGATGGGCGCGCTTCACCAGCTCGAGCGGACGAGCCAGCTCGCGCCCCACGCGGACGTCGCGCTGAACCATGTCCGCGGGGCGCTCGCGCAGCTGCAGGCGGCCCCCGGCGCGCACCCCGCGGTGACGGCTGCCCTCGAGTCGGTCGCCAAGTCGCTCACGCTCGTTCATTCCCTCAGCCGGATGGCGAACGGGCCCGCGCCGCAACCGCAGGCCCAGCCCGCGCCGCAGGCCCAGCCCGCGCCGCCACCACAGGCCGGGCCGCAAGCCCATCACGCG
>JAHBWC010000031.1 GCA_019637225.1 Labilithrix sp.
TCGCCTCAGGATCTCGAGCCCGAGCTCCACGGTGCGCTGGCGCGGGCGGTTCTTCAGATCGGCGACGAACCCGAGCCCGCACGCGTCGTGCTCGTGGCGCGGCTCGTAGAGGCCGTCGACGTCGTCTCCTTGCCGCACTCCACCCATCATCACAGCCCTCTTATACAGAAAGATGACGCGTCGCGCCAGACGATTCGCGCCTCATACATGAGTGACGAATTGCACCGTATGCCTTCAAAATAGGAGCTCTAGTGCAGCCCTGCCGCGGCGCGACGCGCTTGGAGCCGGAGCGGGGCGCCCCGCGGCGGTGAGGCTCGCCGAGCCGGACGTGTTAGACGTGAGCGGCAGATGAGCGGCACCGAGCCTCGCGGAGAGACGAAGCGGACGAAGGGGCCGGCGGGCTCCCGTGCGGCGCCTAAGCGCGGGGTCAAGGGATCGGACGGGGCCCTCTACGGCGCGATCGGCGCCCTCGTCGGGGCGCTCGCCGCGCTCGTGTGGTGGTCCTTGCCGGGCGATCGAGCGCCCGACGCGATCGACCCGAACGCGCCGGACGATCCCGCGACGGCGGAGCGCGACGACGCAGGGTCGCCCGGCGTGAAGCGCGGTCTCACGCGCCCTCCGAGCGCGTCCGCAGAGCTCGCGATCCTGACCGACGCGTCCGACGCCGTCGTGCGCGGCCTCGCGTCGGTCGCCGAGATCGGCAAGCGCCTCGACGTGCGCCACTGCGGCGGCACCTGCGACGCCGTGAAGAAGTTCATGGCCGACGAGGACGCCTTCGAGATCGACGTCCTCAAGGCCGAGGACCTGCTGCTCCCGCCCGAGGACACGATGGACACCGTCGCCGCCGGCTTGACGCCGGCCGAGCGCGAGCGCGCGCGGCGAAAGCCGACGGCCGTGATGATCCGGACGCAGGGCAGCACCACCGCCGAGCAGCTCCCGGCGCGCGCCGTCTTCGCCGCCGCCGCGGTGCTGGCCGAGGCGCTCGACGGGTTCGTCTACGACGAGGTCTCGCGGAGGATCGAGACCGCGCGCGACGCGGCGAGCCACGCGATCGTCGCGAGGCTCGGCGAGCCCGCGTTCGCGCGCAGCCACATCGTCATCCAGCTCTATCGCCAGGACGACGGCACCGCGCGGCTGCTCACGCTCGGGATGCAGCGCTTCGGGAGCCCCGACCTGTCGATCCGCGGCGCGAACATGGCGTCGGGCCCGCTGCTCGCCGAGGTGATCAACGCGGCGGCGAGCCAGATCGCGCACGGCAGGAGCGACGCGCCGATCACGGTGACGCTCGACGACGTCGCGCGTGTGGTCGGGAAAAAGCCGGCGGAGCTCAGCTCGAACCCGGACGGCGCGCGCCCGGTGGTCCTCGACGTGGTGAGGCCCGAGCGCGTCGAGGGCGATCCCGACAACGACATGGCCGAGCTCGTCCCGGAGGAGGGCGCGACGCGCGAGGGGTGGGACACGGTCGTCGCGCGCCTGTTCGGCGGGACGCCGTCGATGACGGCGGCGGTCGACGACGAGGAGCTCGCCGGCGTCGCGACGAACGCGCGGAAGAGCCTCGCGGGGGCGATCGCGCGGTTCGAGGCCGGCGAGGGCGAGCTGTTCGTGAAGGGCCCGTTCCCCATCCCCGAAGAGGCGCGCGTCGACGGCGGCGCGGCGACCGAGACGCTGTGGGTCGCCGCGGCCTCGTGCGACGCGCGACGCTGCACCGGCGTCCTGTCGAACGAGCCGACCTACGCGACGAACATCGCGCTCGGCAAGACGACCAGCGTGAAGCGCGACGAGGCCGTCGACTGGATGATCCAGCGCCGCGACGGCGGCGTTCTGGGTGGCGAGTCGATCAAGGTGCTGAAGGCGCGCGCCCCGAAGTGACCGGCGCGCGCCGCGACGCTACGGCGCGCCGAGCGCGCGGAGCGCGAGGTTCGCGCGGCCACGGATGTACGGCGCGAGGTCCGCGTCGGCGGACGCGGCGGTCAGCTGGGCGATCGCCTGATCGCGGCCGTAGCGCTTCACGAGGCCGTTCGCGTCGAGGCCGTTGAGACCGCAGAAGCCGAACGAGAGCTCGCGTTCGACCGGCGACAGGACGTCGCTCCCCGACACGCGGAACCTTCGCGCGACCGACAGCGCGCGCGAGGGCGCCGGCGCGCGCGACGGAGCGGTGAAGGACATCGTGCTCCCGCCCGCGTTGAAGGCGCGGTAGATGGGCGAGCCGCGGTAGACGCGCTTCTGCGTCGCCGACAGCGTGACCGGCCCGTCGATCGCACCCGCGGCGAACATGACGTTCCTGCGGTCCGGGCAATCGAAGAGTGTCTCCCGCGAGATCCCGTCGCAGACCGGTGTGTCGGAGAGCGGGTCGGAGCTCTGACCGTCGAACTCCGTCGTGTGGTTGAGGCCGAAGAAGTGGCCGGCCTCGTGGAGCATCGTGAGCACGTCCTGATCGACGGAGTGCGAGGTGGTGACGATGATGCCGGACACGTTGCGGCCGAAGATCGTGGCCGCGCCCGGAATGCCAGGCGAGATGCCCGCGGCGAACGCCTCCCCATCTTGGGCGATCAGGTTCGTGAGGAGGACGTGGAGCGCCGGGGTACCGTCCTTCTGTCCGCTCGAGATCGCGAAGCCCCGGAGGAGCGCCGAGACGCCGTCGAGCTCGCGGTAGGAGCTGCTCTCTTCGTGAAAGACGACCTCGCCTCGCTCGATCCCGAGGAGGTTGGTCGTCAACGCGAAGAACGTATCGACGCGATCGCTGATGTCGGAGTCACTCTCGGCCTTCGCAGCGTTGACGGTGCGGTTGCCGATCCGGAGCCCGCTCGGGACGTGGACGTGGAGATCGAGCGCTCCTCCGTGAAAGGCGCCATCGCCGCTCGACTGGACGCGGATCTTTCCCTTCAGCTTCGGCTTCGAGGACGCGCCGTAGACGCCGAAGCGCACCTTCCACGTGCCGGCCAGATCCTTCGGCGCGTTGTCCCCCTGCGGGACGCTCGCCGACGCGATCACGTCGAACGTCGCGATGCTCGTCTCCTTCGTCCCGCCGTTCGGCGTGAAGTTGTCGTGGACGACGGTCCCCTTCGGATCGGTGATGCGCTGGATGCCGAAGGGTCGGTTCTGATCGAAGTCGGCGACCTTGCCTTCGGCGGTGATGTTGAAGCCGAGAGCGCCCTCGGGGATCTCGAACGAGACGTCCTTGCCCGCCGTGACCTCACCGAGATCGATCACGAGCGGATCGGTCGCCGGCGTGTCGATCGGCTCCGCTTCCTCCTCGGCAGGGACCTCCGCGGGCGGGGCATCGTTCTTCACGATGATCCGCTTCTCGGTGCACGCCGGGAAGACAGCGAGGATCGAGCAAGCTGCGAGAGCAAGGAGCGAGCGCATGGGGGGCCGCCGGGTGCAGGGTATGTGCCGGTGCGCAACGCTCGTCAAACCAGCCTCGGAGCGCGCGCCGGACGTGGCAAGTCGATCAGGGTGTCATCCATCGTTCACGATGGACGGTGGTAAACGGCAAACCATGGCACACGTTCGATCCACCCGACGACCAAGCATCGCTCGGCCCCACGGCTCGACGGGTCGTGGACGATCGCGCGAGGACGCCATCGGCCGACGGGTCCAGTCGCTTCTACGGCGAGGCCCCCCACGGGCTTCCTCGACGCGTCATCACCGACGCGTCGTCAGCGGGCTTCCGCGGAGCGCTCTCGGAGGCTCAGCACGTCTCGCCGGACGCCAGGCAGCGGAAGCCGCCTTCGCACGCCCGGCAGACGTCGGCGCCGAGGCAGCCGACGCGATCGCAATCGGGCACGCACGGTCGGTCGCTGCAGCGGAACGTTCCGTCGTCGAGCGAGCAGACGTAAGGCTGGTAGCCGCCGCACTTGATCTGGAGCGTGGGCTCCGCGTCGTCGCCCTCGTCCGGGACGTCGATCCCGGCGTCGAGCATGCTGCGCTTGTAGCGCGGAGGCGGATCGGGAACGGGGACCTGATCCTCGAGCTCCGGCTCGGACGTCGGCGCCGGCTCGCGTGAGGAGCAAGCGGGCACCGTGGCGAGGAGCGTCGCCCCAACCACGGCGACGAGCGTGACACGAAAGACGCCCATCACAGAACAGGGGACACCAACGGCAGGCCGCGGCCAACCACCAAGACGTCGTCGCGACCGTTTTGTGGGCATCCCACGTCCTCTGTGGGCAAGCGGCGGGCCGCGTCGCGCCCCTTCCCGCGCTCCTCTGCCGCTGCGCCAGCGGCAGCGTTCTCCGCGGCGCCGGCGCACTTCTTCGGCTTCGCTCGAACGCTCCGTCAGTCCATCGGTTCGTCCAGCGTCGAAGTGCGGGCGTCGCGGGGATCCGCCTGGTAGGTCGAGGTCGAGATGGCGCGCGTGCTCGTGATCGACGGCTACGACGAGAGTCGCGATGCGTCCGCGCGCGCGCTCCGCGCCGCGGGTCACGACGTGGTCGCGCTCGAGGAAGAAGACGAGGCGCTCGAGGCGCTCGAGCGAGGTGGAGCGGACGTCGTCGTCCTCGACCTGCCGCTCGCCGAAGCCGAGGAAGCCGCGAACGCCATCCGCGCGGCGATCTCCAGCGGAGCGGCGCCGGCGATCCTCGCGCTCGTCGATCCCTCGAGCCCGCGGCACCTGCGCGAGTCGGCTCACGCCAGCGGGATCGACTACTTCTTCCTGCGCCCCTGCCCGCCGCAGGAGATCGTCAAGCACCTGCGCCGGCTGCGCCTCTGACGAGCCGCGCCGAGCGAAGCTCGACCGTACGCGGCGGCCGCACGCACGAAGCCGCCGTCCGCGGACTGCGGGGTGGAGCGCGTTTGTCGGGTATGCTGCTCGCGCCGTGACCGACCGTCCTTCCCGGCCGTCTTCCCGCTCGTCGTCCCGCCCGCGGATGAGCTCCGACGCGCCGGGCGTTCCCAGGAACGTGCGCGTGAAGAAGCCGTCCGAGGACCTCGCCTTCGCCGATACCGTCACCGATTCCGGAGAGATGCACGCGGCCGCGCGAGGCGCCGAGGACGGCGATCCGAAGAAGGACACGCGACCGACGCTCAAAGACCAGCTCCTCGAGGCGAAGCCCGTCACGCCCGCGTCGAGCCGCGCGCGCCGGATCCTCCGCGGCGTCCGCAAGTGGAGCCTCCGGCTCGCCGTCGCCGCCCTCGTCCTCTCCGCGCTGGCCGTCCTCGCGGGCTGGCTCCTCGTCCGCCACTACGAAGAGGGCCTGCCGAGCGTCGCCGAGCTCGAGCGCGGCTACCGCCCGTCGCAGGTCACGCGCGTGCTCGCGCGCGATGGGACCACGCTCGCCGAGCTCTTCACCGAGCGCCGGACCATCGTGCGCGTCGAGGAGCTGCCGCGTCACGTCACGACCGCGTTCATCGCCGCCGAGGACGCGAGCTTCTACGAGCACGAGGGCATCAACTACCTCGGCATCGCGCGCGCGGCGGTCGTCAACCTCCGCGCCGGCCGCACGCGTCAGGGCGGCTCGACCATCACGCAGCAGGTCGTGAAGAACATCCTGCTCGAGTCGAACGAGCGCACCTACCGCCGGAAGATGCGCGAGGCGCTCCTCGCGCGACGCCTCGAGCAGGAGCTCTGTCCGACGTGCGGGACCGACCGCAAGGGCCGCGACAAGCGCAAGGACAAGATCCTCGAGCTCTATCTCAATCACATCTACCTCGGGCACGGCCGCTACGGCATCGAGGAGACCGCCGAGGACTGCTTCGGCAAGCCCGCGAGCAAGCTCACGATCGCGGAGGCGGCCATGCTCGCCGGCGTCCCCGCCGCGCCCGAGGCGTACAACCCGAAGCGCGATCTCACCAAGGCGCTCGCGCGGCGCGCGTTCGTGCTCGATCAGATGCGCGCCAAGCACTTCATCAACGACGCCGAGTACGAGGCCGCGAAGAACGAGCCCGTGCGCCTCGCCGCGACGCGCGAGGTCGACAGCGAGCTCGCGCCCGAGGCGGTGCAGCTCGCGAAGAAGCTCCTGCTCGAGGTCGAGCCCGAGCGCGGCCCCCGCGGCGGCTTCACGATCACGACGACGATCGATCCCGCGCTCCAGCAGGCGGCGCGCAAGGCGCTGCGCGACAACCTCGGCGCGTACGACAAGCGTCACGGGTTGCTCGCGCCGATCAAGTCGCCCGCGGTCGCGCAGAAAGGCAAGGCGAGGCCGCCGAAGGACGCGACGCCGTTCGAGGGCACGCCGAAGTTCGAGTCGCACAAGATCCTCACCGGCGTCGTGACCAGCACCGACGACGTCGCCGGGACCGTCGACGTGCGCGTCGGCACCGTGCTCGGCTCGGTGAAGCTCTCCGACTACAAGCGCTACAACCCGCAGAGCCTCCCGCCGAGCCAGTTCGCGGAGGTCGGCGCGCGCGTGCGTGTGAGCCTCCTCGCGCCGATCCCGAACGCCGTCGCGCAGGTCTCTCCCTCGCCCGACAGCACGCCGGTGGCGAAGGTGCCTCTCCGCCTCGAGCTCGGCCCCGAGTCCGCGATCGTCGTCCTCGACGTCCGGACGCGCCACGTGCTCGCCGTCGCCGGAAGCTACGAGGCGCAGAGCGGCGGCCTCGATCGCGCGACGCAGTCGCTCCGGCAGCCCGGCTCGACGTTCAAGCCGGTCGTGTACTCGTACGCGCTCCACTCGCGGCGCTACACGCCCGCCACGCTCGTCGAGGTCACGCCGCGCGCGTACGCCGACGGCTACAAGCCGACGAACTACGAGGGCTGGACGAGCCCCGATCCTCTCCGCCTGCGAGAGGCGCTCGCGAACTCGGTGAACATCGCCGCGGTGAACGTCCTCGACGACGTCGGCGCGGCGAACGTCGTCGACTGGGCGAAGGCGCTCGGCATCAACTCGAAGCTCGCCCCGACGCCGTCGCTCGCGCTCGGTGCCTACGAGGTCAAGCCGATCGAGCTCGCCGGCGCGTACGCCACGTTCGCAGCCGGAGGGATGTACGAGGAGCCGCGCGTGGTCACGCGGATCGTGGGCCCCGACGGCAAGGACGTCGAGCTCCCGCCGGCCCCGCCGCCGCGCCGCGTGCTCGAGCCCGCGGAGGCGTTCGTCATCACGAGCATGCTCGAGAGTGTGATCGACCACGGTACGGGCCAGAGGGCGAAGTCCCTCGGGCGCCGCGTCGCGGGCAAGACCGGGACGAGCAACGAGGCGAAGGACACGTGGTTCGCCGGCTTCTCGCCGGAGATCGCGGCGGTCACGTGGGTCGGCTACGACGACGCCAAGCCGCTCGGCTCGGGCGAGGCCGG
Organism: Labilithrix sp.; assembly: GCA_019637225.1. Taxonomy (GTDB): domain Bacteria; phylum Myxococcota_A; class Polyangia; order Polyangiales; family Polyangiaceae; genus Labilithrix. The sequence goes on from JAHBWC010000031.1 coordinate 7,229, forward strand.
AGGCGGGACGGCGCTGCCCGCGTGGATCGCGGTGATGGACGCGGCGCACAAGGGCAAGCCGCGCGCCGAGTTCGCGCGGCCGCCCGGCGTCGCCACGGTCGCCATCGACCCGAAGAGCGGCAAGCTGAAGGCCGAGGGCGCCGAAGGCGATACGATCGACGAGGTGTTCCTCGTGGGGACGGAGCCGACCGAGACCGCCGAGCCGCCGCCGCCGCCGCCGCCGCCCGCCGAGCCGGACGCGGACGCCTCGCCGTCGACGAGGCTCACGCCCGAAGGCACGCCGCCGCCGCCGGCCGCGGCCCCAGGTGTCGACCCGTGACCGCGAGGCGAGCGCTCTCCCTCACGCTGGCTGCGATGGGGACGCTCGCGCTCGGGATCGCGCCGCGCGCGCTCGCACAGACCTCGCCCAAGGCTCCGGCGAAGCCGCCCGCGTCCGCGTCGGCGGCCGCGCCCGCTCCGCCGCCGCGGCCGGTGCACGCGAGCGCCATCGTCCGCGTCGCGATCGAGATCGCCGAGGGCCTCGGCGAGGTGCCGCCGGGCGCGCTCGTCGCCGTGTCGCCGCTCGTCTCCGACGTGCCGGCTCCGAAGGGTGACGAGCTCGCGATCCGCCTCGCGACGCACATCGCCGGGCGCCTCGGCGTGGCCCAGGCGCACCCGCAGCCCGCGACGCTCGCGGCGGCGCGCGCGGTGTCGGGGCGCGCCGCGTCGCTCGTGTACGTCCAGCTCGAGATCGCGAAGGGCGAGCTCCGCGCGACGGCCGACCTCTACCCCGTCGTCTCGAACGGGTGGGAGCGCCTCCGAAACCCCGCCCCCGGACCGCGCGCGCACGCGTTCACCGGCGCCCCGCTCGACGCCGAGGTCCGCACGTTCCTCCAGCCGATCGTCCTCGAGCAAGCGAGCGTTCACAAGGCGAAGCACGACGAGGCGGACGTGCTCGCGATCGGGTGCGGCGACGTCGACTCCGACGGCGGCAACGAGATCGTCCTCGCCACGCGCACGCGCGTCGTGATCGGCAAGCTCCGCGGCGGCAAGCTCGCCGTCGTCCGTGCCACGCCGTGGAGCGAGCTCGCGTCGCGCGCGCCGGTCCCGATGCGCGAGCCGACCGCGAGCGTCGTCATCCCGCGCGGCCATCGCGGCGAGCTCCTCGTGGGGATGACCGATCGCGGCGCGGTCGCCGTCGACGCGTCGCTCGTCACGCGCCGGCAGCTCACGGGCCTGCCGATCCCCGGCGGCGACGGCGAGGCGTGCGCCGTGCCCAGCCCGGAGATCGCCGCGTTCGAGGGGAGCGGCGTCGCCTGCGCACCGCCCGCGAAGGGCGAGCCGGCGGCCGTGCTCCCGGTGCCCGCGGCGCGCTTCGACGCGATCGCGTCGCTCGACCTCGTCGGCAAGGACGGCGCCGTCGCGCAGATCGTCGCGGCGCGCGAGCCGACCGGGAAGATCCGACTCCGGCGGAGCGACGCGAGCGGGAAGTCGATCGAGGCGCCCATCGACGGCGCCGGCGCCGAGCTCGCGCTCGCGGACCTCGACCTCGACGGCACCCCGGAGATCGCCTTCAGCGGCGACTTCGCCGAGACCGACGTGCTCGCGGTGTGGAGCTGGCGTCCGGGCAGCGGCCTCGTCCAGCGCCTCCGCTACCCGACGAAGGAGCCCGTCCGCGCGATCGCGGCCTGCCCGCCGGAGGAGAGGGGCTTGCCCGCGCTCGTCGCCGTCGTCGGCGGCGAGGTGTGGCTCGTGCGCTGATGAGACGCCGCGCCTTCCTCGCCGGCCTCGTCGCGGCCTCGGTCGCGCCGCGCGCCCTCGCCCGCGGGCGCGTGCCGGTCGGCGGACGCGTCGCGATGCGGGTGCCCTGGCCGGTGGGCGCGATCGATCCGCATCGAATCGACGATCCGCTCGCGGCGATCTTCGGAGAGGCGCTCTTCGACACGCTCTACGCGCTCGCGCCCGACGGGCAGATCGTCCCATCGCTCGCCGAGGCGCAGCCCGAGCCCGACGGCGCGAACCTCCGCGTGAAGCTCCGCGCGGGCGTCCGCACCGCGAAGGAGCGGCCGTTCGGGACGAAGGACGCCGCGCAGTCGATCGCGCGCGCGCGCGCGTCGGGCGGGCGCGGGTGGCTCGCCGACATCCCCGCGCCGCGCGACGACGGCCGCGCGCTCGTGTTCGCCACGAAGGACGCGGCGCGGCTGACGCGCGCGCTCGCCTCGCCGATCGTCGCGATGGTCCCGAGCGGCTTCAGCCCGGACGCGCCCGACGGCACGGGGCCGTTCCGCTTCGGGATGCGCGACGGCGCGCTCCTCTTCACGAAGAACCGCTTCGCGGCGCGCGGCCCGGCGTTCCTCGACGAGATCGCCGTTCGCGCGGCGCCCAACGTCTCGGCGTCGCTGCTCGCGTTCGAGGGCGGCTCGGACGACGTCGGCTGGTTCGAGCGTGGTCTGCACGCGGTCCGCGCCGGCTCGAAGACGTTCGATCACGGAGCGGTGGGCTGGGTGGTCCTGTCGACGGGACGCGACGCCACCGCCTGGGACGGGCCGGGCGTCGCGCAGAGCGTCGCCGACGGTATCCCGTACTCGCGCCTGTCGAACCTCCACCTCGGCGCGGCGTGGCCGGAGACGCCGGTGCAGGGATGGGGCGGACCGCCGGTGGCGCTCATCGTGCGCGAGGACGCGCCGTGGATGGTCGACGTGGCCAACGCGATCGCGGCGACCATCACGCGGCCCGGACACGAGGTCACGGTCAAGCCCGTCTCCGGCGCCGACCTCGCGTCGCGGCGCGCGTCGCGCATGTTCGGGCTCGCGCTCGACGTCGTCCGCAACATCGGCAGCGGGAGCCTCGGCGCGCACGTCGCGATCGCGACGGCCGACAACCCGACCCGCGCGCAGGAGATCATGCAGCACCCGCCGAAGCTCGGCGACGTCGCGGTCCGCACGCTCACGCGCACCTTCCGCTCGGGCGTCATCGGCGAGGTCCGCGTCGTCGGCGGCCGCGTCCCGGACCTCGTCCTCGCCCCCTCGAACAACGGCTTCGGCTTCGACCTCGGCGCCTCGTACCGCAGCGTCGCCAAGAAGCCCTGAGCCGCGCGCGGGCGACTCCGAGTCGCGCAGGACAGCGCCCATGCTGGGCGCACAACGAAAAACGGAGTCGGGAAGCTCCCGACTCCGTTCGTGGACGCTCGCGCGGAACGCGAGCGATTGGCTAGCGCTTGGCGGAGGCGACGACCTTCGAGAAGGCCGCGGCGTCGACGATCGCGAGCTCGCTCAGGATCTTGCGGTCGAGGCCGATGTTCGCGCCCTTGAGGCCGTGCATCAGGCGCGAGTACGACGTGCCGTTCGTGCGCGCGGCGGCGTTGATGCGCGTGATCCAGAGGCGGCGGAAGTCGCGCTTCTTGCGGCGGCGGTGGGCGTAGGCGTAGACCCACGCCTTCATCACCACCTCTTTCGCGTACGCGAAGAGGCGCGAGCGGGCGCTGTGATAGCCCGAGGCGTGCTTCAGGATGCGGTTCTTGCGGCGGCGAGCTTTGAATCCACGTTTTGCGCGGGGCATGGTCGGTTCCCTTTCGAATCAGTTCAGATGAGCGGCGGCGAAGGGCGGCGGCTCAGTCGTAGGGGAGGAGACGCTTGATCTTCTTCTCGAGCGTCTTCGGGACCATGTCGTTGTTGCGCAGGCGGCGGAGGCGCTTGCGGCTCTTGTTGATGAGGCCGTGGTTGCCGCCCGCCTTGGGACGGCGAACGCGGCCCGACCCGCTCACCTTGAACCGCTTTGCCGCGGTCTTGTTTGTCTTCATCTTCGGCATGACGCGCCTCTTTCTACCGCTCCCCTGGGCCGCTCGCCTGTCCTGGTTTCCCTGGAAAGCCGAGCTGTTGTGGGACTTGTCGCCTGGGGGATGCGAAACGGGGAGGCGGGTTATGGCGAATTGTCCTGTCATTGTCAAGACGGGCTCGCGGAACCCCTAGGGATCCTGCCCGCTTTGGAGGACCGCCCAAAGCGCGCCGGCGGGCCCTCGGCACACGAATCGACGCGGTTCGCGTCTTCGGCAAAGCTTGGGTTCCCAGAACGGCCGGGTCGCGAGTTAACCGGGAAACAGACCGAAGCCCATGACTTCCTTCCTCCCCTACCCGTTCCCTTCGAGGGCCGCGGCCTCCACGGCCCTGGGCGCGCTCCTCTTCTTCCTCTCACCGAGCGGCGGGGTTCGCGACGCCGCAGGCGCGCAGCCCGACTCCCCCGCCCCGGCGCCCGCGTCGGCGCCGCCCGCCCCACCGCCGCCGGTGCCGGCGAGCGTCCCGCATCCCCACGCCTACGGGATCCTCGTCGGCTCCAACGCCGGCGGCGCCGGCCAGGCCACCCTCCGGTACGCCGAGGACGACGCGCGGCGAATGGGAGCGGTCCTGAAGGAGCTCGGTCGCTACGGCACCACCGACATGCGCGTGCTCGTGCGGCCCGACGGCGCGCGCGTCCTCGCGACGATCGACGAGGTCGCGGCCAAGCTCCGCGCGCACCAGGCGAAGGGCGAGCAGGCCGTGCTCGTCTTTTATTACTCGGGGCACGCCCGCGCGAACGCGTTCAGCCTCGGGAGCGACGAGCTGTCGATCGCCACGCTCCGCGAAAAACTGCGCCAGGTGCCGAGCACGCTCACGCTCGTCGTGCTCGACGCGTGTCAGTCGGGCCAGTTCGCGCGCACGAAGGGCGCCGAGCCCGCGGCGGACTTCTCGTTCAACTCGGTCTCGCGCCTCACGACGAAGGGCATCGCCGTCATGGCGTCGAGCTCGGCGGAGGAGCTCTCGCAGGAGTCCGACGAGCTCCACTCGAGCTACTTCACGCACCACCTCATCGTCGCGCTCCGCGGCGCCGCCGACGCCGACGGCGACGGGCGCGTCTCGCTCGACGAGGCGTACCGCTACGCCTACCGGCGCACGCTCGTGTCGACCTCGCAGACGCAGGTCGGCGGACAGCACGTCACGCTCGAGACGGACCTCGCCGGTCAGGGCGACGTCCCGGTCACGTACCCCGTCGACGCGCGCTCGCAGCTCGAGCTCCCCGCCGCGCTCGACGGCCGCGTCCTCGTCCAGCACAAGCCGAGCGGCAACGTCGTCGCCGAGGTGCAGAAGGCGCCCGGCAGCGCGGTCAAGCTCGCGTTCGCCGCCGGCTCGTACAAGGCGCTCGTGCGGTCGGCCTCCGGCGGCTCGGCCCGCGTGCTCGAGTGCTCGCTCACGCTCGTCGACACGCGCCCCACCGCGCTCGATCTGGGCGCCTGCGCGCCGGTGAAGCTCGCCGGCGTCGCGAAGGGCGAAACGCCGCCCGAGCGTGACCAGCCGTCCGACGACGACGCCCGCGGCAAGGCCGCGGCGGCCCCCTGGCAGATCGAGAGCGGCCTCGGCGTGCTCTGGCGGCAGGAGGACGCGTTCACCGCGCGCCTCAACGAGTTCGGCTACCGCTACAAGGAGCCGTTCCTCTCGATGAAGGCCCCGCGCTGGCGCTTCCACGCCGGCGCGTCCAAGGGGATCCTCCCGCACGTCTCCGTCGGCGCCTACGTCCACACGCTCGGCGGCGATCGCTACGAGCGCACGCTCAGCGACAGCGACGACTGGTTCTCCTGGGACACCTACGGCGTCTCCGGGTTCATCCGCGCGTCGACCGTCCCGATCGGGCGCATGTCCCCGCGCTCGTCGTTCATCGAGCTCTACGCCCAGGGAGCGATCGGCCTCTCGCTCGGCGTGACCACGCTCAGCACCGGCTCGAGCCGGGCGCCGGCGCGCGAAGAGAGCACCGACACGCACTGGGGCTGGGTGCTCGGCGGTCACGCCGGCGCGGCGTTCGCGACCCGCGGCCCCGTCATCTTCTTTCTCCAGGGTGGCTACGAGTACGCCCCGACGATCTCGAACCTCGTCGGCGACGTCCACAACAGCGGAGGCCCCTCCGCGCAGATCGGCGCCCGCCTTCGCTTCGAGTGACCATCATGAAGACCATCCGCCTCTCCGCCGTCATCGCCGTGCTCGCCACCCTCGTGACCGGAGTCCTCGTCGCCGGCTGCGACGACGACCTCCTCGACGACGCCACATTCCGGCTCTGGTGCGGCGAGTCGCTCTGCTCGTGGCAGCTCGACACCGGACGCGTCCGCCAGGCGCCGACGTGGCACAAGAACGACCACGGCGTCGAGCTCGTCGACACGCCGACGGTGATCTCGCAGGACTTGAAGAAGGCCGCGCGATGCCTCGTCTTCTCGACGATCGCCGACGTCGCGCCGAGCGCGCAGGTCACGGTCGGCATCGACTTCACCGGCGACGGCGTCGCCGACTACGAAGAGCGCGTCGCGGCGACCGGCTTCCGCGAGGTGAAGACGCAGGTGACCGCGCCGCGGACGAACCACCTCCCGCGCATCTTCATCTCCAAGACGGGCACCGGCCGCGCGGTCCTCGCGCAGATGCGCCTGCGCGTCGGCGACGACTGCAGCGCGCCGCCGCTCGAGCTCCGCGACCGAGCGCTCGGCGACGCCTGCACCCTGGGCACTTCGGGCGAGTGCGCCTCCGGCGTCTGCTGCGAGGGCGTCTGCGCCGAGTGTTGCGTCGCCCCGCAGGCGTTCGACGTCGGGCAGGACGGCGGCGTCGCGACGCCGCCCGAGGTGCGCTGCGCCGGAGACGCGACGTGCGAGCGCCGCCCCGCGAGCGACACGGCGTTTCTGTTCTCGGTGATCCCGCTGCAGTGCGATCCCGGAAAGAAAGTTCGCCCGGCCGGCGCGCTGTGCCTCGCCGACGACGACTGCGCCAGCGACGTGTGCGAGGGCGCGACCGCCGAGGCGTTCGACCCCCTCGCGCCGCAGGTCGACGGTGGATCTCCTCCCTGCCCCGCCGACTTCCCCGACGCCGGTGGTGAAGGCTGCGCCTTCGCGCGCGTGACCGGCGGACGTTGCCGCTGATGCCATGGCCCCTCTCGCCTCGGATGCCTACGCGCGCCACGGCCGCGCGCTCCTCCGCAAGGCGGAGCGAATGCTGCAGAGCCGCGCCGACGCGCAGGACGTCGTCCACGCCCTCTTCGCCGATCTCCTCCAGCGCGCGCCCGGCGACGTGGATCACGCCGACCCCTTCGAGCTCCCTTACCTGTACCGCGCGATCACCAACCGCTGCCTGACCCTCCTCCGCGACGAGAAGAACCGCGCGCGGATCCTCGAAGGTCACGACGACGCGCTCCGTGGCCCTGTCCGAACCCGCTGCGACGAACGAACGATCGACATGGACCTCCTCCTGAAGCTCACCCGCACGCTCGACGAGCCCACGCTCGAGGTCGTGGTGTGCCGCTTCTTCGACGACATGACACAAGAGGAGATCGCCGGCTTCCTCGGCATCAGCCGCAAGACCGTCGGCCGGAAGCTCGACGACGTCCGCGAGGCGGTCGCTCGGCTCTCGGCCGCTCCGTCGGACGGACCGGCGCGCGAGACCGAAGGCGGGAGGCGGCCATGAGCACGTGCTCGACGCCGCTCTCGTGGCTCGTCCTCGAGCGCCATCACGCCGACGATCTGCCGCCGGCGGAGCGCGCGGCGGTGACGGCGCACCTCGACGCGTGCGGCGAGTGCGCGGAGCTCCTCGCGACGATCGCCCGAGACGACGCGCGCCCGCTCCCTCCTCTGGACCTGCCGGCGCGCGAAGCGCCTCTCGCCGTCGTCCGCCGAGGCGCCTGGGCGGCTGCGAGGAAGCGCGCGCCTCTGATCGTGAGCGGCCTCGCGCTCGCCGCGCTCGTCACGCTCGCGATCGGACGGCGCCCCGAGGTCCCGAGCGACGACGGCGCGCACGTTCGAATGAAAGGGACCGACGTGGCCTTCGCGCTCGTCCGCGAGGACGAGGGGCTCATCGCGGAGGCCGGCGGCCCGTACCGCGACGGCGAGCGCTTCAAGGCGCTCGTCACGTGTCCGCCGGGCATGCAGGCGAGCTTCGACGTCGCCGTGTTCGAGGGGAGCGACGTCGCCTTCCCGCTCGAGCCGGCCACCGGCGTCGCCTGCGGAAACACCGTCGCGCTCCCCGGCGCGTTCCGCGTGACGGGCCGGGCGCCGATGACCGTCTGCCTGGTCTGGCAGGTCGACGGCACCGTCGACCGCGGTCAGGTCGAGCGCACGCCCCCGAACCTCCTCTCGAACGCCCGGTGCAAGACGCTCGAGCCGGCGCCGTGATCCGTGCGGCGCCTGCGTCCCGTCGGACGGACGCAGGAGCGTCCGTTCTCGCGGCACAATTTCGACGACGCCGGCCGCATGCGCGCGTGTGAACCACACGATCCCACGCCAGCGCTCGGCGAGCCGCGGCGCCCCACTCGAAGAACGCACGGACGCGCGCCGAGAGCACGTATAGTGATCGAGCTGGATGGGCCCTTTCGTTGGGCTCATCGGGAGGAGTGGGATGCTCGGCCAGCGCGGCTCGTCGAACGTGCGCCGTCTGACGGTGATGCTCGTGTTCTCGTCGCTCGCGGCGACGTCGGTCCCCGCGTGGGCGGCAGGGGACGAGTTCGACGAGCGCCGCATGCAGGCGCAGGCGCTCTACGACCAAGGCGTGAAGCTCGAGACCTCCGACCCGAAGGCGGCGCTCGGGGCGCTCCGATCGTCGTACGAGATCCACTCGAATTTTCGTGTACTTTACAACATCGCCCGCGTCTGCGCTCGGCTCGGCGACAAGGACTGCGCGACGCGCTCGTTCGAGCAGTACCTGAAAGACGGCGGCGCGGAGATCCCGACCAAGCGGCGGAAGGAGGTCGAGGCCGAGCTCAAGGCGCTCACCCCGCGCAGCAAGACCACGATCATGGTCACGTCGAGCGTCAGGGGCGCGTTCGTGAAGATCGACGGCAGCGTCGTCGGACAGACGCCGCTCCCAGCTCCCGTTCCGGTGAGCGCCGGCAAGCACAAGGTCGTGCTCGTCGCCGACGGGAACGTGATCGAGAAGACCGTGCACGTCGCGGCGGGCTCGTCCGAGAACGTGGTGCTCGAGGCGAAGAAGGAGGAGACGCCCGCCCCGGCGCCCGCGCCCGTCCCGGCGCCCGCGCCCGCGCCTACCCCCGAGCCGGCGACGGCGACGGCGCCGGAGCCCGCGCCCGCGCCTCCGCCGGAGCCCGCGGCGGCGGCCTCGCCTCCACCGGCGCGACCGAGCGACGAGCGGGGCGGCGTCCCGGTCGTTCCGTGGATCGTCGCAGGCGCGCTCGCGACGGCGACGGGCGTGAGCGCCGTCCTCACCGCGTCGGCGAGCTCCGACTACCAGGCGCTCGCGGGGCGCTACCCGGTCACGCGCGACGAGCTCGACGCCGCGCACGGCAAGGGCCGCGACCTGCTCCTCCTCACCACCGTCCTCGGCGCCGTGACGGTCGTCTCCGTCGGCGTCGCGGGCTACTTCACGTTCTTCCGTGGCTCGGCGCCACCACGCGAGAAGACCGTCGGCCTGGCGGTCGGCCCGACCGGCGTGACGATCACCGGGAGGTTGCCGTGAAGGTTCGCGCCCTGCTCGCGCTCGCCCTCGTCCCCGGCGCTGTGGCCGCCGGCGCGTGCGCGCTCCTCGACGATCCGCAGCAGTGCGCGACCGACGGCGATTGCGCGCGCTTCGACGCCGTCTGCGACACGGCGCAAGCGATCTGCATCCCGCGCGGAGGAGCCGACGGCGGCGGACCGACACAGGACGACGGGGCGGCGCCGGCCGTCGACGCCGGCGAAGACGCGCCGCCGCTCGATCCGCGGTGCGACATCAGCCCGAAGCCCGTCGCGAGCGCGACCACGGGTCTGCCCGCCGTCGACGGCGGCGCCCAGGTCGCCAGCACGCTCACGCTCGGGTGCGACAAGGACTGGACGCTCGACGGCCACCTCGTGGTCCCGGCGAACACGACGCTGACGATCGCCGCCGGTACCACCATCCGCGCGAAGAAGGGGACCAACGCCGCGATCGTCGTCTTGCCCGGTGGCCGCATCGTCGCCGAGGGGCAGCGCAACGCGCCGATCGTGCTCACGGTCGACGACGCCGCGCCCGCACCCGGCGACTGGCGCGGCGTGTTCGTGCTCGGGAGCGCGCCGCGCAACGGCAACGCGCCCTACCAGGGCGACCCGCTCCTCGCCTACGGCGGCGCCAACGCCGACGACGACAGCGGCGCGCTCACGTTCGTGCGCATCGAGTACGCGCAGAACGGCGTCGTCTTCGGCGGCGTGGGCAAGAAGACGAAGATCGACAGCGTGCAGGTCCGACGCTCGAACGACAACTGCTTCGTCTTCAACGGCGGCGCGGTCGACGCCAAGCACCTCGTCTGCCAGTTCGTCGCGGACGAGCAGTTCGAGCTGCAGGAGGGCTACTCCGGCCGGCTGCAGTTCATCTTCGGACAGAAGTCGCCGCCCGGCGACGGCCACCACGGCCTCCTCGTCGACGGCGCGAACACGTTCCCCGTCATCTACAACGCGACGCTCTGCGGGCAGGCCGGGGCGGCGAACGTCCTCGGCTACGGCATGCTCGTCCGCAACGGCACCCGGCTCGACGCGAACGATCTCGTCGTGACGGGCTGGTTCTCCGGCCTCGACACCACGGGCAACCTCGGCACGCCGCTCCTCCTCCGCTCCTCGGTGTTCTTCGGAAACACGCTGAACCCGGTCGTCGACGAAGACGGCGGCGCGGGACCGGCCGCCGACGACGACAACGGCTTCAGCGAGCTCGATCTCTTCGCGGACGGCGGCAACCGCGACACCGACCCGAACCTCGTCGACTGCCATGATCCGACCGCGCCGAAGCCGTGGCCCGGCGTGGCGCTCACCGCCGGCGCGCGCACGCCGCCGAACGACGGCTTCTTCGACACGAGCGCGACCTTCATCGGCGCGTTCAAGGACGCCAACGACGCCTGGATGACCGGCGCCTGGGTCCGGTTCGGGGCGGACTGAGACGCGTCTCGCGACCTTCACGTTCGCCGCGTCGCAAACGCCCGCGGCGAGCGAGGCCGAGCCGGCTCACCCGGCGTGCGTGCTCCACTCGGGCTTGATGGTCTTCGGATCGAGCGTGTCGAGCGCCCGGAGGAGAGGCTCGAGCGCGCGCGCCGCCGCGGGCACGGGGTTCGCCCGAGCGATCGCCTCGTGGAACTTGCGCGTCTCCGCGACCGCCTGAGCGCGCGTCAGCGTGCGGAGATCCGGCGCCGGGAGGCCGAGCGCGCGGAAGCCGCGATCGATCTCCGAGGCGTACGTGTCCGCGAACCGCCCGCGGACCGTCGGCTCGTACGACCGGAGGGCGAGCAGCTGATCCGCGCGGTGCGCGAGCTCCTGCCTGTCCGGACGCTCGGTCCGGTTCGCGAGCGAACGGTACGCGCTGTAGTACGACACCGCCGGCTCGGCGCGCGGGCTCGCGATGCGCGGCGAGCCGGCCATCAGCCCGTCGAACGCCGCGTCGGCGGCGCGCTTCGATCGCTCGAGCGCCTCGAGCGGAACGTTGCGGTCGACGTAGCCGCCGCGGCTGCTCCAGCAGGCGACGCTCTGCGCGCGGAGCCACGGCGCGGGGACGACCTTGTCCTGACGGCCCCGCGTCATCGCCTCCCACGCCGCGAGGTGGTGGACGGGCGCGCCGGGCGCGTATTCCTCGTACGCCCAGAGCGTCGTCATGTTCGGGAACGCCGCGCGCCAGGTGGCGTTCTCGTCGCGCGCGTTGCCGTTGCTGAAGCAGCCCGAGATGTGCACGTCCTCGATCTGCCGCGCCGCCTGCGGGAGCGCCCTGGCGAGCGCCCGGACGTCGCCGAACTCGAGCATGTTGCCGCCTCCTCCGACGTACCTGCCGTTCGAGTGACCCGAGAGCACGACGCGCGACGGGATGGCCTCGCCGTGCTCCGCTGCGCTCCACGTGACCGCGATGCGCGCGACCGTCCCGCGCCCGCCGGCGCTCACGTTCGCGAGCACCGTCGCGACCTCGTCGGCGGACTTGCCGCGTAGACCGAGGCGCGCGGTGAACGCGGCGCGTCCGTCGGCGGTCGCGAGGTCGAACGACGCGCCGCCGTGCTTGAGGACGTCGCCGCCTGTCGCGACGATGGCCTTCGTGTCGGGTCGGAGCTTGCGAAGCGCGCCGGACTCGACGTCCGCGCTGTCCGGGTTCAGCCCGACGTAGAGGATCCGATCGTTCGCCGGCCCGAGCGGAGCGCTCTTCGGCGCCGTCGCGGCCGCGCCCGTCGGAGCGGCCGCGCCCGTCGCCGGAGCAGTCGCCCTGTTGCGGACGAACTCGACGAGCGCCGCGTCGCTCCGCCGATCCCCTGCCGGAGCGAGCGGGTACTCCCTCCGGAGCGGGACGGGCGGCGGCGCGGGCGGCGGCTCGTCGTGACGATCATCGAGGTTGCGGGGACGGGAGGGACCGGAGATGGAGTTCGACATCGATCGCTTCGTCGGCCGCCGCGCGCGATCGGTTGCGCGATCTCCTCACATTGGCGCCCGAGCTCGTCGATGTCGCATCCCCCGCGCGCGGGAGACGGTCCGGATCGGGGCTCGAGCTCCGACGCCGCGAGGCTCGGCCGCGCGCACCGATGCCTCACGTTCAAAAGCGCTGCGAGACCGGCTCGGCGCCCGCGACCGACTTGACCCGACCGTGCTGCCCCTCGCCCATCGCGGGCTCGTGCTTCGTGAGGAGCGCCCGCGCCGCCTCGAACGCGTACCGGAGACCGCGAGCGCCCGTGTAGTCCCAGAACTCGGCGTCCGTGACGGTCACGCGGATGAGCACGAGCGTCGGGTCCTCCTTGCCCTCGGGGAACCAGACCCTCCACGTCGGCTTCCAGAGCTCCTGGATCTTGGCGCGATCGGAGACGAGCTCCGCGCGTCCGCTGAGCGCGACGAAGCGCCTCCCCGACTGGAAGGTGGCCGATACCCGCGCGTCCTTGCGGATCTCTTCCGACTTCGGCGCGGCCTGCGAGGTCGCGAACCAGACCGTGTCCGCGCCCTCGACCGCCGCGACGGCCATCGGGCGCGCGTGCTCGCGATCGTCGTGACGCGTGATGAGCATCGCCGTGTCGAACGACTCGAGGAGCTCTCTCAGATGCTGCTTCATGCTCTCGCCCATGAGGTACCTCGCCGAAGGGACGCGCAGCGCTCGGCTGCGTATCGGGATGCGGCGACAGCGTGCGAGGAGCGTGCCGTCGTGGACCTCGACCACTCCGGGCACACGGGGCCGCGAGCCCCAGGCTCGCCGATCGCCAGCGCGGCCGCGGCATGGTCTAGAATGAAGCGATGAGCGAAGGACGCTCGCACGATCGCCGCTACCTGATCCAGAACCGTGCCGGTCGGCTCATCGAGGCGCGGGTGTTCGATCTTCGCACGCGCGAAGAGGTCGACGCGTACTCGCATGACCTCGGCATCCAGGTGATGCGGATCCCGCGCGCCGTCCGCCCGGTCCTCTGCGCGGACCACCGCCGGGTGGCCGTCTACTCGCAGGCGGCCGCCGACCGCCTCGTCGAGCTCTTCACGCACATGAACACGCGGCTCGAGCGCGTCGCCGTGGTCGTCGCGCGGAGCAACGCGACGCTCGCGATGCAGCTCCAGCGCATCGTGCGCGAGGCCGCGTACGACGCGCGGCGCGTCGTCTACGACGCCGAGGACGCCCACGCGCACCTGGCTCCGGTGCTGGCGCCCGACGAGCTCGCGTGCATGCGCGACTTCCTCGACGAGGTCTCCGGTCCTCCGTCGTCGCGCTGGATGGTCTGAGGCGCGGACGACGGCGACGCTCAGAGATCGTCGACGGGCCGCGGGATGGTCGACGTCGACGACGACTTGCCGGCCTCGCCGATCGGTCCCTGGCCCCAGCAGCGGATGTCGCGATCGCCGATGACCACGCACGCGCTCGACTTCCCGACGGCGAGGAGACGCGCGCCCGTGAGATCGACCTTCGCGGGCGCGAGCGCGCTCGCGACCGGACCGGCGAACGCGCGCGCGTCGGTGGTGCCGTCGCCGAGCATCGAGCCGGCGCCCCGGCCCCAGCAGTAGACCTTGCCGCCCGCGAGGGTGTCCGTCCGCGCGCACGCGAAGCCGTCGCCGACGCCGACGTCGACGACCTGGTCGAGCGATTGACTCGCGGAGATCCGGACGTCGAGCGAAGCGTCTTGCTGCGAGCCGCCGACGGGATCTTTGCCGGACTGGCCGAGGTTGTTCTGGCCCCAGCACCGCGCGCGGCCCATCGCCGTGACCGCGCAGCTCGAAGAGTCGCCGGTCGCGACGCGGACGAGGCCGGTCGCGTCCGGGACGACGACGAGCCTCGGGCGGCCGTCGCTGATCGCGACGCCGCTCCCGACGCCGAGCTTGCCGCTGCCGTTGTCGCCCCAGCAGGCGACCGTGTTGGCCTGCAGCGTCGCGCATCCGTGCAAGCGCGCGAGCGAGACGGTCTTCACGCCGAGCAGCCGGTCGTCGGGCGGCGCGGCTTGCCCGCCGAGGGCGAGCACCGGCTTCGGCGCGATCGCGTCGGTCTGGCTCGGGTTGCCGCGACCGAGCGGACCGTTCGCCGAGCCGGAGATATAGCCCCAGGTCAGCGCGGCGCCGTCGACGACGGCGGCCGAGTGGAAGACGCCGCTCGCGACGCGGCCGAGGCCGGGGAGGTTCATCGGGCCCTTGAGCAGCGGGCCCGCGACGCTCGCGTCCTTCACGAGGCGCGCGAACGGCGTGACGGTCGTGCTGGCGTTGATGTCCCGCGTGAAGTCACCCAGCTGGTACTCGTTGTTGTAGCCCCAGCACGCAAAATCGCCCGAGAGGAGCCGCGCGCACGCGTGACGGTAGGAGGTCGCCACCTCGGCGACGCCCGCGAGGAAGCCGCCGCCGTCGGCCGCGCGGATCGGGATCGCGCTCGGCTTGGGCGTCGCCGTGGCGCCGCCTCCCGCGAGGAGATAGCTGCCCCAGCAGCGCATCACGCCCTTGTCGAAGACGGCGCACGCGACGTTCTCGCCGACGGCGATCGACTCGACCTTCGCGTCGCCGGTACCGCCTTCCTTCGTGCTCGCGTCCTCGGACGCGGCGTCCGCCTGCTTGCCACCGTCCGGCAGCCCGTCGTCGTCGTCGTCGCCGCCGGCGCCTCCGTCGGGCCGCGATCCGTTGGGGCCCCCCGACGACGTCCCGGGCGCTTCGCCCCCGTCCTCGGTATCGGCGATCCGGAGCGAGCCACAACCCCCGACGACGACCGCGAGCACGAGAGGGAGGACGCGGCGCATGCCCGTCGAGCATAGCTCTACCGGCAGGCCTTCCGCGAGGCGTCGAAAGGTGAAATCATCTCACGTCGCTCATCGTGTCGCGCAACGCGGCCGGGCCGCGCCGAGGCGCGGACGAGCGGCACCGAGAACGAAGATGGAGTCCGAAGCGCTCGACGTCGTGATTGTCGGAGCCGGCCTCTCCGGCATCAGCGCCGCGTATCACTTGCAGACGCGGCTGCCGGACAAGTCGTACGCGATCCTCGAGGCGCGCGAGGACCTCGGCGGAACGTGGGACCTCTTCCGCTACCCCGGCATCCGGTCCGACTCGGACATGTACACGCTCGGCTACTCGTTCCGGCCGTGGACGAGCCCGAAGGCGATCGCGGACGGTCCGTCGATCCTCGCCTACATCCGCGAGACCGCCGAGGCGTACGGCATCGATCGGCGTATCCGCTACCGCCGACGCGTCGAGCGCGCGCGCTGGTCGAGCGAGCTCGCGCGCTGGGAGATCGACGCGCGCGACTCCGTCACCGGCGAGCCCACGCGGTTCACCGCGCGCTTCCTCTTCGTCTGCGCCGGCTACTACGACTACGAGGCGGGCTACACGCCGGACTTCCCCGGACGCGAGCGCTACCGCGGCCGCGTGGTGCATCCGCAAAGCTGGACGCCCGACGTCGACTACGACGGCAAGCGCGTCGTCGTCATCGGCAGCGGCGCCACCGCGGTCACGCTCGTGCCCGAGCTCGCGAAGCGGGCGGCGCACGTGACGATGCTGCAGCGGTCGCCGACCTATATCGTCTCGATGCCCGCTCGCGATGCGGTCGCCGACTGGATGCGCGGGCGCCTCTCGAGCACCGCGGCCTACTCCGTCACGCGCTGGAAGAACGTGCTCCTCGGGATGGGGTTCTACGGCTTCTGCCGCAAGGCGCCGGGCGTCGCCAAGCGCCTCCTCGTCCGCCAGATGAAGCGGAGCGCGGGACGCGCCGTCGACGCGGAGACGCACCTCACGCCCGCGTACGATCCCTGGGACCAGCGCCTCTGCCTCGTGCCCGACGGCGATCTCTTCGACGCGCTCCGCCAGGGGACGGCGGAGATCGTCACCGATCACGTCGAGTCGTTCACCGAGGGCGGCCTCCGCCTCCGCTCGGGAGAGGAGCTCGCCGCCGATCTGGTCGTCACCGCCACCGGGCTGCAGCTCAAGTTCCTCGGCGGCATGACGCTCGAGGTCGACGGCAAGCGCGTCGAGGCGCCCGGACACATGGTCTACAAGGGCGCGATGCTCAGCGACGTGCCCAACTTCGCGTTCGCGATCGGGTACACGAACGCCTCGTGGACGCTGAAGTGCGATCTCACGAGCGAGTACGTCTGCCGGCTTCTCCGCCACATGGACGCAGGGGGCTACGTCAGCGCCGCGCCGCGAAGGAACGATCCGTCGCTGACGGAAGAGCCGATCATCGATTTTTCCTCGAGCTACGTCCGCCGCGCACTCGGCGCGATGCCGAAGCAGGGCTCGCGAACGCCGTGGAAGCTGCATCAGAACTACGCGCTCGACCTCGCGCTCTTCCGCCACGGCAAGCTCGCCGACGGGGCGATGGAGTTCACGCGCCGCTCCACCGGATGACGGCGCGCCCGTCCGGGACGCGCGGCACGTCCGCGTGACCGCGCGTCCGTCCGGGACGCGCGGCGCGTCCGGGCGACGCCGTCAGCGGCGGAGCTTGCCGTGCGGGGTGCCCTCGCCGTAGCCGGCGGACGTCTGGACGCCGACCTCGGCCTTGTCGCCGAGCTCGACGATCGTACGGGCGCCCGCGTAGGTCATTGCGGACTGAACGCCGGTGATCATCTCGACGAGGATCGCGCCGACGCTCTCCTGCCCTTCGCGGATGTAGATGCGCGACGTCGAGATGCCTTCGCGAAAGAAGCCCTTCTTGGCGCGCTCGAACGGATCGAGATCCGCCGTGCGATCGCTGACGGCGCGGCCGCTCGCCATGCCGTAGTTCTCCTTGAAGAGGAGGCCGTCCTTGTCCTCCTTCACGTCGCCCGGGCTCTCGTAGGTCCCGGCGAGGCTCGTCCCGACCATCACGCGGCTCGCGCCGGCGGCGAGGTAGAGCGCGACGTCGCGCGGGTGCTTCACGCCGCCGTCCGCCCAGACGTGCTTGCCGAGGGCCCGCGCCTCGCGCGCGCAGCGGAGGACCGAGGTGAACGTCGGCCGCCCGACGCCCGTCTGCATGCGCGTCGTGCACATGGCGCCCGGACCGACGTTGACCTTCACGACGTCCGCGCCCGCCTCGATCAGCGCGCGGGTGCCCTCCGCCGTGCAGACGTTGCCCGCGACGATCGGCACCTTTCCGGCGACGACGCTCTTCACGGCGCGGATCGCCTCGAGCATCCGGCGCTGATGGCCGTGGGCCGTGTCGAGCACGATCGCGGAGACGCCGAGCTCGCAGAGCTTGCCCGCGATTTGCGGCGCCTGCGCGGAGATGCCGACCGCGGCGGCGACCATGAGCTCGCCGGCGCGATCGAGCGACGGACGGAGGAGCTCCAGGCGCACGGCGTCCTCGCGCGTGAGCACGCCGACGAGCCGCCCCTCGGCGTCGAGCACGGGCGCGGCCTTCACGTGCGCCTCGAGCATGAGCAGGAACGCGTCGCGGTTCGAGATGCCGACGGGCAAGGTGACGAGCTTCCGCGACATCAGCGCGGAGACCGGCGTGTACTGGTCGCTGTCGAGGTTCTCCTGCGTGACGATGCCCGTCGGGCGGCGCTCCTCGTCCACGACGACGACGAGATCGTGCGAGCGCTTGCGGATGATCCCCTGCACGTCGCGCAAGCTCGCCTTCGGCGAGACCGAGAGCGGCGTGTCGTAGCGCGGGTCCGCCGCCTTGATGTGCGCGATGATCCTCTCGGCCGTGTCGAGCGCCATGTCCTGCGGGAGGACGCCGAGGCCGCCGAAGCGCGCCATCGTCTCCGCCATGCGCTTGCCGGTGACGGCGTTCATGTTCGCGGACACGATCGGGTGCGAGCCGCCGGGGAAGTCGGGCGGCGACAGATCGGTGTCGAGGCGCGACGAGCCGTCGAAGTAGACCGGGCTGATGAAGACGTCGTCGGTCGCGAGCTCGAGCTCTTCGTCGCGTTCGGGATGAAGGAATTTCACGGCCCCGGAGGGTACACCAGCTGCCCCCGCGCACACCAAACGCCCCTCGTCGCCTCGCGCGTCCGTCGCCCTCGCGGAGGCGCCTGGGACCGACCGCGGCCCGGCAGAGGCCACCGCGAGCCGCCGTCTTCTTCTCCGCACGCGCGCGCGGCCGCTATCCTGCCGCGCAGTGCGGCGCCCGACCCGATTGTTCGCGATCTGCCTCGTCCCGTGCCTCGCCGGAGGATTGACCGCCTGCCGGACGAAGAAGGACGACGCCCCGCCCACGTCGAAGGAGGCCCCAGCGGCCGCCGCGCCCACGCCCACGCCGGCGGAGCCCGCGCCGCCGGCGTGCGCTGCGCTCGCGCCAGAGGCGATCGCGCCGCTCGCCACGTGCGGAACGAACGTCGTCAAGACGCCCGTGCCCGAGATCGTGGACGCGGGCCGATCGCTGGCGCCCTTCTTCGATCGCCTCGCCGCGCTCGAGCGCGGCACCGCGACGCGTCCGCTCCGCATCGCGATCTACGGCGACAGCAACCTCACGAGCGACTTTCTCCCCGGCCACCTCCGGCGCGTCCTGCAGGCGCGCTACGGCGACGCCGGCCACGGGTGGGTGTCGCTGTCGAAGCCCTGGGGGAGCTACCGCCACGACGACGTCGTGCACGCCGGGTTCTGGCCGATGTTCAAGCTCTACGCGCCGACGACGCACCTCGTGGGCGACAAGCAGTACGGCTTCGCCAACATGGCCGCCGAGAGCAGTGAGATCGGCGCCTCGGCGTGGGCCGGGACGACGAAGGACGCGAAAGCCGCGATCGGACAGAGCGTCTCCCGCTTCGAGCTTCACTACCTGAAGCAGCCGCGCGGCGGCTCGTTCACCGTGCAGATCGACCGGAAAGATGTCCGCTCGATCGAGACACGCGCGGCGGCGTTCGAGGCCGGCGTCGAGACCTTCGAGGTCGACGACGGCCCGCACGAGCTCCGGTGCGTCGTCCGGGGCGATGGGCGCGTGCGCCTCTTCGGGACGTCGCTCGATCGCTCACCGGGCGCCGCCGGCGGCAAGGCCGGCATTCAGATTGACTCGCTCGGCGCCGGCGCCCTCAACTACGAGCGGATCACGTGGGTGGCCAAGGACACGCGCCGCGCGCAGCTCGCGCAACGCGCCTACGACCTCGTCGTCATCTGGCTCGGCATGAACGTCATGTTCGTCCCGCCGAACCGCGCGCTCTCGACCGAGGTCATCACCGAGCTCAGGACGGCCCTGCCGTCGGTGCCGATCCTCATCCTCGGCCCCGGCGACACCGCGAAGAAGGGCGAGACGCGGTCCGACCCGCGCATCGTCGCCGTCTCGAAGCAGATGCGCGAGGTGGCCGCCGAGACGGGCGTAGCCTTCTGGGACTTCCGCGAGGCGATGGGCGGCGACGGCGCGATCGTCGGCTTCACCAAGCGCGGGCTCACCGGCGCGGACCTCATCCATTTCGGCCCGGAGGGCAGCCGCCTCATGGGCGATCGCCTCCTCTGCTCGCTCTCGAGCGCGTTCGCCGCGCACGCCACCGAGCACCCGGAGGCCGGCTGCCCCACGGCAGACGCCGGCGCCTCGCCTCCGTGACGAACACGGGCGCGCCTTGCGCCCCGCGGAGCACGCCTCGGGCCGCGGACAGCCGACGACGGACGCGATAGACTGACGTGG
Source organism: Labilithrix sp. (assembly GCA_019637225.1). GTDB lineage: Bacteria > Myxococcota_A > Polyangia > Polyangiales > Polyangiaceae > Labilithrix. Next base: position 27,166 of record JAHBWC010000031.1, read on the forward strand.
TGCGCCCGAGTCGCCTCCCTCTGCTCGCCGCGATGACGGCCGCGGGGATCGTCGGCACGGCCGCGTGCTCGCACATTTTCGAGCTCCCCGGCACGAGCGAGCGCCCGCCGGCCGGTGAGCCCGACGCGGCGCCGATCGACGACGCCGAGGCACCGGTCGAGGACGCTCCGGCGCCGGTGGACGCGCCGCCGCCGATCCCGTTCTGCGCCAGCCGGACCGCGCCGTCGCTCTGGTGCGAAGACTTCGACGGCACCCCCGCGCCCACGCTCGGGAGCATCGGCGCGCTGGAGGTGACGGGCGGGCAGCTCGTGCTCTCGAACGCCGTCTCCCTCTCCGTGCCGCGCGCGCTGCTCGCGAGCGTCCGCGAGGGAACCGACGCGACGACGGCGCTGACGCACGGGCTCGGCGCCGCTCCCGACGGCGTCACGCTCTCGTTTCATCTCCTCGTCTCGGCCTGGAACACGACCGGCGCTCGGATCTCGCAGATCGAGCTCGGCGGCCCGGACGATCGCTGCGAGGTCCGCCTCGAGGGCTCCGCGACGACGTGGTCGCTCACGCAGGTGTGCGAAGCGAGCGGCGTCGAGACGGCGCGCACGACGTTCGACAGCCTGTTCCCGATCGTCCGCGGGCGCTGGCAGCGCGTCGCGATCGAGATCGCCTTCACCCCGACGCCGAGCGTCACGCTCGACATCGACGGCGCGCGCATCGGCACGGCCGGCGTCGCCCCGCTCCAGCCCGCGTCCACGTCGGTGACGCTCGGCGCGAAGCTCGTCCCCGCCGGGAGCGTCACGCTCTTCCAGGACAACGTCCTCGTGACGAGCCCCTGACGCGTCGGCGCTCGCGACGCTCAGGTCGCGAGCGCGACGAAGGCGTCGGCGAGCGCCTTCATCGTCGCCGCGGCGCGTGCCTCGGCGTCGGCGAGCGGCTCGCCCGAGCGGATCCGCTCGCGGACGTCGAAGTAGAACTTCGCCTTCGGCTCCGTTCCGCTCGGCCGCGCGATGACGCGGCTCCCCGACGCGAGCTCGAACGCGAGCACGTCGCTCTTCGGGAGATCGAGCGGGCGCTTCGTCCCGTCGGCGAGCGTCGTCTCCTGCCGGAGGAAATCGCGCACGCCCGCCACGGCGTGGTCGCCGATGGTCCACGGCGGGTTGTCTCGGAGCCGCTGCATGATGGCGCGGAGCTCGGCGAGGCCCGCGGCGCCTTTGCGCGTGAGGTTGACCTGCGAGCTCACGAAGAGCCCGTAGCGCCGGTAGAGACCCTCGAGGTGCGCGAGCACGGTCGTCCCGCTCGCGCGGAGGACGGCGGTGAGCTCGGCGAAGAGGACCGCGGCGCTGACGCCGTCCTTGTCGCGGACGAGCTCGCCGACCGTGTAGCCGAGCGCCTCCTCGAAGCCGAAGACGAAGTGCTCGCCGCTCTTCTTCTTGCGCTCGAGCGCGCGGTTCGCGATCCACTTGAATCCGGTCAGGACCTCGTCGTACTGCGCGCCGAGCGCGTGCGCGATGACGCCGAGCATCGGCGAGCTGACGATCGACGCGATCACGAGCGGGTCGCCGACCTTGGGCTTCGTCGCGCGCTCGAGGCTCGAGAGGCCTCCGGTGAGCAGGTAGTGGCCGAGGAGCGCGCCGACCTGGTTGCCGGTGAGCTGCACCCAGCCCGTCGGCGAGGTGTCGCTCGGCAGGGCGACCGCGAGCCGGTCGGCGTCGGGATCGTTGGCGATGACGAGATCGGCCTTGCGCGCCGTGGCGAGGGCGAAGGCGAGGTCCATCGCGCCCTTCTCCTCGGGGTTCGGGAACTCGACGGTGGGGAACGCGCCGTCCGGCTTCTGCTGCTCGGGGACGGAGACCACGTTGGTGAAGCCCGCCTGCTCGAACGCGAGCCGACAGAGCTTGTCGCCGACGCCGTGCATCGGCGTGTACACGATGGAGATCGTGCGATCGCCGTCGGCGCGCGCGCCGAGCTTCTTCACCTCGGCGAGGTACGCGCTCTCGAGGTCCTGGCCGAGCGTGACGACGAGGCCCTTCGACGTCGCCTCGGCGAGCGCGAGGCGCGGGACGTCCTTCGCCGGCGGCGCGGACTCGATCGCGCGGGCGATGCCGGTGTCGGTGGGCGGAACGATCTGCGCGCCGTTTCCCCAGTACGCCTTGTACCCGTTGTACTCGGGCGGGTTGTGGCTGGCGGTGATCATGACGCCCGCCGCGCAGCCGAGGCGCGTGACGGCGAACGCGAGCGCCGGCGTCGGGACGACGTCGTCGAAGAGCATCGCCTTGACGCCGGCGGCCGCCAGGACGCACGCGGTGTCCTCCGCGAGCTCCTTGCTCATGCGGCGCCCGTCGTAGCCGATCGCGACGCCCTTGTCGGCCGCGCCGGGTCCGGCGGCGTCGAGGAGGTGGCGCGCGAGCCCCCAGGTCGTGCGGAGGACGACGGCGCGGTTCATCCGGTTGGGTCCGGCGCCGATGACGCCGCGCAGGCCGGCGGTTCCGAACTCGAGCGAGCCCGCGAACCGGTCGGCGAGGTCGGTCTTCGACGGATCGGGCGCGGCGAGAAGCCCCTCGATTTCCGCGCGCGCGGCGGGGTCGGGATCGGCTTCGGCCCACGCGCGGGCCTGCTTGATGACGTCGGCGAGATCCATCACGTCGGGGTTACCACACGGCGGCTGGCGCTTCACCTCCGATGCCACACGTGCGACACGGTGACCGCGACGTCGGGCGAGGACGTGCGCCGGAGGTCAGGGCCGGCGGACCGAGGCGAAGAGATCGCCGTCCTGGGCGAACCAGAACGTCGCGCAGTCGCTCGAGGGCTGGACGTCGCGCATCGCGCCGAGCTCGACGTCGGAGACGACCACGCCCGACGCGGAGAGGGTGACGACACGGCTCCTCACCGCGAGCGCGTCCCAGACGAAGAGCGTGCGGAGGTCGACGCTGACGCCGGTGACGACGCGGCGCTGACCGCCCTCGCCGCCGAGCGCGGCCTCGCCGAACGGCGCGCCCCCCGCGAACGGCGCGCTCGTCCGGAAGCGCGTGCTCACGAACGAGCGGGACGAGCCGGCGCCGACGCGCGTGTAGACGAGGAACGTGTCGCCTCTCGCGAAGACCGGATCCTCGAAGTGCTCGCCCTCGAGCGCGAGCTCGACGCGTCCCTGCTCGCCCAGGTCCTCGAACGGGCCGACCGTCGGAGCGCCGAGCGCCTCGCTCCGATCGGCGCGCGCGAGGAGCGAGAAGCCGAGGCCGTCCGGGTTCACGACGGCGACCCCGAGCCCGTCCTCCTGGAGGGCGACGCGCCCGGAACGGAAGGCGCCGCCGACCACGGTCCGCTCCGGACCGAAGGCGTCGGCGACCGCGGCGCGGTCGACGTAGTGCAGCGTGACGACGCCGGCGTCCTCGGTGGTCCACGCGGCCGTGAGACCGTCGCGCGTGACGGAGAAGCCGACGTCGTTCGCGTTCGTCGAGAACGGAAGGCGGGTGGCTTCGCCGAGCGCGATCGTCGCGGGACAGATCGCGGCCTCGTCGTAGGAGACGGGACCGCCGTCGCGCGGGGCTCCGGCGTCCTCTTCCCCGCTCCCCGCGTCCGAGGCGTCGCGCCCCTCGTCGGCGCCGGCGTCACCGTCGGCGCCGGCGTCGCCGTCGCCGGTCGATGCGTCGGCCTCCTCGGGCAGCGTCGCCGCGTACGGCCGCGCGCCCTCGCCGGCGAACGATCCGGCTGCGGGGGGACGATCGGCGCTGCACGCGAGGAGCAGCGCGGGAGCGAGGAGGAGAAGGAGGCTCGAGGGGGTTCGCATCGGGATCATTCGTCGGGCACGCATTCGATCGATTGACGCCAGTCGAAGAGCGTCGGGGCGGAGCCCTTGTCGGAGCTCGGCTGGAAGGTCATCGTGATGCGCAGCTTCCTCGCCGACGATCCCTTCGGGTTGCCGAGCACCGTCGAGACCTTCGTCCCGCCCGTCGCCCAGTAGGGCGCGGCGACGGTCGCGCCCTTGGCGGTCGCGAACTTCACGGGTGCCGCCGGCGCCCAGACGACGCCGTCGCCCTGCTGCGCGGCGAACTCGATCGAGCTGTTGCTCGGCGTGCGCGACCGCCAGTCGAAGTGCCCCCAGCGCACCGAGAAGCCGGGGAGGCACGCCGCGGTGAACTCGCGCGTGTAGACCTGGGGCGAGTAGAAGCCCGGAGGCGGCGTGCAGACGCCGCTCGCGCAGACGTCGCCGTTGGGCGCGCCGCAGCAGTTGCTCGTCGTGAGGCAGCTCTCGCCCTGCGCGCGACACGCGCCCGCCGACGACGTGATGCAGTGCTTGCGCGGCGGGCTCGCGAGCGGAGGCGGATCGAGGACACACGCGGAGGTCGCGGGCGACGAGGTCGCGCCGCAGCAGTCGAGATCGGTGTCGCAGAGGTTCGCGTCGGTCGCCACGGTCATCGACGCCGCGGCCGGATGGCACGCGTCGAGGGCGAAGACCGCGCGCGAGTTGCCGGCGATGAGCTCCTGACCGGGGAAGTAGAACGCCGGCGCGCTCGGATCCGTCCCGGCGGTGGGCGACGCGCTCACCGCCGACATCCAGAGCTTCTTGGTCGTCGGATCGATGCTGATGTTGTCGAACCGCGGGTCGGACGCGTACGGGTTGATCGTGGCGACGTTGCCGTACGAGCGGCGCGACGTGAACATGACCCACGAGTAGCCGCCGATGACCTGCGGGAGCACGCTCGGCTCGTAGTTGTAGCGCTGCTCGTAGAAGCCCGCCCCCGCGGGCCCCATCGTCCCGCCGACGCCCGCGTGGCCGTTCGTCGGATCGACGGGGAGCACCCCGGTCGTGCCGCTCGCGTCGTAGCCGTTCGCGCGGTGGAGGCGCGTCGCGACCGGCGTGGTCCCCGTCGTGACCCACCAGAGCTCGCCGGTCGCGCCGTAGTAGGTCGAGCCTTCGATGTCGTGGCGCGTGAAGCCGAGGCCGCCGTTCGGCGTCGTGCGCGTCTCGACCTGATAGACGACGCCGTTCTGTCCCGCGGGGAGGAACGCGGGCCACACCGCGGGTCCGTCCGCGGGCGTCACGAGGTTACGAAACGCGGAGAAGGTCCGGTTTCCGTCGAAGGCCATCATCGACAGCGCTCTGCCGGTGCCGACCGCGACGTTCGAGAGCGGAGAGACGTTTCCGCTGCGGTAGGTGAAGGCGACCTGCGTGCCGTCAGTCGAGAACACCGGGTAGGCGGCCCTGAGCGCCGCCGGGGCGTTGTTGCCGGAGACGACCGCGCCGTTGATGTCGAGCAGCCGCGACGTCGAGTCGGCCTCCGACATGCCCGAGCTCGTGAACACGCGCGTCGACGTCGGGTTGATCCCGCCGAAGTTGAGCGCCTTCGTGCCGTACGAGACGCCGCCGTTCGGCGGGGTGCCGGGGAACGTGTACTTCGTCGAGATGCTCGACGGGTTACCCGTGATCAAGGTCGCGCCGTCGGCGGAGGCGGAGTGACAGACGAAGCAGCCGCTGCTCCCGTTGAAGCCCGCCGCGACCGTCGGCGACGTGGCGCCGGGAGGGATGAGCAGCGTCGCCGCGCCGAAGTTCCCGCCCGGAAACGCGCCGTTCGTCGACTGCTGCGCGCCGCTGTAGTTCTGGACGAGGGCCGTGCCGTAGGAGTTGTAGTAGACGCGGCCCTTGAGCTGCCCCGGAGCAAAACGGACGTCGATGCTCTTCGCCTTGTAGGTCGTCGAGCCGACGCGGCGGCGGATGAAGATGCGGCCCGTGTCGCCGCTCGTCGCGCGGTTGCGGTGGACCGTCTGCTCGAACGAAAACCAGACGTTCTGGGGGATCGGATAGCGAGGCTGCGCGGCGCGGAGGGGAACCGGCGCGGTCATGCTCTCCGCGACGAGCTGCGAGACCTGGTAGATCGGCGTCCCGGTCGCGGGGTACTGGAGCGTCACGACGACGCCGCCGTCCGCGGGCTGCGCGGAGTTCCGCCACTGGAGGAGCGGAGCGGGCAGGCCCATCGGGAAGATCGTCCCCGTGTAGGGGTAGAGGATCTCGAGCTTCGCGTCGGCCGCGTCCGCGACTCCCTCGGCGGGGAACTGAGCGAGCGACGACGACGCGGGAGGAGGGTTCACGGTCCCCTTCTCCGCGACGACGACGGAGATGTTGGCGGTGACGGTGCTCGTGTACGCGCCGAGCGCGGCGCTGACCTTCACCGGCCCTGCGATCGGGACGACGACCGAGAGCTTGCCCGGCGTCGTCGCGTCCATCTGCGCGACGTCGAACTTGTCGGTGTACCAGAGCGCGGACGGCGCCGACGGATTGCAGCCGAGCGGCATGAGGGCGCTCGTGAACTGCTTGGTCGTGACCGCCGACATCGAGGAGACGACGACGTTGGTCGAGGGCGCGGTCGACGGGCTGATCGCGAGGCCCACGCACGTGTTTCCGGGAGGAGGCGTCGGCGTGATGGTGATGCCGCCCGCGTCCGCGTCGAGCCCGCTCGGGAGGACGATGCCCGGCGGCGTGTCGATCGTGCTCGTGCAGTCCGGCGTGCACGGGTCGGCGCAGGCGCCGGGGCTGCCGAGGGCCGCCGTCTTCAGCGCCGGCGTCGAGCGCACGACGATGCGTTCGCTCTCGCACGCCCCCCAGCTGCCGTCGTCGAGGCAGCGCGCCGTGCCCATCGCGCAGAGGATGCGCTCGTCGACGACCTGCTGGATCGACCCGCACGCGGCGGCGGCGCCTGGGCTCGCGCACGGGCAGCCTTCTTGCGCGGAGGCGGGATCGCACGCGCCCACGCCGCTCCTGACGGGCGTGAAGTCACCGCGAGGGTCGTCGCTCGCTTCGGGCCGGCTCGCCTCACAACCGGCGAGGAGCAGGAGGAGGATCGGAAGGAAGCGCGCCGCTCGAAGGTCCACTTCGCATAGGACGGCCGAGCACGGCGGAGATTAAGCCGCGCCTCCGGCGACGTCGCCGCGGTAGGCGGAGGTGCGCTCGTCAGGCGCCGCGCTCGCGACGGCGTCAGCGGCGCCGGGCTGCTCGGAAGGCGCCGGGGGTCGTGTTGCGGTGCTGCCGAAACATCGCCACGAGGTGCGAGGCCGAGCTCGCGCCGAGGTGAGCGGCCATCGCGTCGAGGTCCATTCCCGTCGCCTCGAGGAGCCGCTCGGCGGCGCGGACGATATGCAGCTGCCTCTCCGCGCGGAGCGAGGTCCCGCACTCGGTGAGGCGCCGCTGCAGCGAGCGCACGCTCGTCCCGAGGTTCTTCGCGATCGCCGTGGGCTCCGCGCCCGCCGGCAGCGTGTCCAGCGCCGCGCGCACCCGCCGGACGGGCTCCGGCAGGCCGAGGAGCCGGGTCCGCAGCGCCTCGACCTCGACGCGGAGGTCGCTCGCGCCGACGGCCTCGTAGGCGGCGACCGGATCCTCGAGGTACTCGACGGGGTGTCCGGGGCTCAAGAACTGGAACATCCCGACGACCGCGGCGTGCGCGAAGCCGCCTTGATGAAGGACGACCTGCTTGGCGACGTTCGGTGACCAGGCGTCGCGTCGCTTCTTGAGGTGCGCGAGGAGCGTCTCGAACGACATGAGGTCCACGGTCTCGAGCGCGCGCACGTCCACGATCGACGTGTGCCCGCGGAACAGCGGATCGGCGCCGACCTCGTGCGCGCCGACCATCTCGAGGACGTCGGCCTCGTCGGGGCGCCCCCACATCATGATGCCGAAGACGCGTCGCTCCGCCTGCCAGTAGGCGAAGGCGCGACGAACGACGTAGCGGTACGCCGGGGGCCCGAAGAAGGCGTCGAGCTTCGGGACGAGGGTGAACGAGCCGGCCGGGTCTCGACTGCGCGGCACGTCTCGACGTTACCACCCGCGCTCTTCCCGGCGCCATTGCGTTTCACGCGCGCGCCATCGAACCGAATCCCCTTGGAGACACGGGCCATCTCCGACCTCGCGGTCGGGTCCGCGCGTCTCCGTGGGCGGTGCGAGCGCCGCGGACGGCGACGCCGCCGTCACCCGAGGGCGCTGCAGATCCGCGCGACGCCGCGGCCGATGTCGACTTCGTCGTGGTAGATGGCGAACCCGAATCGAAGGCGGTCCCCGCGGACGTCGGTCACGACGCCCGCGGCGAGGAGCCGGGCGTGGATGTCGGCCGCCGCGCGGGTCTCGAACGTCAAGAACTGCCCGCGGCTCTTCTCGGAGATCGGGACGACGAGCTCTCGCTCACGGAGCGGAACGGACTCCTTGCCGAGCTCCTCGACGAAGAGCTCCTGCAAGCGCACGACGTGCGCGTGCAGCGCGGCCGGCGTGAGCGCCTCGGCGTCGAGCCAGTCCATGACCGCATTGAAGCGGTAGAGCCCGCTCGGATCGAACGTCGCCCCGAGGAAACGCGCTCCCCCCGGCGCGTAGGCGACGGCGCCGGGCGCCTGCGCGTCCTCGAGCGCGCCGAAGGCGGCGAACCAGCCGGTGTCGCGAGGCCGTGCTCCGTAGCCGGGCGGAGCGTGGACGAAGCAGCACCCCTCGCCGCTCATCGCGTACTTGTAGCCACCGGCCAGGTAGAAGGCGCGGTGCTCGACGGCCGAGAGATCGACCGGGATCGCTCCGAACGCGTGGTAGCCGTCGACGACGACGAACGCCTCGCCGGGGACGGCGGCGACGATGCGCGGCAGGTCCTCGACCGCGTACCCGGAGTTGAAGAAGACGTGGCTCAGGTAGACGAGATCCCAGCCGGGCTTCGACGCGGCCTCGGCGAAGCGCTCCGTGAACGAGGCGTGCGGCTCGGCGGAGATCCGGGTCACCTCGAGCTCGCCTTCCTCTTCCAGGCGCGCGGCCTGACGCGCGAACGAGTGAAACTCGGCGTCGGTGGTCAGGACACGGAGCGGGCGCCCGCGCGGCAGGCACGAGAGGATGCGCATGACGAGCTCGTGCGTGTTCGGCGCGAACGCGATCGTGGTCGGATCGGACAACCCGAGCCGCCTCGCGACGTGGCCCTGCGCGCGAGGGACGACCTCCGAGAAGATCGCGTCCCACTTCTGGTCGGCCATGCGCGCCGCGTCGAGCCACGCCTTCACGTGGGCGTCGAAGCTCACGTCCGGCCACAGGTGATGGCTGTGGGCCGCGAAATGGATGCGCTCGGGGTCGGCCTCGAGGAACCGCCGGAAGTGGTGCTTGTAGCTCACGGCGCGTGAGGCTAGCGCGGCTCCGGCCTCCCGTGAGGAGGGACGTCGACCCACCTCGCCCGGCGAGCCGGCGCGCGAATCGGAGTCGAACGAGCCTGCTCGTCGCCGCCGGGGCACGTTCTTCGACGAGATTCGAAAAGGTTGGGTATGGTGCCATCGCTCTGAAGTCCCAAGATTTCGACCCCACGACCATCGACTGCGACGCGTTCTTCCGGGAGCTCAGGGGGATCCGCCGCGAAGCGGAGGCCGCCCTCGGCGAGGACGACATCCGACACCTGCGTCGAACCGAGCTCTACGGCCGGGTGGCCACCGCCGTCGGGCTCGCCACCGCGTGGGTGCCGAACCCGCTCAGCATGGCGGCGCTCGCGCTCGGCCGGAGCACGCGCTGGATCATCATGCATCACGTCGGGCATCGCGGGTACGACCGCGTGCCGGACGTGCCGCCGCGGTACACGAGCCGCGTGTTCGCGACGGGGTGGCGCCGGTTCCTCGACTGGTCCGACTGGATGCTCCCCGAGGCCTGGAAGTACGAGCACAACGTGCTCCACCACACGAACACGGGAGAGCTCCGCGATCCGGATCTCGTCGAGCGCAACACCCACTGGGTGCGAGCTCTGGAGCTCCCCCAAGCGGTGAAGATGGTCGGGATGGCCGGCCTCGGGGCGATCTGGAAGCCGTTCTACTACGCGCCGAACACGGTCCATACGTGGCTGTCGCGCGGTCAGGGGCTCGCGTTCACCGACGAAGCGTCGGAGACGCCTCCGAAGTACAAGCGCACGCTCTACCTCCGCTGCTACGCGCCGTACGTGTTCATCCACTTCGCGGCGCTGCCCGCGCTGTTCTTGCCGCTCGGCCCGCTCGCGGCCGCCAGCGCGTTCGTCAACTCGCTCGGCGCCGAGGCGATCACGAACCTCCACACGTTCATGGTCGTAGGCCCGAACCACACGGGCGACGATCTCTACCGGTTCGACACGCCCGCGGCGTCGAAGGCCGAGGCCGCCGTCCGCCAGGTGCTCGGCTCCGTGAACTACGCGACCGGCGGCGAGCTCGTGGACTACCCGCAGCTCTGGCTCAACTACCAGATCGAGCACCACCTGTTCCCCGATCTGCCGATGCTGCGGTACCGCAAGATCCAGCCGAAGGTGAAGGCCCTCTGCGCGAAGTACGGGATCCCGTACGTCCAGGAGAGCGTCTTCGAGCGCGTGAAGAAGCTCTTGTTCGTCGCCGTCGGCAAGACGTCGATGAAGCGCGCGAGCCGTGTCGGCAAGCGCAAGGGCGAGGCTCGTGACGTTCCGGACGTCCGCGCCTCGGTGTCGCCGGACGTCGGAGCGATCGCGGCCGAGCAGCCCTGAGGTCGCTGGGCGGCATCGCCCCCCGCCTTCGACCGCACGCGCCGGTGAGCCCACCGCGCGCGAGCGCGATCACTTCTCGATCTGACGCATGCCCGGGGCTTCGCGCCCCGTCGTCGCGACGTACTCGTCGTAAGGTCCGCCGTAGACGTGCGGCCCCTTCGGCGTGAGCTCGAGGATGCGCGTCGCGATCGCGCGGAGGAACGCGCGATCGTGGGAGACGAAGACGATCGTGCCCTCGTACTGCGACAGGGCCTTCACGAGCGCACGCTTCGTCACGATGTCGAGGTGGTTGGTCGGCTCGTCGAGGACGAGGAGGTTCGGCGCGTCGAAGAGGATCTTCGCGAGCGCGAGGCGCGCGCGCTCGCCGCCGGAGAGGATGCGGATCGGCTTGTCGTGGTCGTCGCCGTGGAAGCCGAACGCGCCGGCGAGCGTCCGCAGCGTGCCGAGGTTCGTCGTCGGGCTGTGGGCGACGAGCTCCTCGATCACCGTTCGATCGGCGGAGAGCTGCTCCATCTGGTGCTGCGCGAAGTAGCCCATCGTGACCGACGCGCCGATGGCGACCTTGCCCTCGTCGGGCTGGAGCGCGTCGGCCATCATCTTGAGGAGCGTCGTCTTGCCGGAGCCGTTCTCGCCCATCACCGCCCAGCGCTCGGTCCGCCGGACGAGGAGGTTCAGGCCGTCGTGGATGGCGCGGTCGCCGTACTTCTTCTTGACGCCCTCGACCTTGATGACGTCGTCGCCGCTGCGAGGCGCCGGCCTGAAGTCGAAGGTCTTCTCGATGATCCGGCGCGGCGGCTCGACCTTCTCGATCTTCTCGAGCTTCTTCACGCGCGACTGCACCTGCGCGGCGTGGCTCGCGCGCGCCTTGAAGCGCTCGATGAACGCCTTCTCCTTCGCGAGCATCGCCTGCTGGCGCTCGTACTGCGCCTGCTGCTGCGCCGCGGCGAGCGCGCGCTGCTGCTCGTAGAACTCGTAGTCGCCGGAGTAGCTCTTCACCTCGCCACCGTCGAGCTCGACGATCTTCTTCACGACGCGGTTCATGACGTCGCGGTCGTGGCACGTCATGAGGACGGAGCCCGGGTAGTCGCGGAGGAAGCCCTCGAGCCAGAGGATCGACTCGATGTCGAGGTAGTTGGTCGGCTCGTCGAGGAGGAGCGCGTCGGGGCGCGCCAGCAGGATCTGCGCGAGCGCGACGCGCATCTTCCACCCGCCGGAGAGGTTGCCGACGTCGCCTGCGACCTGCTCGGGCGAGAAGCCGAGGCCCGCGAGGATCGCGTGCGCGCGCGCCTCGAGGTCGTAGCCGCCGAGCTCCTGGTAGCGCGCCTGGACGTCGCCGAAGCGCTCGACCGCGTCGTTGAAGCCGGGGTCCTCGGGATCGGCGAGCTTCGCCTCGAGCTCCTTGAGCTCCTCGCCGAGCCGGCCCGCCTCGCCCGCGCCGGAGAGCGTCTCCGCCATGACGCTCCGGCCCGAGAGGTCGCCGACGTCCTGCCGGAAGTAGCCGATGGTCGTCCGCTTCGGCCGGTCGACCATGCCGTCGTCGGGCTGCTCCTCGCCGGTGATCAGGCGAAAGACGGTGCTCTTGCCGGCGCCATTCGGGCCGACGAGCCCGACCTTTTCTCCGTCGCCGAGGTGGAAGCTCGCCTCGAGGAAGAGGATCTGACCGCCGTACTGCTTCGAGACATTCGAGAACGAGATCATGGAAAGCCGGGGCTCAATAGCACGAGAGGCCGACCGATGGGCGCCAGCCGCGCCGCCTCGGCTCGCGCCTCGCTGTCGAGCTCTGCGTCCCGCCGGAGACCGCGCGCCTCCTCGGGGCGTCCCGAGGCGTCGCAGAGAGCGCGGCCGCCGGCGCGGAAATCTCGCCGGAATGCCCGGCTCGTCGCCGGATAGGGGTCTCCGGGCGCCAGGGTCGCTATAGTGTCGCCCGCATGCTGGCGTTCGCGCTCCGCCGCGCGATCTGGGCGATCCCGACGCTCTTCGGCGTCAGCCTCGTCGTGTTCCTCCTGACGACGCTCCTGCCCGATCCCGTCGCCGACGCGCCGATCGCCGCCGGCGACGTCGCCGCGCGTGTCCGTCTGGACGAGCTCCGCCGCGCACGCTTCCTCGATCTGCCGCGCCTGCTGAACGTCGCGCCGCGCGACGTCCGCAGCACCGTCGACGAGTGCGTCGCGCACGTCGTCGCCGGCGACGGCGACGCGGCGTTCTGCGAGGAGCGGCTCGGGAGGCTCGGCGGCGCCGCGCTCCCACACCTCCTCCCTCGGCTCGACGACATCCCGCCGGCGGCGCGCGGGCGGATCGCAATCGCCCTCGCGCCCGTGGCGCGCCGCATGGGGATCGGCGACGAGGCCGAGCTCACGGAGCCGGATCGCGCGGCGCTCTTCTGGGAGCGCTTCTGGGAAGACCGCTCCGTCGACTTCACCGAGCCTGCCGTCCACCGATCGGTCCAGCGCATCACCACCCGCCCGAGCGAGCTGCTCGAGAACGACCTTCGCCTCGTCGACACGTTCGCGCTCCGGGAGCTGATGGACGCGCTCAGGACGACGCGCGATCCGGCGGCGCTCGCTCGGCTGACCCGCATCGCGTCGCAGGTCACGGGGCGCTCCGGAGCCCTCGAGCCCGACGCGGACCGCGCGCGGACGCGCGCTGCCGTCTCCGAGTGGCTGTCGTGGTGGTACGTCCACGAGGCGGACTACGTCGTCCTCCAGGGCGGCGAGAAGGTGACGGCGAGCGTCGCGCAGACGCGCTACGCGAAGTGGGTGCTCGGCTCCGTCACGGGGCAGCTCGGCCTCAGCACGCGCGACGGCCTCCCGATCTTCGACAAGCTCCTGGCGCGCGCGCCCGTCACGCTCGGCATGGCGCTGCTCGCGCTCCTCGTCAGCGCGCTCGTCGGCGTTCCGATCGGGGTCGTCGCCGCCTGGCGTCGCGGTCACGCGGTCGACCACGGCGCCGCGGGGATCGTCCTCCTCGTGTACTCCGTCCCGACGTTCCTCGTGGCCGAGCTCCTCGCGACGTTCGGCCGCGGGACGGGCGCGGGCTTCGTCCTCCCCGTGCTCGCGCTCTCGACCGTCTCGCTCTCCGTCATGACGCAGCAGCAGCGCGCGTCGATGATCGAGGCGCTCGGCCAGGACTACGTCCGCGCCGCGCGCGCGAAGGGCGCGCGGACGCTCCGGGTCGCGCTTGTCCACGCGCTGCGGAACGCGCTCGTCCCCACCGTGACCATCGCCGGCGTCCAGTTCCCGGCGCTGGTCGGCGGCGCGTTCGTCGTCGAGGAGGTCTTCGACATCCACGGCGTCGGCTGGGAGACGCTCCGCGCGATCGAGTCGCACGACGTCGCGTGGATCGTCGCCGTCACGCTCCTCTGCGCGATCATCACGACGGCGTGCCTCGTCGCGAGCGACATCGCCTACGGCCTCCTCGACCCGCGCGTGCGCGAGAGTCAGACGAGGAGGAGCGCGGCGTGAGCGATCGCCGGTCATCCAAGCCTGGCTCGAGCACGTCGAACGCGCCGTCGCCCCGCGACGAGACGCGCGACAGCATCCCGCTGCTCCTGGCGCGGCCCTCGCGCGTCCCGGCCCCCGCGTCCGATCCGGGCGCGCCGCGTCGCCCCAACGCCGCAGCCGCGGCGAAGGCGCCCCCGCCGCTCGCGGGCGTCGACTGGAGCCCCCCTGGCACGGTCACCCTGCGCCTCGGGAAGATCGGGCTCCTCGTCGCGGCGCTCCTCCTGCTCCTGTCGATCTTCGCGGACATGATCGCCAGCGATCTCCCGCTCGCATGCAGAGTGCACGGGACGGTCTACGTGCTCCCGAACGTGACCCGACCTCCGGAGCTCGAGAGGATGGACCGCCGGGCGCTGGCGTCCGAGGCGGAGTGGATCGTCCGGCCGATCGTCTCCCGCGGGCCGCGCCTCGCGCCCGGCGAGGAGCGCCGCCCGCTGCTCGCGCCTGGAAACGACGAGGGGCACCTGTTCGGCACCGATCGCGAGGGCCGCGACGTCTTCGCGCGCGTGGTGCACGGGACGCGGAGCTACCTCGTCTTCGCCCTCGCCGCGGTCTTCGCGTCCCTCGCCCTCGGCGTGCTCTTCGGCGCCGTGGCCGGCCTCTTCGGCGGCGCCGCCGACGCGCTCGTGGGCAGGATCGTCGAGTCCGTCTCCGCGTTCCCGCCGCTCGTGCTCGTCCTCGGCGTGCAGGCCGCGGTCCCGACGCCCACCCTCTTCACGCTCTTCCTCGCGATCGCGCTCACCCGCTGGCCCGAGATCGCGCGCCTCGTCCGCGGCGAGGTCATGCTCGCGGCGACGCGCGACTACGTCCTCGCCGCGCGCGCGCTCGGCGCCTCGCCGATGCGCATCCTCCGGAGGCACATCATGCCCAACGTGCGCGCGCCGCTCGTCGTGGCAGCCTCGGTGGGTGTCAGCGCCGTGGTCCTCACCGAAGCGTCGCTCGACTTCCTCCGGGTCGGGACCCCCGCCGGCGCGGCGTCGTGGGGCGAGACGATGAGCCAGTTCCGCGACGCCCCGTCGGCGTGGTGGCTGCTCGCCTTCCCCGGCGTGCTGCTCGTCGTCACGATCGTCGCGTACAACCTCATGGGCGAGGCGCTCCGGAACGCGCTCGACCCGCGCTCGCGCTGAGCGGCGGCGCCGGGCGCTCGCCAGGCGGCCCCGGCGGCCCCGCGCAAGACGACGCGCGCGCCGCAGGTGGGGCGCGAGCGGCAGAGCCGTGACGGCGGCGCGGGCGACGGAGGAGCTAGGGGCTTGGCGAGCCACGGATCATGCGTTACGTCTCCGCCGATATGCACATCTTCGGCGGTGGGCCGCGCGGCTCCAAGGGACCAGGCTCGCCCGGCGCGGCGGGCGGCGCGAGGGGAGACATCCCCTTCGTCACCGAGCGGAACTTCGAGCAGCAGGTGCTGATGGCCGAGACGCCCGTGCTCGTCCAGTTCACCGCCGATTGGTGTCAGCCGTGCAAGACCATCGCGCCCGAGGTCGAGGGCTTCGCCGCGGAGATGGAGGGCAAGCTCAAGGTGCTGCGCGTCGACATCGACAAGGCGCAGGCCCTCGCGCGTCAGCTCCGCATCCAGTCCGTCCCGACGTTCATGCTGTTCGTCGATCAGCGCCTCGGCGACGTCCAGGTCGGCGCGCTCGGGAAAAAGCAGCTCCGCGCGATGGTCGAGCCGTTCCTCCCTCGCTCCGCGGGAGCGCTCAAGGCGCGCGAGCTGGCCGAGCTGATCAAGCAGGGCGCGGTCGTCCCCGTCGACGTGCGCGACGCGGCCGCTTACGCGCGCGCGCACCTCCCCGGCGCCACGAGCCTGCCGCTCGAGGAGCTCGAGTCGCGCCTCGCCGAGCTCTACATGCTCCCCGGTCAGCCTGCGCTCTACGATCGGTCGGGCGACAAGACGAAGGAGCTCGCCGAGCGCATGGCCGAGCAGGGCACCCCCGTGGCGTTCCTCGAGGGCGGCATCCTCGCGTGGGAGGCCGAGGGCCTCCCGATCGAGCGCCCGTAGGGCGTGCCCTCGAATCTCTCCCTTACACGCGCCCGATGCCCGTGCCCGGCGAATCTCCGCCGCCGGGCCGACGCCGCGTCGCCGCCCGCTCGTCCTCCCGTCCGGGGGGCCACGTCGGTTCCGACTTGACGGCCCGCGAGGGCAGGGCGACATCTTGATCGAATGGGAGGCGGCCTGAAAGCCAAGGCGGCTCACGGAGATTCGACCGAAAGGCCGGATCTGGAGCATTTCCGTGCCCTGCTCCACGACCACATGGTCAAGCGCGGTCTCCGCTCCACCGACCAGCGCCGCCTGATCGTCGAGACGTTCTTCGAGGCGCCGAACCACATCAGCATCGAGGAGCTCCTCGCCGAGGTCCGGCAGAAGGACTCGCGCGTCGGCTACGCCACCGTTTACCGCACCCTCAAGCTCCTCACGGAGTGCGGTGTGGCGTTCGAGCGCAAGTTCGGCGACGGGCTCACGCGCTACGAGCTCGCCGACGAGTCCTCGCACCACGACCACCTCATCTGCGTCGAGTGCGGGAAGATCATCGAGTTCGAGGAGCCCAAGATCGAGGAGCTCCAGGAGCGCATCGCCGCCCGCCATGGCTTCGTGCTGAAGACGCACAAGCACGAGATGTACGGCACGTGCGCCGACTGCCAGGCCAAGCTCACGCGGAGCGCCGGCGCCCGCCGCGGCAACTGACCTCGCGCGGGGCGCGTCGCTCGCGCCGGCGGATCAGGACGTTGCGCGCGCGTCGATCGTGCGCTGGTCGGTGACGATCCACGCGACCTGGACGTCGCCCGGCGTCGCGGGGACCTCGGCGACGAGCTGGTAGTCGTAGGCGACGGCGATCGACACGGCGGGAGGCGCGTACTTGGGGAGCGTGCGGTCGTAGTACCCGGCGCCGTAGCCGATGCGATGCCCCGTCGGATCGACCGCGAGCGCGGGGACGACGATGACGCCGAGGTCGGACGCCTCCGGCGCGTCCTTCGCGGGCTCCGCGAACCCGTAGCCCGCGTCCTCGAGAGCGCTCGGATCGTCGACGAAGCGGAAGACCATGTCGCCGGTGTCGGGATCGATCGACGGATACGCCACGCGGACCCCACGCGCGCGGAGCGACGCGTCGAGCGGCCGAAGATCGACCTCGTGACGCTCGACGATGGGCCAGAACAAGGCGACGGCCCTCGCCTCCTCGACGGCCGCGTGCGCCTCGAGCGAGGCGACGATCTTGGCCGAGCGCTCGGCGCACGCCTCGAGCGGCGCGGTCTTGCGGACGCCGCGGATCCGCTTGCGGAGCTCGGCCTTCACCTTGAAGCGGATGACGTCCTCGGGCGCGAGCGCGTGCGAATGCGGCTCGCCCGGACCGGCGTCGGTGCCGCGCGGCGGGCGGCTCACGAGCCCTTCCCGCCGTAGCTCCGCACGACCACCTCGGTGAGCTTGCCGCGGCGCGCGGCGTTGGAGTTCACGCTCCGCGACGCGTAGACGACGTCGACGGCGAAGTCCTCGTAGAGCTCGCGCACGAGCGGGGTGTCCGAGTTCGACAGCATCACCTGGACGCCGCGCTTGGCGAGCTTTCGGAACGCCTCGGCGAGCTTGCGCTGCTCCTTCTCGCCGAAGCCGCCCGGGATGTAGGCGGTGAAGTCCGACGTCGGCGAGACCGGCACGTACGGCGGGTCGAAGTAGACGAAGTCGCCCTTCTTCGCGCGTTCGAGCACGAGGGAGAAGTCGCCGTGCTCGATCGACACGCCCGAGAGCGCCCGCGAGCAGGCGTGCAGGTTCTCGACGTCACGAAAGAGCGGCTTCGTGAAGCGCCCGAACGGGACGTTGAACTGGCCCGAGCGGTTGACGCGGTAGAGGCCGTTGTAGCCGGTCTTGTTGAGGAAGATCGTGCGCGCGGCGCGCTCCGCCGGCGCGAGGTCCGCGGGCTTTCGAGCGCGCACCTCGTAGTAGTGGTCGCTCTCGTAGACGTGCGCGGCGAGCGCGTCGAGGACCGCGTCGACCTCGTCGCGCACCGCGACGTAGCAGCTCACGAGCTCCGCGTTCACGTCGCTGAGGAACGCCGGCATGTCCGGACGACGCGTCCGCTGGTCGAAGAAGAGCGCGGCGCCGCCGACGAACGGCTCGAAGTAGCGGTTCCACGCCCTCGGCAGGAGCGGCGTCATCTGCTCGAGCAGCTGCGTCTTGCCTCCGACCCACTTCAGGAACGGGCGCGACGCCGGCGGCTCTTGCCGAGGAGCCTCGCGCGCGAGCGGCCGCGCAGCGGCGGGGTTCGTGGAGCGTCCCATTCCCGAGCCTCCACGCTAGTGTCGGCGGACGCCGGGAGTCAATGCGCGGATCGCCCGCGCGGACGGGCCCGAGCGAGATCGTCCGGGCCCGCGCGAGCGCGGCCGCTACTTCTTCGGGCAGCTCTGGTCGGCCTCGATCTTCACGAGCTGATCGATGGTCTCGGGCTTCATCGCGCCCATCGCCTCGTAGGCCTCGCGGAGCGACTTCTTCCCCTGGTCGCACTGCCCGACCATCATGAGGCAGGCGGCGCGCACGTTGAGCATCCCCTTCGCGAGCGTCGAGAGGCGCGGCGAGTTCGGGTACTTCTTGTCGGCCTCGTCGAAGTCGGCGAGGCACCCCTTGCCGTCCTTCTGCACGCGCTTGCGGGCGGCGGACTCGCGGAGCGCGGTCTCCTCCTTCGTGATCGAGCTCTGGTCGGTGCGCGTCGCGTTCGTCGCGGCGCCCGGCGTGCTGCCCGCCGCGTTGCCCTCGGGGTTGTCTCCCTCGGAGACCTCGCGGAGCATGAGGCGGATCGGCACCGAGCACGTCCGGCTCTCCTTCGCCGACTGGATGTCGTTGCACGAGGCGAGGACGCCGCCCTTCTTCTCGGCCGAGGACGACGAGCTCCGGTTGCCGCCCGCGCCCACGCCCTTCACGCTGACGTCGGCCTCGGCGAGCGTCTTCTTGGTCGACGCGAGCTCGAATGCACCGAGCGCGTAGCCGTAGACGTAGTGGGTGGCGCCGGCGCAGCCGGGAATGCCGCCGAGCTCGCCGCGGTAGACCGCCGGCCGCGTGGACGTCCGGGTGCCGCTGACGAAGTACTGCATCGAGAAGGTCTCGCCGCCCTTCACGCGGCCGCCGAGGGTCGCGACGCCGAGCGGGAGCTTCGCGAAGAGCTCGCCCTCGTTCGCGATGTCGAGCTTCTCGACCGAGCCGCTCGTCCACTCGGGCGGATCGTAGCGCCCGAAGTACGTGAGGTCGTTGTCCTTGGAGCAGCGGTCGAGGACCGTGAGATCGCAGCCCTCGTACTTCACGAAGACCACGCCGGTCTTCTCCGCGCGGCCCTGGAACATCGACATGTCCGTCGCGTCCCACTCGATCACGAACGGTCGCTCGTGGTTCTTCGGGTTGCACGACTGACCGGCGAGCGAGCTCCCCATGAGCGAGCTCTGACCGGACTCTCTCGAGGGCCCCGCGGCCGGAACACCGCCGCCACCACACCCCACGACGAGACCAGCGAAGAGGACGGACGAAGCGACGAACGTTCGGATCATGGCGAGCGATGATACGTCCGGCCGCGCCCGGATCTCCCGCGGATTTCGACCGAGCGCGTTTCAGTGGGCGTGAGGGTCCGCACCGTCTTGGGACCGCGCGTGGGCGCCCGAATCGCGCGCGCCGGCGTCGCTCCCCGGCGCGCTCGCCAGGAAGGCGTCGACGTGCGCGGACGCGACGTCGAACGTGGCCTTCACGGACGCCGTGGCGCACCTCCGCCAGACGCCGGTGGCGGTCGTCCGCGGCGCCGCGCAGACGACGCGCTTCGGCGGACCACCCTCCGCGCGGGCGATCTGGATCTCGACGTCGACCGCGCCGACGTCGCTCGAGCCGAGCGACGCCGCCCGATCCGCGAAGAGGCCGCCTGCCGCGTCGCGGAGCGCGGCGGGATCGCGCGCGGGGACGGGGCGCCCCTGGGCGATCACCTTCACGGACTCGATCTCCTCCGGCGGGACGCGGAGCGCCGCGTGGCTCACGTAGACGCGCTTGGCGAGCTCGTGGAGCGCCACGGGCGCGACGAAGACCTCGGGATGGCCGTCGACCGTTCCGTAGACGCCGCCCTCGCCCGGCGCGCCGAAGCGCACCGTGGCCGGGGCGTTGCCGTCGGCGAACGTGAGGACGACTCGACAAGGGCCGGCCGCGTCGTCCGGCGCGCCGCGCGCGGCGAGCCCGAACGAGCCGTCGTCCGCGTCCGCGACCCAGGCGAGCGCCTTGCCGCGCACGAGGCCGTCGACGAGCTGGACGATCGAGCCGTCCGTCTCGTAGCCCGCCGGCTCGACGAGCTTGAGGCCGGCGCCGCTGTCGGCGAGCTCCTGGGGCGTCCCGCAGCGCAGGACCACCCGCGCGACGCGGCGTGTCTCGCCGAGGATCGCGCGCGGGCGCACCGTGCTCGCGCGCGGGACGAGACGACGCGCGAGCGCCGGCGTGACGACGAGACGCGCGTCGTCGCGCACGCGCCGGAGGACGACGCGCCCGTCGGCTCGAGCGCTGCCGTCGAGCGCGCTGCCGCCGGGAGGCTCGACGTGCGCCGGCGGCGGGAACGCGCCGACCTCGACGGTCTCGTCGTGCTTGCCCGCGTGCACCCGCGCCCGCGCGACCGCGGTGAACGGAGCCCCGGCCCCGCGCGCGACCTCGTCGGCCGCGCCGAGCTCGACGAGCGAGAGGAGCTCGCTCACGGCGTCGGCCTCGTCGGCGGTGAGCTCGCGATCCTCGGGCTCGCGCTGGTGGAACCCGGCGCCGCGACGCGCGACCTCGATCGCGCGCGGTGCGGCGCTCTCGGCGGCGCCGCCCTCGCCCGCGTCGAGCCGGCCGACGGCCTCGAGGCGCAGCTCCTCGATCTCGTCGTGACGGAAGGAGAACGGCTTCTTGTCGACGAGCGCGGACGGCTCGATCGCGCGGAGAGCGTCGATCGCCCCCCTCGGCGCGCAGGCCGCGACGCGCGTGGGCGCTCGCCGCAGGACCACGACGTCGTTGGGATGACCCGGGCACGCCTCTCCGACGACGAGCTCGCCGCGCGGCTTGCCCGCCTCCTTCGGCGCCATCGCGATGGTGAGCGTCGGCTGGGCGGTCAGTCGGTCCGCGTCCGCGTCCTTCGGGAACGCCTCCGCGCGCATCTCCGCGAGCGCGCCCCAGACCTTATCGAGCGCCGAGCGAGAAGCCGAGACGCCGAGCCCCTCGATCTCGAACGATCGCTCGTCGCGGCGCTCGACGACGAAGCCGCCGCCGGGGTGCTTCACCTCGAACCGCGCCAGCTCGAGCGAGAGGTACGGAATCACCGTGCGATCGCGGTAGGTGTCCGAGGACGCGAGGAGCGCGTCGGTCAGCTCGCGCGACGCGACGAACGGCGTCCCGTCGTCGACGCGGAGGTAGCCCGAGCCCTCGGGCCTCGGCGACGCCCCGCCGAGCGTGAAGCGGAACACGAGCGGGCCCATCGTGACCGCGCCGGTCGCGCGCGGCGCGTCGAAGCCGAGCGTCGCGCTCTCGCCGGCGCCCGAGGCGTCGCCGACCTTGCGAACGACGACCGCGAACTCGAGCGTCGTCATCAGGCGCTCCGCGGCCGCCTGGTCCACCCGCTCCTCCCGCGGCGACGTCATCCGCCAGGGCTTGTCCGCCTTGGCGTCGCGCTCGAGCACCAGCGTCTCGCCCTCGTGGGCGATCTCGAGGCGCGAGACGTCCTCGCGGCGCCACGCCGAGAACACGTTGTTCTCGCGCCGCTGGCGCTCGCCCTCGGTCACCTTGTCGCGATCGAGCCACAGCCAGACGCCGAGGCCCACGGCGAAGAGCAAGAGGACGATCGTCGCCCGATGCCCCTTCACGCGTCCTCGCCGGCAGACTTCTTCGGCGGCGCCTTGCGCTTCGGCTTCGCCGCGCGCTTGCCGCTCGGCTTCGTCTTCGGCGGGTCCCCCCCGCTCCGCTCGTCCCCGCCGCCGTCGCCCGGAGCGCCCTCGGTGCGGCGGCGCCACAGCGCGATGACGATGCCCAGGACTGCGACGGTGCCCGGCATCATGAAGAGCACGTAGCGGCGCACCGCGGCGCGATCGTCCTCGGTGATGCGAATGCCCGCCGGCACCGCGGTCCGGTCCGGCACGTCGAGCACCTGGGGCTTCGAGGCGAGCCACGAGATCGCGCTCTCGACGAACAGCGCGGCGCCTCGCAGCGGAAGCGGCTCGCGGAACGTCGGCGACGTGAGCGCGCTCGCGCTGCCGACGACGACGACGCGCGGACCGTGCGCCGCGGACGGTGAGGTCTTCGCGCGCTCGGCGGCCATCGCGACGGAGAGCGGCCCGCCGAGATCGCCCGGCTTCTTCGCGGGCGCGTCCTTCCACTCGGACGCGCCGGAGATGTTCGCGAGCCCGAACGCGCGCTGCGACGTCATGAGGAGATCGGCGGGGCTCGCGCTCCCCGGCTCGGTCACGCGGCGCATCGAGCGCGCGAAGTGGAGCACCGTACGCGGCACGTCGCGCTTGTCGTCGCCCTTGACCAGCGCCGCGGTGAGCGCGTGCGGGCGCGGCTGCACGACGAAGCGGATCCCGCCGGTCCCCGGGAACGCGAGCTCCGGGTCCTCCTCGATCACGAGGTCCTCGTCGAGCGCGATCCCGAACGGCGCGAGCGCGCGGTCGAGGTTCGGCGAGACGAGCCCCGTCTCGGTCGAGCCGGTGATCGGGCTCGTGGCGAGCAGCAGGTTGCCGCCGCCGAGGAGGTAGGTGCGGAGCCGCTCGGTCTCCTCGTCGGTGAACCCTCCGCGGAGGCCGGCGACCACGACGACCCCGCACGACGCGAACGGATCGCTCGCGTTCGGCGCGCCGGGGTCGACGACCGTGAGCTCGTAGTTGTCCTTCTCGAGGACGTCCCGGAGCATCCCCGCGCCCTCCCGGCCGGGATCGTCCGGGCTCATCTCGCCGTGGCCCGTCGTGAAGCAGAGCTTCGCCTTCTCGGAGCCGAGGACGTTGCGGATCGCGCCGGTGAGCGCGCGCTCCTCCTTCGGCTTCACCTGCGTGTCGTCGCCGGCGGAGATCTCCACCATGTCGGACGTGGAGAGGAACCAGTGACGCTCGCCGCGCGCGACGACGACGATCGCGTCGGCGACGACGTGGCCCTGCTCGGTGCGGCCGGTCTCGATCTTGAAGCGCTTCTTGACGTCCTCGAGCGCGACGACGTCGCGATCGGGATCGACGTAGTGGATGTCGAGCTTCGTCGTCTCGGCCTGGTACGAGACGAGCAGCTGCTTCACGCTCTGCTCGAGCGGGTCGGCGGGCCCGAGGAGGACCCAGACCTGGATCGTCTCGGGCAGCTCGCGCAGCGTCTGGATCGTCGCCGGGGTGAGCGAGTAGCGCTTGTTCGACGTCCAGTCCCAGCGCGTGAACCGCCGTGTCGACACGACGTTGACGAGCACGACGACGACCATCGCGAGCGCGATCCCGACCAGCACCGACGCCTGCGCCGGATCGACGCGCGGCAGCCTAAAGCGCCCCTTCGCGCGCGCCATCAGCCCCACCTCCACGCGTCGACGGCGCGCACGGTGACGAAGAGCGGCAGGACGACGAGCGAGCCGTAGAAGACGAGCCGGCGCGAGTCGACGACCCCCGACGCGAAGTCGTTCATGTGCGCCCACACCGAGACGTGCGAGCAGACGTCGTGCATCACGGTGCCCTCGCGCGTGACGAACTCGCCGACGCCGAGGATGAAGAGCGCGAGGATGACGGTCGCGGTCAGGACGAGCGCGAGGAACTGGCTCTTCGTGATCGCGCTCATCAACATGCCGAGCGACAGGTAGCCCGCTCCGACGAGCAAGACGCCGAGGTACGCCGACGCGGCGACGTTCCAGTCGATGTCGCCCGTCTGCCGCAGGATGACGAGGTAGAGCACTGTCGGCGCCCACATCGCTACGTAGGTCGTCAAGACCGCCGCGTACTTCGCGAGGACGACGCCGATGCTCGAGACCGGCGCGGTCATGAGCGACTCGATCGTCCCGCTCCGCCGCTCCTCGGCGAAGAGGCGCATCGTCATCGGCGGAATGAGCAAGAAGAGCACGAGGTAGAGCAGGACCGTGTTGCCGAAGAACGCCTGCAGCGGCGTCTGGTCGCTGATCTGCTGGCCGGCGCTCGCGAAGTGATCGACCAGGAGGAAGAAGTGCATCCCCTGGACGAGGAGGAACACCGTGATGAGGACCCAGGCGAGCGGCGTGACGAAGAAGGCGAAGAGCTCGCGCTTGTAGATGGGCCAGAAGCTCCTCACGACGCGGCCTCTTCTTCCTCGTCCTCGCGCGCGGCGTCGTCGGCGCGCGCGCCCGTGAGCTCGCCGAAGAGCTCCTCGAGGGTGCTCTTCACGGGGCTCGCCTCACGGACGAAGAGGCCACGACCGACGAGCGCACCGACGGCCTCTTCCGTCGCCCGCGCCGCGGCGCCTTCGTCGAGCTTCTTGCTCCAGGAGCACCGCACCGCGTGCACGCCTTCGTCCGCGGTCGTCGCGGGCTCGGGCAGGGCCTTCACGATCCCCTCGACGCCGCGGAGCGCCGCGACGGCGGCGTCGAGGTCGCCCCGGACGACCACGTGAAGCCCGGCGGAGCGGCGCTTCCTCGCGATCTCGTCCATCGTCCCCTCGGCGACGAGCTTGCCGCCCGCGATGACGACGACGCGGCTGCAGCTCGCCTCGACCTCGCTGAGGATGTGCGTCGAGAGGAGGACCGTGTGCTCCTTGCCGAGCTCGCGGATGACCTCGCGGACGTCGCGGATCTGGTTCGGGTCGAGGCCCGCGGTCGGCTCGTCGAGCACGAGCAGCGGCGGACTGCCGACGAGGGCGTCCGCGAGGCCCACGCGCTGGCGGTAGCCCTTCGAGAGGTGACCGATGACGACGTTCGCGACGTCGCGCACGTTGGCCTTCCCCATCGCGTCCCAGACCGCGCGCTTGCGCTCGCCGCCGGGCACGCGCTTCAGCTCGGCGCGGAACCGGAGGTACTCGACGACGCGCATCTCCGGGTAGTGCGGGACCGCCTCCGGCATGTAGCCGAGCTTCTGCCGCGCCTCGAAGCTCTCCTTCGTGATGTCGTGCCCCGCGACCTTCACGGTGCCGCTCGTCAGGCCGAGGAAGCCGGCGATGACGCGGAGCGTGGTGCTCTTGCCGGCGCCGTTCGGCCCGAGGAAGCCGACGACCTCGCCCTTGTCGACCTCGAACGAGAGATCGTCGACCGCGACCTTCGAGCCGTACCGCTTTACGAGGTGCTGAACGGAGATCATCGTGACGGACCGACGCCGGAGCCGCCGTCGAGGGAGCGGACGACCCGGAGCGCGCAGGCCTTCCTACCACGAGGACGCCGCGCCGCGCACGTGCGAGCCGCAGGGCGACGCGATCAGCCGAGCGTGAAGTAGATGCAGGCGCCCTCCGGAGACGCCTCTGCCCATGCGCGCCCGCCGTGGCGCCCGACGATCCGCCGTACGGTCGCGAGGCCGATGCCCGTCCCCTCGAAGTCGCTCTGCGCGTGGAGGCGCTGGAACGGACGAAAGAGCTTGTCCGCGCGCGCCATGTCGAAGCCCACGCCGTTGTCGCGGACGAAGAACGCGCGGACGCCGTCGACGACGACCGCGCCGACGCCGATCTTGGTGCGCTCGCGCCTCGCGCTGAACTTCCACGCGTTGCCGAGCAGGTTCTCGAGCACGGCGCGGAGGAGGCTCTTGTCGCCCTCGACCTCGAGCCCATCCTCCACCTCGATGTCCGCCGCGCGCGACGGATCCCGCCCGACGAGCTCGCGGCCGACGACACGCGCGAGCTCGCTCAGGTCCACCGGGACGCGCCGGAGCTCGGCCCGCGTCACGCGCGAGAGCGTGAGGAGGTCGTCGATGAGCTCGCGCATCCGATTGGTCGCCGCGTAGACGCGGGCGAGGTGCGCTCGCCCGACGTCCTCGAGGAGGTGCCCCTGGTCCTCCTCGAGCGCGCGCGAGAAGCCCTCGATCGCGCGGAGCGGCGCGCGCAGATCGTGCGAGACGGAGTAGCTGAACGCCTCGAGCTCGCTGTTCGCGACCGCGAGCTCGGCGTTCTTCCGCTCGAGCTCGGCGAGGAGCTCGGCCCGCGCCTCCGCCAGCGCGGCGGCGGCGCGGGCCTCCGCGAGCGTGAGCTCCCGCGCGAGACGCGCGTCGCGCTCGCGGGCCCCCTCTTCCTCCGCCTGCTTGCGCCGGAGCTGGGCGCGGATACGCGCGACGAGCAGCGGCGCCGGCGTCGCGCGGGACACGACCTCGTCGACGCCCGCGGCGAGGCAGTCGATCGCCAGCCGCGACTCGCCGTCGGGCGTCAGCGCGAGCAGCGCGCTCGGCCTCGAGAGCGCCGCGCGGATCGCCTTGCATCCGGCCGCCTCGGACGTGACCTCGACGAGGACGCACGCGGGCGTCTCGACGCCCGCCAGGAGCACCGCGTCGTCGGCGCTCGGCGCGAACGCGACGTCGAAGGCCTCGCTCTGGAGGGCGGTGGCGAGATGCTGGATCCCCGCTCCGACGACGAGCAGCTTGTTGGCCGCGAGGGCGCTCCGCACCGAGGCGATCGGCGCCGGCGTCGACGCCAGGAGCGACGCGACGCGCGCGACGACCTCCGCCGGCGGCGTCCGCTTGTCGAGGTAGGCGTCGACGCCCGCTTCGAATGCGCCCATCTCGCTGCCGGGCATGTCGGAGGCGGTGATCATGATGCACGGCGTGTGGCGAAGCGCGGCGTCGAGTCGGAGGCGCCGGATGACGGTGACGCCGTCGATGCCGGGAAGCTGACCGTCGACGATCACGAGCGCAGGCCGCATCACCGCCGCCTTCTGGAGCCCTTCTTCGCCCGACTCGGCGGTGATCGCGCGGTAACCCGCCGCCTCGAGCGCCTCGCGAATCGCCTCGCGGAACGAGACGCTGTCGTCGATGACGAGGATCGTCGGGCTGTCCGCCGGCGCGCTCGAGCGGGTCTCCTCCGCGAGCTCGCGCGCGCGCGCGACGACGTACGAGAGCACGTACGGCTTGCCCGCGTATTCGTCGGCGCCGGTCGAGAGCCCGCGGACGCGGTCGCGGACCTCCGCCTCGGACGAGAGCATCATCACCGGGGTGCGCCCGAGGTGCGCCTCCGCTGCGCGGAGCTCGCACAGGAGGTCGACACCGTCGCCGTCGCCGAGCCGAACGTCGAGGATGACGACGTCGAAGCGCCCCGCCTCGAGCGCCGCGCGCGCCTCGGCGAGCGAGCCGCTGCCGACGACGTCGAAGCCTGCGCCCGAGAGCCCCTCGACGAGGTCCATGCGGACCGTGAGGCTGTCGTCGACCACGAGGGCGCGCCAGCGCGTCATCGCTTGCCTCCCTGGACGGCACGACGGAGCGCCGGAGCGATCGCGTCGAGCGCGAGGACGGATCCGGCCGCCTCGAGCTCGACCGCGGCGCGCGGCATGCCGTAGATGACGGAGCTGGCCTCGTCCTGCGCGATCGTGATGCCGCCCGCGCGCCGGATCGCGAGGAGCCCTTCGGCCCCGTCGCGCCCCATGCCCGTCAGGAGCACCCCCGCGACGCCGGCGCCGACGTCCGCCGCCAGCGACTCGAACAGCACGTCGATCGACGGGCGGCACGAGTGCCGCTCGGGCCCCGTGTCGAGGCGGAGCCTCCCCTGGCTGACCCTCAGGTGCTTGCCGGCGGGCGCCATGAAGACGCGCGGCGGTCCGTCGAAGACGTCCTCGCCGTCGACGGCGAAGGCGACCCGATGCGGGCTCTGGGCGTCGAGCCAGTCGGCGAGCGTCGCGTCGAACGGCTCGCCGATGTGGAGGACGAGCAGCACGGGGACTCCGAACCCGGCCGGCAGGCCCGTCAGGACGCGCCGGACCGCTCCCGGCCCTCCGGTCGACGCGCCGATCGCGACGAGGCGAACCGTCGAGTCGCGGGGCGCCTCCGCGGGCGCGACGCCCGGCGCGCTCGGAGGCTTGAGGCGCCCGCGCGGGTGGGTCACGACCTTGATGCGCGCGGCGATCCGAAGGACGAACTTGAGGCGATCGGCCCACGCGGAGTCCGGTGTCGCGCTCGGCTTCGGCACGACGTCGACGGCGCCCGCCGCGATCGCGTCGTAGGTGCGGAAGACCTCGCCGCGGTTCATCGACGCCGACACGATGACGATCGGCGTCGGGCAATAGGCCATGATCCACTCCGTGGCCGCGAGCCCGCTCATCACGGGGAGCATCATGTCCATCGTGACCACGTCGGGGCGGTGTCGCTCGCAGAGCTCGATCGCCTGACGACCGTTCGCGGCCTGCGCGACCACCTCGAACGCCGGGTCGGCCTCGAGCAGCTCGACGATGTGCATGCGCACCGTGATGGAATCGTCGACGACGAGCACCCTGATCGTCCCGGTCGCGGTCATCCAACCAACCTCCGTACGGCGTCGAGGAACTCGCCCTCTGCGAACTCCCCCTTCACGATGTAGGCCCGCGCGCCCGCCTCGAGACCGCGGCGTCGGTCCTCGGGCGCGGCGCGCGACGTCACGAGGACGGCGGGCGTCGCGGAGAGGACCGGGTCGGACCGCGTCAGCGCGACGAACTCGAAGCCGCTCATGCCCGGCATCTCGACGTCCACGACGAAGAGCGCGAACGTCCGTCCGCGCGCGATCTCGAGCGCCTCCTCGGCGGACGCGGCGGTGGTCACGTCGTAGCCGGCGGCCTCGAGGATGGTCCGCTCGAGCATCCTCGACGTGAGCGAATCGTCGACCACGAGGACGCTCTTCACGACCGGAGCCGCGTCGGCCCTCGGGCCTCCGGGCAGCCGGCAAACGGCCGCCACGAGGGCGCGCGGCTCGAGCGCGAGCCGCGGATCGCCCTGTCCGTCGAGCGACGCCCCGACGACGATCGCGTCGGCGACGAGGGGTGCGGGCAGCGGGAGGACGACCTCGTTCGCGACGCCGAGGATGCGGTCCACGCCGACGGCGGCGCGCGCTCCGCCGATCTCGAGCAGCACCGCGGTCCATGCCTCACGACGGACGCTCGCGTCGTCCGGGAGCCGGAGGACGCGCGCGAGGGACGCGAAGCTCACGGCGCTTCCCGCCTCCGAGATGGCGTCGCCCTCGGGCGAGCGCGCGACGTCGTCCGCGGCGATGCGCGCGGTGCGCACCACCGCGTCGAGCGGGATCGTCGCCGCGACGTCGCCGGCCTCGACGACGAGCGCGGAGGCCGCGGTCATCGACACCGGGACGTCGAGCTCGAACTCGGTCCCCTGCCCCGGCTCCGTGCGGACGGCGAGCGCGCCGCGCAAGCGCTCGACGACCGTACCCACGACCTGGAGCCCCACGCCGCGGCCTGCGAGGGCCGTCGCCGACGCGCGCGTCGTCACCCCGCGGAGCATCCCCAGCCGAACGAGCGCGCCGACGTCCATCCCGCGAGCCGCGTGCTCTTCGGCGAGGCCGCCCGCGACGACCGCCGCGCGGAGGGCGGCGAGGTCGATCCCGCGCCCGTCGTCGCGGCACGTCACCACCGCCCGAGCGCCGCGGAGCTCGAAGCGGATCGCGATCCGTCCGGCGACGGGCTTGCCCGCGCGCCGGCGCTCCGCCTCGGGCTCGAGCGCGTGAGCGATCGCGTTCCGGACGAGCTGGAGCAAGGCGTCGCGGAGGAGCCCCAAGACGCGCGCGTCGAGGCGGATGGATCCGCCGGCGGTCTCGACCTCGACCGGGCGGGGCGGCACCCCGGGCGCCCCAGCGTCCGCCGCAGCGGCGTCGCGGGCGGCGCGCGCGAGCTCGGCGAAGAGCGTCTCGGCCGGGAGGAGACGGAGGCGGCGCGCGTCCTCGAGCGCTTCGCGTGCGCGACGCTCGGCGGCCTCGAGCGCGCCGGCGAGGTCCTCGCGCTCCACGTGGAGCTCGGCGCGCAGGCGCTCGACGGTGCCGACGATCGCGTCCCAGTCGAGCGACGACGGATCGGGCGCGCGCCTCGCCGCTCCGAGCCACGCCTCGACGTCGCGGACCGCGAGCTCGGCGCGGGCGAGACCGCCGCCGCTCGCGCTCGCGACGCGCGAGCTGGTGAGGCGCGCGACGACGTCGGCGATCGACGCGAGCACGCCGTCGACCTCCAAGAGGTCGAGGCGGACGGACTCGACGGTCTTCTCGATGGTGGACGGCTCTCGCGGCTCTCCGGACGCCTCGGGCCGCAGAGGAGGCGCCGCGTCCGCCGTGCCGAGCGTCGACAGCGCCGCCGCGACGGCATCCACGATCCCGAGGAGCGCGCCGATCGGCTCGCGGCTCGCGGCGTCCTCGGCGCGCGCGTACGGCGCGAGGAGCTCCTCGAGGCGATGCGCGAGCTTCGCGATCCCCTCCTGGCCGACCACCCCCGCCGCGCCCTTCAACGTATGCGAGGCGCGGAGAAGCCGGTCGACCTCCTGCCGCGCGTCGCGGCTCGCCGGCCGTGACTCGAGCTCCAGGATCCCCTGCGAGAGCGCTTCGACGATCTCGCGCGCCTCGATGCGGAAGTAGCGGTAGGGGTCCTTCGCCATCGCGCTCACTCCCCGCCCGCGACCGCGGCGATGCGGGCGAGCATCGACCCGAGGTCGAGCACCCCGCGCGCCGAGGGCTCGCCGGCGAGGTGGGCGAGGCCCGAGACGTGGCGGCGCGCGCTCGAGGGCGCCGCCGCGACGCTCGACGGCGGCACCACCACCTGCCCGTCGAGGCCCTCGAACGCGAGCGCGACAGGCCGCGCGCCACCGGCGACCGCGAGCCAGGAGATGCGCGCGAGCGCGACGTCGTAGCCGAGGAGCGCAGGCAGCGAGAAGACGCCGACCAGCGCTCCGCGGATCCCGGACACCCCGAGCTGAGCGGAGGAGCCGCCCGGCAGCGGGACGATGGCCTTCTTCCTCGAGACGCTCGAGAGCCCCTCGAGAAAGAGGAGGTAGGGATCGCCGCCGACACGAACGGCGAGCCCCGGCCGCCCATCGTCCTCGCGTACGCGAGCGGGCGAAGCGAACGATCGATCGAACGTCTCGGCGAGCTCGCGCACGCGCCTCGCCACCTCCGACTCGCTCACCGCGCACCTCCGAGCGTCGCGAGCTCCGTGCGACAGAGGGCGACGAGGCCGGCGCGGCCGAACCCGCCGCCGAAGAGGACCAGGCGCGACGGCTCCTCGCGCGCGAGGAGGTCGAGCGCTTGCCCGAGCTCGTGACGGGCTTCGTCGATCCGCCCCTCTCGCCGCTGGATCCGGCCCAGGTGAAGATGCGAGAGCGCGAAGTCCGGCTCGAGGTAGATCGCGGCGCGGTGATGCTCGATCGCCTTCGCGCGATCGCCGCGGTGCTCGGCGACGAGCGCCAGCACCAGGTGTGCCTCGGCCGAGCCCTCGTCGGCCGCGAGGAGGTGCGCGGAGGCGGACTCGGCCGCGTCGACGTCGCCTGCACCGAGGTGGGCGACGGCCCGAAGCACGGCGGCGCCCACCTCTGCCCCCGCGAACGAAGGCATGCGGGTGAGCGCGTCGAGCGCCTCGTCGAAGCGCTCGCGGGACACGAGCTCGCGCACCGCGTCGAGATGGACCTGGCTCGCCGAGGAGACCGCCGGCGGGTCGACGCGAGCCGGCGAGGCGGCGCGAGGCGGCGCGAGCGGCTCGGCGGCGCGCTCCGCCGTCCTGGGCGCGGAAGCGGGCGCCGTGACCGGACGGCTCTCGGGGCGGCGGTAGTAGAACGCGCCGTGCGAGCTCTCGAGGGAGTACGCGTTCGAGAGCCCGCGAAGCGACTCGGCGTGCCCCAGGAAGAGGACGCCCCCAGGAGCGAGCGCCGCGGTGAGCCTCGCGACCACCGCGCGCGCGGCGTCGGGCGTGAAGTACATGAGGACGTTGCGGCAGAAGATGGCGTCGAACGCCTCCGGAGCGGAGAGCGCCGACGAGGCGTCGAGCAGGTTCCGCTGCTCGAAGGTGACGCGCGCCCGGACGTCCGCGCGGAGCTCGTGCTCGCGGCCGCGCGTCGTGAAATAGCGCTCGCGGAGCTCGGCCGAAGTCTCGCGGAGCGACCACGCGGAGTAGACGCCCGCCGCGGCCTTCGCGAGCGAGCGGCCGCTGAGGTCGACGCCGCGCACGTGCCAGCGCAGCCACGTCGCCGGCTCGCAGCGGCGTTCCCACTCGCACATGAAGATCGCGAGCGAGTACGCCTCCTCCCCCGAGGAGCACCCGGCGGAGAGGAGCCGGAGGTCTTCCCCGCGCGATCGGGGCCTCGCCGGCAGCACGACCTCACGGAGCACGTCGAACTGCGCGGACGATCGGAAGAAGCAGGTCTCGCCGACGGTCAAGAGCTGACCGATCGCGCGGAGCTCCTCGTCGCTCGTCTCGAGCGCGTCGAGGTACGCGCTCGCGTCGCGCCGACCGCGCTCGCCGAGGCGCCGCGCGAGGATCTCGCCGAGCTCGACGTCTCGACTCTCGTCGAGCGACAGACCCAGCCGGCGGGAGATGACGGCGCGGAGCCGGAGGAGATGCTCAGCGCGCACCATGCGCCCCCGCGTCGGCGGACGCTCGCTCGCCGAGCGCCGTCCAGACGTCGTCGGGGACGAGCCGCGCTCCCCGGAGGACGACGAGCAGCTCGCCGTCGAGGACCTCGAGCGCGCTCACCGCGCCGTGCGCCGCCTCGGCCAGGAGCGGCGGCGCCGTGCCCTCCGCGAGCACGCCCGGCAGCCGTCGCACGCCGATGACGTCATCGACGGCGAGACCGACGACGCGCCCACCCACCTCGACCGTGATCCATCGCGACGTTCGCCTGTCTCCCGGCGTCCCGAGGAGCGCTCCGACGTCCACGATCGGCGTGGCCCGGCCGCGGACGACCGCCGCGCCGACGACGAAAGGGTGCGTCCCCGCGACGGGCTCGCACGGCAGCGGCCGCATCGTCTCGAGGACGTGCGGTGTCGGCAGGGCGGCCAGCATGCCGGGCCGCGGCCGAAAGACGAGCGCGAGGTCGCGCGTCATGTCGCGGAGGCGTCCACCACGCGGAGCAGATCCCGCGAGAGCGTGGTGAGCTCGCTCGCCGCCTGGAGCGTCTGCTTCGCGCTCGCGTCGGACTCCCGCGTCGCCTGCGCGACGCTGCCGATCGCCGAGCTCACCTGCTCTACGGCGGTCGCCTGCTGCTTCGTGCTGAGCTCGATCTCGCGCGCCGCCTCCGTGGTCGTGCCGACCAGCGCGGCGATGCGCTCGAACGAGGCCGTCACGTCCGCGAAGCGCGCGGCGCCTGCATCGACCGCCTTCACGCCGCTCTCGGTGGCCATCACGGTCGTGTTCACGGCGGCGCGCATGTCGTCGACGATGCCGCGGATCTCCTTGGTCGATCCGCCGACGCGATCGGCGAGCTTGCGGATCTCGTCGGCGACCACGGAGAACCTTCGCCCGCTCTCGCCGGCGCCCGCCGCCTCGATCGTCGCGTTGATGGCGAGGATGTTGGTCTGCTCCGCGAGCTCGTTCACCAGATCGAGGATCCCGCCGGCCTGCTGGGACTTCTTGCCGAGCTCGAGCATGTGGCCCACGACGACGTCCATCTGGCGCTTGATCGCCGCGATCGTCTCGTGGGTGTCTTTCACGATGCCGGAGCCGGTCCTCGCGCCCGTCACCGTCTCCTCGGCGACGCGGCTCACCCGCTGCGCGCTGTCGGTGATCTGCCGCGACGTCGCGAGCAGCTCGCGGACCGTCGTGGCCACCTCGGTGGTCGCCGAGAGCTGCTCGCGTGAGCCCGACGCCTGCTGGGTCGCGGCGGCCTGGAGCTCGGCCGAGGAGCTCCGGATGCTCGTGACGGCAGCGCCGAGCTGCGAGCCGAGCGACCGCGTGATCAGGGCGCCTGCGACGATGACGATGAAGAGCGACACGAGCGCGCCCGCGCCGACGCCGACCTTCGCGCTCTGGGCGCCTGCCTCCGCCGCCGCCGAGCGCCGCTCGAGGAGCTGACGCTCCTCTTGCTCCATCTCCGAGGCGATCCGGCGGATGTCATCCATGTATTGCTTGCCGAGGCCCGTCTGAATGCTGTTCGTCGCGATCTCGAGGCCCCCCGACCGCCGCTGTTCGATCACGAGCCGGAGCCGCTCGAGCTTGCCCTGGAGGGCGGCCTCGAAGTCGTCGATCCGCGCCAGCTGGCGCGGGTTGTCGGCGGTCTGGCGGCGGAGCTCCGCGATGTCCGCCCTCAGTCCGCGGGTGGCGAGCTCGTAGGGCTCGAGGAAGGCCGGATCGCCCGTGATGACGAAGCCACGCTGACCGGTCTCCGCGTCCTTGACGAGCGACAGCGTCGTGGCGATTTTCTCGAGAACCGCGTGGGTGTGGCTGACGCGCTTGTTGTTCTCGATGAGCGCGTCGATGCTCCGGTAGGCGATCGTCCCGACGAGCAGGAGCATGACGACCGACAGCCCGAACCCTACTCCCAGCTTCCTACCGAACGTCCACGACATCGCTTGACCCCATCTGGCGCAACGCTGACCCGAAAAACAGGCACTGGACCGGGATAGTCGCCTTTTTCGCCGGATTCGTCGAGATCTGTCGCCTACTTTTCACGGCGTGGGGGACGAGGCACAGTGACGAGCGGCCCTCGCGGCTCCTTCGCCCCCGTCGGCTCCTTCGCCCTTCCGGCCGTGCGCGCTCTCCGCTTCCTCTTCTTCCGCGGCTCCTTCCCGGTCCTCGCCGGCGTGCTCCTCGGCGCGTGTCCCTCGTCCACGCCGCCACCTCCGCCCGCGGCGAGCGCGGGCCTCCCGAACGGCGCCGCCTCCGCCGGCGCCGCGCCGGACGCTGCGACGACGAGCCCCACCCCGGACGCCGGCTCGGCCGTCGAGGACGCGGGCGCCGGGCGCGCGGACGCCACGGCGGCCGCCGGCGACGGCGCGGCGGCCCCCGCGGGCATGCTCCTCGTCACGGGCGGCACGTTCAAGATGGGCGCGGACTCCGGCGGAGAGGGCGACGAGCGTCCGGCGCACGACGTCACCGTCGCCTCGTTCTGGCTCGACAAGACCGAGGTGACGCAGGCGGCGTACGAGGAGTGCGTCGCGGCGAAGGTCTGCACCGCCGCCGATCCCGAGATCCTCGCGACGTTCGGCGGCCTCTTCCGCGGCCCCGCGAAGCCCGTCGTCGGCGTCTCCTGGTTTTCGAGCCGGGACTACTGCGCGTGGAAGGGCAAGCGCCTGCCGCGCGAGGCCGAGTTCGAGCGCGCCGTCCGCGGCGACGACGGGCGCCGGTACCCGTGGGGCAACGATCCGCCGACGCACGAGCGCACGGTCTTCTCGACGAATTCACCCGACGACGTCGGGATGCACCCGACCGGTCAGGGACCGTACGGTCACGACGACCTCGCCGGCAACGTCTGGGAGTGGATCGAAGACGACTACGATCCCTTCGCGTACACGCGGTCCACGGCCGGCGAGGGCAAGCCCGGGACGTGCGACGAGATCGTCGCCGCGCAGAACAAGCTCCGCGCCGAGGGCAAGCAAGGCTTCACGGGCACGAACCCGATCCCGACCGAGTGCGAGAAGGCGATCCGCGGCGGCGCCTACAACTACCCGGGCCCCGGCCTCCGGAGCACGAACCGGGTCCACCACCCCGCGCGCTTCAAGCTCCGGATGACCGGCTTCCGCTGCGCGAAGGACGCCTGACGGCCGGGGCCGAAGCGACGCGAAGGCGGATCAGCCGCGGACGCGCCAGTTGCCGACGAAGGCGCGACCGACCTCGTCGCACGTCGGATCGGTGACGATGAGCTCGGGGCGCCCGTTGCGGTTCACGACGATGGTGTTCTGGCGGAACACCCGACCGAACGAGACCGCCTCGTCGCGCTCCATCCCGTGCACGAGCCACGACGGCTCGCGCCACGTGCCCTCGGGGTCCTCCTCGTAGCCGACGCACTGCTCGACGCGGTAGCAGCCGAGCACGAGCATGTCGCGGAGCACCGAGTGGCGCGCGTCGTTCACCTTGCGCGGAAGGAGCATCGACCGCGGGTTGAACGCGGTCAGGATCGTGAACGGCTTCGTGAGCAGCTCGGGGAGCGCCGAGACGTCCTGGACGACGTCGCCGTCGAGCGAGACCCGGAGCGGTCCGCTCGTCATCGGCAGGTCGTAGACGGTGGCCAGGTACTGACGGAGGAGGTTGTGATCCATGCGGCGCGAGATGGATACCACGCAGAGCGCGGTCCCGAGCGCGGAACCGAGTCAGGGCTTGCCGGGTTCGACCAGATCGAAGCGGTAGCCGACGCCGCGCACCGTCTGGATGAAGACGGGCTCCTGCGGATCGACCTCGAGCTTCGCGCGGAGCTGCTGGATGAAGTTGTCCACCGTGCGCGGCGTGCCGTGGTGCTTCGGGCCCCACACCCGACGGAAGATGTCGTCGCGCGAGAGCGCTCGACCGCGCTCGCCGACGAGGCACATGAGGACGTCGAACTCCGTGGCCGTCACCTCGACGACCGCTCCGGCGCGCCGGATGGTCCGCGCCGCGACGTCTATCTCGACGTCGCCGAAGCCGATGCGCGCGCGCGGCGGCGGCCCGCCTTGACCCGCGGACGCCGCCGCGCCGCGCCGGAGCGCCCCGCGCACGCGCGCGAGGAGCTCCGCGAGGCTGAACGGCTTCGCGACGTAGTCCTCGGCGCCGAGCTCGAGACCGGCGACCTTGTCCATCTCCGCGGACTTGGCGGAGAGGATGATGATCGGCATCGTGCGGCCCTCGGCGCGCAGGTCGTGGAGCACCTCGAGGCCGTTGCGCTTCGGGAGCATGACGTCGAGCACGATGAGGTCCGGCTCGATCGTCCGCGCGAGCTCGAGGCCGCGCTCGCCGTCCTCGGCGAGGTGGACCTCGTAGCCCTCGCTCTCGAGGTTGATGCGCAGCCCGATCGCGATGCTCGGATCGTCCTCGACCACGAGCACGCGGCGGCCCTGGAGGCTGATCGTCCGGGGTTTTTGCGAGCTCGGCGTCAAGACATCACCGTGGAGGAGTCCTCCAGGGCTTTAGCGCGAAGCCGCGCCGGCCGGCCAGGACTTCTTGGCGGTTCAGCGCACCGCGTCCTTCTGGGTCTCCGCGCGGCGCCACATGTCGGCGAACACCTCGGCCGAGGCCATGAAGGTGTCGTCGACGAGGGCGTTGCCGTTCGCCGCGGTGCGGATGTCACGGATGTAGTCCGAGAGCATGCCGTAGTGAGCGACGCCGTCCACGTTGTAATCCCACTCCTTCGCGCCCGTGCGGCTCTTGGGGAACGACGCGTCGTAGACGACGCGTGAGCCCGGACGCGGAGGCGGCGCCTTGACGAGCCCGTTGAGGTCCGTCCCGATGCCGGCGCGCCCGCCGGTCGCGCGGGCGACGTCGGCGTAGGTCCGCGCGAACTGATGCGCGTTGGCGTCCTCGCAGCCGACGCCGACCATGCCACGGAGCTGGGCGATCCGCTGGAGCTGCTGCGCCGTCCGGGCGTTCTCCGTGCCGCCGGCGGCGCGGGGCCCGTTGTGACCGGACGCGATCGGGTAGCCGCCCCCCGGCACCGCGAGCGCGAGGTCGAGGGTCCGGTCCGCCGCGAGCTGGGACATGTGATCGATGTCGATCATCATGCCGAGCTTCATCATCTCCTTCACCGCGATCTCGCCCTCGGCCGTGAGCCCGCGGGTGTTCATGTGACCGGTCCCCGCAGGGCAGGTCGGCGGCGTCGGCGGATTGCGCGCGATGTCGATGCCGAGCTTCGTGGCCTTCACGAACGCGACGGCCGCGTCGAAGCCGTCGTTCTGCACGCGAAAGCCGATGCCGTCGGCGGGCGCCGAGCAACGGAGGCTCCAGAAGCTGCCGAACTCGCGGTAGTTCGAGATGTTGAAGGCGTTCTCGTAGACCGCCGTCCCGCCGAACTTGTTGTCGATGACGTGGATCGGGAACGCGTAGCGGACGCCCTTGGCGTGGAGCCGCCGGAGCTCCGCGCCGATGGTCGCCGCGGGGAGCGCCGCGGAGCGGTTGAAGTTGCCGATGTTGTCGAGCTCGACGCCGAGCACGATCGCGAGCTTGTTCGCGAGCACGATCCGACGCGCGTCCGCCGAGGTCAGCGCGACCTCCATGAAGTCGCGGTGGCGGCCGACCATCGCCTTGATCTCGTCGATCTGGAGATCGCCGGAGGCCTTGTCGTCGGTCGGTCCGTCGCCCGGCCCCGAGACCGCGGCGGCCAGGGTCTGGTTGTGCGTCGCGAGCGCCACCATCACGCGGAGCCCGCCGTCGTAGGCGCGCTTGATCCAGTCGATCCACATCTTCTGGTGCGTGATGTCGTTCCACTTCGGGTAGTGCGCGAAGTCGGGGGCGCCGCGCGCCTTGTCGGGCGTGACGACGGCCCCCTTCTGCTGCTGGAGCTGATCGATCACCTGCTTGCGGATGTCGTCGCCGCAGGTGTTGTCGAGCGCGCCCCAGCCGCCGTGCGTCGAGTTGTCCTGACCGAGCGCGTGCTCCATGCTCGTCGCGCGAACGCGAGCCTGGCAGCGGCTGTCCGCCGGGATGAGCGAGCCGACGTCGGGCGCGCCGTGAATCAGCTTTCCACCGAACCCGAGGTGGACCATCGGATGCGTGTGCAGATCGACCCAGCCGCGAAGGCGAAGGGCGGACGACGCGGCCGGCAGCGTGATCGTCGGCCTGGGGAGGTTCTGCGGAGCAATGGTGGTCACCGGCTTGGGCGCCGTCGGCGGCGCCGCGGAGATCTCGTGCGAGACGGACAGCGCCGCGGTCGCGACGAGAGACAGGGCGACGACAGACCTACGATTGAACATGCGCACGACCACCTCCCAGGATGACAAGCCCCCGCCCGCCACGCCTTTCACGTAGCACTCGCCTCGAACGTCAAGCAGCGCAAAAGAACTTGCAGGGAGGCTCTCACCCGGCGTTTAGCGGGGCGTGCCCGGGAGCTCGACGACGACCTCCGCGCCGCCGGCCTCGACGTTCTTTCGGCCGAGCGAGCCGCCGGTCGCCGAGGCGATGGCGCGCACCAAGAAGAGACCGAGCCCCGAGCCGTCCGCCTTGGTCGACGGTCCGCGCGCGTCGAGCGACGCCGCGAGGACGTCCGCCGAGAACCCCGGACCGTCGTCGCGGACGACGAGCCGCACGCGATCGCGCGGGGCGCTCTCGATGTCGACGGTGACGCGCGACGGCCGCATCCGGCCGTCGCCCTCGCAGGCGTTCGTGACCAGGTTCGAGAGCACGCGGTCCAGGCTCGTCGCGCCGCCGGCGACGACGACGCGCGCGTCCGCTTCGCCGCGGAGCTCGACGGAGATCCCGGGAAAGCGGGCGCGGACCCGCGACACCACATCGTCGGCGACCGCGCGCACCTCGACGCGAGCGGCCCCCTGCATCGCGGCGAGCTCCGCGTACGCACGCTCGCGCATCCCGACGACGAGCTCGTTCAGCCGCGCGAGCTCCGAGCGGAGGTCACCCCCGACGCGCACGAGGTCGTCGCGATCGTCGCTGCGCTGGGCGGCCCGGAGAAACAGCTCCGTCTCGAGCGCGACGGCAGAGAGCGCGCTGCGCATCTCGTGGTTTCCCTCGAGGACGTGCCACAGGCTCATCTTCGCGGACTTGGCCGAAACGTGCTCCGTCGCGGCGAGGTGGACGAGCCGCCGGACCTGCGTCGACATGACGAAGGCGAGCGCGATCGCGCTGAGCACGAGGATCGCGAAGATGGCGACCGTCGGCGCGCCGTAGGCGACGCTGTCGCCGTTACGCGTCAGATCGACGCCGATCAGCGTCGCCGCTCCCGCGGCGTGGAGCACCGCGCCGACCTTCGCTGCGTTTGGGGAGAGGCGGAAGCCCGCCGCCATCGCCACGACGAGGAGCGCCGCGGCGTCCGGCACCCGGAGGATCCCGTCGTAGCCGGGCCACGGGACGAGGACGTTCGCGAAGAGCGCCAGGAAGCAGCCCACCGCGTCGACCGCGACCGACACCACGAGGAGGCTCGGCGTGGCACGTGCCGACCGCGCGCGCGCGATCACCCAGACGGAGACGACCATGAGGACGACGCACAGGGTGGCCTCGATCGCGATCCGCGAGGCGTTGCCCTCGAACTCGATCAGCCCGAGCCGCCCGAACATGACGGCGCAGAACACCGCGCGGACGCCCGAGATCATCGCCTCCCAACGGAACGCCGTCGAGGTTACGATGTCGTCGACCGGCGACGGCTCGGGAGGAGGCACCTCCACCAGTATACCGTCACGATGTCGCCACGATGGGTGACACCGCGGTCTCGCATGATCCGGCACCAAGCCACGTCCAACCCCGGATGCTCGACCCCATGAAGCGGATCCTCATCGTCGAAGATGACGCGTCGCTCCGTCGAGCGCTCTCGGCGGCGCTCACGCCGCTGGCATCGGCGCTGACGGCCTGCGCCACCGTGGCCGCGGCGCGCAGCGAGCTCCCAGGATTTCAGCCCGACATCGTCGTGCTCGACGTCTCGCTGCCCGACGGCGACGCCTTCGACGTGCTCGACGCCATCGACGCGCTGGCCGCGATGCCCCTCGTCCTCGCCGTGAGCGGCCAGGCCACTCCGGACCAGACGTTCCGCCTCGCCCAGCGGGGCGTTCGGGCGTTCCTCCCCAAGCCGCTCGATCTCGCGACGCTCGAGCGCACGCTGGGAGACCTGCGAGCACGCGCGCCCAACCTCGTCCCACACGTGCGCGCCGCGGTGGGTCACGCTCCCGTCCACGCCGTCGAGAAGGTCGTGCGACGCACGATGGTCGCGGAGGCCCTCGGTCGGTCCCACGGGAGCAAGAACGGCGCGGCCAAGATCCTCCACGTCTCGCGCCAGCTGTTGCAGCACATGCTCCGCGGCACGCCCTCCTGAGACTCGGGTCTCGAAGGTACGAGAGAGCTCCCGATTCAGGGACGCTCCCTACTCCGCGGCGCGACCGCCCTCTTGCTCCTGAAGGATCGCGGGCAGCACGATCGCGAACGTGGAGCCCGCGCCCTCGGCGCTCTCGACCGTGACGCGAGCCCGGTGGGCGCGTGCGACGTGGTTGACGATCGCGAGCCCCAGCCCGGAGCCCTCCTTCGATCGCGAGAGGCGATCGTCGACGCGGTAGAACTTCTCGAAGATGCGCCGGTGCTCGGGGCGCGGGATCCCGATGCCGTTGTCGGTCACGGCGATCGTCACCAGCCCGGCGGACGCGCCCACCTTGAGCCGGACGCGCGGCGGCGAGCCCCCGTACTTCTGCGCGTTGGACAGGAGGTTGACGATCGCGCCGACCAGCGCGGCGCGGTCGACCATGACGTCGGGGAGGCCGGGCATCGCCTCGACGCCGAAGTCGAGGTCGCCGCCGAGCTCGAGATGAGGCGCGTAGGCGCGCAGCGCGTCCTCGAGGATGTCGGCGACCTTCTCCGAGCGAAGCTCGTAGATCTTGCGGCCCGCTTCCATGCGCCCCCAGTCGAGGAGCCGCTCGATCATCTTCGAGAGACGCTCCGACTCGGCGACGAGGAGCGTCGTGCACTTCTCGCGGGTCTTTTCGTCCGCCTCCGGACGCTGGAGCGTCTCGGCGAAGAGCCGGATCGCCGTCAGCGGCGTCCTGAGCTCGTGGCTGACCTTCGAGACGAAGTCGGCCTGCAGCTCGGACAGGTTCGCCTCGCGCCGGACGAAGACGATGACGAGGACGATGCCCGTGATGACGACGGAGACGAAGCTGACCGTGAGGATGCCGAAGAGGAGGTTGATGCGCCCCTCGAGGAACAGCAGGATGATGCCGATCGACAGGAGCAGGACGGTCGGGATGATGACGAGGTAGACGAGGAGCTGGACGATGCGGCGATAGCCGAGCCGCTGGACGTTCTTCGCCGTCACCTGGCGAATCCGCTCCGCCGTCACGCCCGTCGAGGATGGCCTGTCCGTCGTCACCATGGTCCGGGTTCGCGTATACCACCGGCGCGCCCACGAGGAGAGCGACGCCGAGGCCCCGCGCGCGACGCCGCGTCCGTCGAGCGCGCCGCGCACGACGTCGAGCGGCGGCTCGACGCTCCCGGCTTCTTGGAGCGCGACCGTTCCGGCGACGGTGACAGAATCGCAACGGGCTTGCGTGCGGCGCGCGAGATCAACGCCCCTTGGCCTCTCGGACGCAGAGCGTTGTTGCGCGTCCGGCGAGACAATCCCATAAGGGCCCGCGCATGGCCCACGCATCCCGCCTCAACGCCCTGTTCTGCATCGCACTCGCCTCGACCACGCTCGCCGCAGTTGCGGCTGGATGTGCGACGAGTGCCGATGCCGACATCGAAAGCGACCCGGACGCCAGCGCCTCGCAGGA
Source organism: Labilithrix sp. (assembly GCA_019637225.1). Lineage (GTDB taxonomy): Bacteria > Myxococcota_A > Polyangia > Polyangiales > Polyangiaceae > Labilithrix. The sequence continues at coordinate 69,324 of JAHBWC010000031.1, forward strand.
CGGCTCGAGAGATGGCTCGACCTCGCCTGACGCGTACGTGCCAGCCGACGGTGACGAGGGCGACCGCGGGGACGACGACTCGCCGCAGAAGAGCGAGGACGCCGGGCTGGAAGACGCGGACGACGCCGGCTCCGATGCGGGCGACGCGGGTGATTCGGGCACGCACGATGCGGGCGACGCCGGTGATTCGGACGCCGGCGACGCCGGTGACTCCGGCGCGGACGACGACGCGGGCGACGCGGGGTCCTCGACGTGCGACGGCAAGGTCGTCATCAGCCAGGTGTACGGCGGCGGCGGCAACTCGGGCGCCCCGTACAAGAGCTCCTTCGTCGAGCTTCACAACCGCGGGAGCGTCCCGGTGGTCCTGAACGGTTGGTCCATCCACTATCTGAGCGGCGGCGGAGGCACCAACGCAAAGACGGACCTCACCGGCACCATCGCGCCGGGAGGCTACTTCCTGATCAAGCAGGCTGGCGGGGCAAACGGAGTCGACCTCCCGGAGGCCGACGTGACCGGTACGATCAACCCGTCTGCGACCGCGGGGAGGTTCGCGCTCGTGAGCTCCACGACGAGCCTGGGCGCGACGTGCACCAACGCCACGGTGGTCGATCTCGTCGGGTACGGCACTGCGAACTGCTTCAACGGCGCGGCGGCCCCGGCTCCGAGCAACACGAAGTCCGTCATCCGCAAGAATGATGGCTGCACCGACACGGGCAACAACAAGGCCGACTTCAGCGCCCTCGCTCCGAGCCCGCGCAACTCGAGCACTCCCGCCGTGGAGTGCAGCTGCAACTAGGCTTGGTCGAGCGCGCCGCGCGAGCTCCTTGCCGGCATCCTCCTACTTGGGAACAGGGATCGTCACCGGACTGAGCGGGCGGTTCCCCATTCCGCCGGCGAAGCCGTAGCTCGCGAAGTCGCCCGTTCCCCAGACGGTGACCGAGAAGGGGCCTTCGCTCTTTGCTTCGTGGCGGCCGTAGCCGCAGGCGCCTTTGGGGAACTTCACACCGGCCGCCCCGCGCGTGAGCCGAACCCAGGCGAGCTCGTACTCGCCGCTGCTGCCGAGCGAGCGAAAGCCTTCGATCTCACCTGCGCATTCGAGCTCCACAGGGCGAAATCCGTTCGCCGTCCTGCGACGCACGATCGTGAGCGAGGTCTCCGGGAACGTGTGGTCGGCGAAGAACACGTAGCGATTGAGGAACTGATCGGACGGGACGACGTTCACGTAGTCGGGATCGCCCGTGGTGAACGTCTGGCTCGTCCCGCCACCACCCGTGGGGATCGTTCCGTTGAAGGCGCTCCCGGTCATGTAGACGCCGACGTAGAACGGGTGGTTCGCTCCCTGACTCTTCACCGAGACGATCCGATCGGTCAGGAACGTGACCGACTCGCCCGCGCCGAGCGTCTCGGGTGCCCCCACCGGCCGCTCGGGATCATAGGTGAGTCGAGTCCCGTCGACCGCGCCGACGAGACGCCACGGGACGCGCTCGAGGATCTCGACTCCGCCCGCCGAAGGAACGCGAGGTGGATAAGGCGCGAGAGCGTACTCGCTGCCCCACTGCGAGAGCGCCGGGATCTGCTGCTGAAGGACATCGCACGCGAGGTAGGTCGACGGGATGTTGTTGCACTCGCTTCCACCGAACAGCCCGACGCGCTTGTTCGCCTCGACGACGCTCCCCGTCAGCTCGCGCACCTGCGAGAACTGGAGGACCTGTCCGCGTGAGAGCTTCCACGAACGCGGGTAACCTTGGGCCGTGCCGGGGATGTCGGTCCCGTCATCGATGTCGGCGCTCGGGAGAATGCGCACCTCCGTCCCGTCGTCCTCTGCGACGATCTGCAACGTGGTGGAGATCCGATACTCGTGAAGTCCTCCGCCGTTCATCCTGAACGTTCCGCCGGTCACCGCGACGTAGTTCGTCCCCCATGACGACACCGGCAAGAGCAGCGTACCGGCAGGGATGAACGACCGCGCACCGCCATACGGAAAGATCGAGTAGGCGCTGACCGGCGCGTCCGTCTTGAGATGGAACGCGCGCGTGATCGTCGTGCCGTGGCGAAGCGGCTCTTCGCGCAGCGCAGGAGTCACGGTCGGGGGACAGGGGGTGAACGAATCGCTCGCTTCGGCGCTCGAGCCCTGAGAGAGGAAGACGATCGCCACCTCACCCGGAGGAAGCGCGCCGGCGAGCGGCGTGTAGGTGACGTTTCGATCGACGACCACGGCCGTGTACGTCGACGCGGAGATGTCGAGCGGCTGGTTCTCCAGCTCCGCGGTGATGGTCACCGGTCGATCCCACGTGTTCGTGATCATGGCGGTGAAACAAGAGCCCTGGCCGCGCTGGCTCTCCTCGGGCGGGAGCGTGAAGAACGAGCATCCGATCGAGCCTTTCGAAAGCTCGGCGCTCGTGCATGCGTCGACGCACCGTCCGTCGCCGCAGCCCATGCCGTTCGTGCACTCCTCGACGATCTCCTCCTTGTCGTCGCACACGCGCAGAACCTGCTTCAGGTCGCGCGAGCACCGAACCAGCCCACATCCCGGAGGAGCATCCACGCTCGCGTCGTTGAAGGTCGACGGAGGTGCCGATGGGGCCGCCCGTCGCTGCCCCTCACCGCACGCGGTGAAACCGAGCGCGGCGGCGACACCGATGCCGATCAGGCACGCCAGCGAGTGAATTCGCGTCATGAGTCTCCAGTGGCTCCGATGAGAGGGCAGATGCTGTTCATGACTCGCTCACGGAAAGCTCACCGCCGCGGGCGCCGGATGCGGATCGCCGTCGCGCGTCCCCCTCCCGAGCTCGCCATGCGCGTTCCCTCCCCAACACTCGACGGCACCGCTGCGAAGGAGCGCGCACGTCGCGAGATCGGTCGTCACGACCTGAACGGCGTAGCCGGTGAAGCTCGACGCGGGCGCAAAGGCGGCGCTGCTGCTGAGGCCACCGTCGACCGTCGGCACGCCGAGCTGCCCGCTCGAGCCGGCTCCGCAACAATGGATCTGGCCGTTCGTGAGCCGCACGCAGGTCGTGTTCCGCGAAACGGCGATCTGCTGCGGGTAGGCCGTCGTGACGATGACCGCGTGCGCCGGGACCGGCTCGGGGCTGGGGAGCCCCGTACAAAGCGCGTAGCTCGTGCTCGACCCCCAACAGGACACGCGCCCGCCCGCGATCGCGCACGCGTGGGACTCGCCGACCGCGACATCGTGAACCGCCGCCAGCGCGGGGAGGGGCGCCGGGACCGGATCCGGATCGAGCGACCCTTCGCGACCGGCGAGCGCGCCCCAGGCGAGGAGCCGGCCGCTGCTGCTGATCCCGTAGGTGGTCCCGTCGGACGCGGCGGCTCGCGTCACCGAAGAGCCCGCGAGCTCCGCGCGCCCTGGCCCGAGCACCGGATCCCGCTCGGATCGCGCGAGCTGCTTCTTGTCGTTCGAGCCCCAGCACCACAGCTCTCCCGTGGTGAGCACGGCACACGCGCTCCGCCGCCCAAGGTCGACGCGCATGGCACCCCCGCTCAACGGCGCGGCCGTTGGCCGGGGATGGGCGAGCTCGTCGGCGATACCGAGCCCCAGCTGACCGTGGTCGTTCTGCCCCCAGCAGCGAACCGAGCCATCGTCGCGTCGAGCGCAGGTCGTGTCCCGTGCCGCGCTCAGCTGAGTGGCGCCCGTCAGGTCGACCACGGTCACCGGCCGGGTGGTGTCGCCCGGCTCGGTGCCGTCGTCTTCCGAAATGCCGTTGCCGATCGATCCGTGCGTGTTGTCGCCCCAACAGCGAACGTCGCCGCCGGCCATTCGCGCGCAGACGTGACGAGCGCCGGCCGCGAGCTCGAGGGCGCACGGCGTCACCGCGCACGACACCGGTTCGGGAGCGGCGTCGAAGCCCGAGGTGCCGCCGTCCGCCGCGTCCGGCTCGAGCGACGACGCGGCGTCTCGATCGGCCGGGCTTGCATCGGGGTCCTCGGTCAGTGCCTCTCGTTCGGAGTCGCCGCACGCGACGGCCAGGAGGACGAGCGTGGAGCCGAGCGCCCCAGCGATGACGCCGTGAAGTCGATGGCTTCGCATCAGAGATCGCCCTTCGGGGCGGAGGGATTGCGATGAAGGATGGTGTTGTCGCCCACGATCCACATCTCGCCGCTCGCGCTGCCCCAGATCGCGTGGAGGTCTCTCGTGAGGGGAAACTTCGTGATCGTCACGCTGGGGAGCGACCAGGTCTTGCCGTCCCAGTGACGCACTCGTCCGAGCTCTCCGACGATCCAGACATCGTCCTTCGCCCTCCCCCAGACTCCGAGAATGCCGAAGCCGTCCAGGGTCGTCTCGTTCCAGAAGGTGCCCACACCGTTGGGATCGCCGGCGTCGTCGGCCTCGACGTGCCCAGCCCAAGCCGCGCCGATCCCGTTCCAGAGCCGGCCGATCACGAACGTGTCGGAGAGCACGATCCCGCCGGTCACCCATAGAAATTGCTCGCTCTCGATGACGTCGGGTCTGCGGATGACGACATCCTCGAACTGCGTGCCGCCGTCACCGTCGGGTCGTCCTCGCATGAAGACGGCTCCTTGAGGCCAGCCGAAGATCGTCGTTCCTCCGAGCCAGACCTCGTCCGCGGTCGATCCCCACACGCGCGAGATCTCGATCGGTCGGGAAGAGATCGGATCCAGCTTCCAGTCCGTCGCGGGGTCGCCGGTCGGTCCGAGGTAGTGAAGGACGCGGCACTCTTCGATCTCACCGTCCATGCGTCCACCCACGGCCCAGACGTCGTTCGGACCGAAACCATGGATCGACGTGATCGGGATCGTGCTGTCGCTCGGGACCGCAGTGAAGACGATGCTGGCGGAGGTCGCTCCCTGCCCGTGGAAGAGGCCAGCTTCGCCGCCGATCCACATGTCCGTCGGGCCGCTTCCCCAGATCGTCAGGAGCACGCCCATTCCGGACGAATGGATCGCCCAAGCGTTGCCGTCCCAGCGAAGGACATCCCCTTCCCTGCTCACGGCCCAGACGATCCCGGTTCCGTCAGCCCATACGCCGCGGAGCGACTCCTCCGCCGGCAGGGGGACGTGGCAGAAGCCGTCGCTGCTGCACGTGCTCGGTCCGAGTGGAGCGTCCGTCTCGACGCTTGCATCCGCGACGGCAGCGTCATCGAGCGCCGAGGTATCGGCCCCGCCGTCGGAAGGAGCGTCGATGAATCCGATCTCTTCGTCGCTCGCGCAAGCAAACAGCGTCGCGGCGCCGATCGGCGCAGAGAGGAGGAGCGCACAGAGAGAGAGGTGATGTCGAAGCGATCTCATGGCGCGGTACCCGCCTTCGGTGAAAGGTGCAGCGCGATGCCGTCGCCGACGACCCATACGTCGTCCGCAGCGCTTCCCCAGACGCCACGGAGGTGAGGCGTCACGCCGACCGGGAACACGGCGTCGGCAGCTCGCCACTCCACACCGTCGTAACGGAGGACCGTCCCGAAATCTCCGACGACCCAGAGATCGTTCGCTCCGCTTCCCCAGACGGCATGCAGATCGCGATCGGTCGGCACGGCGACGATCTCCCAGCGCTTCACGGGTCCGTTCGTCCAATGACGAACCGTCCCGCGATCGCCGACGATCCAGACGTCGTTCGGGCCGCTCCCCCAGACAGCGTTGAGCGACGCCGACGACTGGGTGTCGACCTCGGTCCAGACCGGAGCGCCGGAGGGCCCCGTCGTGTGGAACGCGCGACCGGCGCGGTTGACCGGGGTGCCGAAGACGCCGCCGACCGCCCAGACGTCCGCGGCCCCGCTCGCCCAGAACCCGCGGATCGCGAAGTCGTCGGCGAGCACATCGTGGTGCCAGCTCGTGCCGCTTCCCCGCCAGAGGTTCGCCTTCTGCGGTGGGCTGTCCGGATCGAGCAGCACCGGGTACGGCTCGCCTCCGATCCAGACGTCGCCCGGCGCGCGGGCCAACACCGAGAGAAGGAGGCTCTCGTTCCAAGGCATCGGGAAGTACGGCGCGTAGGCCGGCGCGACGGGCGCGGACGCCGTCCAGGTCGCCGTCGCACCGGTGAAGCCGGTCGAGTGGAGCGCGACCGCGCGCGAGCTCACGGCCCACACGTCGCCAGCTCCCGTACCGCTGACGGCGAAGAGCGTCTGTGTCGTCCCCGACGGCGTCGAAGCCCACGCCATGCCGTCCCAATGCACGATCGTGCCTCGCGAGCCGACCGCCCAGACGTCGTTCTTCGACGAGCCCCAGACGGACATGAGAGCGTGGCGTGGATCCGCTCCCGTCGCGACCGGGCAGAGGTCGGTCGCCTTGCACGGGGGCGTCGTCGAACAGTCGTCAGCCCCGCCCTCGCACGCGGCGTCGAGGGCGGCGCCGTCACTCGCGCCACCGTCGAGGAGAGTGCTCGGGTTGTCCGTCGGTGCCTCTTCGTCGCTCGAGTCAGCGCAGCTCGCGAGCGTGATGACCGCGCCGGCCGTGACGACCAGGATCGATCCTGTGGTGATCCTCACCGCGTCACCGGGTCCCCGGCATCGCACTCCACTGTGAGGCAACGCCCATCGATGCAAGGTTGTCCAAGTCCGCTGCTGCAGCGGACGCCGCAGGCACCACAGTTGGCGCCGTCGTGGCGAAGGTTCGTCTCGCAGCCGTCTGCGGGGTTGTCGTTGCAGTCGCCCCAGCCGGGCTCGCACTCCGTCCCGCACGCTCCCTTGGCGCACGTCGCCACCTGGTGGAGCCCCCTCCGATCGACGAAGGGGCACGCGTAATTGCAGAGACCACAGTGTTTCGGATCCGACGCGGTATCCGTGCAGACGAAGGCTCCGGGGAAACCGCAGAGCGTCTCGGAAGACTTGCATCGACAGACTGCGGCTCCAGTAGCGAGCCGTCGACACTCCTCCCCCGCCGCACACGCGACGTTGCAGCCGCCGCAATGTGCCGGATCGAGGAGACCGAGACCGATGTCGCGCTGGACATCGACCTCACAACCGTCCGCGAGGACTCCGTTGCAGTTGGCCCACGTCCCTTCGCAGATCAGCCGCCCGCATTTTCCTCCCACGCAGGCCTGCCGCATGTTCGGCGGCAAGGACCCTGGGTCCTCCGGCGGCTCGCACCGGTTCAGACACGCGCCGCAATTGAAGTCGTCGCTGTCGAGATCGACGCACCTCTCGTTGCAGTCGGTCGTGCCCTGCGGGCAGCCACAGAAGCCCTCGATGCAGCGCACGCCTTGCGCGCACACGTTCCCGCACGCACCGCAGTTCTTGGGATCGACGTGGATGTTGGTCTCGCAGCCGTCGTCGGCGATCTGATTGCAGTCACGCCGCTCGCCCAGGCATTGAGGCTCACAAACGCCGTTGCTGCAGTGTCCGAGCAGCCCGAACGCGTCGTAGGTCTGGCATTGGTTCCCACAGGCCCCGCAGTTCTCGTTGTCCGTGAGGAGATCG
>JAHBWC010000032.1 GCA_019637225.1 Labilithrix sp.
GGATGGGCACCAGCTCGCGCTCTTCCAGGACGGCGCCCTACCACGTCGCCTCTAGGGAGGACGGCGGGGGTTAGGAAGAGCGGCGGGATTGGACCGCTGACGTCTTCGTCTCCACGTCCACCTTGGCAAGGTGGCACTCTACCGCCAGCGCGTCGGCGGCCTCGGCCAGCGCGTCGGCGGCCTCGCCTCGCGTGTCAGGGCGCGAGGCGGTTCAGCATGCGCGGGAACGGGATGGTCTCACGCACGTGCGGCAGTCCGCAGATCCACGACACGGTGCGCTCGATGCCGAGGCCGAAGCCGGCGTGCGGGAACGAGCCGTAGCGGCGGAGGTCGAGGTACCACTCGAACGCCTCCTTCGGGAGGCGGTGCTCGGCGATGGCGGACTCGAGGCGCGCGAGGTCCGCCTCGCGCTGGCCGCCGCCGATGATCTCGCCGTAGCCCTCGGGCGCGAGCACGTCCATGTTGAGGGCGAGGGTCGGATCGTTCGGGTCGCGCGCGAAGTAGAACGCCTTCAGGTCCATCGGGTAGCGGTGGATGATGACGGGGCGATCGAACTTCTTCGAGATCGTCGTCTCCTCGTCGCCGCCGAAGTCGTCGCCGACCTTCGCGTCGGGGTGGCCGTTCTTCTGCAGGAGATCGATCGCCTCGTGGTACGTGATGCGCGGGAAGGGCGCCTTGATGTTCTCGAGCATCGTCATGTGGCGCGTCCACCACTCGGGATCGTCGGGGCGCTTCTCGCTCGCGAGGATGTCGAGCTCCTTCTTCCGCGTCTCGAGCACGCGGGCGACGACGAAGCTGAGGAACTGCTCGGCGAGGACCATGTCGCCCGCGAGGTCCATGAACGCGACCTCCGGCTCCACCATCCAGAACTCGGCGAGGTGGCGGCGCGTCTTCGACTTCTCGGCGCGGAACGTGGGTCCGAAGCAGTAGACCTTGCCGAACGCCGCGGCGCCGGCCTCCATGTAGAGCTGCCCCGACTGCGTCAGGTACGCGGGCTCGCCGTGGTAGTCGGTCTGGAAGAGCGTCGAGGTGCCCTCGCACGCGTTCGGCGTGAAGACCGGCGCGTCGACGAGCGTGAAGTCGTTCTCGTCGAAGAAGTCGCGCACCGCCTTGATGATGGCGTGGCGGACGCGCATGATCGCGTGCTGGCGCTTGGACCGGAGCCAGAGGTGGCGGTGGTCCATGAGGAAGTCGGTGCCGTGCTCCTTCGGCGAGATCGGGTACTCGCGCGCGGTCGCGGCGACGAGCCGGACGTCCTTCGCGTCGAGCTCGTACGTTCCCTTGAGCTTGCCGTGCTCCTTCACGAGGCCGTCGACCTCGATGCTCGACTCCTGCTGGATGCGGTCGGCGGCGGCGAAGAGCTCGGGCGAGACGTTGCCCTTGAAGACCACGGCCTGGACGATGCCGCTGCCGTCGCGGACCTCGAGGAAGTGGAGCTTGCCGCTCGAGCGCTTGTTGTAGAGCCACCCGCGCACCGTCACGGTCTCGCCGACGTGATCGGCGAGCTTGGCGATGCTGACGACGTTGCCGGGCGAAGGGGGAGCGCTCGCGACGGAGGAAGGCCGGCTTTCGGCGGACTCGGTGTTGCTCATTGGAGGGGCTCCTCCGTACCACGAGGCCGAGGCGCGGAGAAGCGAGCGCGCGCCGCGCGCCGGCTCACTTTCGCGTCGAGAGGCGCTCGCCGCGGCGGGTCTCGCCGGCGGCCTGCGAGGCCTTCACCTCGTCCGTGTCGAGGAGGAGCGGGGGGACGGGGGCGGGGTGTCGCTCCGCGTCGATGGCGACGAACGTGAGCCGCGCGGTGACGCACGGCCAGCGCCGCCCGGTCGTCGCGTCCTCGCCCTCGACGACGACCTCGATCTCCATCGACGTACGGAACGTCGCCGTGATGCGCGCCTCGAGGCGCACCACCTCGCCGACGCGAACGGGCTGCTCGAACGTGAGGTCGTCGACGAACGCCGTGACGGCCATGCGGCCGGCGTGCCGCTGAGCGCAGATCGCCGCGCAGAGATCGATCCACGCCATGATCTGCCCGCCGAACACGCCGCCGAGCGCGTTCGTGTGCTGCGGCAGCACGTACTCGGTCATCTGCGTGACGCTGGCGGACTGCGGGCGGGGGCTCGCGGCGTTCTCGGAGACTCGGGCGCGCTCGGTCATCGACGCGCAGGCTAGATCAGCGCGCCGCCGCTTGCGAGCGCGCGACTTCCGTCGCATCCTGGCCACGGTCGGCCATGCCTCCGAGCGAGTTTCGGTACTGGGAGAACGAGCGGCGAGGCTGGGTGCGGCTGGCGCGCGCGGCGGGGCGCCTCGTCGGCTTCGACCCCGCGCCGCCGCGCGAAGTCGTCGACGCCGTCGCCTCGATGTACGAGGACGGCGATCCGCTCGCGGACGCGTTCCTCGACGAGGTCGCGTCGCCGAAGGAGGCGCGCGCGATGTTCCACAAGGCGGCGCGCGAGGGGATCGCGAGCGTGCCCGAGGCGCCCGCCACGCTGCGCGCGCTCTTCGCGGAGATCGAGACGCCGCCGGACTGGCTCGACCCGGAGCTCGTCGAGCGCGGCGCGCGCGTCTTCCGTCGCTACGGCGCGCATGTCTTCCGCTTCGCGGGCGCGATCACGCTCGCCGGCTACTCGGAGAGCTCCGTCGCCAAGCCGTTGGCGATGACCGGCGGCTACGTCGGCGGCTCGGCGCGCCGCAGATTCCTCGAGACGGTGGCGTTCTGGATCGAGGTCTCCGAGCCGAACGGCCTCCTCCGCGGCGCGCCCGGATGGACCACGACGCTGCACGTGCGGCTCGGCCACGCCATGGTCCGGAGGCGCCTCCTCGCGCACCCCGGATGGAACCGCGCGGCGTGGGGCGTGCCGATCAGCCAGGCGGACTCGCTCTTCACGCTGATGGGCGGGAGCATCGCGCCCGGTCTCGCGCTCCGGGCGATGGGCTTCCGAACGTCGCGCGCCGACATCGAGGCGCTCCTCCACTTCTGGCGCTGGGTCGGTCACATCGTCGGCGTGACGCCGCGCTGGTACCCGGCGAACCCCGAGGACGCGCTGAGGCTCGCGTTCGTCGCCCTCTCGCGCGGCGCGGGGCTCGCGGGGGAAGACGGCCGCACGCTGTGCCAGTCCTACGCGAACGCCTTCGCGCCCGATCCCTCGGCGCCGCTCGAAACGCGCCTTCGCGCGCGGCTCTCGCACGGCGTCCACCTCGGCTACACGCGCTTCTTCCTGCCGCCGTGGGTCTACAGCAAGAACGCCCTCCCGAGCGCGGGGCTCTGGGCGCTGCATCCGCTCGCGCAGATGCCGCTCGTCTTCGCGCTCGAGAGCCTGCGCCGAGCGTCCCCGGCGATTGACGATGTGCTCGACGCCGCGCGTCGACGCCGGCGCCGCGCCTGGCTCGAGCGCCACGCGGGGCGGAGCGGCGCGCCGCGCGCGTGAGCCGCACACGCGACGGCGCGCGAAAGGGTTTTGCCGCCACGTGCCAGCTGTGGCACCTCGGCCCGATGACATCTGCACGTGTGGGGTGGGGCGTCGGCGCGGTCGTTCTCGCGCTCGTCGGGCTCGCGACGGTCGGCTGCTCGGACGACGACAAGAAGGCGGAGCCGGACGCGGCGGGCGCCTGCAAGGACATGTGCTCCGGGATCGGCTTCGCGACCTCGCGCGTCGACGTTCAGCCGAGCGAGACGAACTGCTTCTGCTCCGGCGCCGGCACGGTGACCCAGGACGAGTGCACCAAGATGTGCACCGCGGTCGGCAGGGGCTCGGCGCACCCGTTCCGCTCGGGCGCGGCGGTCGGCGACGACGCGTGCCGGTGCCAGTGACGTCCGGGCGGGCGCGGCGCGATCCGCGCCGCTGAGCGCCACGTCGCCGGGGCCGCGCCGTGTGCGATGAAAGGCGCAGAAAGGCGGCCTGAAATTTCCTTCTGCGCCGTGCGCGTGACTGGACGGTGGAGCCATTGAAACGGCACCGTTCCGCCCGCCATGAAGCACCCCACCCTCGATCTTCGCGCGCTCTCCGGCGGCGTCTTCGCCTTCGGCGCGGGCGCTCTTCTCCTCGTCGCTTGCGGCTCGGACCGCCAGGGCTTCGAGACGGACACGTCGAACAACGGGCCCGCGGGCGCGTTCGCGTGTGGCTCGTGCACCGGGCAGGAGTACACGGCGTGCGACGGGTCGGGGAAGAAGACGCAGCAGCAGTGCGCGTTCGGGCAGGTCTGCATCCCGAACATGGGCTGCGGCGAGTGCATGCCGGGCGAGACGACGTGCGTAGGCGACGAGGTCCGCAAGTGCGACGACAACGGGAAGGCCGGCGAGCTCGTCGCCACCTGCGACGCGAAGACAGGGCACGCGTGCTCCGAGGGCGCGTGCGTCACCGGCTGCGAGGCCGCCGCGGTCTCGCAGTCGAACGTCGGCTGCGAGTTCTGGAGCGTCGACCTCGATCAGTCCGACGGAGTCACGAACCCGGCGAGCTCGAAGTGGGGCCTCGTCCTGTCGAACGCGAGCCAGATCCCCTCGCACGTGAAGGTCGAGCAGAACGACGCCGTCCTCGGCGGTCCGCAGCAGCTGTCGGTCGTGTTCGAGGGGACCATCCCGGTGAACGATCTCGTCCAGATCGACATGCCCCAGCGCGAGGTCGACTGCGGCAAGCAGCCCGACGACAAGCTCGCGCCGGGCACGTGCCTGTCGTCGCGCGCGTTCCGCGTCACGAGCAGCGCGCCGATCGTCGCGTACCAGTTCAACAACATGGTCCACAACTACTCGACGGACGCGTCGCTGCTCCTGCCGACGGCGGTCTTCGGGACGCTCTACCGCAACGTCGGGTGGGGCTCGGGCCTGCCGTATCCGATCGGAGGCCCGTTCGGGAACTACGTGCAGCGCGCGTACATCACGATCGTCGGCACCGAGCCGGGCACCACGGTGACGGTCAACCCGTCGTGGAAGATCAAGGGCAACGCGCCGATCAACGCGACGCCCGCCGGCGGGACGATCCAGATGACCATCGGCCCGTTCGACGTCCTGAACCTCGAGAGCGACGACGCGACGATCGGCGAGTGCACCGGGCCTTCGCACATGAAGCCGCCGTACTGCACCGACCTCACGGGCTCGATCATCCAGTCGAACAAGCCGATCGGCGTCTTCAGCGGGACCGAGAGTTCTGGCGTCGGCCCGCTCGACGCGCCGAAGCCGCCGGACTGGGGCGAGAACTCGGGCTGCTGCAAGCAGCACCTCGAGGAGCAGCTCCCGCCGCTCGAGGCGATCGGCAAGAAGTTCATCGTCACGCGGAGCCCGATCCGATCGATTCCCGGCAACTACAAGGAGCCGGACGTGCTCCGCTTCGTCGGCGCGGCGGCGACCGCCGAGGTCACGACGACGCTCCCGGCGCCGCTCGACAAGTTCACGATCAAGCCCGGCGAGATCATCGACACGTGGACCGATCGCGACGTCACCGTCGTGTCGACCGAGCCGCTCATCGTCGCGCAGTTTCTCGTCGCGCAGGACTACGTCAACGGGCCGAGGAAGAAGGGGGACCCGTCGTTCACGATCTTCCACCCGATCGAGCAGGCGCGGAACGAGTACGTCTTCCTCTCGCCGCCGGGGTGGAAAGAGAACTGGGTCGTCATCGCGACGGAGAAGGGCAACGAGGTGAAGGTCGACGGGAGCGTGCCGACCGACTGCGTCGTGTCGAACGCCGGCACGCTCGACGGCAAGGACTACGAGTCGCGCCGCTGCCCGCTCCCGAACGGCGTTCACCGCCTCTCCGGCACGGGCGGCTTCAACATCATGGCGTACGGCTACGGCGACGCCGACTGCTACTCCTTCGCGGGCGGTGCGTTCGTGAAGAAGATCTACAAGGATCCGCCGCCGCTCGTCCTGAAGTAGCCGGCGCGGATCGACGCTTCGCTTCGCTACGTGTCGCTCCCGCGATCGCGGGGCGCGGCTGGAGCGTCGCGATCAGAACTCGCCGAGCACGGTCGCGCCGGCGGCGCTCGCCGACGCGGTCGGCGCGACCTGGATCTTCCTGGGGAAGGCGGCGATGCCGATCGTCCCGAGGACGCCGACGGAGAGCCCGACCACCGCGGCGGTGAACCACGCGGTCCGCGCGCCGTCGGACGGACAGAACACGCTCTCTCTCTCGGGCCTGCAGGTCGATTTCAGCAGCGTCGTCATCGTCCAGACGTAGCCCGCAGGGATCCCGACGACGAAGCCGGTCACGCCCGTCGCGATCGAGGCGACGAAGAGCGGATTCGTGCGCGTCTCCGGCCGCGCGCCGCCGGGCGTGGAGGTGCCGGGCGCCGCGGACGCCGTCGAGCGGCCGTCTCCGACCTGGAGCGCCGGGACGTGCACGGTGCGCTGCTCGCCCTCCGCGAGCGTGATCGTCTGGCGGAACGGCGCCTTGTTCGGCGCGGAGGCCTCGACGACGTGCTCGCCGGGATCGACGACGGTGAGGAGATCCCACGCGGGCTTCCGGAGCAGCGTGCCGTCGACTTTCACCTCGAGGTCGGGCTCCTCGCGGTCGACGTGGACGGCGAGGCGGGGCACGCGCGACGCGAGCGCGGCGAGGCGCTCGTTGGCGAGCTTCTCGCGGTCCTTGCGGCCTTCCTTCACGGCCTGGCTCGCGGCCGCCTTCATCTCGAGGTGCGCCGAGCCGAAGCGCCCCTCCTTCTCGTGGCAGATGGCGAGGTTCAGGAGCGTGCCGCCGCCCGGATCGAGGCGCTGGCTCTCGGCGAGCTTTGGGCAGGCGTCGGCGTACTTGCCGCGATCCATGAGCTGGCGCGCCTCGTCGAAGAGCGACTGCGCGAGCATTTGCTCGGACACCGACGGCGCGACCTGGGCGGCGCCGACGCGCGGCGCGGCGAGGGCGTTGGTCGCGGTGAGCACGCCGACGCAGGTGAGGCCTGCGAGGAGGGACGATCCGCGCATGCCCGATGGCTTAGCACGCAATGGGGCCGCGATCTGCTCGTGGGCGGGGCGCGGGCGGGCGGGAGTCGACGCGGTCGTGACGAGAGTCGCCGGGCACGGGCACGGGCACGGGCACGGGCACGAGGGAGAGAGAGCGAGAGTGGCGCTAGGGGGGGAGGACGCGGACGTCGAGGTTCCATGGGCCGACGGCGCCGGCGTAGCCGTCGATCTGGACCCAGTACGTGCCCGCGGCGAGGGTGACGTCGAGGAAGCTGCGGTTGGGACCGAGCCCGGCGTTGCAGGCGTTGGGCACCTCGACGCCGGGGCAGGTCGTGCCCGCGCGGATGTCGAGGACCGTCGTGTTCGTCGAGCCGCTCATGTCGAACACCACGCGGCGCTCCTGCGTGAGGACGAGGCGCATCATCTGGTCGGGGGCGCCCCCGATCGGCTGTCCGGGGGAATCGCAGCCCGCGTTGAAGTCGGGCGTCGCGGTGGTCGTGTCGCCCGTGAAGAAGCCGCCCGTCTCCGGGATCGTCTGCGGGTTCACACAATCGTCCGACGTCACCGTCGTCGGCGGCACGGTGGGCCGGACGAGCGCGGTGAGCGTCGTCGCGAGGCCCTTCTCGTCGGCGATGACGGCGCGGTAGCTGCCCGCGCCGACGTTCCGCCGTGACACGCGCTGCGGCGTCGAGCCGGCACCGCACTGCATCAGGTCCGCGCTCCCGCACGCGGCCTGGTTCAACGAGACGGCGCCGATCTCGGTGCTCGGGAAGCGGCCGATGAGGAGCACGTCGCTCGGCGCCGCGAGATCGAGCTTGTAGGCGGCGTTGGGACCGCCGGCGAGGCAGCCGTTCTTGATCGCGTCTTCTTGCCCCGCGAGGTTCACGGCGACGGTCGTGTTCGGCGCGATGTCCGGCGCCGTCGCGCAGCTCTGGTTCGGAGGCGTGGGCGTGGGCGGGTAGGTCCTCACGACGATGTTGGCGTCGATCTGCGTCGTGCCCGCGACGCTGAACACGTGCGTGCCCGCGGGCAGGTTGCGCGCGAAGACGGGCGGCGTGGTCCCCGCTCGGCAGCGGAGCTCGTCCGCGCACACGGAGTAGCGCATGCTCACGACGGGCGCGCCCGCGCCGAGGAGCGTCGAGGCGAAGATGCGCACGTCGCGCGGCTCGGTCAGGGTGAACGAGTACGTGAGCTCGCCCGTCTTCGCCTGCGCGCAGTCCGACGCGAGGTCTTTGGCCGGATCGACGAGCGAGACGGTGAAGGGCGTCTCGAGCGCGACGGGCGCGGGCGCGTCGCACGACTCGTTCGTCGGCTTCGTCGACGCGGCCGGCATGTCGACGGTGACGTCGACCGCCGACTCGGCCTGGGTCGTGACGATGGCGTAGACCGTGGAGCCGGCGGCGACGCTCCGGGCGATCGTGCGGGCGTCGGAGGCGGCCGCGATGCGCCCGCAGTTGATCTCCGACGCCGCCTGCCCGCACGTCGCCTGGATCGCGACCGCGACCTCGTTCGCCGGCGCGCTCGTCCGGGCCCTGACGAGCACGTCGCGCGCCGCGCCCGCCGGCACGGTGATCGCGAGCACGATGTCGCGCGAGGCGGCCGGGCTCGTCACCGTGCAGGTCGTCGCGTAGTCCTTCTTCGAGGCGGTCGTGTCGAGGAGGAAGGTCCCCGGCGCGGTGACGGCGAGCGCCGTACCGCACTCGTCGTTGGCGGCGACCGAGCAGGGCTGCTCGTCGATGCGGCCGTCGCAGTTGTCGTCCTTGAAGTTTCCGCAGATCTCGGCGCGGAGGCTGCTCACCGTGGGATCGGTGTCGTCGCAGTCGCGCTTCGGCACGCAGTGGTCGTCGGGATCGCCGTCGCCGTCGGAGTCGCGCGGGGAGCGCTCGCACGACCGGGTCGCCTCGACGCAGCGGTCGATCGTGCAAACGTTGCCGTCCTGACAGGTGACGACCGGGCCGGGGACGCAGCCTTTGCGGAGGACACACTTCTCCTGGCCGTTGCAGTACTCCGCGTCGGCGCACTGCGTGTCGTCGGGCGTGTTGCGGCAGCGCGAGAGGGTCGTATCGCAGCGATCGTACGTGCAGGGGATGAGGTCGTCGCACTGCGAGTCGTCGGTGCACGGGCCGCCGAGCGTGGGGTCGAAATCGGGCTCGGCGTCGGCGGCGCCGTCCTCCTCCGCGTCGCTCCCGCCGTCGAACTGCACGACGAAGAAGTCCTTGCTGTCGCTCCCGCAGCCGGTCGACGTCGCGGAGGCGCCGGCGAGGCCCGCGAGCGCGAGGGCGCCGCCGCACACGATCGAACGCAGGCCGACCCCCGAGCTGTTGTCCGCCACGCGACCCAAAGGACCCCTTCGACTAGAGCGCCTTCACGAGCGGGACTTCGTGCCCGTTCGGGCACGTCGCCTTGAACTCGCGCTCCGCCTTCTCGCGCGGGACGGTGACCTTCGCGTTGCACTCGGGGCAACGCACCTCGACGGCGTCCTCGTCGTCCTTGGGCATGGCGGGGATCCTAGCACCGCTCGCGCCCCGTCCAAGGCCGTGCGGGAGACGCGACGCGATGCGGCTCGCGGAGGTCGTCCGGGCCGCGCGCACGTGATACGAGACGGATCGTTGAATCGCCTCCTCCCGCTCCGAGCCGTCCTCGTCACCGGGAAGGGTGGCGTCGGGAAGACGACCGTCGCGGCGTCGCTCGCGCGCTTCGCGGCCCAGAGCGGCAAGCGCGTCCTCGTCACGGAGATCGCGAGCGAGGGCGCGACGTCGTCGGCGCTGGCCGACGCGCTGGGCGTCGCGCGGATCGGCGAGGAGCCGGAGGAGATCGCCCCGAACCTGAAGATCGCGTCGCTCGCGCCCACGCTCGGGCACCAGCGGTTCTTGCGCGACGTCCTGCCGATGAGGCTCCTCGCGGACGCCGCGATGCGCGCGGGCGCGATCCGCCGCTTCCTCTCCGCGGCGCCGACCTTCCCGGAGATGGGCGTCCTCTACCGGCTGCTCGATCTCGTCCGCGCGAAGCGACGGGACGGCTCCGACGAGCACGAGATGATCGTCGTCGATCTCCCGGCCACCGGCCACGCGCTCGCGCTCGCGCAGATCCCGGCGTCGCTCCTCCGCGTCATCCCCACCGGGCCGATCGCCTCGGCGGTGCGCGAGGGGCTCGACCTCCTCCGCGATCCGGCGCGCACCGGCGCCGTCGTCGTCACGCTGCCGGAGACGCTGCCGGTGAGCGAGGCGATCGAGCTCGTCCAGGGCATCGACGAGCACCGCATCCCGCTCGCGCAGGTCTTCGTCAACCGCGTTCCGTTCGATCCGTTCAGCGAGGAGGAGCGCGCGTTCGTCCGCTCGATCCTCGAGGCGGAGCCGCCGACGCTCGGCGAGCGGACGCTCGAGCGGATCGATCGCGCGCGCGTCGCGCTCGGCCGAATCGCGGAGGCGGTGAAGGTGCCGGTCGGCGTCCTGCAAGACGTCTGGCTCGACGGCCCGCGGCTCGCCGAGGAGATGGCCTCGCTGATGGCCGTCGAGGAGGGCGCATGAGCTCCTCGCGACCGCCGGACGTCCGTCCGAGCCTGCCCGATCTCCAGCCGACGTTCCTCGAGCCGCTCGTCCGCGACAAGCGGGTGATCGTCTGCTGCGGCGCCGGGGGCGTCGGGAAGACGACCACCGCCGCCGCGATCGGCGTGGCGAGCGCGGTCGCGGGGCGGAAGGCGCTCGTCCTCACGATCGATCCGGCCCGCCGCCTCGCCGAGGCGATGGGGATCCCCGAGGCGTCGCGGGCGCCGTCGCCGGTGCCGCGGGCGAAGCTCGCGACGGTCGGCGTCCCCGTCAGCGGCGAGCTCGACGCGTGGATGCTGAGCCCCGAGGTCGTCTTCGAGACGATGGTCCGCCGCCTCGCGGGCGACGAGTCGCGGGTCGAGGCGATCCTCGCGAACCGGCTCTACCAGCACCTGTCGCGGATCATCGCGGGGATGCAGGAGTACACGGCGGCCGAGGCGCTCTACACGCTCTCGACGGAGGGGAAGTACGATCTCGTCGTCCTCGACACGCCGCCGTCGCGAAACGCGCTCGCCTTCCTCGAGGCGCCGCGAAAGCTCTCGATGTTCCTCGACGAGCGCGTCATCGGCGTCTTCCTCCCGAAAGACGCCGGCGGAGCCAAGAAGGGGGCGATCTTCCGCGCCGCGTCCGACCTCGTGGAGCGCGTCTTCACGAAGGCCTTCGGTGAGGGCTTCTACAAGGACCTGCAGGAGTTCCTCGGAGCGTTCTCGGGCATGTTCGGGGGCATGCGCGCCCACGCCGAGGCGGTCCGCGAGCTGCTCTCCTCGGACCAGTCGGCCTTCGTCCTCGTGACGAGCCCCGAGCCGGCGGCGCTCGCCGAGGCCGGATTTTTCCAGGAGAAGATCGTCGAGCTCGGCCTGCCTTTTGCGGGCTACGTCCTCAATCGGAGCTGGGCCTACACGCGCGGGTTCGTCGGGCCCGAAGAGATCGCGCTCCCCCCGGGGGCCATGGAGCACGAGCGGGCGGCGATGCGGAAGCTCGCCCAGCTGGCGGACGGCGAGCGCTGGCGCGCGCAGCGGGATCGCGATCTCCTCGCACGGCTGAGGATGGAAGCGGCCCGTTCTTCGCGGGCCCACGGGGAGCGCTCCGGGGGGGCCGCGATCGCCACGCCCCACCTGGGCGGCGCGGTCGAGGACCTGGCCGGGTTGGCCGAGCTTGCACGGAACCTCGTCCACCTCGACAACGCCTGATAGGATGGCGAGCGTGCGGGTTTGCAGCAGGGGGTAGCCCGCCCGCCATCGTTCATGAAGGCCGTCGACTTCTACAAGCTGCCGCGAGCCATCCAGGACCGCTTCGTCGGTTCGGTGATGAGCGGCTTCCCGCCCGCGCCGATCCTGGCAGCCAAGGGCGGGACGTCGACCAAGCTCGTCTGGCTGGGCGTCAGCGGCGCGAGCTTCGTGGGCATCATCGTCGCCGCTCGGCTCGGGTACGGCTCGCTCGACAGCGCGCTGTCGCTCCACTCGGCGAAGGCCCTGCCGCTGTACCTCGCGCTCGTCTTCGGGTTCGCGTTCGGGCTCGTGCAGGCGTTCGCGCGCGTCGTCCGCGAGCGCGCCCTGCCGTACACGGCCGGCGTCTACCTCTTTCCCGCGTGCCTCATCGACGCGCGCGACGATCAGTTCCGCGTCTACGAGACGCGCGATCTCGCGAGCGTCGACGTCCAGGGCGCCGCGATCCGCGTCGCCTTCGCCGGCGGCGCGCAGTTCCTCTTCCCGCTCGCCAAGCCGGAGACGGGCAAGGAGCTCGTCGAGCAGGTCCAGGCCGCGCGCGACCGCGCGATGCGCGCGCAGGCGACCGAGGATCCGAAGGAGCTCGTCGCCGTCGACCCGCTCCACAACCCGCGCTTCTCGAGCCCCGTCGGCCCCCGCGACGCGTACGAGCTTCGCCGGCCTCCGTGGGGCAAGCTCGGTCCGGCCGTCGCGGCGGGCGTCGCGGTCGTCATGGGGCCGGCGCTCTGGCTGGTCCGCAACTCGGGCAGCGACAAGACGATGTACGCGCGCGCGACGCAGGCGAACGACTCGGAAGCGTACCGGCTCTACCTCGCTCACGGCGACGCCTTCAAGGGCGAGGTCGGCGACATCCTCTTGCCGCGCTCGGAGCTCCGCGACGCCGAGAAGGTCGGCACCGTCGAGTCGCTCCTCGCGTACAAGGCGAGCCATCCGGGCTCGAAGATCCCGACCGAGGTCGCCGCGTCGATCCGCAAGGCGATGCTCGAGGAGCTCGAGAAGGCGAAGCAGCCCGGCACGCTTGCGGCGCTGCAGGACTTCTCGAAGCGTTATCCCGAGCACGGCGTCGAGCCGGAGCTCGGCGCCGCGATCCACGCCGTTTATTCGCGCGAGCTCGAGGCCTACAAGAAGAAGGCACCGAAGAAGGACGCGGCCGCGACGGCGTTCATCGAGCGCCTCTTCGCTCACGCCGAGAAGCACGGCCCGAAGGTCGAGGTCCGCTTCAAGCGCAAGGCGGCGACCTCGATGGAGCGCGCCGATCAGTTCATCCTGAAGACGCCCACGTTCATGGGCGTGGTCACGTACCCGTCGCGCTTCTTCGACGACAAGCACGCCACCGTCCGCGAGGCGGCGCTCGGCAAGTCGCTCGCGACGCAGTTCGACGGCGGGCTCGCCGCGGAGCTCTTCGAGGTGGCGGTCGGACCGGTCGTCACGGACGCCGACCTCCCCGAGCCGAAGGAGCCGACGCTGTTCATCACGCACGTCGCCGAGTGGTCGGGGCACAACTACACGAGCAACCGCCCGCGCGGCAGCTACATCGGCGTGCAGTTCAACTTCGAGGCCACCTTCGTCATCCCGGGCGAGCCGAAGCCGTACAAGTTCAAGTCCGAGGTCTTCAAGCACGCCGCGACCCACGTCCTCAACAACCCCGACGAGCCGATGCTCGCTCCCGGACAGGCCGAGGAGAAGGTCTACGAGACGATGGGGCAGGACGCGTTCGAGCAGTTCGGCAAGCGCCTGCTCGCGAACTTCTTCGCGCCGCAGAAGTGACCGCTCACGCCGGGCGGCGCGGCCTCGCGCCGTGGCCGGCGTCGATCGGGCGGAGGTCGATGCGCTCGCCGTCCTGGGCGTAGCCGCCCTCGAACGGATCGACGGCGAGGAAGAGCGGCGTGTCGAGGTCGACGTACGTGAAGCCGCCGAGGCCCGCGGCGATGTTCGCCGACATGCCCATCGCGAGGCGCGTCTCGACCATCCCCCCGATCATGCGGACGAGGCCCTCGTCGCGCGCGCGCCGGGCGATCGCGAGGGCCTCGAAGACGCCCGACTTCATGATCTTCAGGTTGATCGCGTCGGCGGCGCCGCGGCGCCTGGCCTCGGTCACGTCGTCGGCCACGGTGACCGACTCGTCGATCGCGACGCGGAGGCCCGTGCGGCTCCGGACCTCGGCGAGCGCGGCCCAGTCGCCGGGCGCGACGGGCTGCTCGAAGAGCTCGATCCGGGCGCGGGCCGCGCCGGCGGCGAAGCGCACCGCGTCGTCGACGGAGAGCCCGCCGTTCGCGTCGACGAGGATCCGCGCCTCCGGTCGCGCGGCGCGGACCGCGAGGACGCGGGCGACGTCGCGATCGACGTCGCCGCCGCCGACCTTGATCTTGAGCGTCCCGAAGGCGGCGAAGGCGCCGGCCTCGCGCGCCGCGTCCTCGACGGTCCCCGTCGTGATGGTCACGTCGGTCACGAGCTCGTCTTCGGCGCCGCCGAGCATCGCGCGGATCGACGTGCCGAGGAGACGCGCGCGCGCGTCGAAGACGGCCGTCTCGACGGCGCACGCCGCCGAGGGTGAGCCGCCGCACGTCGCGCGGACGCGCTCGCGGATGGCGTCGTCGTCGTCGAGGTCGACGCCCTCGAGCTGTGGCGCGACGACGGCGCAGGCGGCGAGGACCTGCTCCTGCGTCTCGCCGTTGAAGGCGGGGAAGGGCGCGCCTTCGCCCCACCCCGAGGCGCCACGAACGCGGAGCTCGACGAGGACGTTCTTCGCTTCGACCTGAGCGCCGCCGGCGATTCCGAACGGCTTGTTCATCGGAACGTCGAGCCGGCGCGCGGTGAGCGAGAGGATGGGCGTGGGCACGGCGAAGGATTGTGTCGCCCATCGCCGCTCGCTGCCAAGTCAGCGGCGTCGGCGTTCGCGCGTGCCGTCGTGTCGCGGCACTACGGCGGCCGCGGCCGACGCGGAGCTCGCTGCGATCCGCCGCGCGCGCGTCGCGCACGAAAGTCGCAATCCTGTCTTCGTGGCGTCGCGCGGATGAGATTGGAAATCGGCGCGTGTACGCGAGTTGTAATTCGTTGTCGAACATGCGGTCGAGCGGTTGATCGTCCACGTTCTCGCGCTCACCATCCCCGCATGAATCAGAACCATGGTCTGAGGACGCTCCTCGTCGCCGCGGCAGCCTCGCTGCTCACGACGGGGGCATGGGCAGAGAATCCGAGCGCACCACAAGGCAAGACACCCGCCGCGGACAAGGCCGAGCGCGCGCCCGCCAACGCCGCCGGAAAGGCGGAGAAGGCCGCGGACGTCGCCGGGGACAAGGCCGCGAAGACGGCCAAGGACGTCAAGGACGGCAAGGACGCGATCGATCCGGCGGCGAAGGCCGACGAACGAGCGGCGCGGAAGGCCAAGGAGCACGATGCGCAGCGGGAGAAGCTCGCGGCGACGTGGAAGGGGCCCGTCAGCGATCCGCTCCGGCACGAGCTCCGCCTCCACGCCGAGCGGCTCGCGCGCCTCGAGCGCATCAAGGCCGTCGCCGAGAAGGAGAAGGACGCGCCGACGGCCGAGAAGGCCGCGAAGCTCGTCACGAAGGAGAACGAGCGTCACGCCGGATGGATGACCAAGAACACGCCGGTGATCGGCGCCGCGCCGGCGGTCGGCGCCCCTCCGGTGGCTCCGACGGCTCCGGCGGACGGAAAGGGAGGTGCGAAATGAACCGTGCGTTGATGATCCTCGCCGCGGGGCTCTTCGCCGTCGCTGCATGCGAGAACAAGCCCTCGACGGACAAGCCCGGGGAGGATCCGTCGAAGACCCCCACCACGACCGGCGCCACGCAGCCCGTCGTCACGGCGACTCCGGTCGCCCCGCCGGCGATCGCCGACAGCGATCTGTCGACGCCGGCCGATTTCGAGGAGTCGGCCGAGAAGGCGATCTCGAAGAGCAACTACAAGGCCGAGCTGGCGTCGCTCGAGGCGGACATCGCGAAGGACTGACGCGCGGAAGGAGCGACGCGGCCGGGTCTACTCGAGGAGGAACGCCTTGTAGGCCGCGTCGCTCGGCGAGCGCCCGAGGAAGCGCTCGACGAGCTTCGCTGCGTCGTCGCTGTCGCCGGGCGCGAGGATGTTCGCGCGGTAGTCGGCGGCCGTCTTCGGGTTCATCAGGCCCTCCTTCTTGAAGCGCGTGAAGAGGTCCTGCGCGATCGACAGCGCCCACTGGTAGCCGTAGTAGCCGGCGTCGTAGCCGATGAGGTGACCGAAGCTCGCCTGGAAATGCGTCCCCTCGACGTACTTGAACGGGGTGTAGGCGTCGTGGACCTCGGCGAGCACCTTGGTCGTGTCGAAGGGGAGCGGGCGCGTGTGGTAGGCCTGATCGAGCGCGGAGAGGTAGAGCTGCCGCTGCGTCGCGATCGCGCGGCCGAACCCGCGCGAGCGGAGCATCGCGGCGTGGAGCGGCGCGGGCAGCGGCGCGTTCGTGTCGTGGTGGCGCGCGAAGAGCGCCAGCGTGTCCTTGTGCCAGGCCCACTCCTCGAGCATCTGCGACGGTGACTCGACGAAGTCGCGCGCCACGCTCGTGCCGGCGAACGAGGAGAGCTCCGCCTCGCTGAGGAGGTGGTGGATGACGTGACCGAACTCGTGGAAGAACGTCACCGCGTCCTGATGGCTCATCAGCGCGGGCGCGGCGCCGCCCGGCTTCGGGAAGTTGCACTCGATGGCGGCGATCGGCAGGAGGCGTGAGCCGTCCGGCATCTTCGCCGTGTCGCGGATGCTGAAGACGGCGGCGTGCTTGTACTTGCCGTCGCGCGGGTAGAGGTCGAAGTAGAACCTCCCGATGGGCTTGCCCGCGGCGTCCGTGACCTCGACGGCCTCGACGTCGGGGTGCCAGGTCGGCGCGTTCGCCGCCGGGCGGTAGCGCACGCCGAAGAGCTTCGAGGTGATGTCGAGGAGGCCGTCCTTCACGCGGCGAACCTCGAAGTATTTGCTGACCTCTTTCGAGTCGAGTCCGAACTTCGCCTTTCGGACCTGATCCTCGAGGTAGAGCCGGTCGGACGGCGGGATCGCGTCGGTCGCCTTGCCGCCGAGCTTCACGTGCGCGCTCTTGAACTCGGCGAGCTCGGCGCGCCCCTTCCGCGCGAGGTGCTGGCGCAAGGTCTCGAGGAACGTCGAGACCGCCTTCGGATCCTTCGCCATCCGGGGCTCGAGCACGTAGTCGGCCCACGTGGCGTAGCCGAGGAGCTTCGCCTTCTCCGCGCGGAGCGTGAGGATCTTCTCGAGGACGGGGATGTTCGCGTCGGCGGCGCGGTTCTCGAACTGCTTGAAGAGCGCGAGCGCGAGCTTGCGATCCTTCGCGTACGTCAGGACCGGGAAGTAGTCCGGGTAATCGGTCGTGAGGACGACCTTGCCGTCCTTGTTCGGCGGGTGCGAGACGAGGAACGACTCGGGGAGCCCGGCGAGCTCGGCTGGCGTCGCCTCGACCGTGAGGTGGGACTCGGCGAGGTTCGAGTCGAAGTCGAGCGAGAGCTTCGTCAAGGTCTCGTTGAGCTCGCGGAGGCGCGCCTGGCCTCGCTCGTCCAGGTCGAGGCCGTTGCGCCGGAAGTCGCGGAGCGTCCGCGCGACGAGGCGGGCGCGCGCGGCCGGGAGGGCCTCCTTCTTCGCGGCGTAGCGCTTCATGACGCGCGCGAGCTTCGGATCGAGCCAGAGCGCCGTGTCGAGCTTGTCGAGCTTGGGCTCGCAGAGCTTGGCCTTCTCGCGGACGCCGTCGTCGGGGTGCGACACGGCCATGAGCGCAGGGAAGTCGCCCGCGTTGCGCAGCGCGAGCCGCGCGCGATCGAGCTTGCCCGCGGTGGCGTCCCACGTGAGCGCGTCGTCGGCGGCGCCGTCGAGCGCGCGGATCTCGTCGAGCAGGGCCGTCGCGCGAGCGAGGCTCTCGTCGCAGAGGCGCTCGATGCCCGCGCGCGCGAGCGCGGCGTCGTCGGGACCGCCGGGACCGGCGTTCGTCCGGCCGAGGCCGACGAGCACGGGATCGACGTCGAGCGCCGCGAGCGCGACCGGCGCGGGCGCTGGTGCGGGCGCGGCCACGTCGGGGCGGGCGGGCGGCGGAGCCGCGGGCGCTCGAGCGGAGGGAGGCTCTCCCCCGCACGCCGCGGCGAGCACGAGCGCGGCGAACGACAAGGTGGCGAACGAAGCAGAGCAGGCGGCCTTCATCGGCGCGCAGGATGCCGAAGAGCGGCGGTCTTGGCCAGCCTGGGCGCCGTGGGGGGCGCGCTGGGCGAGGCGACCGCGGCGCGTGGGGACGAGCGTGACGCGGCCGGGACGACCGCGGCGGAACGCTGCCGTCATCGATCGCGAGCGTCGCGCGGGTTCGTGGTCACGAGAACGCGGCAGTCATCGATTGCAAAATAAGCGCACGAGCTAATGGGTATTTGAATTGATTTCGATGCTGCGTCGATGTTTTCGTCGCTCCTGCGGATGCGAGCGCTCTCGCGTCGACGCGCGCGATGTCGGGCGCGTCGCGCGGGGCCGGCCGCGCACGGAGAGAGATCATGAATCACGCTCGAATGAGCCGCTTCGTCATTCCAACCATCTTCTTCTTTTCGATCGCTGCTTGCGGGGGCTCGATCGGCGAAACCGAGCACCTCTTCGCCGCGTCGAGCGACGAAGCGGACGACCCCGCGGTCTTCGATGAGGACGGCGGAGCGGTGACCGACGAGGACGACGAGGACGAAGACGACGACGAAATGAATCCGACGGACGGGACCGCGGATGACGAGTCGGACGACGAAGACGACGACGAGTCGGACGACGCGGACGACGACGAGTCGGACGACGCGGGCGCCGACGCGGGCGCGGGCGACGCCGGTGCGAACGACGATGATGGGGATGACGAGGACGACGACGACTCGAACACGAACCCCCCGCCGAGCGGCAGTCCGTGGGGAGACATCCCGTTCAGCCCCGTGCCGTACGGACCCGGACCCCACGGCCACGGCCCGCATGGGCACGGACCGCACGGCCACGGACCGAAGAAGCCGAAGAAGCCGAAGAAGAAGAAGCCGAAGGGCGGCAAGAAGGGGAAGCCGGGCAAGGGGAAGCCGGGCAAGGGGAAGCCGGGCAAGGGCAAGGGGAAGCCGGGCAAGGGCAAAGGCAAGCCTGGCAAGGGCAAGGGGAAGCCGGGGAAGGGGAAGCCTGGCAAGGGCCCGAAGGGCAACGGTGACGCGCCGAGCGGCGACGGGCCGAAGGGCAACGGGCCGAGCGGCGACGGACCGAAGGGCGACGGGCCGAAGGGCGACGGGCCGAAGGGCAACGGGCCGAAGGGCGACGGGCCGAAGGGCAACGGACCCAAGGGCGACGGCCCGAAGGGCGACGGCAAGCCGAAGGAGAACGGGGGCAAGAAGGGCAAGCCCGGCAAGGGCAAGCCTGGCGGCAAGGGCGACAAGCCCGGCGACGGCAAGGGTGGAAAGCCTGGCAAGGGCAACGGCGGCAAGCCCGGTAAGGGCAAGCCCGGCAAGGGCAAGCCCGGCAAGGGCGGCAAGGGCAAGCCGAAGAAGGGCTAAGGCTCGACGAGCGGCGCGCCGTGCTCGCACGGCGCGTCGTGCTCGCCGACGCTGGCGCGCGCGCCTGTCTGGCTCCGCGTCCGATACGCCCGAGTCGTGTCGTGCCGACGGGCTCGGCGGGAGACTCGCGGCACGACGGGTGCAGCGCCGGCGCGCGGAGGTTGCATCATGAAGTTGCTCACTCGAACGAGGTTCATCGTGCCGGTCGGCCTGATCGTCGCGACCGCCGCCGGCCCGGCGCTCGCCGCGGACGCGCCGAAGAAGGAAGCTGCGCCGACGAACTGTCCAGGCATGGAGCAAGGCGCGGCGGTCCTCGACGGCGAGGCGATCACGACCACGAAGGAAGCCGCGCAGGAGCGCGAGCCTATGGGCCCACTCGCGCTCGTAGGTGGTGCGCTCCAGAAGGTCTGCCTCAGCGACGAGCAGCGCGCGGCCGTCGAGAAGCTCGGCGATCAGGTACGCCCGAAGGAGGAGGCCGTGATGGAGGCGCGCCAGGCCCTCCGCTCGGCGCTCATCGAGCAGCTCGCGTCGGGGCGGATCGACGCGCACGCGCTCGACGGCAAGGTCGACGCGATCGTGAAGGCGCGCGAGGACGCGAGCCCGGTGCTCCGCAAGTCGCTGGAGGATCTGCACGGG
Source organism: Labilithrix sp. (assembly GCA_019637225.1). Classification (GTDB taxonomy): domain Bacteria; phylum Myxococcota_A; class Polyangia; order Polyangiales; family Polyangiaceae; genus Labilithrix. The sequence continues at coordinate 19,817 of JAHBWC010000032.1, forward strand.
ATCCTCGACCCGGGACAGCGCTCGGCGTTCGTCGACGCCCTCGAGTCCCGCATCAAGGAGCTCTCGGAGGCTTCCCGCGGGTGGCTCGATACGCTCGGCCATGATCTGTCGCTCTCGGCGGACCAGAAACATCGGATCGGCGCCGTGCTCGACAAGGCGAAGCCCGAAGTCGACGAGGAGCGCGCGCGGGCGTCGAAGGCGTTCGACGCGTTCAAGAAGGACGACTTCTCCATGGAGAAGATCGTGCCGGTCGGCGACGTCGGGCAGCGGACCCGCAAGCGCGTCGAGGGGATGGTCGGCATCGCGAAGGAGCTCGCGGCGATCCTGACGCCGGAGCAGCGCGGCGAGCTAGCGAAGAAGCTCGAAGGACGGACGCCGAAGATCGGCGCCGCCTCCGGAGATCACGCGACGACGAACGCGGCGTCGGAGGACGGCGTGATCGACGAGGTGGGACAGCCGCTCGTCGTGGCGCGCGGCGGCGGATTCCGCGCCGGCGCCGTCCGCGGCTGGGGCGGGGGCGCCGGCTACGTCCGCGGCGGCTACGCCGCGCGCAGTGTCGCCGTGGGCGGCTACGCCGCGGGCTACCCGCTCGTCGGCGTGGGGCCCGGGATCTGGTGACCGCTCCCCGAGCGCGCCGTCGAGGCGCGAGCCTCGCGACTCGACGGCGCCTCGCCCATCCGGTCTCGGATCGGTCGTTGTCGACCGACGCGCCGTGCGATCAGTCGCAGGTGCGCTGGTACTCGCACTTGTTGCCGACCTTCATGCACTCGAGCTCGCCGTTCGAGCCGTCGGCGCAGATGACGCCGATCATCGGCATCGGCCCGCAGCCGTCCGCGTCGGGGCAGGGCGTGGTGCTGCGCGGGGGGGCGCAGGCGGAGCGCCAGACGCACGGCCCGTCGTTCTCGCTCCCGCACGCGGCGCCCTTGAACGTGGTGCCGCTCGGGCACACGCTCTCGTCCGGCTTCGCCCCGCATTCCTTCTCTTCGCACTGCCGGTAGGAAACGGACGCGTTGGGGTCGGGATCGGCCCAGCCGCAGGCGCCGGCGGCGTTGCTGCACTCCGGCTTCGGCGCGCTGGTGGACGGGGGGACCTCGCCGCACGCGCTGGCGGTGCAGGGGGCGACGAACGTGAGGCCCGAGCGCGCCGTCTCTGTGCCGTCGCCGTTCCCGGTGTCGTTGCCGTTGCCGTTTCCGTTGCCGCTCGGCGAGGGCGCGGGCGTCGTGCTGGAGCACGCGGCGACGAAGAGGAGACCGAAGAGCGAAGAACCAAGCAGCTTGATCGTCATGGCGATGTTTTCCTGATGCGAGTGGAAAGACGTCGGCGTCGGAGCTCGCTTCCCCGGGCGGACGGATCGGTGTGCCAGGGCCGCGAAGGGCCCTTCGGCGATCGACGTGTCGTGAGCGCGCCTGCGACTCAGTCGCAGGTGCGTTGCCAGTCACAGCGCGTGTCGAGCTTCATGCACGCGAGCTCGCCGTTGCCCCCGTCCTCGCAGATGACGCCGATGGCCGGCATCGGTCCGCAGCCCGCGGGATCCGCGCAGGGCGTGGTGCTCCGTGGGGGAGCGCAGGCGGTGTTCCACGCGCAAGCGGCCTCGTTCTCGCTCCCGCACGTGTTTCCTCGGAAGAGGGTCCCCTCCGGACACACCTCGCTGCCCGGTGCGACACCGCACTCGGACTCGTCGCATGGCCGGAAGCTGACCGAGCCTTCGTCGGTCCACCCGCACTCGGCAGGCAGCGGCTTGCACTTCGGGCTCGTGAGGGACTCGGGCGCTTCCCCGCACCCCGTCGCCGTGCACGGCGCGGTGAACGTCGCGGCGCGGCGGTTCGGCTGCGGCTGGGGGTGAATGCCGTCGCCGTCGGGCTCCGGGTTCGTCTCGGAGCTGGACTCGCAGGCCAACGCGAGGCCCACGGCAGACAGCACGAAGAGGAACAGAGCGCGACGCATGATCCGCAGTACAGCACGATCAAGGCCAGTCCTAGAACCACGAGATTTCGTATATTTGTACGCGCTAGTGTCTCAAAAGTGACTCGAGTCTGAGTCGGGTAGGCAAGGCCTGATACACTGGCGGCGTGAGACCGGGGACCCGGATCGCGCACCGCTACGTCGTCGCGGCGCCGCTCGGCGAGGGCGGGCTCGCGTCGGCCTTCCGCGTGCGGGACCTGGCGCTCGGCGTGGACGTCGCGTTGAAGCTCGTCGACTCGGAGCCCACCTCGCGCGACGTGCTCCGCCGCGAGTTCTTGGCGCTCCGCGCGGTGACGCACCCCGGGATCGTCCGCGTGCACGACTTCGGCTACTGGCGCGATCGGGGCGAGATACGAGCGTTTTACACGTCACCGATCGTCGAGGGCGGCGATCTCCGCCGCTACGCGGAGCGACGGACCTGGCGGGATCTCGTGGGGCCCGTGGGAGACATCCTCTCGGCGCTCGCGTCTCTGCATCGGCGCGGGCTCGTTCACGGAGACCTTCATCCGGGCAACGTCCTCGTCGGCGGAGACGGCCGCGCGGTGCTCATCGATCTCAGCTGCTCGCGTCCGATCGCCGGCGGGCGCGCGAGCGACGTCTCGGGGACGTTCGGGTTCATCGCGCCCGAGCTCCTCCGCGGCATCGTCCATCGCAGCGCGGACCTCTTCGCGCTCGGCGTGACGTTGCGCTCGCTCGGCGTCGCGCTGCCCGGTCCGGTCGCCCGCGCGGTCGACCGACTCGCCGCCGAGCGCCCCGAGGATCGTCCCGAGAGCGTCGAGGAAGCCGCCGAGCTGCTCGGCGCGCCGTGGTCGAGGCCGCCGGCGTCGGATCTCCTCGGCAGCCGTCTGGTCGGCCGCGACGACGCGCTCGGCCGCGCGCGCTCCGTCTTCGGCGCGATCGAGCGCCGAGCGATCGGGCCGCGCGTCGTCGCGCTCCGGGGCGACGACGGTGTCGGCCGGACACGCCTCCTCGAGGAGCTGAAGGCGGAGGCCCAGCTCGAGGGCGACGCGCTCCTGGTCGGCGGCGGGCGGCCCGGCGCCGTCGGCACGCTCTTCGCGCTCGCGCTCGGCGAGGACGTCGATCTCGCGAGCCCGACCGGCGCGCTCCACGCGGCCTCGCGGCTGTCGGCGCGGCGTGAGCCACTGGTCCTCCTCGTCGACGACGCCGACGAGCTCTCCGCGATCGAGCGCGAGAGGCTCGTCGTCCTGTCGAGGGCGCTGCCGGAGGACGGCAACGTCGCCGTCGTCGTCGCGTCGAAGGTCCCGCTCGTGACGTGCGAGCACGTGGCGATCGAGCTCGCGCCGCTCGATCGCCGCGACGTGGAGGCGTGGCTCGGAGCGGAGATCCCCGCGGCGGCGCTCGGCGAGATCGTCCGCGCGACGGCCGGCTACCCGAAGGAGATCGCGGCGCTGCTCGCGCAGCTCGACGGCGCGGAGTGGGACTCGCGCGTGCTCGCGCGCGCCGTCGCGTCGTCGGGTGTCGCGCGCGGGGAGATCGAGCTCGGGGACCTCGACGAGGAGGCGCGTGCGACGCTGGCCGCGATCGCCGCGGGAGGCGTGCTCGACGCCGCGTCCGACGAGCCCGCGCTCGCCGCGCTCGTCGCGCGCGGGCTCGTCGTGCGCGAGCCGGACGGAGCTCGGCTCCTCCGCCGTTCCGATACTCAGCGCGTCGCGCGGGCCCTCGGCGAGCGCGCGATGAAGGAGGCGCACCGCGAGCTCGCCTCGCGAGCGGCGGCGCGCGTCGAGGCCGAGCCGGGACGGGGAGACCTCCGCGCTTCGTGGATCGTCCACCTCGCCGAGGTCGATCCCGGTCACGCTGCGCGCGCGCTCGCCGACGCGCCTCCGCCCCGCTCCGGCGCCCCGCTCCGGCGCGCCGCCGACGCGCTCGTCGCCGTCGGCGCCGTGGACGAGCCGCGCGTGATCCGTCGCTGCGCCGAGATTTACGCCGAGTCGGGCGAGCCCGCGCGAGCGCTCACGTTCGTCGCGCGCGGCCTCGCGCGCCGTCCGGACCCCGAAGAGCGCGTCCGTCTCCGGCAGATCGCGGGCCAGTGCTACGCCCAGACGGGCGACAGCAAGCGCGCGGTGTCCGCCCTCCGCCGCATCCTGCCCGACGTCGCCGGCCGTCCGGAGCACGCGCGCGTGGCCGCGGCGCTCTCGCTGGCGCTCTTGAAGCGCGGGGCCGACGCGGAGGCGCTCGCCGTCGCCCTCGGTGCGCTCGCCGGCGGACACCCCGAGGAGGCCGGCGTTCGGCTCGACCTCTTCCTGAACGCGGCGTTCGCGAACAGCCGCGCCGGCTCGCTCGACGAGGCGCGCGCATCGCTGGCGCGCGCGCGTGAGATCGCCGGTGGCGCGTCGCCGCGCGGGCGCTTCCGCCTCGCGAGCGCGACCGCCTTCGTCGAGTACGGGGCAGGGGAGACGCCGCTCGCGACGCGCGCCTACAAGGACGCGCTCGAGCTCGCCGAGGAGCACGGGCTCGACGACGTCGTCGCGTCCGCCGCGCTCAACTACGGGGCCGCGTGTCACGAGCAGGGCGACCTCGGTCGGGCGCTCGATGCCTACGCGCGAGGACGACGCCTGGCCGTCGCCCTCGCGATGCCGACGACCGAGGTCACCCTCTCGTTCAACCTGGCCAAGGTCTACGCCGACGTCGGCAGCCCCGATCGCGCTCGGATCCACGCCGAGGCGACGCTGCACGCCGCGCGCAGGGAGCGCATGACCCTGCTCGAGGCCGGCGCGTCCGCCGTCCTCGCGGAGGTGGCCTCGCTCGCGGGCGAGCACCAGGCGAGCGCGCAGCACCTCGACGACGCCGAGCGGCTCATCACCGGCGCCGGCGACCGCGAGGCCGTGGACCTCGCGCTCCAGCGCGCGCGGGCGCTCGTCGCGTCGGGCGACCGCGCGGGCGCCGAGCGCGCGCTCGCGTCGTGCGAGGCGAGGGTGCGCGCGCTCGCGACGCGTGACGCGGAGGCCGCGTGGCTCGGGATCCGCGCGACCGTCGCGATCGCCGAGGGCCGCCCCGCCGACGCGACCCTCGACCTTGAGCGCGCGCTCCCGCTCGCCGAGTCGAGCGGCCAGCGTGGCCTCGTCGCGGATCTCGAGGCGAAGACGGCGGAGGCGTTCGCCGCCGCGGGTCGCGATTTTCTCTCCGAGCGTCACGCCGCGCGAGCGCGGGAGATCTGGGAGCGGACGCTCGCGTCGTTGCCCGAAGAGCTCCACGACGCGTTCCGCCGGCATCCGTCGCGCGCGAAGGTCTTCGCCCCGGCGCCGCAGGCGGCCGCGCCCGAGCGCGCCGCCCCGGCGGCGATCGACGTCCGGCGCATCCTCGAGATCAACCGCAGGCTCAACTCGGCGACGACCACGAGCGCCGTGCTCGAGGAGGCGCTGGACGCCGCGATCAGCCTCACGAACGCCGAGCGCGGGTTCCTCCTCGTGCGCGTCACGCGCGGCGAGGGCGGCGTCACGCGCGGCGAGGGCGGTGCGCACGGCGAGGGCGCCGCGCACGGCGAGGACGGCGTCGCGCGCGGCGAGCGCCTGCGCGTCGCCGTCGCCCGCAACGTCGATCGCGAGACGTTACGGCAGGGGCACCTGAAGTTCAGCCGCACCGTCGCGGAGCGGGTCGTCCGGACCGGCGAGCCGGTGATCGCGGTCGACGCCGCGTTCGATCCTCGCTTCGTCAAGGCGCGCAGCGTCCACGCGATGAAGCTCAAGTCCCTCCTGTGTGTCCCCATCCGATCGCCCGACGGAATCCTCGGCGCGATCTACGTCGACCACCGCTTCTCCGCGGGCGGCTTCCGGCCGGACCTGGTCGACGTCTTGCTCGCGCTCGGTGACCAGGCCGCGCTCGCGCTCGAGAAGGCACGGCTCGTCGAGGAGCTCCGCGTCAAGAGCAAGGTCCTCGAGGAGCAGAACGCGGAGATCGAGCGGCTCGCGCGCGGGCAGGCGCTGGAGATCGCCCGGCTGAAGCGCACGATCGAGGAGGACGAGCACCGGAGCCCGGCGGCGCGCCCGCGCTTCGACTACAGCGGCATCGTCGCGACGAGCCTTCCGATGAGGCGCGTCTTCGCGGTGCTCGATCGGGTCATCGACGCCGACGTCACCGTCCTCGTGCGCGGCGAGAGCGGGACCGGCAAGGAGCGGATCGCCCGCGCGATCCACGACAACAGCGCCCGCGCGAGCGCGCCGTTCGTCGCGATCAACTGCGGCGCGCTCCCGGAGACGCTCCTCGAGGCGGAGCTCTTCGGCTACGAGCGCGGCGCGTTCAGCGGCGCGACGCGAGATCATCCGGGCCTGTTCGTCTCGGCACGGGGAGGCACGCTCTTCCTCGACGAGCTCGGCGAGATGCCGCCGTCGATGCAAGTGAAGCTCCTGCGCGTCCTGCAGGAGCACGAGGTCCGTCCGCTCGGGGCGAACGAGGCCGTCGCGACCGACGTCCGCCTCGTGTGCGCGACGAACCGCGTGCTCGCCGAGGAGGTGCGCGCGGGGCGTTTTCGCGAGGACCTCTACTATCGCGTGGCCGTCGTCGAGATCGAGCTGCCGCCGCTCCGCGATCGCATCGAGGACGTCCTGCCCATCGCAGAGGCGATCCTCGCTCGGCTCGCGACCGATCTCGGACGGCCGCGGGCGACGCTCGATCGGAGCGGGGAGCGCGCGCTCCTCGCGCACGCGTGGCCCGGCAACGTGCGCGAGCTCGAGAACGTCCTGACGAAAGCGTTCTTGCTCGCGCCGGGCAGCACGATCGGCGCGGCGGATCTCGACCTCGGCGCCGCCGGCGCCCCCGCGCGGGGGCCGAGCGTGGCGCTGCGCGCGCGCATCGTCGCGACGCTCGAGGAGACCGACTGGAACGTCGTGCACACGTCGCAGCTCCTCGGGATGCCGCGCGCAACGCTCTACCGCAAGATGCGCCGCTTCGGCCTCGCCCGGCCCGCCCGATCCTGACGCCGCGTCGCGGTCACGTGGCCTCTCGGCGAGCGAAGCTCGGCACGCGGCGGGCGCAGCGTGACGACGCGTCTACACCGAGAGCAGCGCGCCGCGCGCCGGGGCGCCCGTCACCGTGGCGATCGCGCGCGCGTAGATCGCCACTTGGCGCGCGTAGCCGTCGCGCCGCTCGCCCATGTCGAGATCGGTCTTGAAATCGACGACCGTCCAGCCGGCGTCGTTCTCGAAGAAGGCGAGGTCGACGACGCCCTCGATGATCGTCCCGTCGTCCTCGCGGAGCATGACCGCGACCTCGCGCTCGAGGCGCGCGGCCGAGCGGGCGCGGACGAGCAGCGGGTGCGCGAGCGCGGCGAAGACGACGTCGCGCGCCGCGGCCACTTCCTCCTCGGACGCGCCGGCGACGCGACCCTGGATGCGCGCTGCGTCGGCGATCGCGCCCTCGTCGGCGTCGAGGGCGACCGTCGCGAGGACGGCGTGGACGAGGATCCCGAAGCGCTTGCCGTGTGGCCGCGCCCGCCGGACCGCGTCCGTCGACTCGACGATCACGTCGTGGGTCGTCGCCGCGCGCGTCGCGTCGTCCTTCATCTCCGTGACGGTACGCACGCGGAGCGTCGGCGCCGACGCCCCGGCGATCGCGTCCCGCCGCGCCGACTTCCACGCGGAGTGCCGCTCCTCGCTCTTCGCCGCGGCGGGGCCCTTCGCGAGCACCTTCTGGTGACGGAGGCCGGCCTCGTCCTCCTTGTCGAGCACGAGGGCGTGCGGATCCCAGAAGACGACGCGGTGCGCGCCGCTCGTCGGGCGATGCAGGCCGGGCCGTACGGACGCGTCGGCGCCGTGCTCCACGTTGGCCGGTCGCTCGAAGACGGTGTCCTCGCCGAACGCCGGGCACCCCGGCGCCCTCTGCGAGGCGCGCCGCTCCTCCGGACGCGGGTAGAGCACGGGCGCGAGCGGCTCGAGCCAGCCGTCCGTCGGCTCGTCGCGCGGGTCGCCGATGACCGGCAGCACCAAGAGCTCGCGCGCGCGCGTCGTCGCGACGTAGAGCAGGCGATGCGCCTCTTCGCGATCCTGCTCGAGGATCGCGTCGCGTCGCTCGAGGAGCTCCTTCGGCGCGGCGCCGCAGAGCGGGACCGCCCAGAGCTTCCGCTGCGGGTCGACCTGGCGCGACGGTTCGCGGAACGTCGCGTTCGCCGTCGGATCGACGAGGATGACGACGGGGAACTCGAGCCCCTTGGCCTTGTGCACGGTCATGATGCGGACGCCGTCGGTCCCCTCCTCGACGACGGGCGCCTCGTTCACGCCGCCGCGCTCGGCGTCCTCTTCGAGCCGCGTGACGAAGGCGCGGAACGAGGTCACCGATCCCTGCTCGAAGCGGCGCGCCATGTCGAGCACGCGCAGGATGTTGCCGAGCGCCTGCTCGCCGGCCGGCCAGATCGCGACGCCGGCATGGGCGCGCGTCATCTCGAGGAGGCGCGCGATGGTGCTCGCGATCGTGCTCCGGTTGCGGCCGACGTGGAGGCGCGCGAGCACGTCGAGCGCGTCCGCGACCGGCGTCGTCAGCTCGGTGAGCTTCGACGCGTCGCGCTGGCGGAGCGGGTGGAGGTGCCTCTGGCCATGCTTGAACGCCAGGAGCGCGTCGTCGCCGAGCGCGAAGAACGGCCCGTGGAGGGTGGCGTAGATCGAGAACGCGTCGTCGGGCCACTCGATCGCGGCGAGCGCGTTCCGGAGCGCGATCACCTCCTCGCGCTCGTGGAAGCTCCGCCCGCCGACGAGCACGTGCGGGAGCCGGCGCGCCTCGAGCGCGCGCACGTAGGGCCGCGTGACGTCGTTGCCGAAGCTCTGGAGCCGCTTGAAGAGCAGGCACACGTGCTGCGCCTTGATCGACGTCGGCGTGTCGGAGCCGCGCTCGGTGATCGTCCAGCCGCTCGAGCGGACGAGCCAGTCGACGAACGCGCCGACGGCGTCGGGGAGCGACTCTTCGATCTTCCACTGGACGATCTTCCTGTAGTCGCCGTAGGGCCGCGGCACGGGCAGTGCGATGACCGTGGGGCGGTCGGTCGGATCGGGCCGATGGGGCGACAGCGCGACGTACTCCGCCTGCGAGCGTGCTCCTTGGTCGCCGTCGGGGGCAGCGCCCGCCGCGGCCTTCGGCATCAGCGGTGCGAACGCGGCGTTGACGAGCTCCTGGATCGACGGCGCGCTCCGGAAGCTCGTCGTGAGCTCCAGCACCGCCGCGCCGTCCTTCACGAGCCGGCGCTTGATCCCCTCGTAGAGCGAGACGTCCGCGCGGCGGAAGCGGTAGATCGACTGCTTCGGATCGCCGACGAGAAAGAGCTTCCCCGGGACGACGCGCGCGCGATCGGCGTCGCGCTCCGCCGGATCGTCGGCTGCGAGCAAGAAGAGGATCTCCGCCTGGAGCGGGTCGGTGTCCTGGAACTCGTCGATGAGCAGGTGGCCGAAGCGCGCTTGCAGCTCCGCGCGCACCGAGGCGTTGCTCTCGAGGAGCTGCTTCGTCAACAGCAGGAGGTCGAGAAAATCGAGCTTGCCGGAGCGTGCCTTCGTCGCCTCGTAGATGTCGACGACGCTCCGGAGCTCGCGGTGGAGCTGTGCGGCGAGCTCCGCGTCCGCGGCGCTCAGCACCTCGTCGAGGTGCTCGCGCGCCTTCGTCCGCGCGTCGAGCACGTCCTGCCGCGCGATCCCCTCGGCGCGGTTGAACCACTGCCCCGAGCCCTTCCAGCCCCAGAGCCGCGCGCGCTGGAGCGTGCGGAGCGCCGCTTCGACCGCGTCGTGATCGCGCGGCTCGGCCTCTTCCCGGCGCTCGATCTCGTAGAGCACGCGCTCGATCTCGACGAGCGATTTGGTCAGCCAGCTGTCCGGGAACCCCTTCGGGCGGACCTCGACGAGCTCCCGAAGGCGGTCGAGCACGGCGTCGATCGATCGCGCCCGATCGAAGGTCGGCTGCTCGTACGGCGTGGGGAAGTCGCGCTGCTCGACGAGCGTGCGTCCGGACTTGCGGAGCGCCGCCCGCGGTCCGTCCTGATCGCGCTCGCGCGTCGCGCGCCGGAGGACGCGCGAGACGCCGGGCACCTCGCTCGCCGGCCGCGCGAGGGTCGCCTGGAACCAGGCGGTGAACGCGTCCTCGTAGAGGCGGTCCTGCTCGTCCTCGGCCGCCACCTCGAAGAGCGGGTCGATCTCCGCCTCGACCGGCCGTTCGCGCAGGATGTCGGCGCAGAACGCGTGGATCGTGCCGATGCGCGCGGCCTCGAGCTGCTCGAGCGCCTGGTCGAGCCGCTCGCGCTCGAGGCGGCGTTCGGGGGCGTCGGGGCTCTCGCCGGCGGCGGTCCGCGCGCGCTCGATCTCCGTGCGGAGGCGGAGCTTCATCTCGCCGGCGGCCTTCTCGGTGAACGTCACCGCGACGAGGTCGCCCGCGCCGCTGGCGAGCGTGGCCGTGCCGGTCCGGAGGAGCGAGAGGATGCGCTCGACGAGCGCCGTGGTCTTGCCGGTGCCGGCGGCGGCCTCGACGACGAGGGTCGAGCCGAGATCGTTCGCGATCCGATCGCGCGCCGCGCCGTCGACGAGCGGCGCCTGGGGGGTTCCCGCGGCCTTCATTTTCGCTTCCTCAGCTCGGCGAGGACCTTGAGCGGGCCCTGCGGCTTCTTCCGCGTGCGGATCTCCTCGTAGGGGCCGCAGACGGGCTTGAAGTCACACCATGTGCACGCGCTGTAGCCCCGCTTCTCGACGTTGGGCGCGGCCGGGAGAAAGCCCTTCACGAGCGCGTCGCTCACGGTCTTCGCGACCATGTGCGCCCCCGCGCGCGCGTCGTCGTCGAGGGGGACGCGCACCTTGGTGAACTCGCCCGCCGACGTGCAGTAGTAGAGGACGCCGTCCTCGACCCTCGTGCCGGGGAACATGCGCTCGAGCGTGAGCGCGTAGAGGACGGGCTGGAGGATCTCGCCGCCGCCGATGACGGTCTCGTCCTTCTTCGCCTTCACCTTGCCGGTCTTGTGATCGGTCGCCCGGAGCGCGCCGCTCTTCTTGCGCTCGACGAGATCGATCGATCCGCGCAGGCGGAGGCCGATGTCGAGCTTCACCGGCTCGTCGGTGCTCTTCGCGTCTTGCGCGCGCGGATCCTTGAGGCCGAAGGAGAGCTCGAAGTGCGCCGGCGTCCAGTCGGGCTCGTCGACCATGCGGCGCAGCCACTCGCGGAGATCGGCGCCGATGCCGGTGATGGCGTCGTCCCACACGCGCGGGATCGCCGGGCTCAGGCGATCGAAGTACTCGCCGGCGACCTCGGGGAGGACCGCGTCGAGGCGCTCGCGCGCGGCCTCGAGCGTCGCGGCGGCGATCGGGAGGAGCCCGTCCTCGCGGAGCCGCGTGAGGAGGCGGTACTGGACCTCGTGGACGAGGGAGCCCTTCGTCAGTGCGTCCATGTCCTCGATCGCGTCGGGCTCTTCGCGCGGCGCGAGCCTGTGCACCGCCGAGAGGAGGAAGCGGTAGGGGCACGCGGCGAAGTTCTGGAGCGCGGTGGGCGAGAACGAGCGCTTGTCGGTCGTGTGCTCGTGGATCGCCGCGAGCGCCTCCGGCGGCGGCGCCACGAGGCCGTCCGAGCCGCGGAGCTGCTTCGGATCCCAGCGCATCCAGCGGAAGCGGAGCGCGCGCGCGAGGTGCGCGTTGGCGTCCTTCGCGTCGATGAGGTAGCGGCCCTCTCCGTCGACGTCGTCCTCCGGCTTCTCGAGGACGTCCTTGAGGAGCGCGAGGTCGTACTCGGCCTCGTCGACCGCGTCTTCGCGTCGCGCGGGGGCCGGCCAGCCGATGCGCGCCTCGGCGGTGCTCGCGGCCTTCTTCGCGAGGTGCTCGAAGTCGCCGAGGCGGCCCTCGGCGACGCGCAGGACCTCGAGGCCGTAGAACGAGGGCGTTCGCGGACGCGCTTGCTCGACGTCGAGGCGCGGGTACGACAGGACGACGCGGCGCGAGGCGGCGCCGACCGCGAGGCGGAGGGCGAGGCGCTCCTCGTCGGTGCGGTCCTTGTTCGTGGGCAGATCGGGCGAGAGCCGCTGCCGCGCGGTGTCGAGCAAGAGCGGGTCCTCGACGACCTTCTGCGGGAACATCTTCTCCGCAAGGCCGGGCACGAAGACGACATCGAAGGCGAGGCCGCGCGCCTCGTCGGTGGTCGCGACGAAGACCTTGCCGTAGCGTCGCCCGAGCTCGGGCACACGGAGCTGCGAGAGGCGCGGCTCGAGCACGAGGCGGACCTCGTCGATGCCGACGTTGGCGACCTTCGACATCGGCTCGAGCTCGCCGAGGACCGCGAGGACACGGTCGGGCCGGCGGAGCGCGCGCGAGGCGAGGGCGCCGAGCTTGTCGATCCAGTCGCCCCAGGTCGCGCGCTTCGGCAGCGCGGCGAGATCGTCGATCAAGGGGAGCGCGAAGCGGCGGAGGGCCTCGAGCGCGGCGAGCTCGCGTCGCGAGACGTCCGCGAGCGCGCCCTCGTCCTTCTTGTCGTACGCGGCGACGTCGCTCGCGAGCTTCTCCGCGAGGCCGGTGAGGCGGCTTCGCCAGCGCCCGGCCTCGCCGATCACCGACGCTTCGACGAGGAGGCGCTCCCAGTGGCGCGGCGTGCGGAGCGTCCCGAACGCGGCGCCGCGATCTTCCTCGGCGACGGGCGGCGGCGCCGGCTCGGCCAGCGCGGGCTCGTCGAGCTCTCCTGGACGCTGCTCGGCCGCGGACGCGCCGACGAGCGCGTGGAGCGTCTCGTCGTCCGGAGCGGCGACGCGCTCGGCGCGCGGCGCCGCGGGCGGGGGCGCGCCGTCCTTGCCGTCGTCCGGGACCTCGCCGAGCGAGAGGTACTCGGAGAAGCGCCGCGCCGAGAGCTGCTCGGCGGCGCAGGCGAGGAGCGCGAGAAACGCGCGGCCGGACGGATCGGGCCGCTTCGTCCCGCGCGCGAAGAAGACGGGGATCTCGGCGCGCCGGAAGGCCTCGACGACGTGCGCGCCGTACTGCGGCGCGCGGAGGAGCACCGCCATCCTGTCGAGCGGCGTCCCCGATCGCGCGGCCTCGGCGATGACGAGGCGCGCGATCTCGACGCACTCGCGGCTCTCGCCGGGCGCGGAGAGCACCGTCACGGCGTCGTCGGGGACGGGCGGTCCGTCGCTCGCGGCGGCGCCGAAGAGACCCGTCCAGAGGGGAGCGAGCGGCCCGTCGGCGGCGCCGGGCACGTGCTCTTCGTGCGTCGTCACGCCGAGGGCGGCGCGCGTGAGCTCGAGCGCGCGGTCGTCGCCGGTCGGGAGCACGGCGAGCGCCGCGGGCGCGCCGGCGGCGAGCGCCTCGACGAGATCGCGCTCGGCGCGGCTCCTCAGCGGGACGTCGACCAGGAGGAGCGCGCCGATGTCGGTCCGGCCGCGTGCGGCGGCCGCGGCGATCTCGAGCGTGCGCGCGCGGTCGGCGAGCTTCGCCGCGTCGAGCTCGGCCTCGTAGGCGGCGAGCAGGCGCGCGAGGTCCGGATCGGCGACGGCCGGCGCCCGCGCGAGGCGGATCTCGCCGAGCGTCCGCGCCAGCGCGCGCGGGAGGCCGGGTCGCTCGCGAATGGGCGTGAGCCGGCCGAGCACCTCGCCGTGATCGTGGACGACGCGCGCGCAGATCGCCTCGAGCGCGAGCGCGCTCGCGGGGGCGAGCCCGCGCCGCGCCAGATCGGGCCGCGCGAGCGAGGCGGCGATCGCGCCGAGGGTCGTCCGCTGCCACCCGAGCGAGGCGCGCGCGCCGTCGCCTCCGCGCGAGAGCGCGATCCGCGCCACCTCGCCGGCGGCGTCGACCGACGCGGCGACCACCGTGACGTGCGGCTCGCCTCGCGCCCCGAGAAAGGACGCCGCGCGATCGACGCGTGCGCGCGCGCTCGGGCTCTCGAAGACGAGGCGGGACATCGAACCGTGTACCTACACGGCCCACTGGCCCCCTGCCACCCGCAACGGGCGTCGTCGCCGCGGATCTGCGCCGAGCCACGCGTGGGCGTCGTCCGCTCGAATGCGCGAGGCCGCGCGCGGCCGCCGCTCGAGCTCGCCCCGTTCTGCCGCAGAACGCAACGCCGCGCGGCCCTTCCGCGGCCGGCTCCCGCGGAACCGCGTAGACGAGAGCCGCCGATCACGCTACGCCTCGCCGCCGTTCACGCGGGTCTGCCGACCGTTCGCCTTCGTCGGCTAGACGCGCCCGAAACCCGACCTATATACGGAAGCCATGCCCAAGTCCGTCGTCGCCGTCATCAAGACCAAGCCGGCCACCGTCCTCGAGGACTACCACCGCCTGATGAACCTCGCCCGCTACCAGGAGGTGGTGGACAAGTCGGCGGACACGGCGCTCAAGGTCAACATCTCCTGGCACTTCTTCTATCCGGGATCGTCGACGGTGCCGTGGCAGCTCGACGGCGTCATCAAGGCGATGAAGCGGGACGGGTACGACCCGAACCTCATCCACGCGTGCCACAACCGCACCGTCGTCATCGACGCGCACCTCGGCGAGCGCGAAAATAAGCAGATCGACGTCGTCCAGGCGCACGGCCTCCGCAACGTGCACCTCTACGAGGGCGAGGAGTGGATCGACATCCGCGACGCGGTGGGCGACCTCACGAAGAAGTTCCTCTGCCTGAACGAGGTCTACCCGAAGGGCTTCTCGATCCCGAAGCGCTTCATCGGCGAGAACATCATCCACCTGCCGACGGTGAAGACGCACATCTTCACGACGACGACGGGCGCGATGAAGAACGCGTTCGGCGGCCTCCTCAACGAGCACCGTCACTGGACCCACCCGGTCATCCACGAGACGCTCGTGGATCTGCTCATGATCCAGAAGAAGATCCACAAGGGGGTCTTCGCGGTCATGGACGGCACGTTCGCCGGCGACGGCCCCGGCCCGCGCTGCATGATCCCGTACGCGAAGGACATCCTCCTCGCGTCGTCCGATCAGGTCGCGATCGACGCGGTCGCGGCGAAGCTGATGGGCATGGATCCGATGAAGGACTGCAAATTCGTCCGGCTCGGTCACGAGCAAGGGCTCGGTTGCGGCGACGTGCGCGACATCGAGATCGTCGGCGACGTCGAGGCGGCGAAGGAGAACTGGAACTTCGACGGCCCGTTCAAGAAGATGACGTTCGCCTCGAAGAACCAGCACCGCATCTACTGGGGCCCGCTGAAGAAGCCGGTCGAGTGGTCGCTGAAGACGTGGCTGGCGCCGTGGGCGTACGTCGCGAGCGTCACCTACCACGACATGTTCTGGTACCCGCGCTTCGCGCGCGAGAAGATGGCGCCGGTGCTCGAGAGCCCGTGGGGCAAGCTCTTCGCGAACTGGGGCAGGGCGAAGGCCGACGAGCTCGGCTTCCCCGACGTCGGCGACGCGAATCCGGAGCTCGTCCAGATGGGGATGAAGCACTTCCTCGAGGGCATGCGCCTCATCGGCATGGCCGTCGCGGAGTCGCCCGAGCTCAAGGCCCGCCAGCGCCGCAAGGACACCGCCGCCGCCTCGATGTACTGAGCGCGGGCGGAGCCTCTCGCTCCGCCGTCCGGGCGGAGCGGCGGCCAAGGGGACGGCGCGCGCGGCCGTGGGAGGAGCCGCGCGGGCGCCGACGCGCGCGCCCGTTTTCGGCGGAGCCGCGCCCAGACCAACGGCGCGCAGGCGCCGCGGAGGGCACGCCGATCCGGCGCCGCGAGGGCGCTTCGCGTCGGGATCGGCAGGAAGGGTTTGGCGTCCCCGGTCTGATTCGAACAGACGACCGCCGCTTTAGGAAAGCGGTGCTCTATCCAGCTGAGCTACAGGGACTCGAGCTGTCGACTTAGCCGACCGCGCGCGCGGCGTCGAGCGCGGACGTGATCGACGCCGCGAGCGGGCGGAGAGGTGGTGCGGCGCCGGTCAGCGTCGTCGTCGCCGCTCCTCGGTGCTCCGTCGCCGACCTACGATCGAGGCATGTGCAAGCTGCATACGGTCGCGTTTCGCGCGGTCGCGCTCGCCGCGCTCGCCGCGCTCGCCGGCTGCTCGAGGAAGGACGTCGCCGAGGCCTCGCCGGCGAAGCCTGGGCCGCCGTCCGAGGCCGCTCCGGTCGCCAAGCTGACGCTCACGTCGAGCTCGTTCCCCGCGAACGGCCCGATCCCCGCGAAGCACACCTGCGAGGGCGCCGAGGTCTCGCCCGCGCTCGCGTGGAGCGATCCTCCGCCGGCGACGAAGAGCCTCGCCGTCGTCGTGTCGGATCCCGACGCCCCGGATCCCGCCGCGCCGAAGCAGGTCTTCGTCCACTGGGTCCTCTACGACATCGCGCCCTCGACGAGGGAGGTCGCCGAGGGCGCGAGGAGCGCCGCGGACGTCGGCGGTACCGCCCGCGACGGCAAGAACGACTTCGGGCAGACCGGCTGGAAAGGCCCGTGTCCGCCGAAGGGGCGTCATCGCTACGTCCACGAGGTCTACGCCCTCGACGCCGTGCTGCCCGACCTCGAGCGCCCGACGAAGGGCGACCTGGAGAAGGCCATGCGCGGCCACGTCATCGCCAAGGGCGAGCTGATCGGGACCTACGAGAAGAGCGCGAAGTAGACGCGCGGGCGGCCTCCGTCGCGAGCGGAGCCGGAGCCTCGAACGAGCGGTGTCCTGGCGCCGGCTCCCGCGCGCTCCACGTTTTGCGCGGGGCTCCGGACTGGTGTACGGAGGACCCGTGGAACAGGCCCCCAGCGAGAGTCCCGCGTTCTGGCGAGATCGCCCTGTCTTCGTCACCGGCGCGACCGGCCTCGTCGGGAGCTGGCTCGTCCGGCGCCTGGTCGGCCTCGGCGCGGACGTCGTCTGCCTCGTCCGTGACTGGGTCCCGGGGAGCGAGCTCGTGCGGTCGAAGCTCGTCGACCGCGTCCGCGTCGTCCGCGGCGACGTCTGCGATCAGGCGCTGCTCGAGCGCACGCTCGGCGAGTACGAGATCCAGACCGTCATGCACCTCGCGGCGCAGACGATCGTGGGCATCGCGAACAGGAACCCGGTCTCCACGTTCCAGACGAACATCGGCGGGACCTGGGCGCTGCTCGAGGCGTGCCGGCGGAGCCCGAAGGTGAGCGGCGTCGTCGTCGCGTCGTCGGACAAGGCGTATGGCGAGGCCGAGAAGCTCCCGTACGACGAGACCACGCCGCTGATGGGCCGGCACCCGTACGACGCGAGCAAGTCGTGCACCGATCTCGTGACGCAGTCGTACGCGTCGACCTGGGGCGTGCCCGCGGTCATCACGCGCTGCGGGAACTTCTACGGCGGCGGCGACCTCAACTGGAACCGGATCGTCCCCGGCACGATCCGCTCGATCCTCCGCGGCGAGCGGCCGATCATCCGCTCCGACGGGCGGTTCGTGCGCGACTACTTCTACGTCGAGGACGGCGCGGCGGCGTACACGCTCGTCGCCGAGCGCCTCGGTGTCGATCCCGCGCTCAAGGGTCACGCGTTCAACCTGTCGAACGAGAAGCCCGTCACCGTCCTCGAGCTCGTCGACCGCATCCTCCGCGCGATGGGCTCGAAGCTCGAGCCGGTGATCGAGAACCAGGCGAACAACGAGATCCGCGAGCAGTACCTCGACGCGACCAAGGCGCGCACGATGATGAAGTGGGCGCCGTCGTTCACGCTCGACGAGGGGCTGGCGCGCACCATCCGCTGGTACACCGAGTTCTTGAAGCACGGAGGAGCCGACGCGCCGGCGGAGTCGCGGACGGGAGCGTCGTCGTGAGCACCACGATCACGACCTGCCGCGCGTGCGGCGCGAAGGACCTCGAGCCGGTGCTCTCGCTCGGCAAGACGCCGCTCGCCAACGCGCTCCTCTCCGCCGAGGACCTCGCGAAGCCGGAGCCGGCGTTTCCGCTCGAGCTCGTCTTCTGCGCGTCCTGCACGCTCGTCCAGATCACCGAGGAGGTCCCGCCGGAGACGATGTTCGGCGAGTACCTCTACTTCTCGTCGTTCTCCGACACGATGCTGCGACACGCCGAGGCGATCGCGACGCGTCTCACGAAGGAGCAAGCGCTCGGCCCGCAGAGCCTCGTCGTCGAGGTCGCGAGCAACGACGGCTACCTCCTCCAGTACTACGCGAAGGCCGGCGTCCCGGTGCTCGGCGTCGAGCCCGCGCGGAACATCGCCGAGGTCGCCGAGCAAAAGGGAATTCGCACGCTCTGCCGCTTCTTCGGCAAGGAGATCGCCGCGGAGCTCCGCGAGCGGGGCGAGCTCGCCGACGTGATCCACGCGAACAACGTCCTCGCGCACGTGCCCGACCTCGAGGGCGTCGTGAGCGGCTTCGGCGCGCTCCTGAAGGACGAAGCGCCGGGGCAGAAGGGCGGCGTCGCCGTCATCGAGGCGCCCTACGTGAAGGACCTCGTCGACCACTGCGAGTTCGACACGATCTACCACGAGCACCTCTGCTACTTCTCGCTGACGGCGCTCGATCGGCTGACGGCGCGGCACGGGCTCGTCATCCACGACGTCGAGCGCCTCGCGATCCATGGCGGCTCGCTCCGCGTCTTCGTCTCGAAGGCCGGCGCCTACGAGCGGAGCGCGCGCGTGACCGCGCTCCTCGACGAGGAAAAGGCGATCGGCGTCGACCGGCTCCCGTTCTACGCGGGCTTCGCGAGCCGCGTGAACGGCCTCAAGACCGAGCTCGTCTCCGTCCTCCGCGACCTCAAGTCGAAGGGCGCGCGCATCGCCGCCTACGGCGCCGCGGCGAAGGGCGCGACGCTCCTCAACTTCTTCGGCATCGGCGCGGACCTCGTCGACTTCGTCGTCGACCGCAGCACCTACAAGCAGGGTCGCTACATGCCGGGCGCGCGGATCCCCATCCTCCCGCCCGCGGCGCTCGTCGAGAAGAAGCCGGACTACTGCCTGCTCCTCGCGTGGAACTTCGCCGACGAGATCCTCGCCCAGCAGAAGGAGTACCGCGACGGCGGCGGCAAGTTCATCGTCCCGATCCCGAACGTGAGGGTCGCGTGAGCGCCGCGGCGAACGCGGGCGGCGCCGACCGGCCGAAGCTCCCCGACGGCGTCCGCGTCCTCGTCGGCCCGCCGATCGAGGGCGTGAAGGTGATCCCGCTCCGGCGCATCGCCGACGAGCGCGGCACGATCCTCCACGTGATGAGCTCGAGGGACCCGCACTTCGAGCGCTTCGGCGAGATCTACTGCTCCACCGTCTACAAGGGCGTCATCAAGGGCTGGCACAAGCACCGCGAGATGACGCTGAACTACGCGTGCCTCCACGGGCGCGTGAAGTGCGTCCTGTTCGACGATCGCGAGGGCTCGCCCACGAAGGGCTCGCTGATGGAGGTCTACCTCGGGCCCGACTCCTACGCGCTGATGGTCGTCCCGCCGGAGGTCTGGAACGGCTTCAAGGGAATGACCGACGTGGCGATGGTCGCGAACTGCTGCACCCACGCGCACGATCCGTCGCGGAGCGAGCGCCTCGACCCGCACTCGGGCGTGATCCCGTACGACTGGGCGACGAAGGACCACTGATGCGCGTCCTCGTGACGGGAGCGACTGGCTTCGTCGGCTCGCACGTCGCGCGTCTGCTCGTCCGTCGCGGTCACGAGGTCCACGCGCTCGTCCTCGGAGGTGAGGCCGAGGACCGGCTCGCCGCGGCGCGCCTCGGCGCCGAGGGCGCCGCGATCACGCGCCTCCGCGGCGACCTCCTCGCCCCGGCGGCGCTCGCCCCGGCGCTCGAGCGCGAGCGCTTCGAGGCCTGCGTGCACCTCGGCTGGTACGCGAACCCGAAGGACTACCTCTCCGCGCGCGTGAACGTCGACCTGCTCGGCGCGAGCGCGGCGCTCGGCGCGAAGCTCGTCGACTCCGGCTGCCGTCGCGTCGTCATGGCCGGCACGTGCTTCGAGTACGACGTCTCGTACGGCCTCCTCTCGGAGTCGACGCCGCTCGGTCCGCGTCACCTCTACTCGTCGTGCAAGCGGTCGCTCTTCGAGATCATGAGCCACCTCACCGGCGGTTCGGCGACGAGCTTCGCCTGGGCGCGGCTCTTCTTCCTGTACGGTCCGCACGAGAGCCGCGGGCGTCTCGTCCCGGCGGTGATCGACGCGCTCCTCGGCGGCGAGACCGCCCGCGTCACGACGGGCGAGCAGATTCGCGACTTTTTGCACGTGGCCGACGCCGCCGCGGGGATCGTGCACGTCCTCGAGCACGACGAGCTCAAGGGTCCGGTGAACGTGGCCTCGGGGCGCCCGGTGCGCGTCCGCGAGGTCGTCGACACCATCGCGCGCCTCCTCGACGCGAAGGACCGCGTCGCCTGGGGCGCCGTCCAGGCGCGCCCGAACGATCCGCCGTTCGTCTGCGCGGACGTCGCGAAGCTCACGGCGACGGGTTTTCGCCCCGAGCATGATCTGGAATCCGGCCTCGGAGACACCATCTCGTGGAGCAAGGCGGAGCGGCCGCCGAGCGTCGCGCGCGCGACGGAGGAGTGAGGATGGCAAAGGTCGTCATTTTGGCGGGCGGGATGGGAACGCGGCTGACCGAGGAGACGGAGGTCCGTCCGAAGCCGATGGTCGAGATCGGCGGGCGCCCGATCCTCTGGCACATCATGCAGCGCTACGCGCACTACGGCTTCAACGAGTTCGTCGTCGCGCTCGGCTACAAGGGCGACTTCATCAAGCGCTACTTCCGCGACTACTGCGCGCTCCACGGCAACATGACCGTGAAGATGCGCGACGGCGACGTGGTCACGCACGAGCGCGACGCCGAGGACTGGACGATCCACCTCATCGACACCGGGGTCGACGTGATGACCGGCGGTCGCGTGCGGCGCCTCGAGCCGATCCTGCGAGGCGAGCGGTTCCTCCTCACGTACGGCGACGGCGTCGCGAACATCGACCTACGCGCCGTCTACGACAACCACGTGAAGCAGGGCCGCAAGGCGACCCTGACGGCGGTGCGTCCGCCGGCGCGCTTCGGCGGGCTCGTCTTCGACGAGAGCGGCATGGTGAAGGACTTCACCGAGAAGCCGCAGATCGGCGAGGGCTGGATCAACGGCGGCTTCATGGTGTTCGAGCCCTCGGTCTTCGATTACCTCGAGGGCGATCACACGGTCCTCGAGGCGCACGCCCTCGAGAAGCTCGCGGCGGAGGGGCAGCTCGCGGCCTACCGGCACGAGGGTTTCTGGCAGTGCATGGACACGATGCGCGACGTGAAGGTGCTCGAGGCGCTCTGGCAGAGCGGGAAGCCGCCGTGGAGGATCTGACGGCCGCGACGCCGGCGGCGCCGACCCGGGAGGGCCCGGAGCGCGACGCCGGTGACAACGCAGCATCGACGCGCTATCTGACGCCCATGTCGCAGCCTCCGGGGCCGAACTTCGACTACGGCCGGATCCCGATTGGGTACTACGACCGCATGCTGCGCGAGGGCGGGGGTATCCGGCGCCTCTGGCACACGCTCAAGTTCGAGCGCGTCCTCGACTACCTGCCCGAGAGCGACGGCGGCTCGCTCCTCGACATCGGCTGCTTCGCCGGCTCCTTCCTCTCGATGGTGCCGCGGCATCGCTTCGAGCGTCAGCTCGGGATCGACATCCTCCCGGAGCAGATCAAGTACGCGACCCACCACTACGGCACGCCGTTCCGGTCGTTCCGTGTTGCCCCGAGCATCACGTCGTTCGGCGACGTCGGCGAGCCCTTCGACGCGATCACGCTGATCGAGGTCATCGAGCACCTCCGCCACGACGAGATCGTCGGGCTCTTCGAGCAGCTCGACGCGACGCTCGCCCCCGGCGGCCGCCTCATCGTCACGACGCCGAACTACGCGAGCTCGTGGCCGGTGCTCGAGGCGATCCTGAACCGCGTCGGCGACGTGAGCTACGACGAGCAGCACATCACGCGCTTCAACTACTTCTCGTTCGAGAAGAAGCTCGCCGAGATCTGGACGCCGCTCCTTCACGAGTACGACGTGGAGCTCAAGACCACGACGCACTTCCTGAGCCCGTTCCTCGCGTCGCTCTCCTACGAGATCGCGCGCGGGCTCGCGCGCGCCGTCCCGCACCAGAGCTGGACGTCGCCGATCGGCAACCTCGTCCTCACCGTGCTGCGGAAGCGCCAGACGAAGCGATGAGCGTGTCGCGTGTCGCGGCCGAGCGCCGCGAGTGGCTCTACGCGGGCGCGCTCCTCGCGCTCGGGACGCTCGTCTACGCGCTCTTCGTCGTGCAGGACTTCTCCGGCCCGCTCATCGGCGGCGAGGACTACGACGGCGCGTACCGCGGCGACGCGAACTACTTCGAGTTCCTCGGCTACTACGTCCGCGACCACTACCACTTCGGTCTCAAGCCGATCTCGTTCTTCACGAAGGACGTCGCGTACCCGTCGGGCACGCACATCGGCCTCCTGTCCTGGTGCGCCGAGCGCGATCTGTTCAACGCGCTCCTCTTGAAGCTCGTCGGGCCCGGCCCGTGGATCCAGACGTACGTGACGCTCGGCGCGGCCCTCGGCGCGGTCGGCATCACCGCCATTCTGCGCGGGCAGTTCGGCGTGCTCCGCGCGAGCCTCGTCGGGTTCGCCGCGTCGTTCATGTCGTTCTATGCATGGTACAAGTATCCGTACCACCTCAACATCTCCGCCCTGCACTGGGTGACGATGAGCATCGCCGCCGACGCGGTGACGATGCGCCTGGTGATCCAGAAGGAGCGGCTCAGCCTGCCGTTCATCGCGCTCCGCGCCGCGCTGCTCGTGCTCTCGCTCGGGCTCGACCTCGGCTACGTCGCGGGCCACGCGCTGACGTCGTTCGTCGTCACGCTCTACTGCGCGTGGGCGTGGCTCGGGCAGCGCGACCGGCGCATCCTCGGGCGCCTCGCGCTGGCGCTCCCCGAGCGGCCGCTCGCCGAGCTCCGCGCCCGGCCCGCCGCGTTCGCCGGCGCCGCCGCGCTCCTCGCCCTCGGCCTCTTCGTCTACGTGCCGTTCGTGGCGGCGGTCGTCCGCGACACGACGACCTACCCGATGACCGACGCGGCGGGGAACTTCTGGGCGAGCCAGTTCCACGCGCTCTTCCCGTACCTGCCGGGCACCCACCCGAACTCGAGCCTCGTCCGGGCGGTCTTCGGGAAGGACGAGGGCGTGGGCGAGTACGCGCCCGGCTTCGCGCTCCTCATCGCCGCGGGCGTCGGGATCTGGCTCTCGCACAAGCGGGGCGTGTCGGCGGCGGTGAAGCCTCTCCTCGTCACGGCGCTGCTCGTCTTCGCGTTCCATCCGCGCTGGTGCAAGACGCTCCAGATCTTCCCGTGGTTCGCCTACAACCGCGTCGCCGGTCGCGGCACGATCGTCCTGCCGGTGCTGCTCGCGTTGATCGGCGTCTCGGTCGACGCGTGGCCGCGCCTCGCGAAGCGCCTCGTGGCGGGCTTCGCCGTCGCCGAGTTCCTGACGGCGACGTTCCTCGTGAACGAGTTCCGCCCCGCGCGTCTCTCGCCGCAGCACACGAAGTACTTCGAGACCGTCGCGGCGGCGCCCGGCGCCGCGCTGCTCGAGTGGCCGTTCTGCATCGCGAGCGCGAACTCGGTCATCACGCGCGAGCTCTGTCCGTACTACGAGCGCCTCGCGACGGCCTACGCGAACCGCCGCTTCCACAAGAAGGCGACGGTGAGCGTCTACCTCAGCCGCGTCCACAAGACCCAGTTCAAGAGCTGGCTCGACGACGGCTGGGAGGACATGTTCATGCCCGACGATCCGAACCGCGAGCACCCGAAGCGCGAGCTCCGCTGCTTCTCCGCTGAGCAGTGGGCGCGCTTCGACGGGCTCTACCGCAACAACGACTTCGCCGGCATCCAGCTCTACGCGGACCTCCTCCCGGACGCGTGCGTGCGCGCCTTCCACGAGCGCTACGGCGAGCCCACGGCGACGGAGACCCTGCCGCGCCTCGGCCGCGTCGAGTTCATCCCGCGCGGGCGCTGAGCTGCACTAGGCTCGGGCG
The DNA here is from genome assembly GCA_019637225.1 of Labilithrix sp. Classification (GTDB taxonomy): domain Bacteria; phylum Myxococcota_A; class Polyangia; order Polyangiales; family Polyangiaceae; genus Labilithrix. The sequence continues at coordinate 43,629 of JAHBWC010000032.1, forward strand.
TCCGATGTTCCGGCGGTGGATCGAGCTTGCTCTTCGTCCCGTCCGGGAGCTCGGAACGGTCGAGCGGCTCGTCCTCTTCGGCGTCGCCGTCCTGCACGCGACGGGCATCGGCTGGGGGCTCCCTTCGACCGACGGCTGGGACGTCGACGGCGTCGCCCCGCGCGATTTTCTGCCCGGCCTCGTCGAGACGTACACGCCGGGCAAGTACTTCACGTACCCGCCGCTCCACCTCGCGCTGCTGGCGCTCCTCACGCTGCCCGTCACGATCGTGCAGCTTCTCCGGGCGCCCTCGCTCGCGCCGCACGACCTCGTCGCGACGTTCCTCTCCGTGCCGGTGATGACGACGTTTGCGCTCGTCGCGCGGGTCGTGAGCTTCCTCATGTCGCTCGGCGTCGTCCTCATCGTCGGGCGGATCGCCGCGGTCGTGTTCCCCAGCGCCAGGCGCGCCCGCGCGTGGGCGATGGCGATCTGCGGGGTCGAGGTCGCCGGGACGTACTACGCGCACACGACGAACCTCGACCTGCCGGCGCTCTTCTGGGCGTCGGCCGCCCTCCTCGCGCTCGTCCTTGCGCTCGAGAGCGACGAGCCGCGGCGCCTCCGCCGCGTCGCCGTGCTCGCCGCGTTCGCGATCGCGACGAAGGATCAGGCCTACGCCGTCTTCGCCCTCTCGATGCCCGCCGTCCTCGTCGCGTGGACGCTCGCGCGCCCGCCGTCGCGCAGAACCGACGTCCTTCGCGAGGCGCTCGTCTGCGCGGCGATCGTGGTGGGCCTCGTCCTCGTGCTCGACGCGGCGCCGTTCAACCCCACCGGCTTCGCCGCGCGGGTGCGCTTCCTCACCGGCCCCGCGAGCCAGGACTTCGCCCAGCACTCGCGCGACTGGGCCGGGCGGCTCTCGGCGCTCGAGGACGCCGTCACGTTCTTCCCGAACCACTACCCGCTCGCGCTGGCGCCGGTCCTCGCCGCCGGCGTCTTCGTCGCCGTGACCTCGCGGAGGGGCGTCGGTCGCGTCGCCGCGCTCGTCCCGCTCCTCGCCGCCCTGTCGTTCACGCTCGCCTTCAACTGCGTCGCGCGCCGCGTCGAGGAGCGCTTCATGATGCCGCAGATGCAGCTCCTCGCCGTCTACGGCGGCGGCGTCGCGGTCTTCATCGAGCGGAGCGTCGCCGCGCGGCGGCGCGGGCTCCCGGCGCTGGTCGCGGTCCTTGCGGGCGCGGGCGTCGTCCTCGGCCTCCGGCTCTCGGCGGGCATGCTCCTCACGATGGCCGGCGACGCGCGTTACGACGCCGAGCGCTGGATCCACGAGCACGTGCGGCCGGGCGAGCCCGTCGAGGTCTACGGTGGGAACGTGTATCTTCCACGCTTGTCGCCGGCGCTCACGGTCGAGCGCGTGGACCCACGGCCCGTCACGTCGCGTAACCCGATGCCGGGCATCGTCGAGAGGCAGGACCGCCTCGGCAACGTCGAGGCGCGCCGGCCGCGCTGGATCGTCGTGGGCATGGGCCACGCGTGGCGCTACCTCCAGGAGGCCCACGGCCCGAGCGACGGCCGCGTCCTACCGCGCATCCAGGAGGCGGGCCTTGCCGACGCCGACACGCGCGACTACTTCCGCGCGCTCTTCGCCGAGCAGGCCGGCTACCGAAAGGCCCACGTCTCCCACTACGAGGGGTCGGCGGTCTTCCCGCCGCGCCCGCTGCACGCGAGCCTCGCGACCGACGTGTTCGTCTTCGAGCGTCGCTGAGCGGGCGCGGCGCGCTTCGAGTAAGCTGCCCGCGCCATGTCGAACCTCACGCTCTATACGTACTGGCGCTCGTCCGCCTCGCACCGCGTGCGTATCGCCCTCGGCTACAAGGGCCTCGCGTACGATCCCATCTACGTCAACCTGCTCGAGGGCGAGCAGCGCCGCGACGAGTACAAGGCGACGAACCCGATGGGCTACCTCCCGTGCCTCGTCGTGGGCGGCGTGAAGTACGTCGAGTCGACGGCGATCCTGGAGCTCCTCGAGGAGCTCCACCCCGATCCGCCGCTCCTCCCGAAGAAAGCCGAGGACCGCGCCCGCGTTCGCGCGCTCGTGCAGATCGTCAACGCCGGCATCCAGCCGCTCCAGAACCTCGTCGTCCTCGACCGGCTCGGCGAGGACAAGGACGCGCGCCTCGCCTGGCTCCGGCACTTCATCACGCGCGGCCTCGGCGCGTGGGAGGCGCTCGCGTCGCGCTTCCAGCAGGAGACCGGACACGCCGGGCCCTTCGCGTACGGCGCGTCGTTCACGTCGGCCGACGCGCTCCTCATCCCCCAGCTCTACGCGGCGCGCCGCTACGGGATCGATCTGAGCGCGTACCCGACGATCCTGCGCGTGGACGCGGCGACCCGGGACCTGCCGTTCGTCGCGGCGGCCGATCCGGACGCGCAGCCGGACGCGAAGCCGTAGGCGGGCGCCCACAGACGCTCGGAACGCGCGGAAATCAACGGCCCGGCCGTTCACCCGCTATGCTCGCACCCGTCGTGAAGAGGCTCGCCGCGCTCGCCCTCGGCATCGCCGCGCTCGCCGCAGGTCGGGGCGCACACGCCGGGCCGCTCAAGACGTGGGGCGCCGAGCCGCCGGAGCCGACGCCCGAGGCATCGCCCGCGCCGGACGCCGTCGCGCCGCCGCCGCCGCCCTCGACCCTCGGGACGCCCGTGTCGGAGCCGCTGCCCACCGAGGCGCCCGCGCCCCGACCGCCGGTCGGGCCCGGAGGCCTCCGCTACGTCCTCGAGGGGATCGAGGTCCGCGGCAACACCACGACGCTCGCGCGCGTCATCCTCCGGTTCGTCCCGTTCCAGCGCGGCATGACGCTCGACGTCGACGACAAGGAGCTGCAGCTCACGCGCTTCCGCCTCCTCGGCACGGGCTTCTTCCGCGACGTGCAGCTGTCGCTTCGCCGCGGGACCAAGCGCGGCCTCGTCGTGCTCGTCGTCGACGTTGTCGAGCGCAACACCATCGTCGTCAACGATCTCTGGCTCGGGCTCTCCGCGGACGCCGAGCCGAACGGCCGCGCGCGTCCGCTGACGGCCTTCGGCGGCGTCGACGTGTCCGAGCAGAACCTCGCCGGAACGGGCGTCGCGCTCGGTGGCGCCATCGCGCTCGCCGATCGGCAGCTCGCGCTCCGCACGCGGTTCAGCGATCGGGCGTTCCTCCGCTCGTCGTGGACCGCCGAGGCGCAGCTCCTCTACAACAACGCGAAGGACTTCTTCGGCAACCGCGACGTCCTCGTCGACGACCCCACGCAGAAGGTCGCGCAGGACTTCGCCGTCGTCTCGTACCAGCGCTTCGGGGGGAAGGTGAGCGCCGGTCACGAGGTCGGCAGCGTCGCGACGCGGATCTTCTTCGACTACCGCCTCGAGAAGATCGACGCGAGCCTGCCGCTGGCGGCGAGCCACAAGCGCGGGCTCGACATCGAGGCGATCGACTTCGATCTGCCGCCCGGCTCGAGCGTCCTGTCGACCGTGAGCGCCACGCTGGTCCACGACACGCGCGACGAGCCGTTCCTGCCCACGCGCGGCTGGCACATCCTCGGCCTCGCCGAGGCGTCGCTCACGCCGCTCGGGAGCGACTACCCCTACGCCAAGCTCGTCCTTAGAGGATCGCGTTGGATGCCCCTGTCGTGGGACCACGTCTTACGGATCGAAGGGATCCTCGGAAGCGTGTTCGGCGATGCGCCCCTCTTCGAGAAGTTCTACGTCGGGGACTACACCGACCTCCGGCCGCACCGCGCGCTCGACCTGGCGTTCGACCGCCGCGCCGCCCCGAATTTCTTCAGCACCGCGATCGCGGAGGTCCGCTACGGCGACTACGCGGCGCGCCTGAACGCGGAGTACCGCATCCCGATCTACCGCGGCCGCCAGAGCATCTACGGGGTCGACTTCTTCGGCTCGGTAGGACTCTACGCAGTCGCGAACGGCAGAGATCTCGTCCGCCCCGCGCGCGGGTACGGCGGCGTCCAGCAGGCGCCGTTCGACCTGACGTTCAACCTCGGCCTCAGGATGGACACGGCGGCGGGCGGAATCGCCCTCGGCATCGCCAACTTCCTCGGCTTCATTCCGATCCGCTCGGGGGCCGAGTGATGCGCCGGCGCGTCTTCGCCCTCCTTTTCGCCGCGCTCGCCGCGGTCCTCGTCCTCACGCCGCCGCGCACCGCACGCGCCGACGACGAGCCGAAGCAAGAGGAGCTGCCCCGGCGCCAGGCGAACTTCGCCTGGGACAAGAACGACAAGACGAAGCAGACGCTCCTCCGCGCGAGCTTTTCGTACCGCGACGTCATCGACAAGGCGATGGCCGAGAAGCTCGCGAGCGGCCTGCCGACGGTGATCGCGATGCGCGCCTACGTCCTCCGCGAAGGCGAGGCGAACCCGGTCGCGCTCGCCGTGCAGACCTGCCGCGTCGTCTACGACCTGTGGGACGAGGTGTACCGCCTCAAGATCTCGAGCGCGGGCGGCGAGCGCGACTCCGCGGCGCTGAACCTCGAGGGAGTCCTCCGCCAGTGCGCCGAGGCGCGCGATCTGCCCGTCGCCGACAAGTCGCTGCTCGCGGCGGGCAAGCCTCATTTCCTGGGCGTCATCGTCGAGGTGAACCCGGTCAGCCCGCAGATGCTCGCGCAGATGCGCCAGTGGGTGTCGCGTCCGGCGGGCTCGACGGGCATCGGGCCGGGCGACGCGCTCTTCGGCTCGTTCGTCGGCCTCTTCGTCCGTCAGATCGGCAACGCCGATCGGACGCTCCGCTTCAGGACGCAGAGCCTCACCCCGTGACGCCGGGCGAGCCCGGAGTCGGGCCGCTCTCGTTTCTGCGAAGGAAGGACGTCACGAATCGAGGCGGGCGGCCGACGAGGGAGTCGGAGCCATGCTGCGCCGCCCTCTCGTTCTCTTGGTCCTCGCCGTCCTCGTCCAGGCCGTCGCGCTCGTAACCCCTCGTCACGACGCGGTCGCCGCGCCGGCACGGCGCGTGACGCGCGTGCTCATCAAGAAGCAGGAGCACACGATGCAGCTCCTCGCGGCGGACGCGAAGGGCAACGAGGAGGTCGTCGCGGCCTACAAGGTCGCCATCGGTCCGGGCGGCCTCGGTCCGAAGCGCCAGGAGGGCGACATGACGACGCCGGTGGGGCGCTACCACGTCACGATGCGCCAGCGGTCGCAGTACAAGCTCTTCCTCGGGATCGACTACCCGACGGCCGCGGACCATCGCCGCTTCGAGCTCCTCAAGCGGCGCGGCGATCTCCCGAAGTCGGCGACGATCGGCGGCAGCATCGGGATCCACGGTCCGCCCGTGGCGCTCAGCGACGCCACGAAGAAGACGCTCAAGGAGCACGACTGGACGGCGGGCTGCATCGCCGTCGACGAGGACGAGATCACGGAGATCGGACGCCTCGTCCGCGACGGCACCGTCGTGGACATCGAGGACTGAGCGTCGCGCGGGCGTCGTCTCGGCAGTTCAGCGCGGGGCGTCGTCTCGGCCGTTCAGCGCGGGGCGTCGTCGCTCGGCACCCCGTCGCTCGGCGCGCGCGCGTCGCGGCGCGTCGACGCGAGGACCCTTCGCAGGTCGGCGCGCGGCGCGCCGATCCAGCTCGCGAGGAGCGCCTCCTCGTCCGCGGGATCCTCGCCTGCGGGGCGGGCCGCGCGCTCGAAGACGCGATCGAGCACGTCGGCCCGCACCGCGCGCGGCCCGAGGACGGGGAACCCGATCGCCGCATAGGCGCGCCGATCGACGCCGCGGCTCGGCGTGAAGGACACCGCGCCCCCGGCGGGAGCGCCGAGCGCGCGGCCGGCGCCGAACCACGCCGACGCGAGCGCGACGCGCGCGGCGATCGACGCCGGCAGAAGCCCGCGCGGAAGGTACACGACGCCCGCGCCGAAGCGGACGGCGTGCTCCTCGAGCGCGCCGCGGTCCTCCCCGGAGAGCACGGCGAGCACGTCGTCGAGGTCCGCCTCGAGCGTGGTGCCGAGACCCTGCTCGAGACGGTGGACGAAGGCGCGGAGCGGAGCGGACGCGCCCGCGCGCGCGGCGAGCTCGCCGACGCCGCCGAGCAGATCACCGACGACGTCGCGCGCGAACGCGAGCAGGCGCCGGTGGACCCGGCTCCTCGCGCCGGCGCCGAGGTCGTCGCCGTCGGCGAGGCGAACGTCGGGCAGCGCGATCGAGCCGCCGCGGACGACGCCGCCGACGACGCGCGACGAGGCGCCGTGGATGATCCGGCCGGAGGCGTCGAGCGAGAGGCCCGCGTGCTCCGCCTCGACGACGTCGTCGACCCAGGCGGGCGAGCCCGGACGCGCCGCGGGCGGCCGCGCGCCGGGGTGGAGCCCTGCGCGGAGGGCGGCGAGGCCCGCGAAGGGATGGCCCGGATCGGGCGCGCGGTCTCCGGCGAGCGTCGCGAGGTCGGGCTCGCTCTCGCCGCGTGCGCGCCTCGGCCGAGCCCGCGGCCGCGCGGCCTTCCTCGCGTCGACGAAGCGGAGGACGAGCCGCTCGTGCAGCGCGTCGCTCAGGCGGTCCTCGAGCCTCTTCGTGCGCTCCTGCCACGGCTCGGCCGCGTCGAGCCAGGACGCGCGGTTCGCCACGTAGGTCCAGGTCCGCACCGCCGCGATCCGCGCGACGAGCTCCTCGACGTCGCTCGCCGAGCCGCGCTCGAGCTCGCCGACGTGCTGCTCGAGCCACGCCTCGCGGAGACGCCCGCGATCGGCGAGCTCGACGAAGAGCTCCGCGAGGAAGTCGACGTGGACCTCGAGCATCAGCTTCCGGAAGTCGGGCACGGTGCACACGTCCCAGAGCAAGCGCACGCCGTCCGCGCCGCTCGCGCGCCGGGCGATCTCCGCGCGCCCCGCGAGGTGGGCGAGGCAAGCGGCGTCCTCGGCCCCGGCGGCGTGGCGGAAGATGCCGCGCGTCGGCGGCTCGGCGAGCGACGCCCGGAGCGCCGCGATCGAGGAAAAATCGAGGTCGTCCGACCTCCACTGGACCCGGCGTACGCGCGGGAAGCTGTGCGTCTCGATCGCGTGCACCGCGCCGGCCGGCAGCTCGAGCGGCGTGACCGCGCCGAACGTGCCGTCGTGGATCCAGCGCCCCGCGCGCCCGGCGATCTGCCCGAGCTCGGCGTCGTCGACGTCGCGCACGTCGCGGCCGTCGAACTTTCGCGTGGCCGCGAAGGCGACGTGCTCGACGTCGAGGTTCAGGCCCATCCCGATCGCGTCCGTCGCGACCAGGCAGTCGACCTCGCCGGCCTGGAACATCGCGACCTGCGCGTTGCGCGTCCGCGGGGACAGCGCGCCGAGGACGACGGCGGCGCCGCCCCGCCGCTTGCGGAGCCGCTCGGCGAGCTCGTAGACATGGGGCATCGAGAACGCGACGACGGCGGTGCGCGGCGGCAGGCGCGCGAGCGGCGCGGCGCCGGCGTAGGCGAGGCGCGACAGGCGAGGATGCTCGACGTGGCGCGCCGTCGGGACGAGCTCGCGGAGCGCGTCGCGCATCGTGTCGGCGCCGAGGAACCACGTCTCGAGCCGCCCGCGCGCCGCGAGGAGCCGCGACGTGAACACGTGGCCGCGCTGGGGGTGCGCCGCGAGCTGGATCTCGTCCACCGCGAGGAAGTCGACCTCGCGCTCGATCGGCATCGCCTCGACGGTCGCGACCCAGTACGAGGGCCGTCGCGGGATGCGCTGCTCCTCGCCCGTGACGAGCGCGACCCTCGACTCGCCCACGCGCGCCGTGAGCCGGTCGTAGACCTCGCGCGCGAGCAAGCGGAGCGGCAAGCCGATCATCCCCGACGCGTGCTCGAGCATCCGCTCGATCGCGTGGTGCGTCTTGCCCGTGTTCGTCGGCCCGAGCAGCGCCGTGATGGGCGGAGCCGAAGACATCCTCTCCGGTCATAGCGCAGGTTTTCAGCCTCTGCCCGGTCGTACTAGGATTCGCGACGCGTGCTCCCCGACGTCGTCACCGAGAAGCTCGACGCGCTCCCGCCGTCGCCGGGCGTCTACCTGTTCAAGGACAAGAAGGGGAGCGTCGTCTACGTCGGCAAGGCGAAGTCGCTGAGGAGCCGCGTCCGGAGCTACTTCCAGGGAGGCTCGAGCGACAACCGCTACTTCATCCCGATCCTCCAGCGGACGATCGGCGACCTCGACACGATCGTGACCGCGACCGAGAAGGAAGCGGCGATCCTCGAGAACAACCTCATCAAGGAGCATCGGCCGCGCTACAACGTCAAGCTCCGCGACGACAAGGACTACATCTCGCTCAAGCTCGATCCGAAGGATGACTGGCCTCGCCTGTGGGTCGTCCGCCGCCCGAGCTACCAGCCCGGCGAGACCGCGCGCTACTTCGGGCCGTACCACTCGGCGACCGCCGCGCGTCGCACGCTCCATCTCGTCAACAAGCATTTTCAGCTCCGGACGTGCACCGACACCGAGATGCGGAGCCGCAAGCGGCCGTGTCTGCAGCACCAGATCAAGCGATGCCCGGCGCCGTGCGTGCTCGACGTCGACCGCGCCTGGTACGACGAGCAGGTCCGCGCCGTGGCGATGTTCCTCGACGGCCGCCACGACGAGCTCTCCGAGGAGCTCGAGGCGCGCATGCAGGCCGCGGCGCGCGCGATGCGCTTCGAGCTCGCCGCGGTCTACCGCGATCAGATCCACGCGATCGACAAGGTGCGCGAGGAGCAGCGCGTCGTCAGCGTCGACGACGTCGACCGGGACGTCCTCGGGATCCATCGCGAGGGTGACCTCGTCGAGCTCGCGCTCCTCCACGTGCGGCGCGGCAAGCTCGCCGACGTCGCCACGTTCTCGATCAAGAGCGCCGAGGTCCCCGACGAGGAGGTCGTCGCCGCGTTCCTCGGCCAGCACTACGCGCCCTCGTCGACCGACGGCGCCGCCGACGCGACCGGCGCCGCGCTCCCGATCCCCGACGAGATCATCGTCCCCACGCTCCCCGACGCCGCGAGCGGCACCGCGGAGTGGCTGAGCGAGCGGGCCGCGCACAAGGTCCTCTTGCTCTGCCCGCAGCGCGGGCCGCGCGCCGATCTCCTGCGCCTCGCGAACGACAACGCCAGCCACGCGTTCACCGAGAAGCGCCGCGCGTCCGACGACGTGCAGGAGCGCCTCACGCAGCTGAAGGAGCGGCTCCGGCTGCCCACGGTCCCGCGGCGGATCGAGTGCTGCGACATCTCGCATCTCGGCGGGCAGGACACGGTCGGCGCCGTCGTGGCGATGACCGACGGCGAGCCCGACAAGAAGCGCTACCGCACGTTCCACGTCCGCGGCGAGGCCTCGGCGTCGAAGGCGACGGACGGAGCGCCGACGCCGGGAGGCGGTGAGGGGACGCTCGAAGAGGACGTCGACGGCGTGCCGGTCTCGCTCGCGGGCGACGACTACCGTGCGATGTACGAGGTGCTCGCGCGGCGCTTCCGCCGCGGGCTCAAGCGGCAGGAGGCGCGCGAGCTCGCGACCTCGCAGCGCGGGCCGGAGGGCTCCGACGCGTCGCCTGGGCCGGAGAGCACGCTCGGCGACGCGCACGAGGGCGCGCTCGGCGACGCCGAGCTCCTCGACGCGGAGATCGCGGACAGCGAGTGGGACCTTCCGGACCTCTTCGTCGTCGACGGCGGCCGCGGTCAGCTCGCCGTGGCCCTCGCGGCGGCGCGCGATCTCGGCCTGCACGATCTGCCGATCGTCGCCCTCGCCAAGGAGAAGGAGAACGTCCTCGGCGACACGCTCGTCGATCGCGTCTACCTCCCCGGTCAGAAGAACCCGATCCCGCTGAGGAGCCACTCGGCGTCGATGTTCTTCCTCGCCCGCGCGCGCGACGAGGCGCATCGCTTCTCGAACCGCGCGCGAGAGCGCCTCGGCAAGAAGAAGCGGATGCGCTCGGCGCTCGACGACATCGCCGGCATCGGCCCGAAGACCAAGCAGAAGCTCCTCATGCACCTCGGGAGCGTCAAGGCGATCAAGGCCGCCGACGACGCGGCCATCCTCGCGGTCCCCGGCGTGACGGCGCGCCACCTGAAGGCGCTCCGCCGCGTCTACCCGGCGAAGACGCCCGCTCCCTGATCCACCCGCGCTGCTCGAAGCAGGGCAGGGGCGCGTCGAAGCGCCGCGTCGGCTCGCCTCGACCGACGGAAGCCGGTGCCGGCGGCCATGGGCAGTGCAGACACGGGAGGTCCCATGCTCCGTCAATCGCGTTTCTCCTCCTCCGCTCGCGGAGGCGTCGGTCGCCGGTACCGACGGACGCGGACGCTGATCGCGACCTTCGTCGCGGCGAGCGTCTGCGTCGTCTTGCCCGCATGCGTCCGGCGGCCTGTCTCGAAGGAGCAGCCGACGACGAAGATTTCCTTCGAGACGGTCGTCCCGCAGCCGGCCATCGAGAAGATCGACCTGCTCGTGATGGTCGACAACTCGGCCTCGATGGCCGACAAGCAGCGCATCCTCGCCGACGCGGTGCCCGACCTCGTGAAGGGGCTCGTCGTTCCGAAGTGCGTCGACAAGACGACGCGCGCTCCGACGGGCGCGTCCGCCGATCCGACGAAGCCGGACAAGGACATGTGCCCGGCGGGATCGGAGCCGGCCTTCCCGCCGATCACCGACATGCACATCGGCGTCATCTCGTCGTCGCTCGGCGGCATGGGATCGTCGATGTGTCCCCGCGAAGCCAACCCGCGGAACGACGACCGCGGTCACCTCCTCGCGCGCGGCGAGAAGGGCGACGTCGCCGCGGCCGGCGATCTCCATTTTCTCGCGTGGTACCCCGATGTGGAGAAGAACCGCGACAAGGTCCGTCACCCCGATCCGCCGGTCCCGAAGACGAAGGACATCGACGCGCTCGGCGCGGCCTTCCGCGACCTCATCGTCGGCGTCGGGCAGGACGGATGCGGGCTCGAGGCGCAGCTCGAGAGCGTCTACCGCTTCCTCGTCCAGCCCGATCCCTGGACGGCGATCGACAAGGTCGGCGATCAGGCGACGTACGGCCCGGCGAGCCGGATCGACGTCGAGCTCCTCCGCCAGCGCGCGGCGTTCCTCCGGCCGGACTCGCTCGTCGCCGTCATCGTCCTCACGGACGAGGACGACTCGTCGGCCGATCCGCTCTCGTTCCGCGGCAGTGGCTGGCGCTTCATGGACAAAGCCGTCCGCGAGCGCGGGACGGCGGCCTGTGCGGACGACCCCGCGAGCGAGGACTGCACGTCCTGCGCGTTCGCGAGCGGCGCGCCCGGGTGCTCGCCGCCGAAGTACTCCGAGGACGAGGACCAGCTGAACGTGCGCTTCCACCGGATGAAGGAGCGCTTCGGCGTCGATCCGCAGTTCCCGATCGCGCGCTACGTCGACGCGTTCACGAAGATGCGCGTCCCGCTCCGCGACATGGAGCACGACGAGGGCGGCAACTACGCGCCGAGGGCTGGCTGCACGAACCCGCTCTTCGCGGCGCGCCTCCCGACCGAGGCGAACGAGGAGCTGTGCCGCCTCCCGCGCGGTCCGCGTCCTCCGAGCCTCGTCTACTTCGCGCTGATCGGCGGCGTGCCGAACGCGCTGATCCCGGACAGCGGGGCCTCGCCCGCCGACGACAGGCAGCTCATCGACTGGACCAAGGTGCTCGGCCGCGATCCGGCGCGCTGGGACGAGCGGGGCATCGATCCCCACATGATCCCGTCGCGGTCTCCGCGTCCCGGACTCCCGTCGCCGTCCGCGAGCGACGACGCCGATCCGATCCACGGCCGCGAGTGGACGACCGGCGGGTCCGACCTCCAGTTCGCCTGCACGTTCGACCTGTACGAGCGGGGTCCGGGCGGCGACGCGGTGCCCATCCGCCGCGCGTGCAGCGACGACGAGCGAAAGGGCGGGCTCTGCGACTGCGACGGATCGAAGGACACGCCGCTCTGCGCCGCCGACGACCGGAACGTGCAGGTGCGCGGCAAGGCCTATCCCACGCGGCGCGAGCTCATGGTCGTGAAGGATCTCGATCGGCAGGGGATCGCGGCGTCGCTCTGCCCGAAGCAGCTCACGCGGCCCGGCGACGACGACTACGGCTACCGCCCCGCCGTGCGCGCGATCACCTCGCGCCTCGAGCGCTCGCTCGTCGGCTCGTGCCTGCCGCGCGCGCTCGAGCGGCGGGACGAAGCGGGCAGCGTCGCGTGCATGGTGCTCGCGATGCTGCCCGACCAGGGCCCCGACTCGGACTGCGAGCGCTTCGGTCTCGCGCCGCCGAGCACGCAGCTGCTCACGCAGATGCGCGACAAGCTCCGCGCCGAGGAAGGCGAGGACGCGACCCGCCACCCGATCTGCGAGGTCCCGCAGGTCGCCGTCGCGCCGGGCGAGACCTGCAGGGACGCGAGCGACGACATCGCCTTCTGCTACGCGGAGGCGCCCGCCCTGACGTTCTGCGCGCACGCCATCGCGTTCACGAAGGCCAGCCAGAAGCTCTCCTTCGCCCGCTTCACGATGCAATGCATCCAGCAAACCGAGCAGGACTGAGCCCCCTCCGACGCGGCGTGGTGCATCGCGCTCGATCGCCTCCAGACGCGTCGCGTCCTGGCCGAGCGGCAGCTCGTGCGGACCGCGCCGCCTCGAGCGCTCGGCTCCGCATGACAAGCCGCGGGCCATGCGCCACAATGGCGCCGGGCGAGCCGCCCCCCTTCATGAGCGAAGCGAAGCACGAGCATCTCCCGATCGTCGTCGTCGGTGCCGGACCTGCCGGCCTGAGCCTCGGCTACGAGCTGAAGCGCCTCGGCCGCTCGGACTTCGTCGTCCTCGACGCGGGCGACGTCCCCGGCTTCTGCTGGACCGAGATGCCGCGCTCGCTGAAGCTCCTCTCGCCGTGGAAGGAGAACACGCTCCTCGGTCTGCCGGCCCGCGCGCTCGAGGCGTACTCGCTCAAGCCCGCGACGGAGTTCGCCGCGTACCTCGCGCGCTTCTCGTCTCGGTACGACCTTCCGATCAAGACCGGCGCGCGCGTCGAGCGTGTCGAGCGGGCGGACGAATCGTTCGTCCTCCACACGACGGCCGGAACGTTCAGCGCCGACGTCGTCGTCAACGCGACGGGCTACTACGCGAACCCCTACACGCCGTCGTACCCGGGCGCTTCCAGCACCTCGATCCGGCAGATGCACGTGCGCGACTTCTACGACGCGCCCCAGGTCAAGGAGCTCGTCGGCAAGAGCTCACCGAGGGTGCTCGTCGTCGGCAAGCGCATCTCCGCGGGCCAGACGATCTTCGATCTGTACGAGGGCGGCGCCGACGTCGCGATCTCGCACCGCTCGCCGATCGAGTTCGCGCCGCACCCGCTGATCCTGAAGGGCGTGTTCCCGTTCTATTACGTCTGGGAGAACTTCCGCGTCCGGCTCCAGCCCTTCTATCGCGAGGACTCCTATCCGCCGATGGAGGGGGGCGAGATCAAGGAGCTCATCGTCTCCGGTCGCGTCCGCTCACGGCCGGACATCACCCGGTTCGACGGCGACGAGATCGTCTTCGCCGACGGCGCGCGCGAGGCGTTCGACCTCGTGATCTACGCGACCGGCTTCCGTCCCGCTCTCGGTCACCTGAGCGAGCTCCTGCCCGCGGGGCACGAGCACGGTCCGCCCGTGCACGAGATGGAGTCGACGTCGGTGCCGGGCCTGTTCTTCCTCGGGCTCGACAAGCTGAAGACGTTCCGCAGCCGGTACTTGCGAGGGATCCGCGAGGATGCCCGCGCGCTCGCGGTCCTGCTCGAGCGCCGTCTCCGCGGCGCGAAGAAGCGTCAGCGGAGCACGCCGCCGTCCATCGCGAACGTCGCGAAGACGTCCGAGTCCGCCTCCTCGCGCTTGACCACGAAGAACGCCCCCGAAGCTTCGTCGTAGCCGACGACCGGCGGGCACGTCTTGATGAAGGGCGGCTTCAGCACGACCGTGTAGGCCCCGACGTTGTCGAAGACGATGACATCACCCACCGCGATCGGACCGTCGAAGCCCTCGTGGAGGATGTCGTCTTCCATGCACGTGTAGCCGGCGAGGTCCGCGCCGCGACACTCGACGACCGGCGCTCGCTCGCGGTGGATGACCCGCATCGGGAGCTTCCGGCGGCTCTTCGTCGGCTTGATGTTGTAGATGCTGCCGCTCGTCGAGACGAAGGTGCGATCGCCGAGCTTCTTGATGTCGATCACCTCGCAGGCGAAGTGCATCGCGGTGGCGAGGATCGCGAGACCCGGCTCGAGCACGAGCTCCGGACCGCCCGCGCCGTAACGCTTCGCCATCTTCGCGCCGAGCGCGCTGCCGTACTCGTCGAAGGTGGGGATCTCCGCGCCGAACGTGGCGCGCATGCCCTCGGGCATCTCGCTGAAGAAGCCGCCGCCGAGGTTGATCATCTCGGGGCCGCGGTCGCCGAAGAGATCGTCGGCGAGGGCGATCAGCTTGTCCGCGAGCTCCTCGTATTCGGCGACGCTCCGCGCGCGCGTGCAGACGTGCGAGTGGAGCGCGACGAGCTCGGCTCCCGGCAAGCGGCGTAGCCGCTCGGCGCTCGCCCTCAGGTTTCCGCCCTCGGCGTCGAACCCGAAGCGCGAGACGCGGGCCCCGCCGATCTCGACGTTGCAGCGGAGGCCGAGCCGCCAGGGCCGCTTCGAGCGGTCCCCGTCCGCGGCGAGCTCCTCGAGCGCGGCGATCTCGTAGGCCGCGTCGAGGTTGACGATGGCGCCTTCGTCGAGCGCGCGTCGCAGGAATGCCGCGGACTTGTACGGACCGTTGACGATGATCCGATCGCCCGGGACGCCGAGCGCACGGACCAGCGCGTACTCCATCTCGGAGACAACCTCCGAGTAGCAGCCGAGCGCGTGCGCCTGCCGGCAGAAGTACGGCAGGTAGTTCGTCTTGACCGAATACCCGAGGTTCGCGCGCGCGTAGGCGCGCTGGAAGGCGGCGCGGAAGCGCTCGACGTTGGCGACGAAGGCCGCGCGATCGACGAAGTACACCGCGTCGCCGAACGACTCGAGCCCGAGGAGCACCTCCCGATCCGACACGGTCATCGCGCGGCCTCGTTCGCGGCGGCCTTGCTCTCCGGCTTCGAGCTCGCGAGCGCTTCCTGGCGCGGCGTGAAGCGGCGCACGAGACCGCCGGGGCGGCCCATCGAGCGGAAATGGATCTTGGCCAGGTACTCTCCGATGATCCCGAGCGAGAACAGCTGCGCGCCCGCGAAGATGGTCACGATCGAGGCCTGGAAGGCGAAGCCGGGGACGGTGCCGCCGCTCTGGAAATACGAGCCGACCGTGTAGGCGAGGAGCGCGACCCCGAGGAGCGTGAAGAGGAAGCCGATGAAGCTCGTCACGTGGAGCGGGACGGCGGTGAAGCTCGTGATCAGGTTGAGCGAGTAGCGTACGAGCTTGAAGAAGCTGTAGTTCGACGCGCCGTGCTCGCGATCGGCGTGGGTCACGCGAACGAGGCCGAAGCGCGTCGTCACCCAGGAGAGCATCGCGTCGATGTCGACGTAGGGATCTTCGTAGGAGCCGAACGGCGCGAGCACGTCCTTCCGGATCGCCCGGAACGCGCTGGAGTTTGCGACGTTCTTCATCCCCATGCCGCGCTCGAAGATGCGCTTCATGATGACGGACGCGAGGTCGCGCCACAGGCCGTGGGTCTCCTTCGCCGGCGCGCCGTAGACGACGTCCTGCTCCTCGTCGACGAGCACGTTCACGAGGTCGGGGATCGTCTCGGGCAGATGCTGGAGGTCGTCGTCCATCGTGACCGCGACGTCGTGGCGCGCGAGGCGCAGGCCGACGAGCAGCGCGATGTGCTGGCCCGAGTTCTTCATCATGTCGACGCCGCGCACGGCGCTGTTCTCGCGCGCGAGCCGCGCGATGACGCTCCAGCTGTCGTCCTTGCTCTCGTCGTTGACGAGGATGATCTCGAAGTCCGGCGAGCGCTCGCTCAACACCTCGGAGGTCCGGCGAACGAGCTCGGGCAAGGCGGGCGCCCCGTTGTAGACGGGGACGACCACCGAGATCGTGGGCAGGGGCGAGCTCATCGCCTCGGCGTGTGATCGAAGATCATGCAGTCGTACCCGCCGATCGTGAACGTCTCCCGGAGCTGGAAGAACGCCTCGCGCTCGACCAGAGCGCGGTGCTTCGGCAGGTAGTAGACGAGCGACGCGCGGCGCGGGCGCGCCTCGAGCGACTCGCGGATTCCATCGAGCGTGGCCCGGAGGATCGCCTCGTCGAACGGGTGGAAGAAGTAGAAGACCGTCTCGTCGTGCCGGTAGTCGTACTTGCGGACGTCGGTGTCGACGATGTCGATCGGCGCGGCGTTCGCCTCCTGCGAGCGGAACTCGTCGACGTTGCGCCGGGCGATGTCGCAGAGCTCGGTCGAGAACTCGATCCCGACGACGCGGGCGAACGGATGGAGCGCCGCCATCATCAGCACGCGGCCCTTTCCGGAGCCGTAGTCCACGAACACGCTGCCCGGAGGGGGCGCGAGCCGGCGCATGATGTTGCGGAAGGAGTAGGCTCCCGTGGGCTGATAGCGCTGCCCGTGCCGGCGCGACTCGTCGTCGAGCTCGAGCTCCTCGAGCATGTTGATCTGCGTCGTGTCCGTTCCGTAGCGGGCGTCGAAGACGAAGTCCTCGAGGCGGCTGCGGATCACGCCGCACGTGCGCACGAAGCCGATCGCCCGGAGGCTCTCGCGCGTGTCCGCCACGACGTTGTGGATGTTCCGGTTTCTAAGCCAGGTCTTCAGAGAGAGTTCCGCCATGACGCTCGCTCGTTCGGCCGTCGTCTCGTCCGCGGCCCGGCCTCGGGCCGTGCCGCGTGCGGTAAAGCTGGGGTCGGCGAGAGATGGCTACGCGCCTGCCTCAGGGGCGTCAACCGTACGATTCCCGGCGGTTCGCCCGTCCGGTCCGAGGCCCGCCAGCGCCGGCTCCGCGCCGTCGTCGCCCGCCCCGGCGAGGGCCCCGGCGCGCCAACGCGCTTGCCCGCTGGCAACCGAGTTGGCGGACGAGCGTGGGCGCGTCCCGCCGGTTCCCGCAAGAAATCGGGTGTCGCCGGCGGCACGAATCATGAATAACGTCGCGATCCGCGCCCGAGGTGTACCCTCGTTGACACCCTGGGCCGCCTTTCGGTAGGTAAGCGGTTGAGTTTTCGGGTCGGGCGGCGATGTGCCCCGATCGCGTGGAAGCGGCATAGATCACGATTCGCTAAGGAGCGCTCACGATGAAGTGGACGAACCGGCTCGGCAAATGGCTCTTCGTCGGAGGTGCGTGGTCGGCCACCGCCCTGATGCTGGGCGCGGCAGGCACTGGCTGCCTCGCGCGTCCGGTGGGCCAGCAGCCGCCGACGACGAAGGTCAATTTCACGTCGACCGTCTCGCAGCAGGCCGTCGACAAGGTCGACCTCCTGTTCGCGATCGACAACTCGGCGTCGATGGGAGACAAGCAGGCGATCCTCGCGGACGCCGTCCCCGACCTGATCAACGGCCTCCTCAAGCCGCGCTGCGTGGACAGCGACGGCAAGCCCGACTCGAAGGGCTCGGTCGCCGATCCCGCGGGCAACAAGGAAAACCGCTACGGCTGCCCGGTGAACTTCGAGCCGGAGTTCAAGCCGGTCACCGACATGCACATCGGCGTCGTGTCGTCGTCGCTCGGTAACTTCGGCGGCGACGTCTGCGTCGCCGCGAACCCGCGCACGAACGACCGCGGGCGCCTCCTCAACATCAACCCGAACGGCGGCGAGATCGACCTCGCCAAGCCCGGAAACTTCCTCGCGTGGTTCCCCCAGGCCGAGGAGAACAACGATCCGAAGCGCCACCCGCCGCCGGAGAAGCCGATCCGCACGATCGACGGGGCGGACGGGCTCACCGAGAACTTCCGCAACCTCGTCGTCGGCGTCGGCCAGAACGGCTGCGGTCTCGAGGCGCAGCTCGAGAGCGTCTACCGCTTCCTCATCCAGCCGGACCCCTGGGACGTCGTCAAGCTCGACAACTTCAACCAGGCGGACCTCGGCGACGGCGTCGACATCGAGGTGCTCCAGCAGCGCGCCGACTTCCTCCGTCCGGACTCGCTCGTCGCGATCATCATGCTGACGGACGAGGACGACTCGTCGGCGGACCCGCTCGCGATCGGCGGCCAGGGCTGGGCCTTCATGGCCAAGAACTTCCCCGGCTCGAAGGTCTTCCGCGGCGGCACGGGCCAGGGCACGACGGCGCCTCGCGGCACCACCGCCTGCCAGGACCCGAAGCTCGGGCCGGGGAGCGAGGAGTGCACCTCCTGCGGCTTCCAGAGCCTGTGCGACCCGAACCAGCCCTCCTGCCAGAAGATCAAGCAGGACGCGAACTGCACGAAGCCCGGCCAGGCCGACAAGAACGGCGAAGGCTACAACGGCTACTACGGGTCGAAGGACGACGAGCTCAACGTGCGCTTCCACCGCATGAAGGAGCGTTACGGCATCGATCCCCAGTACCCGATCCGACGCTACGTCGACGGCTTCACGAAGTTCCGCGTGCCCGACCGCAAGGCCGAGCACGTCACGAAGGTCGCCGCGAACGGCCGGCGCGACATCGCCAGCTACACGAGCACCGCGAAGTGCACGAACCCGCTCTTCGCCGCCAAGCTCCCGCGGGCGACGGGCGACGAGCTCTGCTCGCTCCCGCGCAGCACGCGTAGCCCGGACCTCATCTTCTTCGCCGTCGTCGGCGGGGTGCCCCACCAGCTCCTCCACTTCGACGCGGAGGACCCGGAGAAGAGCCGGATCACCAACGACGACTGGGTGAAGATCCTCGGGCGCGATCCGGCGAACTTCGACTTCGACGGCATCGACCCGCACATGATCCAGTCGGTCGCCCCGCGCACGCAGGCGGGCCTCAAGGGCGCCGATCAGCCGCGCGGCTCGAACGGCGACGACAAGATCCACGGCCGCGAGTGGAACACGGACCAGTCCGACCTCCAGTACGCGTGCACGTTCGACCTCCCGCAGCCGCGCGAGTGCGCCGCGAACGATCCGTCGTGCGACTGCACGCCGGAGTCGAGCACGAACCAGCCGCTCTGCGGGCAGGGCAACCAGCAGATCAAGGCCAAGGCGTACCCGACGACGCGCGAGTTCCAGGTCGTCCGCGCGCTCGGCGACCAGGGCGTCATCTCGTCGCTCTGCCCGATCCAGCTCGACAACCCGACCCTGCCCACGTACGGCTACCGCCCCGCGGTCGCGGCGATCATCGATCGCCTGAAGAACGCCCTCACGACGCAGTGCCTCCCGCAGAAGCTGCGTGAGGCGAACGCGGAGCCGGCGCCCGTGCCGTGCCTCGTCCTCGCTCAGCTCAGCGAGCCGACGGACAAATGCGAGACCTACGGCCTGCAGCCGCCGGCGAAGGCGATCCTCGACGTCTTCCTCGAGCAGCAGCGCGCCGAGACCGGCAACGCCGGCGACGGCGGCCTCGACCT
Source organism: Labilithrix sp. (assembly GCA_019637225.1). GTDB lineage: Bacteria > Myxococcota_A > Polyangia > Polyangiales > Polyangiaceae > Labilithrix. Next base: position 62,999 of record JAHBWC010000032.1, read on the forward strand.
CGCCGCCCTCCCGGTCTGCGAGATCCCGCAGGAGACCGTCGGGCGCGGCGATACCTGCAAGGACGTCACCGACAAGCGCTGGTGCTACGTGGAGAACGATCCGGGGAACAAGAAGAACCCCGCGGGTCGCTGTCCGCAGGCGCTGATCTTCTCGAGCGGCACGGCCGAGCTCGTCGGCGCGCGCTTCAGCCTCCAGTGCATCCAGCAGTTCGCCGCAGGCGAAGCCGCGGGCGACTGATCGAAGCGGTCTAACCGCTTCGACGTCCCCGACGCGAGAGGGGCGGGCCCAGAGCGGGCTCGCCCCTTTTCGTTTGCCCGCCGGAAGGGCGTGTTCCCCGCCCGAGGGCTCCTGATATCGTCGTCGGCGCGATGGTGAACGCCAAGAAGACGATCCTCGTCATCGAGGACGAACCTCACATCGTGATGGGCCTCCGCGACGCGCTCGAGTTCGAGGGCTTCGCCACGATCTCGGCGGGGAAGGGGAAGGACGGCGTCCAGCTCGCGCGGACGCACAGCCCCGACGCGGTGATCCTCGACCTGATGCTCCCCGACATCAACGGCTACGCCGTCTGCGAGGAGCTGCGCCGGGTCAGCCCGTTCGTCCCGATCATCATGCTGACGGCGCGCTCGCAGGAGACCGACAAGATCCGCGGCCTCGACGCGGGCGCCGACGACTACGTCACGAAGCCGTTCAGCGTGAACGAGCTCATCGCGCGCATGCGGGCGATCCTGCGGCGCGCGTCACGGCCGAGCGCGGCGCCGGAGGTCCTGGCGATCGGCGAGGCGCAGGTGAACTTCTCGACCCACACGCTCATGGCGCTCGGGGTGGAGCACGCGCTCTCGTTCTACGAGGTCGAGCTCTTGCGGCTCCTCTCCGAGCGCGTCGGCCAGCCCGTGAGCCGCGACGAGATCCTCCAGAAGATCTGGGGCCTCGACGCGTCGCCGACGAACCGTACCGTCGACAACTTCATCGTGAAGCTGCGAAAGAAGATCGAGCGATCGCCCGACAAGCCGACGCACATCCTCACGGTCTACGGCTTCGGCTACAAGCTCGTCACGAGCGCCTGAGGCGCGCCGCCAAGCAGGTCAGCTTCCGCCGACGAAGACGATCTCGACGCGCGCGTTCTTGTCCCGCCGCTTCGCGTCGGCGGGATCGAAGACGGGGGCCTGCGCGCCGGCGTGCTCCACCTTCGTCTTTGCCGCGCTGGCGCCGCCCCCGGCGAGCGCCTTGGCGATCGCGTCGCCGCGCTTCTTGCCGAGCGCGACGTCGGCCGCGCTCGGGGCGGTCGCGTCGTGGAGCACGATCTGGAGCGCGAACGCGGGGTGCGCCGCGGCGATGCGGCCGAGGTCCCCGAGCGCGCGCTCGCCTTCGGCCGTGAGCTTGTCGCTCCCCTTCGCGCCCGCGAAGAGCGAGCGCAGCGTGACGACCACCCCGCGCTCGTCGCGGGTCGGAGCGAGATCGGTCGTGCGCGTCGCCTTCGGATCGGCCGAGCGAGAGAGCTCGCCGAGGAGCCCGTCGGCCTGATCGGCGTCGGGGGAGCCGGCGCGGCGCGCCTTGGTGAGCGCGCCGAGGCACGCGGCGCGCGCCCGAGCGGCGGCGTCGATCGGCGCGGGCTTCGGCGACGCCTCGAGCTTCTTCTCGAGGTCCGCGGCCGCCGTCTCGGCCTCGGCGAGCCCGGGCGCCTCGGCGGACACGAGCCGCGCCGCGCTGCAGAGGAGCCGGGCCTGCGTCGCGAGCGAGCGCGCCGCGACGAGACGCGCCCGCTCCCGCTCCGGATCGGCCGGGCCCGCAGCGCCGGGCCGCTCGGCCTCGCGCGCGACCCTGAGCTGCTTCTCGAGGTCGTCCGCCTCGCGCTCGGCCGCCTTGCGCGCCGTCGCGTAGCGCTGCGATTGCTCGACGGCGCGGGCGAGGGCGTCCTTCGCCTGCGTCTCGTCGTCCGTGGCGCGCGTCAGGCGCGCGAGGGCGACGGCGTGCTGGTAGGCCGCCACGGCGCGCTCGGCGTGGAGCTCGGCGGCGACGTGGTCGCCCGCGCGCTCGGCCTCGCGCGCGGCGCGGAGCGCTTGATCGGCCTCGGCGAAGGCTTGCGGCGCGAGCGTCTGCGCGTCGCGTCCCTGGAGGCTCTGGCGCGTGCGCTCGGCCTCGCTCACCTTGACGATCGTCGACGCGCCGGCGCCGCCGCACGCGATCGCGAGCGCGCCCGCGAGGCTCACGAGGAGCGGTACCCCGAGCCGTTTCATCGTGCACCTCCGTCCGCGGTCGTCTTCGGCGCGGGAGCGCTCTCCTTGCCCCCGGCAGCCGCCGGCGCCTTCGCCGGCGCGCGCGCTCCGGCGTCGCTCGCGGCCGTGGTGCTCGTGCGGGCAGGCTGCTCCTTGGCGTCGCGCTGGGCCGAGTCGAGCTGGGCGCGAAGCCGGCCGCTCTGCGCGATGGCCTCCTCGAGCAGGGCGCGCTCGCGATCCGCGAGCACGCCGGCGTCGGTCGCCGAGCGGCGATGGGCCGCGGCGGACTGCTCGACGGCGGCCGCGCGGGCGACGTCGCGCGCGGCCTCGGCCCAGGTGCGCGCGAGGCTGTCGGCCAGCCTGGCGTGCGCCTCGTCCCCGGAGGAACGGAGGCTCGCCCCGCGCTCGAGCGCGGCCCGGGAGCGGGTGACGAGGTCGCCGGCGGCGTCCTTGCGCGGCGAGGCCTCGACGTCCTTCAACATCGCCTCGGCGGCCGCGCGGTCATCGCCGGCGGCGGTCGCCGCGGCGCCGACCGCGAGGACCGCGGCGGTCACGAGGACACCCAGGATTCGGCCGCGGCCCCACCCGCGCGAAGAACGAGCCATACCGACCGCTTACAGCCCCTCGCGGCGCGCGGCAACGTTGCGGGCGGCGCCACCGCCCGGCTCGCCCCCGGAGCGGCGCCGAGATACGTAGGTAGAGCACCTACATCTACGCACAAAAGGGCATCACAGGAGCGTCTCCTTTGGCGAGACTCATGGCCTGAGGCGCTCAGCCATGGCAGAGCGGGCCCTCGCGTTTCCGATGCGTCCATCCTTTCCGGTGGGCCGCGCGGAAACAGGAGGCCTCATGAACGTACGCTCCATCGGCATCGCCACTTCCCTTCTCATCGCGGCCTTTGCGATCGCCTGCGGGGGGTCGAGCCGGCGAAGCGGTTTCGGGACCGAGACGGACCCGACCGAGACGGCCGACGGCGGCGGCGGAGGCTTCGGCGGTGAGGGCCCCGGCAAGGGCAGCGAGTGCGGCATCAACAACACCGGCGGCGATCCCGACAAGGACTACGACGGCGACGGCTACGCGCTCAAGGACGACTGCAACGAGTGCAACACCGCCATCAACAAGGGCGCCCACGACATCCCCGACAACGGGATTGACGAGGACTGCAGCGGCGTCGCCGACGACGAGGAGATCGAGTGCGACACGGGCCTCTCGAAGAGCGGCTCGGACGCGTTCGACGGCGCCAGGGCCATGGGCCTCTGCAAGAAGGCCGATCCGGACGGCGTCGAGTGGGGCGTCGTCGACGCCAAGTGGGTCAAGCCCGACGGCACGTCGCTCGGCAACATGGAAGGCGTCGGCATCCTCACCAAGCTCGGCGTGAACGCCCCGCAGATGGGCGGCTCGATGCTCGTCCTCTCCTCGGGCTCCGCGCGTGAGCCGAGCGATCCCGATTACGACAGCTCGTCGAACGTGAAGGGCTACACGCACGGTACGCCGCCCGGCTACCCGAAGGAGTCGCCCGCGTGCCCCGGCGTCACGACCGGCCGGGCCCAGGACGGCGTCGCGCTCGAGATGAAGATCCGCGTCCCCTCGAACGCGCAGTCGTTCTCCTACCAGCAGAACTTCTTCACGTGGGAGTACCCGACCTTCATCTGCGATCGGTACAACGACTTCTTCGTGGCGATGCTGGACCCGATCCCGGACGGCCTCGAGGACGGCAACATCGCGTTCGATCAGGACACGAACCCGATCAGCGTCAACAACAGCCTCCTCCAGGTCTGCGCGCCCGGCACGCACAAGGGCAAGCAGTTCTCGTGTCCGCTCGGCACCGACTCGCTCTCGGGCACCGGCTTCGAGGGACACGCGGCGACGGGCTGGCTCACCACCAACGCGCCGGTCACGCCCGGCACGGTGATCACGCTCCGCTTCGCCATCTGGGACTCGGGTGACGGCGCGCTCGACTCGACCGTCCTCATCGACGACTTCCGGTTCTCCGTCGACGGCGCCGACTCGACGCAGACGAAGCCGAGCCCGGTCAACTGACCCCACGGCCCACGCGGGCCAGGCTCGAGGGAGAGGCAGACCGCCCAGCGCGCGTCTGCCTCTCGCCGTTTCGGGGAGGCGATTTGCGGGTCGCGCGCCGTGGCGAGGCCGTTCGCGGCGCTCGCCCGTACGTGAGAGGATGGAGAGACGTCGGGCGGAGAGCCGGAATACCGCTGGAGATCCGGCGCGGGGTCCGGCTATCCTACCTTGTGGGTACCTTGACCGTCGCACCCCTGGCGGATACTCCATAGACCCATGATCGGGGCAGCGCGCGACCCCAGATCCGAGGCCACGATCGAAGGCACCGGCACGACCGCATTCGGCAAGTACCAGCTCTTCGCGAGTCTGGGCCGCGGAGGTATGGCCGATGTCTTCCTCTCCGTCGCGCGCGGGCAGATGGGCTTCAACAAGCTCGCTGTCATCAAGCGGCTCCGTCAGGCGCTCGCCGAGGAGAGCGCCTTCCGCAACATGTTCCTCGACGAGGCGCGGCTCGCGGCGCGCCTCAGCCACCCGAACATCGTCCACACCTACGAGGTCGGCGAGCAGGGCGGCGTCTACTTCATCGCGATGGAGTACCTCGAGGGTCAGTCCCTCAATAAGGTCCTGAAGGAGACGCTCCGCCGCAAAGAAGCGCTCGAGCCGGAGATCGCGGTCCGGGTCGTCGCCGACGCGCTCGCCGGCCTCGGCTACGCGCACGAGCTCCGCGACTACGACGGGCGGCCTCTCAGCGTCATCCACCGCGACATCTCCCCCCACAACATCTTCGTCACCTACGACGGCCACACGAAGCTCGTCGACTTCGGCATCGCCAAGGCGGCCCTCTCCTCCACGGAGACCGAGGTCGGCGTGCTCAAGGGCAAGGTGGCGTACATGTCCCCGGAGCAGGCGATGGGGCAGCGCATCGACTCGCGCTCCGACCTCTTCGCGATGGGCATCGTGCTCTGGGAGCTCATCGCCCAGCAGCGGCTGATGACGGGAGAGAGCGCCGCCAACACGCTCCACAAGCTGATGAACGAGCCGATCCCGCGGCTCTCGCAGGTCATGCCGAGGATCGATCCGAACCTCGAGATGCTCGTCGCGCGCGCGCTCGAGAAGGATCCCGAGAGCCGCTGGCAGTCGGCGAGCGAGATGCGCGGCGCGCTCGAGTCGTGGCTCGCGGCGCATCCGCGCCAGACCCGCCAGGAAGAGGTCGGCCGGCGCATGACGTCGCTCTTCGGCAGCGTGCGCGAAGAGGTCCAGCGCCAGATCCAGAAGCACATGTCCGCCATCACGACGGCGGCGAACACCCAGGAGCTCCAGGCGCTGACCGCCGAGTCGCTCAAGCGGATGGAGCAGTCCGGCGCGAACGTGAGCGGGCAGCTCCTTCGCCTCGGGACGAGCGGCAGCGGGAGCGGCAGCGGCGTGGTCGCGAGCTATGGCGGTCTGACGCCCCATCCGTCGTCCGCTTACCCGAGCGCCCCGTCGGGCTCGCACGCGCACTCGCACGCGATGGCGCCGCCGCCCGCGCAGAAGTCGAGCAGCGCGCTGCTCATCGTGATCACGATCGGCTGCTTCCTCCTCGCGGGGCTGCTCATCGTCGTGCTCGGCCTCCGCGATCGCAAGAAGGACATCCTCGCGTTCGGCGACGCTCCGCCCGGCGTGACGACCGCGAGCCCGACGGCGGACACCACGACGGCGCCGCCGGCCGATCCTCCGACCGCCACCGAGAGCGCGCCGCCGGCCACCGCGGCGACGAGCCCGACGACGACCAGCCCGACGACGACGAGCGCGCCGCCGCCGCCCGCGAAGACGGCGCACAACACCCACCCGCCGCCCCCGCGCACGGCCGTGTCGCCGCCGAAGACCTCCGCGCCGCCGCCGCCGCCCTCGCCGGCCGAGGACCCTGGCTTCGTGACCGTGTCGGCCTATCCCTGGGCGAAGGTCACCGAGGGCGGGCGCGTCATCTGCTCGGTCACCCCGTGCAGCAAGGTGTCGATGCCGCCGGGCACGCACACCCTGACCTTCGAGAACGGCGAGACCCCCGGTCAGAAGCAGACGGTCACCGTCACCGTCCGATCGGGCGAGACGTCGACGAAGAACGTCGGCTTCAAGTGATCTGACGCCGAGCGAGCTTTCCCGCCGGGGGCAAAGCGCGTCATAATTCGATCATGAGCCTCCGGAGGGGCGGACGTGGCGTCGGAGCGCGCATCGTTGCGGCGGGTCTCGTCGCGAGCGGGTGCGCGCTGGCGCTCGCCCCGCAGGGCTGCGCGAAGGAGGCGCCGAAGCCGTCGGCCGAGGCCCCGATCGTCGTCGGCGTCTCGCTCGGGCTCACGAAGGACCTCGCGAGCTTCACCGCGCCGCTCCGCGACGCCGTGCGCGCCGCCGAGGGCGAGCTCAACGCCGGCGGCGGGCTGCTGGGACGGCAGGTGCGGTTCGACATCGAGGACGACCGCAGCGACGAGGGCGCGTACGTCACGAGCCTCGCGACGCGCTTCGCCGATCGCGGCGTCGCGGCGGTCATCGGTCCGGTGAGCAGCGGCCAGGTGAAGCTCACGGCCGACATCTTCGCCGCCCGGCAGATCATCCAGATCTCGCCCGCGGCGACGTCGGTCGAGCTGACGGGCATCCAGCCGGCGGCCGATCGCTTCTTCTTCCGCACGACGCCGGCCGACGACTTCCAGGGAGCCGCGGTCATCCTCTTCGCGACGAAGACGCCGCGCGGCCTCCCCGACGCGGGCGCCGGCGCCTCCGACGGCGGCGCGGGCACGACGTGCAATCGCCTCGCGCTCGTCTACATCGACAACCCCTACGGCACATCGATGGCGAAGGTCGTCTCCGACAACTTCCCGAAGCGCGGCGCGGCGGGCCAGCGCACGATCGCGGCGCAGCAGAAGATCCCCCTCGAGGCGAAGGCGAACTACGAGGACATCGTCCCCGGCATCATCGCGAGCGAGCCCGAGTGCCTCGCGCTCATCTCGTACGAGAAGGCCGCGGCGCAGTTCATTCGCGATTTCAAGGCGAACAGCGGCTACGCGGCGCTCGAGCAGAAGGGTTTCTTCTTCATCGGCACGGACGGCGTCTTCACGCAGGGCTTCCTCGACCTGAGCCTGCAGGATCCGTCGAACGAAGGCTCGACCTCGACCGCGGTGGGCGTCTACGGGACGAACCCCGATACGCAGCCGGGCACGACCGAGTACAACGCGTTCAAGACGATCTACGGGACGTACTTCCCGCTCGGCGCCGCGGCGGACGCGCCCGCGTTCGCGGCGAACACCTTCGACGCGGCGATCCTGATCGCGTTCGCGATCCAGAAGGCCGGCAGCGCGACCGACCGCGTCGCGATCCGTGATGCGTTGAAGGAGGTGTCGCGGCCGGGCGGGCGTCCGATCGCGCCGTCCGAGGTCGGCGACGGCCTCGCGGAGCTCAGGAACGGCGGCGACATCGACTACAAGGGCGCGTCCGGCAATGTCGACTTCGACGACACCGGCAACGTCCGGGGCGGCTTCATCATCTGGCAGGCCGTCCGCGAGCAGGCGGCGGGTCCGGTCGTCTACAAGACGGTCGCGCGCTTCGCGACCGAGGAGCTCGTGGAGCAAGTGCAGTGACGCTCGTGGGTCGCGCGCTCGCCTTCGGCGCTGTCCTCTCGCTCTCCGCCGCGTGCAGCGCGGGCGAAGCGGATCCGTCGACGGGCACGTACACGGTGCAGTTTCCGTCGACGGCCGCGGCCGTCGCGACCGACTTCGTCCAGGTCCTCGTCTTCGACGTGAAGAGCCCGGCCGAGCGCGCGAGCCTCTGTCAGGAGCTCATCACCACGCGCCTGACGACGCCCGCGTCGCTCGCGCCGACCCTCCCGCCGGCCCCGGCGGCGAACATCTGCGAGATGCGCGCGGGGCGGAAGCCCGTCACCGTGCCGTACGGCGAGCACGCGCTCCTCGCGGTCGCGCAGAAGAAGGATCGCCAGGACCAGCTGAGGGACTTCATGATCGGCTGCGCGATCATGACCCTCGGCGACGGCGACGCGCCGCTCACGATCCCGGTCCGCCTCGTCAGCGTCAACGCCCCGGTGCCGGCGACGACCTGCGGCAGCGTCGGCGAGTACTGCGACGGCCTCTGCCAGTGAAGCGCGGACCCGAGCTTACTTGCAGAGCTCGGCGCCGCAGCGGATCTGCGGGGAGAGCGCGGCCCTCGACGCCGGCTCCTCCGGCCGGAACGCGAAGAACGCCGCGGTCCCGCCGCCGGCGACGACCGCGCCCGCGATGATCCAGAAGACGGGGCTCGAGAAGACCGAGCCGCCGCTCTTCTCGCCGCCGCCCGCGCCGCCGCCGCCGATCGGGCGCGAGCCGGCCTCGGCGAACGCGCTCTTCGGCACCTGCGGGCTGCCCGCTTCGAAGACGGCGTTGTCGCGCTCGTCGAGGGCGAGCGCGTAGAAGTCGAGGCGCGTCCGCCCGGCGGTCGCCGGCGCGACCTCGACGCTCGCTTCGCCGACGGAGACCGTCGACACCGTGTACTCGCCCGTGGAGGTCCACCGGTAGCCGACGCTGACCTTCTTCGCGATGCGCGTGGGGTCGCGCGTCGTCACGCGGAGCTGCCCGCCGTCCGCGCGGACGCTGGCGACGACCTCCATGCCCGGCTTCGACGGGAGCGATCGGAACTGGCCGCGCGCCTCGATGAACGGCGTCGAAACCTTCGGCCCGAGGTTCGTGTCGACCGTGTACTCGGGGTCGAACACCAGGAGCTGGAAGAACGCCTCGCGCGCCTGCTCCTCCTTGTCGAGGATGGCGTCGGTGACCGCGCGGATGCGGTACGCGCGCACGAGCTGATCGTGGGTGAGGTTTCGCTGCTTGATGACGCGCTCGGCGACCTCGTTCGCCCTGTCGTAGTCGAGCTTCGCGTAGAGCTGCTCGGCGGTCTCGACGTCGGCGGGGGGCTCGGCGCGCGTCTTGTCGGCTCTGTCCTTGCCCTTCGGCTGCGCGAAGGCGGCGCTCGTCGCCGACAGGCCGACGAGGACGCAGACGAGGACGCGGCGCAGCTTGCGCATGCGCCGAGAATACCCGCCGGAGCGCGGCCGCGGCGAACAAACGCGAAATGCACCGGCCCGGCGCGACGCCCGTTGCGCACCCGGCCGACAAACCCCGACAATCCCCGCCCATGGCGAGACAGCGCGCTTCCTGGGACGAGTACTTCATGAACATCGCTCGCGAGGTCGCGACGCGATCGACCTGCGACCGCAAGTTCGTCGGCGCGGTGGTGGTCCGCGATCGCTCGATCCTCGCGACCGGCTACAACGGCTCGATCCGCGGTCTCACGCATTGCGACGAGGAGGGCCACCTCGTCGAGGACAACCACTGCGTGCGCACCGTGCACGCCGAGGCGAACGCGATCGTCCAGGCCGCGCGCAACGGCGTCCGGATCGAGGGCGCCTCGATCTACGTCACGGCGTCTCCGTGCTGGGGCTGCTTTCGCCTCATCGCGAACGGCGGGATCGTCCGGATCGTCTTCGGCGAGTTCTACCGCGACAAGAAGATCTTCGAGTTCTCCCAGAAGCTCGGCATCGAGCTCGTCGACTTCTCGCAGCACACCGCCGCGAAGCCGAGCCCGGAGATCGCGTGAGCGCCGGCCAGGCGCCCGCGCGCCGGCTCTCGGTGGCCGTCGTCATGGGCGGCCCGGCGTCCGAGGCCGAGGTTAGCCGCGCCTCGGCGGCGAGCGTCGCGCGCGCGCTCGACGAGGCCGGGCACCGCGTGGTGCGCCTCGAGCTCGACGCCTACCTCGCCGACTCGCTCCGCACGGGCGGCTTCGAGGTCGTCTTCCCGGTCGCGCACGGCGCGGTGGGCGAGGACGGATCGCTCCAGGGCCTGCTCGAGGTGCTCGAGCTGCCCTACGTCGGATCCGGCGTGCTCGCGAGCGCGCTCGCGATGGACAAGCGTACGGCGAAGGTCCTCTTCGCCGAGGCGGGGCTGCCCATCGCGCGGTCGATCGCCGCCCGGCGCGGCGCCTCGAGCGCGGCCGAGCAAGCCGAGCGCGCGCTCGCCGAGCTCGGCGACGCGCTCGTCGTGAAGCCGTGCGCGAACGGCTCGGCGATCGGCGTCGCGCGCTTCGCGAGCGGCGCGCCTCCGGCCCAGGTCGCCGCCGCGATCGACGCCGCGTGGGCGGTCGACGAGGTCGCGCTCGTCGAGGTCTTCGCGCCGGGCCGCGAGGTGACGTGCGGCGTGCTCGACCTTCGCGAGCCGGCCTGGCTCCCGCCGACGGAGATCCGCTCGCCGAACGATGCGTTCTACACGTACCAGGCGCGCTACGCGCCCGGGCGGAGCGAGCACCTCTGCCCGGCGCCGCTCGGCGAGGCGCTCACGCGGCGCGTGCAGGAGATCGCCGTCGCCGCGCATCGCGCGCTCGGGTGCCGTGACCTCTCGCGCGTGGACTTCGTCGTCCCCGACGCGGGCGAGCCGACGCTGCTCGAGGTGAACACGATGCCCGGCTTCACCGACACGAGCCTCTACCCCGAGGCCGCGGCGACGGCCGGCGTCTCGATGCCGGAGCTCTGCAGTGGTCTCGTGCGCGCCGCCGCCGCGCGGGGCGCGACGCGCCGAAACGCCCCGCTGCCGCTCCCTCGCACCTGACGGCGCGCCCGCTCCGTCGGCGCGCGTACCTCGGCCTACGTCCGCGCCGCCCGGTCCTTGCGCGGCGGGGATGGACAGGACCGAGGTTCGGGCCCAAGCTGACGTATAGCGGCGTTGTTCTTGCTCCGATTCCCTCGAGATCACCACGCGCCCGGAGCGCGCGGGAAGGGCGGCGCTCGCTGGGCGTCCGGGAGAGAACGGGGCTGATGGCGCGCGACTCGCTGTACGGAGAAGACATCGTCTGGAGCGGCGGCCCGAAGGTCGTCTCCGTGCCGGGCGTCTTCAAGCTCGCCGCGGTCGTCGCCGGGACGATGTCCGCCGTGGCGCTCGCCTTCGCGGTCGTCATCGCCACCGGGCTCCAGCAGCACGTCGGGAGCCTCGTCGGCTTCTCGGCGTGGTCGGCGTCGCTGGCGCTCGCCGCCGTGTGCCTCCCGCGCTGGTTTCGCTCCTCGGCGCGCTACGCGGTCACCGAGAAGCACGTGATCTGGCAGCGCGGTCGCCTCCGTCGCACGATCGAGCGCGACGCCATCAGCTACGCCATCATCCGCTGGAACCCCAGCGTGCCGGGCGTCGGCGACCTGGTGCTCGAGCGCGTCGTGCCCACGGGCGCGCTCAAGCGGACCCTGAGCCTCACGCTCGCCGACGTCGAGGGGCCCGACCGCCTCTGGGCGATCGTGCGCGGGCTCACGCCGAGCGTGACGCTCGGTGATGGGACTCGCCCGCTGGCGCAGCGGCTCGACGACGGCGAACGCGTGCTGTGGACCGCACGTCCGTGGGCGTCGCGCTGGACGGCGCGACGGATCGCGACGGCCATCGGCGGCGTCCTGCTCGCGATGGCGGCGGCGCACTTCCTCTTCCGGCTCACGCCGCCGATCACGCGGGTGCTCCGCGCGCACGCGCTGCCGCCGGTCACCGCGGGCGTGTTGATCGGAGGCGTCGCGCTCGCCGTGCTCCTCCTCGCCGGCGTCGCGTGCTTCGTCGGGTACTCCGCCCTGCTCCGCCCGTGGCGGCTCGCGCGGGCGACGCGCTACTTCGTCACCGACCGCCGCGTGCTCATCCGACGCGGCTCCGAGGAGCTCCACCTCGACCGCGAGCGCATCGCCTACGTCATCACGGCGCCCTGGCGCGAGGGGAGCGCCCGCCGCGACGTGTACCTCGTCCTCGACGGCCCGCAGGCGCGCGCGTTCTCGCCGAGCGGGGCCTTCGGCGGCGCCGACGAGGAGCGCCTCGTCCCGATGTTCACCGCGGTCGAGGACGCGGACACGGCGACCGCGGTCCTCCACGTGAGCCGCATCTCGCTCACCGGCGAAGCGCGCGAGGCGGCGTAGCGCTCGGTCGAGCCGCGGCCGGCCCGCGATGCGGCCGCGCTCCGCGACCCGCGCGGGAGCGCGAGGGCAGCCGCTCGCTCCAGGTTTCTTTACGGTCACGGTCGAGACCCTCCGGAGCGGACGCGCGTCGGATCGGTCGATGATCGCCGACTCTGCCGAACGCTCCATCCGTGGCTCGTCGTCCGTCTATGGTAAAAGCCGGAGCGTGGTGGAGGTCGGGCAGGTACTCAGCTTGAAGTACAGGCTTCTCCGGTTGCTCGGAGACGGCGGGATGGGATCCGTCTACGAGGCCGAGCACCTCACGCTCGGCACGCACGTCGCGATCAAGGTGCTCCACAGTGACCTCGCGCGACGCGCGGGCATCGCCGAGCGATTCCTCCAGGAGGCGCGCGTCTCGGCGCAGATCCGGAGCCCGCACGTCGTCCAGGTGATCGACGTCGATCGGACGGTCGACGACGTCGCGTACCTCGTGATGGAGCTGCTCCAGGGCGAGCCGCTCTCGGGCGTCGTGAAGCGGCAGCAGAAGCTCGCCGTCGCCAGCGCGTGCGAGTACACGGTGCAGATCCTCCAGGCGCTCGAGGCGGCGCACGCGCTCGGCGTCATCCACCGCGATCTCAAGCCGGACAACGTGTTCGTCACGTTCCAGGGCGGAAAGTCCGTCCTGAAGCTGATCGACTTCGGGATCGCGAAGCTGAAGACCGCGCAGGCGGGGCAGACGAAGAACCTCACCGTCGCCGGCATGCTGATGGGCACGCCCGAGTACATGGCGCCGGAGCAGGCGTACTCGGCCGACAAGGTCGACGTCCGCGCGGACCTCTACGCGGTCGGCGTGATGCTCTACGAGATGCTGTCGGGACAGCCCCCGGCGAGCGCGGACGATCCGCGCGTCCTCATCCTGAAGGTCGAGCGCGGAGAGGTGACGCCGCTCGTGCAGGCGGCGCCGGGGATCGAGCCGCAGCTCGCGGGGTTCGTGCACCGCGCGATGGCGCCGCGGCCGGAGCTCCGGTTCGCCAACGCGACGGAGATGCGCCTCGCCCTCGAGGACATCATGAGCGGCAAGCGCGCGGGCACCGCGAAGATCGCCGCCGCGGGCGGCGGCGGGGGCACGGCTCCGGTCGCCGCGCCGCTCGCACCTCCCGCGGCCGCACCTCCGGCGGCCGCAGCGCCGGCGATCGGGGCCGCGCTCGCCGACACCTCGGACGCACGGCCGGACATCGGCACCGGCACGGTCATGGGCGCGCCGGTCGACGCCGCGCTGACGAATCCGGCCGCGGGCTCCGGCCCGCCGCCGCCGATGGGACACGGCAGCGGCGGCACGGTCGGCGCTCCGCCACTGGCGGCGCCGGCCATGACGGCGCCCCACGCGGGCGCGCATCACGCGCCGCCCCA
>JAHBWC010000033.1 GCA_019637225.1 Labilithrix sp.
CGTCGTCGTCGAGAACATCACGCGACACCTTCGCGAAGGGGCCTCGCCGCGCGACGCCGCCGTCAAGGCGACGCGGCAGATCACCGTGAGCGTCCTCGGGTGCACCGCGACCCTCGTCTTCGCGTTCCTCCCGCTGCTCGCGCTGCCGGGAGGGCCGGGACAGTTCATCCGCAGCATGCCGGTCGCGGTGGTGTTCACCATCGGCGCGTCGCTGCTCGTCTCGCTCACGATCGTTCCGTTCCTGTCGAGCCGCCTCCTGCGTCCCGAAGGCGAGCACGGCAACTTCTTCTACCGCGCGATGACGCGCGCCATCGAAGCGACCTACGCGCCCGTGCTCGAGCGGGCGGTGGCGTGGCCGAAGACGACGCTCGCGATCGCGGGCCTCTTGCTCGTCGCGAGCGTCGCGCTCGTCCCCCGCATCGGCTTCAGTCTCTTCCCGAAGGCCGGCGTTCCGCAGTTCATGGTGAAGATCGAGGGCGCCGAGGGGGCCACTCTCGCAGAGACGGACCGCGCGGCACGCTTCGTCGAGTCCGTGCTCGCGCGGCATCCCGACGTCGGCAAGGTCGCCGTCACGGTCGGCAAGGGCCACCCGCAGGTCTACTACAACATCTCGCCGCGGAACGAGCGGGCCAACGTCGCCGACGTCTACGCCGAAGTGGCCGGTCACGACACCGCGAAGACCGCCAGGTTGATGGAGTCGCTTCGCGACGAGCTCCGCGAGTTCGCAGGTGCGCGCATCGAGCTCGTCGAGTTCGAGAACGGCCCACCGGTCGACGCGCCCATCGCGATGCGGCTGCTCGGTGAGGATCCGGAGGCGCTCGAGGCGGCGGCCTCCGAGGTCGAGAAGGTGCTCCTCGCCACCACGGGGACGCGCGACGTGCGCAATCCCTCACGCGAGCGACGCAGCGACCTTCGCATCAAGGTCGACCGAGACAAGGCCGCCGTCCTCGGCATCTCCGTCCCCGACGTCGACCGCGCCGTGCGCCTCGCGCTCGGCGGCATCAGCGCCGGAAAGTACCGCGCGCCGGGGAGCGACGAGGCCTACGACATCCGCGTGACGCTGCCGCGCCGGCAGCGCGCCGGCGCCGAGAGTGACGCTCCCAGCCTCTCGACGCTCGATCGCCTCTACGTCGCCACGTCGCGCGGCGCCCCCGTTCCGCTCGCGCAGATCGCCGAGCCCGTGCTCGAGCCGTCGCCGTCGAAGATCCGCCACTACTCGAAGGAGCGGAGCGTCACCGTGACGGCTCACGTTCGAGACGGCTTCAACACCGACCGGCTGACGAAGCAGGTGCTCTCCGTGCTCGCGAACAAGGAGCTGCCGGCGGGCGTCCGCATGATGCCGGCGGGCGAGCTCGAGAACCGGCAGGAGAGCTTCGGCGGCCTCGGTCTGGCGATCCTCGTCGCGATCTTCGGTGTGCTCGCCGTGCTCGTCCTCGAGTTCCGGACCTTCAAGAGCACGCTCATCGTCGCGTCGGTGATCCCGCTCGGCGTCATCGGCGGCCTTGTCGCGCTCTTCGTGAGCGGCAACACCCTCTCGTTCACGGCGAACGTCGGGTTCGTCGCGCTCATGGGCATCGAGGTGAAAAACTCGATCCTGCTCGTCGACCTCACCAACCAGCTCCGGGAGGAGGGCGTGCCGCTCGACGAGGCGACGCGCCAGGCGGGGCAGGCGCGCTTCGTGCCTATCCTCCTGACGACCCTCACGGCGATAGGCGGCCTCGTCCCGCTCGTCCTCGAGCGCTCGAGCCTCTACTCGCCGCTGGCGATCGTGATCCTCGGCGGGCTCGTGAGCTCGACGCTCCTCGCGCGCGTCGTCACCCCGGTGCTCTACAAGCTGCTCGCTCCGGCGATCGAGGTGAACGCGGCGACGGCACCGGCGTCCGCGGACGCGATCTCCACGGCGTCGCTCGCGACCGATCCGTGATCCACGTCCGCGCCGATCGCGCGTCTCCCGCCGCGGCGCTCAGCGATCCGGCACGTCCGCCCACTCGCACTCGGGCGCCGCGCCGTTCTCCGCGCACGCCTTGATGTGAGCGACGGCCTTGCCGTACTTCGACTCCGCCCAGTTGTCGGCGTTGAGGCCCTCGAGGCGGAGCGGCATCCAGTGGGAGTTCTCGAACTTCTGCGCCTGCGGCGAGTACCGCTGGAAGATGGGCCCCGACGTGCCCTGCGCGAAGCGATCGAGCCCCTCCTCTCCGGCCGCCCACATCGGGAAGCGCCGCATGCCGTCGCCGCCGCCGATGCGGTGGCACGTGAGGCACGCGTCGGCGCCCTCGCTGACGAGGTGCTTCGGCAGGTCCCAGCTCCCGCCGCCGACGCGCGCGTCCGCCTGCGCCTTGCGGTTGACGACGGAGAACGGCGACGAGTTCCAGCTGATCTCGAAGTCGGCGTGCTTGCCCATCATCGGGACGATCGGCGTCCCGTCGCGGCGCTTGGCGCCGTCGATCCACGGGCTGTGGATGAACGCCTCCGCCGAGTGGCAGCGCATGCAGTAGCCCTTCGGGGCGTCCCAGACATGACGCGACTTCTCGAGGTCCGCCGGGTGCGGGACGTGCGCGCCGTCGGTGCCGTCGAAGATCTTGTTCTGGAAGAAGCAGGTCTTCCCGGTCTTCGGGTTGTGCCCGATCATCGCGATGTCGTTGAACACCTTCGTCTCGAGGAGCGACCGGGTGTCGTCGCTCGCGCCGCGCGCGCCGGTCGAGCGGCAGAGCAAGGTCCAGTGCGTGCCCTTGTCGTTCTTCGCGGTGGTGACCGTGGGGCCCGGCTCGCAGCTCTGGAAGAGCCACTCCGGCTTGTCGCAGGTCTTGAAGCAGTTGTACCGGCTCGAGCTCCGGTCGTCGCACTCGCGCGGCGTCGTGTCGGCGCCGTTCTCGTCGTGCTGCTCCTGCGGGATGAGCGCGCCCTCGACTCCGGCGATCTTGTCACCGTCGCCGCCGACGAAGTCGCGGCAGTCGAACGTGTCGTACTTGCCGGGGCCCTGCTTCTTGAAGAACGGGATGTCGCCGAGCTCGGCGACGCAGAGCTCCGCGTACTTCTCCATGCTCTGGATCGGACGGCCCGCGCGCGGCCGGCCCGCGCTCCCGCCGCCGGCGTCGCCCGCGTTGAACTGCAGCCCGTCCTCGAAGCTCAGACGATCGACGCCGGCGCTCCCGAGGTTCGGGTCCGACTCGTCCCACGCGTAGGCGACGCTCGTCTGCAGGCGCGCGCGGACGAGGTCGCCCTTCACGATGCACGCCTCGACGATCGAGTCGGCGCCCTCGCGCGCGAGCCTGTCGAGCATCTCGGGCGTGATGTTTCCCTGGATCCAGCGCTCGTCGTAGACGCTCACGAGCAGCGACGGATCGACCGCCGGTCCCTGGTAGACGACCTTCGCCGAAGCGCTCCCCGACTCGCTCGTGTCCTCGACGGGCGGCAGCGCAGGCGCCTCGGGCAGCTCGCGGCACGAGAGCTCGCGCTGCGACCCGCTCGAGAGCCTCCCGCGGCGAACGCGGAGGCGAAGCTGCTCGCCGGCGCGCAGCCGCTTCTTCACGGTCGCGCGCACGGTGCCCGACGGCTCGTCGTAGATGAGCCGGAGGCCCATGCGGTTGTTCGCGCCGTTGATCTCCTCGTCGCTGAGCGCCTCGTCTCCGTCGTCGTCCGGAGCGGCGGCGCAGTTGGCGAGCGCCGCCGCCGAAGCGAGCGCACCCGTGAGAAGGAGGAGCGAAGCGGCCTTGGAGAAGAGACGCATGGCGACTCGGGCTCAGCAGCTTCTGTGCCCAGGTAGTCAGAGGTGTGCTCGACGTGCTTCCCGAGGGTTAGGGGGTAGGTTGTACACCCACCTAGTGGTACATCGGAGCATCAGGTGAGTCCTGTTTGACTCCGGGCTCGGAGGACGGGCGGTAGTCCAAGTACCGGACATCTCTCATGAGGACATTGTCCCACATTGGGCACACTCGATGCTTCGCGGCGGAGCACCATGCGTTTGTCCCTGCTGGTCGCTTCGCTCCCTCTCGCCGTCGCCGTCGCCGCGTGCTCCGTCTCCGACGATGCCTCGACCGACGAGTCGTTCCAGACCGAAGAGGAGCTCGCCACACGAGCGCTCCAGGTGCTCGGCGCGCAGCGGATCGAAGGCGCCCAGCAGCAGTGCAACAAGTGCCACGACATCAACCGAAAATCTTTGCGTGTCTGGGAGAGCCAGTACAAGGGCGCGCTCGCGAACCTGAACGATCCGAACAAGACGCCGCGAAAGAAGCTCGACGCGTTCCGGATCGATCCCGGCAACAACCGCACCCCGTACTCGCCGCAGCGCCTCGGCTTCCTCGCGGCCGGCATTCACCTCGCCGACCTCCCCGAGTCGAAGCAGATCGGTGATCTCTTCAAGCGATCGTACGGCGCGACGCGCGGCGCCGAGGAGTACAGGAAGCTCCGCGACGCGGCGCGGATGCCGATCTCGCCCGAGCACGACCGCCTCTCCAGGAGCGAGTTCTCGGTCGTCAAGACGTGGATCGACAAGGGCCTGCCCAAGCTCGACGAGCTCTTGCCCGAGTCGGTGCGACCGACGTCGTGCGAGACGCGGATCAGCCCCGCGCTCGAAGCGCACGTCCGCGCGATGAAGACGAAGGGCTGGGCGGCGCGCAACAAGGACCAGCAGGTCCCGATGTTCGCGTGCAGCACCACGAACGATCCCACGAAGTGCTTCGACCAGAAGGCCGACGACGGCAAAGACGTCTTCGCCGAGGTCGAGACCGTCGCGTACGCGCGCACCTGGAAGGCCGCGGGCAGCAAGATGCGCCTCCTCCACGAGATGGCGCACTCGACGAGCTTCTGGTCGCGCAACAGCGCCGACGGACGCTTCGTGTCGAGCGGCGGCGGCGAGGACGGCGCATTCGTCGTCGACTTCGCCAAGCAGCTCGAGACCCGAGGCAAGGAGCACCGCGAGATCGGCGTCAGCGCGAGCTACGACCCGAGCTTCATGCCCGACAACTCGGGCCTGCTCATCCAGGGCAGCGGCACGCACTTCTGCACGCAGGACCTCTTCACCAACGCCGCGACGACCAGCGTGAGCTTCGACGAGCCGCAGTGCTCGTCGCTGAACAACGTCGCGCTCTACCAGAGCGTCGGCCGGCGCCTCGCCGACAACGAGCTCAGCGACTACTTCATCGTCAACAACTCCTTCGAGAGCGACGACGGCTACGGCTCCGACCCCGAGCCGTCGTTCGGCGAGGACCAGAAGATCCAGATCAAGGTGATGGTCTCGCTCGGCACCGAGGGTGGCTACACCATCGGCCAGCAGGGCGAGGTCGACGCGCCGTGGGAGGGCGACACGATGATGTCACCCTCCACGCAGCTCGTCGCGAGCCGCATCTCCGGCGAGGACAAGCAGGAGGGCTACTCGATCCGCCTCATCAAGTCGTCGATGGGCGACAGCGGCTACACGTTCCAGGCCGAGAACGTCGGCACGTTCTGCGTCCCCGGCGGCAAGGCGAACTTCTCGTTCGATGAGCGCTACATCGTCACGCACCACTACCTGACGCGCGAGGACTTCGCGTCCGACGCAGAGTACGCGCCGTACAAGGGCAGCTCCGCGGCGGACATCTACGTCATCGATCTCCTGACGGGCGAGAACATCCGCGTGACCCGGATGGCGCCGGGGCAGCTCGCGCTCTTCCCGCACTTCCGATCCGACGGCTGGCTCTACTTCATCGTCCGCGACCGCAACACTGACAAGGAGCTCTACGTCGCCTCCGACGTCGTGCTCGGGCGCGAGTGAGGCAAGGAGATGATCTCGCGCCTCGGCACGATCATGGTCCTCGGGCTCGCCGCCGCGGCGGGATGCGCGGCCGCGTCGAGCGATGACGCGAGCGCCGAGGACGAGGTCCGCCCCGCCGAGCGCGTCATCATCGGACGCGCGAAGCCGTACTCGCCCGATCGCACGCTCGACGCCAAGAGCGAGCTGCTCGCGAGCTCGCAGAAGGCCCGGCGCGAGGTCGCGTGGAAGGCGCTCGCGAAGATCCTCGCCGACACGCGCGTCGCCGAGGGCGAGGCGAAGGTCGACGACAAGCGCGTCAAGCTGCCCGCGTTTCGCACGTGGTACCAGAAGGACGACTTCGAGCGCATGTTCGCTCGCGCCTACGAGGGACACGGCGCCGCCGCGCGGAAGGCGCGAAAGCCCCTCGCCGCCGCGAAGATCGACGAGGCCTTCGACTGGAACGCGACCGACCGCGGATCGTGGTCGGAGGAGCAGTACTTCGAGCGCGTGAAGCAGGCCGACACGAGGACCGAGGCGCAGGGGCTCGGCGGCAACTCGCGCGTCTCCTACAGCACGGGCATGGTCCGCCACGTGATGAAGAACTGGGCCTCGCTTTCGAGGTGCGCGCGCGGCGAGGTCGCCGACGTCCCCGACCAGGAGCCCGCGAAGGCGTCGAACTTCTCCACGTGCCTCGACGACGAGTTCCCGAAGGACGCCGCCGTCGTGAAGGCGTCGTGGCTCCGCGCCGACTTCGGCCTGGGCGTGCCCGTTCGTCCGACGACGCCCGAAGCGCTGAAGGAGCGGCTCTCGGGCGCGAAGGACGACGGCGGTTGGGGCAAGGGCACGGGACAGGACGGCGTCGTCGACGCGACGCCGAGCGCGGACGCCATCTACACCGTGAAGATGAGCGACGGCTCGTCGTTCCGGATGCCCGCGCTCCACCTCGTGACGAAGGAGCTCCGCGAGTGGCTCTGGATCTCGATCTGGTGGTCACCCGAGCCCGACACGGACTTCGGCGCCGACCGCCCCGAGGCGATCGCGAAGCTCGGCGGACCGTGGAAGAACTACAAGATGTGCGTCGTCACCGCGTACGAGGAGAACGATCCCGATCCGACGGGCGGCTTCCCGACCGGACCGGGCTCGCTCGGCGACGCGCTCGCCGCGGTGCACGGCGGAGTGGGCGCGCCGAGCTGGTGCTCCAACCAGCACATCGAGCGCGGCGCGAAGAACGCGCAGACGAACTGCATCGGCTGCCACCAGCACGCCGGCACGGACCTGCGGAGCGAGACCGTCCTCGCCGATCCGGTGAGGTTCCCCGAGGCGGGCCGCACGAAGGTGCGGAAGAACTTCCCCGCCGACTACCTCTTCGCGGCCTCGGCGCCGCCGGAGAGCCTCGCGCAGACCATCCAGACGCAGGTCGCCCACTACGACTCGGTCGATCGCTGAAGGCCGGCGCCTACGCGCTCCCGCCTCTGCCGTTCCGGCCCTCCAGCGAGCGGCGCGCGCTACTTGGGTCCGGCGCCCTTGCAGCCGACGAGCGCCTCGATCTTCGTGCCCTGCGTGGAGTTCGCCGTGTCGCAGATCGCCTTGCAGAGGACGATCTTCGCCGGCTTCGCCGGGTCGTCGTAGTACCAGCCGGTCGGGTTCGCCTCGCACTTCGAGGCGTCGGTCACCTGGACGAGCGTCTGCGCCGCCTTGCCCGTGGGCGTCATGCGAACCTGGACCTTCGTCGGATCGGCGGCGTCGGCCGTCGGGTAGCCGAGCTCGCACGCGAGGCGATCGACGATGCCCTTGCCGATGTTGTCGAGCACGCTCGAGTAGTCGGTCTTGCAGACCGACTCGATGAGGCCGCCGGTGAGGAGCGCGAGCCGCTGGTAGCCGACGCCCGGCCCGTCCGCGGTGTTGCACCTGGTCGTCGACGGCGCCGTCGTTCCCTCGGTCCACCCGCAGATCCCGTGGAACACGTAGTTGCGCTTGTCGACGGTGCCGAACTGCCCGGCGCCCTTCGCGATGAAGCTCGCGTCGAACGCGACCTCGCCCGTCTCGCTCCGCCCGTCGTCGGACAGACCGATCACGACCTTGAAGGCGTCGTCGCGGAGATCCTTGCCCCACTCGAGGGTCGCGTTGTTGCTGTCGATCGTGGTGAGGATCGAGTTGAAGATGTCACTGCTCCCGACGCTCCGATCGATATGACGGAAGATCGGGGGATTGTCGGCGCAGCCCGGCTTGGCGAGCGGCTCGGGGACGCAGATCTTGTTGCCGCTGCCGCTCTTCCTGACGATGAGGATGACGTGGTAGTCGAGGCCGCTCCCGCCGAGCTTCTTGACGAAGTTGTTGATGTTCGTCTGAACGCCGGCCATCTCCTCGTTCATGCTGCCGGAGTTGTCGATGACGAAGATGATGTCGACCTTCGGCTTCGTCGTCTGAGCGACGCTGCCCGCGCAGGTCGCGTTCTCGCCGTCGCCGTCGCCGTTGTTGCCGCTCGAGCCGAAGCCGCTCGACGAGCCCTTCCCGTCACCGTCGTCACCGCTCTTGACGTCATCCGGGAACGTCGTCGACGAGTCGCTTCCGCACGCAGCGAGAAGGAGACAGCCCGAGACGGTGAGCGAGGCGAGGACACGTGCGACGACCATCATCGTCGACATGATGACAAGAGCTCGACCGTCAGGACGGAAGAAAATTGCGTCTCACCTCAAACAGCTGCGCGGTTCTACGCAAGGAACCGACACCGCCCCTGAGCCGCGAAGACATCAGTTTCGTGCGTCGGGCGGAGCCGACACGAGCACGAACCACCGCGGGCCGCGCGCCGCGGGCCGCGCGCGCTGCTCAGACGTCCATGTCCTTCCACCGCTTGCTCACCTGCGAAAACACGATGATGCCCACGAGCGAGCAGAGGCCGATGATCGCGAACGGGTACCAGACCTGGTACGGCCGGTACGTGTTCCAGAGGATCTCGTTCACCGCGTTCGGGTCCTGCCCGAGCTCCTTCACCAGCGTCGCGAAGGCGGCCTTGCGCTCGACGCCGGCCACCGCCTCGAGCGACGCGACGTCGCCGTTCCACGCGCGGCCGTGGGCGAACTCGGTCTTCTCGACGAGGTAGCGGAGCGAGAGCGTCGCCTTCTCGCCGTACGTGCCGTACTGCCAGGCGGCGATCTTGGCGCCGACGCTCTGCCCGATCGCGACGGGGATGTTCACGTAGCCGAGGTAGAGCGCCTTCTTGCCGGGCGGCGCGATGAGCGCGAAGTACTCCGTCTTCTTCGGCCCCGTGAGCATCTCGCCGATGGAGAAGAGGACGATGCCGAGCGCGCAGATGTAGAGGCTCGGCGACGTCCCGTAGACGACCGTGCCGATCGTCGCGATGAGGACGCCGATCGTGATCGACGTCATGACGCGGATGCGCGCCACGAGGAACGACATCGGGATCACGAACGCGACGATCATGAACGAGTTGAGATTGAGCGCGATCTCCTGCTTCAGCGTCCGGCCGCGGAGGTCGACTGCGTTGACCCAGTTCGACGGGAGCCACTCGTTCGACCGCACGAACGCGAGCGAGTCGACCCAGTCCGTGTAGAAGTTCGGCATCAGATCCCACAGCTGGTAGAGCATCATCCAGAAGCCGCTGAAGAGCACGACGACCAGCATCAGCTTGGGGCTGCCGAAGAAGTTGCCGACGGTGTCGATGACGACGCGCCCGATCGGCTTGCTCTTGTCCGCGCCCGAGTCCACCTCCTTGTAGGTGAGGAGCATCGGGAGGTTGAACGAGATGACGAGGGCCGATCCGAAGAAGACGTACGGCCAGCCCTTGCCGCGCATGAACGCCGCGTAGAACGGGCCGATCATCGCGCCGACGTTGACGAGCCAGTAGAAGAAGCCCCAGCCGACGCTGGAGTTCTTCTTCGACATCGACTGCGCGAGCGTGCCCTGGATGCCCGGCTTGAAGATCGCGGTGCCGAACGCCAGGACGAGGCAGCCGGCCATGAAGCCGCCGAAGCTGTGCTGCGTCCCCATCAGCGTGTAGCCGGTCATCGTGAAGAGGACCGACGCGATGATCGTCTTCTTGTAGCCGTAGCGGTCGGTGATGCCGCCGCTCACCATCGGGACGAGCGACTGGAGGAGCGCCCACCAGAAGAAGATCGTCCCCTTCTGCGCCTGCGTGAAATGGAGGCCGTGCGGGTCGTCCGCCTGCGCGATGTAGAGGCCGACGACCTGGCGCACGCCGTAGTACGCGAGCCGCTCCCACATCTCGATCCCGCATCCCATCCAGAAGGAGCGGGGGAACGTCTTCATGGTCTCGAAGAAGCCGAGCTTCGGCTCCGTGCCGTCGGGCGGCGGAGGCGCGGCAGAGGTGCTCTTCGACTCGAGGTCCGAGGGTGCGGCGGAGGCCATGGGGGCCGCGGTCTAGCATCGCGCTCGGCGGGTGACGAGCGCGGACGCGCACGGCCGCTATCCCCACTTTTTTGGCCCTTTTCGCCCGGTCGTGCACGTTCCCGGCATGCGGTACAGCGGTCTCTGCCTCCTCGTGGCTCTCGGCGCTCTCGCAGGAGCGTCGGGGTGCAAGAAAGGCGACGATCCGCCCGCCGCGGCGATGATCGCGTCGGCGACGCTCCCGGGCGAGGCGCCCGCCGTCACGATCTCGAAGAAGGCGAAGATCGCGGCCATCGGCATGCACACGGGCGTCTACGCCCAGCCGAACACGACGAAGAAGATCGGCTACCTCCGGCTCGGCTCGATCGTCCCGCGCTCGGACGCTCCGGTGGGCACCGACGGCTGCCCCGGCGGCTGGTACGGGGTGGCGCCGCAAGGCTTCGTCTGCAACGGCAAGTACGCGACGCTCGAGCTCGACGCGCCGATCGTCCGCGCGGCCGACGTGCGGCCCGACACGAGCAAGCCGCTCCCCTACGCGTACGGCTTCATGCGCTCGGTCTCGCCGCTCTACTTGCGCGTCCCGTCGCGCGCGGAGCAGGAGCGCCAGGAGTACAAGCTCGCGAACCACTTCCGCTGGTTCGAAAACCACATCGACGAGCAGAAGGTCGACAAGGGCGCGAACGACTTCGCGCGGGAGCTCATCCCCGACGCCGCGGCGGTCCCTCCGTCGGACCAGACGCCCGACGGCGTCCTCCTCGGCGGCAAGACGAACAACGACGCGCCGCCGTTCTGGATCGAGAACGGCAACCGCTCGATCCCGAACGTCACCGGCTTCGAGATCCAGCCGCAGTCGTTCTTCGCCAACCGCATCAAGCGCCACACCGGCGTCGCGTTCATCGGCGCGTTCGACGCGGGGCCGAGCCTCGACAACCGGCGCTTCGCCGTCACCGTCGACATGCGGCTCTTGCCGATCGACAAGGTGAAGCCCGAGGTCGCCTCGGCCTTCCACGGCGTCGAGCTCACCGACGACATGAAGCTCCCGGTCGCCTTCGCGCGGCCGTGCGATCCGAAGAAGCGCGGCGCCGCGCTCACGGACTGCCGCCCGGTCTTCCACCTCGACGGCGGCCGGATGCGCCGCGACGACAACGTGCTGCCGTCGCGCGCGTTCCTCCAGCTGACGGGCGTGCGCAGGGTGTTCAACGACGTCCCCTACTTCGAGACGAAGCCCGGCTACTGGGTGCGCGTGAAGGACGTCGGCGTCGCGATCACGCCGCACCGCTGGCCGGGCGCGGCCGAGCGCGGCGAGAAGTGGATCGACGTCTCGATCGAGGACGAGACGCTGACGCTCTGGGAGGGCAAGAAGCCCGTGTTCGTCACGCTCGTGTCCGCGGGCCAGGACGGGCTCAAGGATCCGAAGACGACGAAGGCCACCGTGCGCGGGTTCTTCCGGCTGAAGAGCAAGCACATCACGGCGACGATGGACTCGAGCGAGCGCTCGAGCCAGTCGGGAGGCGCCGCGCCGAACCCGTCGGCGGGCGAGTCGCAGGACGCAGACGACAAGAACGACTCGTCGTTCGAGCTCCGCGACGTCCCGTACGTGCAGTACTTCCACGAGGGCTACGCCATCCACGCCGCGTACTGGCACGACCGCTTCGGCATCCCGCGCAGCCACGGCTGCATCAACCTCGCGCCGATCGACGCGATGCGCGTGTTCCGCTTCAGCGATCCGCCCGTGCCGGAGGGCTGGCACGGGATCCAGATCGAGCCGAACAAGGGCACCGTCGTCATCGTGCATCAGTAGAGGCCGCGGCCGGCCGCGCGCCCGGCGCCGCGACGGCGCTGTCCGGGGTTGCCTTGCACGCAACCGGATCCTGCGAGGCCCAAGGCGTCGCGCCGATCGCGCCGGGCCTCTCGCGCGACCCGCGCGGATTTCCCGGCAAATTGGGCAGACGCAGCCTCGCGGCGGGATCGACGGCGATCCAGATCGAGCGCGGCGCGCAGCTTGCACCGAGAGTCCGTCGTCATGAGCTTCACGAGCGACTACGGCCGTGACCGGACCTCGGATGCCCCCATCTCGATGGACCTGTCCGACGGCATGAGCCTGCCGCAGCCGCAGCCCGCGGGCTTCGCCGGCCTCGCCAACCTCGCCGCGAGGCTCGGGATCCCGCAGTCGTGGGTCGGGATGAGCGGCTACCTCGTCGCCGGCATCTTCCTCGGGCTCGTGCTCATCCTCGCGCTCAGCATCGGTCGCGGCGGTGAGGCTGCGGCGGCGACCGGGCCGAACGCGGTGGTCGACAACGTCGTGCGCCTCCACGCGCAGGAGATCGGCTCGTCGTGCTGGCAGGGCTACGACAAGCTCGGTCCGGCGCGGCTCACGGTCGCCCTCGAGGTCGGCATCGACGGGAAGATCCGCTACGCGGCGGCCTCCGGCGAGACGCCGGCGATGCGCAGCTGCGTCGAGCAGCACGTCAACGCGTGGGAGTTCCTCCCGCAGCAGCAGGCGCAGACGATGGCGCTGCCGTTCGAGATCGATCGCCGCTGAACGACGTCGACGAGCGGCGTCGCGAAGCGTGTGCGCGCCCTTCGAGCGGGCGCGCGAATGCTGCACGCCCATGCGAGTTATGACACGCTGAGGAGATGCCCCTCCGGCGCCTGGTCGTCGCCACGAGCATCGCGCTCACGGGGGCGTGCAGCCTCCTGATCGACACCGACGATCTCGACGCCGGGGCCACGACGATCGCGCCGATCGACGACGCCGGCGACACCGGCGCGGACGCGTCGCGCACGGACGCGGCCTCCATCCCCGACGGCGGCTCGCCGGCGGATGCCGACGCGGGACAGAGCTCCCCGTGCACCCAGCCACACGCGTTCTGCGACGACTTCGACGACGGCAACGACGATCTCGCGACGCGCTGGGACAGCCTGACGACCGAGTCCGGACCGTTGAGCTTCGCCACCGACCTCTGGATCTCGGCTCCGCGCTCGCTCCGCGCCTCGGTGGGTCCGCACGACGGCATCCGCCGCACCGGACTGCGGAAGGCGCTCCCGATCCCGAACGGCAAGGTGCGCGTCGAGGTGGACGTCCACGCCGCGGCGACGGCGGGAACGTACGGCGAGGTCGACCCCGTCGAGATCATCCTCCGACCGGGGCCGCCTGGGCGCGAATACCACTCGCTCTACCTCATCATTCAACCGAACCAGCGGCTCCTCGAGTACTACCTCCCGAAGCTCGAGGGCGGCGCCGACAACATCTCGCAGCCGGTGACGTTCACGAACGACGCCTGGCACCACCTCGTCTTCACGTTCGAGAGCTCGCCGGCGCGGGCCGCGCTCGCGATCGACGGCGTGACGATCGCACTCACCGCCTTCGCCGGGCCGGCGGTGACGTCGCTCGAGCTGGGCGTCGGCGCGGCCTACACCGAGGGCGTCACCAACGACTGGAAGCTCACGCTCGACAACGTGGTCGTCGACACGCCGTGAGCGGGCCGGGCCGCCCGTGGCCCTTCCCATCGCCCGCCTGCTTGGGTAGCTTCCCCGCCCATGCCGAACCCCACTGCGCTCCTCGAGACGTCGCTCGGTAACATCACGATCGAGCTCTTCTCCGACAAGATGCCGATCACCGCGGGCAACTTCGTGAAGCTCGCGAAGAGCGGCTTCTACGACGGCCTCCACTTCCACCGCGTCATCAACGGCTTCATGCTCCAGTTCGGCTGTCCGCACAGCAAGGACCCGAGCAGCCGCCGCGCGGGCACGGGCGACAGCCCCGACGGTCCCCTCAAGGACGAGCACCCGCCGGACGCGAAGCTCTCCAACGAGCCCGGCACCCTCTCGATGGCGAACACCGGCCAGCCGAACAGCGGCTCGTGCCAGTTCTTCATCAACACGGTGCACAACTCCTACCTCGACTGGTTCACGCCCGGAAACTCGAAGCACCCGGTCTTCGGGAAGGTCATCGAGGGCATGGACGTCGTGCACAAGATCGAGAAGACGAAGACCGATCCGGGCGATCGCCCGGTCACGCCGGTCCGCATGAACAAGGTCACCGTCACCGAGGCGTGACCGCGTCGCGCGCGGCCGGTGGCGCACCCGCGTCGCCGAGCCGCTCGATCGAACGAGGCCGACCGCCGATCCCGCCGCCAGCGGCGCGATCGGGGTCGGCCTTTCCTCGTTTGTCGTCGCCGCGCGCCCGAAGCCTGGACAAGACGAGTCGGAGAACCCATCTTGCGCTCGCATCGTGACCGGGTCGGGAGCCTGCGTGACGAGCCCTCGATGAGCGCGCCGGTGTCGGCGCCGTCGACCCGCCGAGAGGCAAGGTCGCGTGAGGGCGATCGCGACGAGGGACACTCCGATGACCAACACCACGAACACCACCACGGCTCTCCTCGCCGAGGCACAGAAGGGACCGGCCGAGAAGCTGCTCGACCTGGTCCTCGGCTCGTCGGCGCACCTCTGGCACAACCGGCCCGGCGTCGACGTCGGCGGAACCTGGCACGCGAAGCGCGGCGCCAAGAAGGGCGCCGTCTCGCGCGGGACGCCCGTGAAGCCCGGACTCTTCGTCCCGGCCGCGGAGCGCCTCTACGCGCAGCTGCTCGACATCTACGAGCTGAACGCGGAGCTCATGGCGCGGTTCGCGAGCTACGCGCTCGCGGAGACCGAGTGGCGCGACCTCAAGGTCGCGTGCGCGGCGCTGATGCTCGTGCAGCCGCACGCGGGTCAGCCGATCAAGGACGAGGGCGGAGACGTCGCCTTCCACGACGACGACTACCGCGCCGTCGGCGAGGCGATGGCGCTCTTCTACGAGAAGAAGAGCACCAAGATGCTCACGCCGAAGGCGGTCCTCCGCATCGCGGAGCTGCTCGAGACCCCCGCGGTCGCCGAGCTGAACCGCGTCGCGGGCTTCTCGGACCCCGGCTCGAAGAAGCCGCAGCTCGGCCGCTGGAAGCGCGCCGCGACGCGGTGGCTCGCGCTGCGGGAGAAGAACCTGCCCATGCTCCAGGGCCTCGTGAAGGCGGGGTACAAGGAGACGATCAAGAACATCGCGCGCAAGGCCGGCTACAAGCCGGAGAGCGCGGCGTTCTTCGAGATCCTCGGCTGGAAGCAGAAGCAGGCCGAGGGCGGCCACCGTCAGGTCGGTCTGTCGAACCTCGTGCTCCAGAAGCGCGAGCGCTTCGACGACCTGTCCGAGGCGGAGATCTGCGAGGCGATCGTCACGCAGAAGCTGTCGCACAAGGACGTCGTCGGTCGACTGCCGAAGGACGTCGGGCTCACGCCGGCCATCATGGTGGCGCTGCTCCCGTCGCTCTCCGACCGTGACCTCCGCATGCTGACGCCCACGCTCGAGGAGCTGGGGCTCATGACCGAGCCCGAGATCCGCCAGCGCTGGGAGAAGGCGATCGCCGAGGCGACCGACCAGCGCGCGCTCAACATCGCGAAGAACGTCCGGAGCAAGGAGCTCCGGACCAAGCTCGAAGAGGCGAGCGACAACGCTGCGAAGAAGGCCGTCGCGGAAGCGGCAGCCGAGCAGCCCGTCGACGTCATGTTCCTCATCGACAAGTCCGGCTCGATGGAAGGCGCGATCGACAAGTCGAAGGAAGCGCTGGCGCGCATCCTCGCGGGCTTCCCCGAGGAGCACGTCCACATCGCGAGCTTCGACACGACCGGGACGGTCCTCAAGCCCAAGGCGCCCACCCGCGCGGCCGTGCAGCACATGCTCGGCAGCATCAAGGCGGGAGGCGGGACCGTTCACGCCGCGGCGCTCCGCGTCCTCCACCAGGCGGGCGTGCGCGTCCCGGCGACGCACAAGCTCATCGTCATCGTCGTCGGCGACGAAGCCGGCGAGGACGGCGCCGAGCTCGCTCGGGCGTTCAAGGCCTACGGCTACGACGTCGCGGCGATCGCGATGCTCGTCAACGTCTCGACCACGCGCGGAACGACCGTCCAGTCGTGCGCGCGTGCGATGGGCGTGCCGTACAGCGAAGTGCAGATCGACCAGTTCGAGGACCCGTACCAGGTGCCTCGTGTGCTCCGCGCGCTGCTCGAAGCCCCGAAGCTGGGGCCCGGCATCGCCGCGCAGTCTGGCTGGCTCGAGCGCGTCCTCGCGACGCCGATCCTCGCTCTGCCTTCGTAGACCACCACCCCAACCCCGAGGACTTCGGGGTCCACCTCATGGACTACACGAAGTTTCTCGGGAAGAAGGAAGAGGCCGTCCTCGCGTACCTCGGAGGTCCCTTTGCCCACGGCAAGGACCGCCGGGTCCGTGTGGACGCGCCTCGGCCTTCGCTCGGCTTCCATCGGTTCGCGATCGAGGGCCGCGTCGCCCGCGCGCTCGCGCCCGAGGAGTCGCCCGATCTGGCGGACCTGCCGCGCGTGCGTGGACACCACGTGCGCGGGTGGGTCACGCGCTCGTCGCTCCGCGATCGGCGCGAGCACGTGCAGGACCTCGAGCCCGTTCGCGTCCTGCCGGCCGAGGAGCCCGCGCCGCTCTCCATCGTCCGCGCGCGTCGCTGGCACTCGGGCGATCTCGTCTTCGAGTCCCTCGACTTCGACGGCGACGTCGAAGAGACCGCGCGCCTCCGCCTCGAGAAGCTCGAGCCGCTCGGAGAGATGAAGGGCGTCCCCGCTTCGCTCCGCCTCGCGTACGGCGTCGCGCTGACGCTGGCGGTCGCCGACAAGCTCGCGATCCCGCTCTCGGTGCGCGAAGCCGCCGCCGCGGGACCGCGCATCGCCGACGACGGCGAGGCCGCCGCTCGCGCGTTCGTCACCGCCGTCGAGACGCGTCGCGTCGAGGCGTCGGAGCGCGCGCGCATCCGCGCGATCGTCGAAGGACGCCGTCCGCGCGAGCCCGTCGTCGCGCGCCCGGTTCGTCATCGCGACGCCCCTACCCTGGACAACGCGCACCTTCGTGCCGAGATTGCGCTCGACGTCGCGCACGCCCGGATGCTCTCGTCGCGTAACCTCGGGAACGGAAACCTCGAGGTCGCCTTCGAGTTCATGGGCGAGCGCTTCACGAGCGTGGTCGACGCACTCTCGCTCCACGTCTACGACTCCGGCGTCTGCCTCGCAGGCGCCGACGAGCTCGTCACCCTCGAGAGCCTCCCCGGCGTGATCCGCGAGGCCATCGAGACCGACGCGCTCGTCATCACGCGCCGCTGACGTCCAGCGCGCGGCGCGACGCGCCTCAGAACACGGGCGCGTCGCGACGAGACAGAACCCGAGCTCGCTCGCGACGTGGCGGCGCCGAGCGAGCCCGCAACGAAGGAACAATGACCATGGCTGTCCTGAACATCACCTACGGCGGTCTCTCCGCCGACTACCCGCTCGACGTCGACTACCCGCTGACCGATCGCGACGTCCGGCGCATCGCCGTCGAGGTCGTCCGCTCGGGCGGCGTCCGCGGCCTTCCGGTCGCGAGCCTCGGCGAGCGCGCGTTCGACGACTACGTGGTCGACCGCTTCGACACGGTCCACGGCGGACGTCGGATCTACCTGCGGCCGAAGGTCCCCTTCGGCTGAGCGCGAACCGCGAAGGGCGGGCTCGCGTCCGCCCTCTCCCTCTCCTCTCTCCACCACTCGTGAGGTGCCGCGATGAAGCGTGTCGTCTTCTGTGGCGTCGGCGCGCTCGGATCGAACGCTGTCGTCGCATGCCGTAACCTCGAGGCACGGCTCGTCCTCGTCGACTTCGACCGCGTCGAGTCGAAGAACTGCCTCTCGCAGGCGTTCGTGAAGCCGTCGATCGGGAAGAACAAGGCCGACGCCCTGAAGCTCCAGCTCTCGAGCTTCTGGGGCGTCAAGGCGGAGTCGTTCGGCGTTCGCGTCGACGAGGGCAACGTCGCGACGCTCTGCGGCTCGGCGGATCTCGTGGTCGACGCGTTCGACAACGCGAAGAGCCGCCGCGTGCTCTCGGCCTGGGCGAAGAGCGCCGGCAAGCCGCTCGTCCACGCCGCGGTCTCCGCGGACGGGACGTTCGGCCTTGTCCGCTGGGACGGGCGCTTCGCCGCGGACGAGGAGCCCTCGGCCGGCGCGGCGACGTGCGAGGGCGGCGAGCACCTGCCGCTCATCGCGCTCGTCGCCTCGACGCTCGCGCGCGCCGTGCAGGACTACGTCGAGCGCGGCGCGCGGCGCGACTCCATGGTGGCGCTCTCGGGCGTGACCACCACGTCGGAGTAGCGCGCCGACCCGCGGATCGAGCCCGCGCTACTTGGCCAGCTCTGCCTTGATCGCGTCGTCGATCGTCGGATCGACGGCGGGATCCGGGTTCATCGTGTAGGCGAAGCGCTTCACCGCCTTGCCGTCACGCGAGATCAGGAACTTCTCGAAGTTCCACGGGACCGGCGCCTCCATCCCCGGCTGCTGCCTCAGCCACTGGTACACGGGCTGCGCCTTCTCGCCGGTCGCGTCGTTGTCGACGACGGGCGCGATCGTGAAGAGCGGGAACGTGATCTTGTACTTGTCCGTGCAGAAGTCGCTGACCTCGGCGTCGGTGTCCTTCTCCTGGTTGAAGGACTTCGAGGGGAACGCGAGCACCTCGAACTTCTGATCCTTGTACTTCGCATACAGCGCCTGGAGCGGCTCGTACTGAACCGTGTAGCCGCAGTGCGAGGCCCCGTTGACGATGAGGAGGACGCTCCCCTTCTTGGTGCAGAGCTTCACCTCGTCGGACAGCGCGAGCTTGGTGACGGAGAGCGCGTAGAGCTCGCCCGCGGCCCCTGTGCACGCCGCCGGGGCGGGCTCCTCGTCGTCCACGTCGGCCGGCCCCGTGTCGGGCGGCTTCGGCTTGCCCGACGAGGGCGCGTCGCTTCCGGTGCCCGCGGGAGCGGGCGACTCCGACGGCGTGCAGGCGAAGGCGGCCAGACAGACGGCGAGGAGGGGTACGAGACGTGCTCGGCGCATGTTTTCCAGTCTGGCACGGTCCACTCGAACCTCAAGCGGTCAGCGGTCCGGGGTTATCCCCAGGCTTACGACCGACAGGGCCACTCGGTTTCATCGGCGGGGCGGGACGCGGGCCGCGCCGCGGCCTCCGCTCTCGGAGGGGCCGATGAAGCATGAAAACGTGTTCGGTATCCCGCGCATCCTTGACCGTGTCGTGAAACCTCGGCACCCTAAGAAGCTATGGCGAGTGATCCCCCTGTCCGGGCGCGGCCGAGCATCCCGGCCGACGAAGGGGAAGCCACACGTATCACGAGCCTGTCGAGCCTCGAGTCCGAGCTCCGCGCCCGGCGCCAGCAGGTCGCCGCCTACCTGGTCGTCCTCCAGGGGACGAACGTGGGCGAGATGCACAAAATCGAGGGCCCCGAGGTCGTCATCGGCCGAGCCGTCAGCGCGACGGTCCGCCTGAACGACGACGGCATCTCGCGCCGGCACTGCCGCGTGCTCTCGATCGGCGGCCAGGTCATCATCGAGGACCTCGGCAGCGCCAACGGGACGCTCGTCAACGGCGAGATGGTGCAGCACCACGCGCTCAAGGAAGGCGACAAAATCCGCCTGGGCGCGACGACGACGCTCAAGTTCACCTACCAGGACAAGCTCGACGAGAGCTTCCAGCAGCAGATGATCGACGCCGCCCTTCGGGACGGCCTGACCCGCACGTACAACAAGAAGTTCTTCCAGGACCGGCTGGAGACCGAGTTCGCGTACGCGCGGCGTCACAAGACGATGCTCTCGCTCGTCATGTTCGACGTCGACTACTTCAAGCGCGTCAACGACACCTACGGTCACCTCGCGGGCGACGCCGTGCTGGTCCACCTCGCGCGCATCACGCAGGCGACGATCCGCACCGAGGACGTCCTCGCGCGGTACGGCGGCGAGGAGTTCGCCGTCATCTGCCGCGGCATCGCGCTGCTCAACGCGGGCGTGCTCGGCGAGCGCCTCCGCGCGCGCGTCGAGCAGGAGAACTTCGACTACCAGGGCACGCGGCTCCCGGTAACGATCAGCGTCGGCGTGGCCGCGCTCCCGGAGGCGAACGTGGCGACGCCGTCCGAGCTCGTGCGCGACGCCGACAGCGCGCTCTACGAGGCGAAGCGCTCCGGCCGAAACCGCGTCTGCCTCAACGGCCTCTGACACCGCGCGCTCGTCGGGCGCGAAGCCGACATCGACCGCGCGCCGGCGTCGAGCGCGAAGCCAGCGCCGAGCGCGAAGCTCAGCGCCGACCGCGGACCGACGGCGGATCCTTCGGCGCGCCCCGGAGCGTGACCCGCTCGGCCTTGCGGCCGGCGCTGGTCGGCCACGAGACGGGCGGCGGCGGAAACGCCGGACGTGCGAGCAAGTAGCCCTGCCCGAAGCGCGCGCCCGCCTCCTGGACCGCCTCGAGCTCCTCGGCCGTCTCGATGCCCTCGGCGACGACCATCGCGTCGAGCTCGCGGCAGAGGACGACGATCGCCGAGACCAGCTTGAACATCCGCGTGCCCTTGCGAAGCCCCGCGACGAGATCGCGATCGAGCTTCACGATGCGCGGGTGGAGATCGGCGATGTAGCGGAGGTTCGAGTAGCCCGCGCCGAGGTCGTCGACGACGAGGTAGACGCCGCGCCCGCGCACCTCGCTGAGGATGCTCTGGCAGAGACGGAAGTGCGAGAGCGGGACGCCCTCGGTGATCTCGAGGTAGACGTCCTCGGAGTGCTGGAAGATCGGATCGTCGGGCTGCACGACGAACTTGTCGTTCAGCTCGGCGGGGTGGATGTTCAGAAAGAGCGGGTGCGTCGGACACCCGGCGATCGCGAGCTCGCGGATGATGCGCCCGAGCTCGCCCGTGCAGGAGTGCTGGACCGCGGCGGCGAAGAGGCTCATCGGGCTCTCGAAGTCGGGCGACTTCGAGCGGACGAGCGCTTCGTAGGCGAAGACCTTCTTCGTCTTGAGATCGACGACCGGCTGGTACACGACCTTGATGTCGCGCATGTCGAGGAGCCGACGTATCGCCACCGTCGTTCGACGTGGCTCGGCGGCGGCGGTGACGCGACTCAAGATCGAACCATCATAGAGGAGCGCGCGCCGGCGTCGACACATCGTTGCGGTCGACGCCTCGTCGGGGCGCCGGCCCGGCCCGTCGACGCGGGCCGCCAGCCCGTCGGGCCGTCGGAGGGCCGGATCACGCGGGCAGCGTCTCGGCCAGCCGTCCTCGGCGAAACACCCACATCTGACCCGGTCGGCCGATGGTCCAGTCCTCGTCGCGCGTGAGCGGCGCCGTCGCGATGACGGCGACCCGGTCGCGCGGCGTGGTCACGGTCGCGAAGTCGACCTCGAGATCGTCGTCGGCCAGCGTCGCCTTCGCGAAGGGTGCCTTGCGAATGATGTAACAAAGCTTGGTCGCGCAGCGGGCGAACAGCTGGGAGCCGTCGGCGAGGAGGAAGTTGAACGTGCCGCGCTCGCCGATCTCGCGGCCGGCTCGCGCGACCGCGCGCGCGAGCGCCGAGGGCTCCGGGTAGCCCTTCGGGAACGCGCGCTCGAGCCGGTTCATCAGCGCGCAGAACGCGTACTCGCTGTCGGTGGTGCCGATCGGCCGGAAGCGCCCAGGCTCGAACCGCTGCTTGATCCCCCGCACGGTGCCGTTGTGCGCGAACGTGAAATGCCTTCCCCAGAGCTCACGCACGAACGGGTGCGTGTTGGCGAGGTTCACCGGACCGCGCGTCCGCTTGCGCACGTGCGCGATCGCGAGCAGCGTCTTGATCGGGTTCGCACGAATGTACGCGGCGAGGTGGGAGTTCGCGGCGGCGGCGGGCTCGAGGAACGTCCGCACCGCGCGACCTTCGTAAAGCGCGAGGCCCCAGCCGTCGGCGTGCGGGCCACGCGCTCCCCCTCGGAGCGCCAGGCCCGAGAACGAGAAGACGATGTCCGTCGGTACATTGCACTCCATACCGAGGAGCTCGCACATGGATGACGAACGAACGTAGACGGGCTTTCGGCCGCAATCAAGCTCGCGCCCTGAGCCACGCGCTCAGAGCCTGCATCGTGCGCGGCGGGATCGTGTGAGGCCCGGCGAACGGATCGAACGTCACGTCGAACCCCGCGCCCGAGAGCGAGTCGCGAAGCCGCTCGGCGGCGGCGAACGGCAAGATCGCGTCGCTCCGGCCGTGGCTCTGGAAGACCGGCGTGCGCCGAGCGCCGTCCGCTCCCTGGTGCGCGCCCATGAGCGGCGTCCACTCACGCTCGGCGAGCAGCGTCCCCGAGAGGATCACGAGGCCGTCGATCTTCCGCTCGGGCTGCCGGAGCGCGACGTCGACGGCGAGCATCGATCCCTGAGAGAAGCCGCCGAGCACGAGCCGCGCCGCGGGCTCTTCCTTCGCGAGCGCGTCGAGCATCTCGCTGAACGCGGCGCGAGCTTCGGCGAGCCCCTCGGGCACCTCGCCCGAGAGATCGCGCGCCTGCCCCGACGCGAGAGCGAGCTCGAGGCGCGCGAAATCGATCATCCACCACGCGCGCGCGTCGCCGAACCCGGCCTGTCCGGTGAGCTCGCGGAGGCCATGGAGGGCCTCCGGGAACACCATGACAGTCCCCGGCGGTGCGTCGATCGCGCTCGCGAGCCCGACGAGGTCGTCGCCCGGAGCCCCGAACCCGTGCGCGAGGACGAGGACCATCGGGGCCTCGTCGCGCGCGGCCGCCGCCGGTTTGTCGCCTTCTTTTTCACTAGTTAGACCGGGCTTCACCACCCGACGAACCCGAAGCGGACCGAGCCGTTCTGCCTGCATGGAGACGGCATCCTACTCCGCGTCCGGCGGACGGGAGGTCCATGACACGGGAGCCATGGTGGATCGCGCGTCCATCTATTTGAAAACTTACATGTTTCGGTTGCTCGCGCGTCCAGCCTCAGCGTACACTTGTTCCAAGGTCACTTCTCATGTCCTCGACTCCCTCCGTCAACCCCGGCGACATCCTCGCGGGGAAGTACCGCGTCGAGCGCGTGCTCGGAGCGGGAGGCATGGGTTACGTCGTCGCCGCGCGCCACCTGCAGCTCGATCAGCTGGTCGCGATGAAGTTCCTCCGCAAGGGCGCGGTCGAGAACCCCGAGGCCGGCGCGCGCTTCCTTCGCGAGGCGAAGGCCGTCGTGAAGCTTCGCAACGAGCACGTCGCGAAGGTCTACGACGTCGGCACGCTCGAAGGCGGCGAGCCGTACATCGTGATGGAGCACCTCGAGGGCTGCGACCTCGCCGCGCTCGCGAAGCAGCGCCACGCGATCCCCGCCAGCGAGGCCGCCGAGTACGTGATGCAGGCCTGCGAGGCGCTCGCCGAGGCGCACGCGCTCAACATCGTCCACCGCGACATCAAGCTCGCGAACCTCTTCATCACGCGCGGGCCCACCGGCGGGCCGCTCGTGAAGGTGCTCGACTTCGGCATCTCGAAGACGAACCCCTTCGGCGAGTCGGAGCACGAGATGACGCGCACGGCGTCGATGCTCGGCAGCCCGCGCTTCATGTCGCCCGAGCAGATGCGCGACCCGCGCGCCGTCGACGGCCGCACGGACATCTGGTCGCTCGGCGTCGTCCTCTACCGCCTCGTCGCCGGTCGCCCGCCGTTCGAGGCCGACACGCTCGGCCGCCTGCTCACGATGGTGATGCACGAGCAGGAGCCGCCGCTCTCGTCGGTGCGCAAGGACCTCCCGCCCGGCTTCGAGCAGGTCGTCGCGCGCTGCCTCTCGAAGGATCCCGCGACGCGCTTCTCGAGCGTCGCCGAGCTCGCGTACGCGCTCGTCCCCTATGCGATGGACCCGGCGCGCGCGCGCTCGGCGGCCGACCGCATCGCGACCGTGCAGAGCATGCCGGTGCTCCCGCCGATCACCGCCGACAACTCGGGCCCGCTGCCGATCGCCTCCGGGCGCGCGAGCGCGCCGCCGCACGCGAGCGACACCGGGACCGCGTCGCCGTGGACGGGAACGCACGGCGGAGCACGACCGAAGAGCTCCGCCACGACCGTCGCGCTGGGCGTGGCGCTCGCCGCGATCCTCGTCGGCACGGGGATCTTCGCGAAGGTGCGCTACGACACGCAGCAGGAGGCGGCCGCGAGCGCGCGGGCGTCCGCCGCTGCTCCCCTGACGACGACCGCGGCACCGGGGCCGCTCACGCCTCAGCCCGTCGCGACGTTCGCGCAGGCGCCGCTCGGCGCGCCGAGCTACGCGCAGACCGAGCCCGCCGCCGTGGCGACCGTCCTCGGCGCGTCGCCCATGACTCCGCCGCCGCCGGCGACCGGCGTACCGCGCGTCGAGCCCGCGCCGGCCGCGCGCCGAGCCGCCGCCGCGCCGACGGTCCGGTCGAAGGCGACGACGACGCGACCCGCGAGCCCGCCGGCGACGCCGAAGAACGAGAGCGGCATCCCGGACACGCGCGATTGAACGAGGGTGAGGGATGCTCAGAGCCACCATCGTCGCGTCGTCGCTATGCGCCGTGCTGATGGTCGCGCCGCACGTCCGTGCGGCCGGTGACTCCGAGGGCGGCGCGGCGGCGGCGGAGTCGCTGTTCCAGGAAGCGCGCAAGCTCATGGACACCAAGCGCTACGGCGAGGCGTGTCCGAAGTTCGCCGCCAGCCAGAGGCTCGCGCCCGCCATCGGCACCCTGCTGAACCTCGCCGACTGCTACGAGAAGAACAACCAGCTCGCGAGCGCGTGGGCGCGTTTCCACGAGGCCATCGCGCTCGCGCAGCGGCTCGGCCGCGCGAACCGCGAGCAGACCGCGCGCGAACGCGCAGAGAAGCTCGAGCCGCGCCTCATCAAGCTGTCGATCTTGTCGCGCTCGTCGTCGGTCGAGGTGAAGCTCGACGGCAACCCCATCGATCCCGCCGCCCTCGGGACGCCGATCCCGGTCGACCCCGGCAAGCACACGCTCGAGGCCTCCGCGAAGGGCAAGAAGTCGTTCTCGACGACCTTCGAGGTCAGCGAGAAGTCGAAGACGCCGTCGGTCGAGATCCCCGCGCTCGAGGACGAGCCGAAGGAGAAGCCCGTCGCCGGCGACGACAAGCGCCCCGACGACAAGAAGACGAAGGCGCCGCCGAAGGAAGAGAGCGGCTGGTCGACGCAGAAGACCATCGGCGTCATCGCCATGGGCGCCGGCGCCGTCGGCCTCGGCGTGGGCGGCTACTTCGGGCTGAAGACGTCGAGCACGTGGAAAGAAGCGCAGACGTACTGCTCGGGCCTCGAGTGCGAGCAAACCGGCGTCGACCTCGCTTCGGAGGCGAAGAGCACCGGGAACATCGCCACGATCGGCGTCATCGCCGGCGGCGCGCTCTTGCTCGGCGGCGCGGTCCTGTTCTTCACCGCGCCGAGCGACGGCGAGAAGACCGGCGCGGCACCGCGCGCGGTTCGCGTGGGCGTCGGCCCTGGGTCGGTGGTCCTCGGGGGCTCGTTCTGATGAAGCGGGGCGCCGGCGCGAGGCGGCTCGGCGTCGCGGGCGTCGGCGTCGGTCTCCTGCTCTCGTCGGTCGTGGCGTGCAACGCGATCCTCGGCGTGGAGGACGTTCGGCTGAAACGCAGCCGCGACGCCGCAGAGCCAGACGAGGACGGGTTCGTCGAGCCCGATCCCGAGAACGACGACGCCGAGCCACCGAGCCGCCCGAACGTCTTCCAGACGGCGCTCGGCGAGCAGCACTCCTGCGCGCGAAAGCCGGACGGCACGGTGCGCTGCTGGGGCGACGATCTCCAGGGACAGACCGGCTCGGGCGGGCCCGCGGACGGCGGCGTCGTCCTCGCGCCGCGCGACGTCGACGGCGTCACCGACGCGACCGACATCGCCTCGGGCAGGAACCACACGTGCGTCGTGCGTCGAGGCGGCAAGGTCGCGTGCTGGGGCTACAACCTCGACGGACAGCTCGGCAACGGCGAGTCGGCCAACCGCAAGTCGACGCCCGTCGACGTCGCGGGGATCACGAACGCCTTCGCCGTGGCCGCGGGCGGCAACTTCTCGTGCGCGCTCCGCGGCAGCGGATCGGTCGCGTGCTGGGGCGGCAACGGGAGCGGACAGCTCGGCAAGGGCGACCAGGCGCCGAGCACCACGCCGGTCGCGGTGCCCGGCCTCGCCGGAATCGTCGCGATCGCCGCCGGCCAAGCCCACGCCTGCGCGGTCGCGAGCTCCGGCTCCGTCTCGTGCTGGGGCGACGGCGCGAACGGCCAACTCGGGTCCGGCCAGGCGACGAGCAGCTCGAAGCCCGTCACGGTCGACAACCTCCCTGACGCGGTGATGGTCGCGGCCGCCGAGCGCTCGACGTGCGCGCTCACGCGAAGCGGATCGGTCCTCTGCTGGGGCGCCAACGAGCTCGGCCAGCTCGGGACGGGAGCCGCCAACGCGAACCCGAACCCGGCGCCGATCGTCGTGACGAACCTCTCCGACGCCGCGTCGATCTGGACGGGGCGCAACCACGCCTGCGCGGTGCGCAAGACCGGCGCGGTGGTGTGCTGGGGCGCCGGCTCGCGCGGGCAGCTCGGTGACGGCCAGCCTCGACCCGACGGCGGCGGCGCGCAGGCGTCGTTCGTCCCCGTGTCCGGCATCCAGACCGCGATCGGCATCGGCGCGGGCGGCGATCACTCGTGCGCCCCGACGAAGAACAACGCGATCGTCTGCTGGGGCGCCAACGACCGCGGGCAGCTCGGCAACGCGACGACGACGAGCGAGCTCTCGCCGGTCAGCGTGAAGAGCTATCCCTGAGAGCCGCGGCT
This sequence comes from Labilithrix sp., assembly GCA_019637225.1. GTDB lineage: Bacteria > Myxococcota_A > Polyangia > Polyangiales > Polyangiaceae > Labilithrix. The sequence goes on from JAHBWC010000033.1 coordinate 26,717, forward strand.
ACGGCCGCAGCTGGAAGACCGCGTAGCCGTTGGCCGGGAGCTTCACGGTGACGACCTCGCCGACCGCGAGCGAGCCCGCGCCGAGCACGACCCGCCCGCTCCCGGTGAGCGCCGACGGCGCCGTGCCTTCGCGCGGCTCGCTCGCGAGGTTCACCGCGACGAGGTAGCTCTCCTCGTCGTCCTCGCGGACGAACGCGACGATCCCGCGATCGTCGATCGGGACGAAGCGCGACGCGCCGGTCGCCCAGACGGGGTGCCCCCGGCGGAACGCGAGCAAAGACCGGTAGAACGACAGCATCGAGTCGGGATCGGCGTCCTCGGCCTCGACGCTCGTCTCGGCGGGCGCCTCGCCGAACGGGAGCCACGGCGTCGCGGTGGTGAAGCCGTGACCCGCGCCGTCGCGTGTCCACGTCATCGGCGTGCGCGCGGTGTCGCGGACGTCGATCGGCGTCGCGGCGCCGGGGCGGAGCGCGACCTCCTCGCCGTAGTAGATGAACGGGGTGCCTCGCATCGTCATCTGGAGGAGCGCCGCGCCGCGGTAGCGCTCCGGGTCCGTACCGGCGCTCTGCCACGCGCGGAGGACGTCGTGCGAGCCGATCACCAGAGCGCCCTGGGCGCCCTCGGGGAACGCGCTCGCCGTGTTCATCGCGTCCTCGATGATCCGCCGATCGCCCGAGGCGAACGCGATGCCCCAGAAGTAGCCGTAGGCGAAGTCGAAGGCCATGTGGAACATGTCCTTCCCGCCTCCGAAGTACGGCGTGGAGTTCGTCAGCTCGACCGGCTCGGCGACGATGGCGCGATCGGGGTAGGTGTCGACGATCTGGCGGATCGACTTGATGTAGTCGACGGTCTCGGGGACGAGCGAGCACGACGTCGCGGTCTCGTAGAGGAGGCCGACGACGTCGCAGCGGAAGCCGTCGACGCCCTTGTCGAGCCAGAAGCGCGTCGTGTCGAGCATCTCCTTCGCGACCGCGGGCTCGCGGTAGTTGAGGTCGGGCTGTCCGGGGTAGAAGCGATGGAAGTAGTACTGCTCGCGCGCAGGCTCGAGCTCCCACGCGCTGTCGCCGAAGGTCGAGCCGTTGGTCCCGCAGCCGATGTCCGCGCGGCTCGGCGTGTCGGACCACACGTACCAGTTCGCCTTCGGGTTGGTCTTGTCCTTCCGCGACTCCTGGAACCACGGGTGCGCGTCCGACGTGTGGTTCAGGACCAGATCGATGAGGACGCGCATCCCGCGCGCCTTCGCCTCGCCGAGGAGGCGCTCGAAGTCGGCCATCGTCCCGTACGCCGGATCGATCGCGCGGTAGTCGGCGACGTCGTAACCGGAGTCGGCGAAGGGCGACGGCATGATCGGCATGAGCCACAGCGCGTCGACCCCGAGGCCCTTCAGGTAGTCGAGGCGCGAGACGAGACCGTTCAGATCGCCGATGCCGTCGCCGTTCGAGTCCTGGAACGAGCGGACGTTGACCTCGTAGAAGACCGCGTGGCGATACCAGTCCGGACCGGTGAGCAGCGCGGAGGCGCGCGCCTCTTGCTCGGCCGTCGGGCGCGGCGGCGGACGGACGGGTCCGGCCGGAGCCGCCTCGCCCGCGTCGGAGTCGGAGCCGCCGCACGCGGGCGCGCTCGCGAGCGCGGTCAGGAGGGCGAAGGCCGCGGTACGAGCGTAGGTGCGATGCACGCTCGCCAGCGTACCAGCCTCGATGCCGCGCGGCATGCCTCCCTCGCGTGGCTCGCGATCGCTCGCTCTTCGCGCGAGCACGATCGCTCGCGCTCACCTTGTTCACGCCCTGCGTCGTACTTATTGACCTCGTCACACCGATGCGATGGTCGTTGATCCTCTCCGCGGCGTGCGTCGTCGGCGCGTGCTCGTCGGAGAAGAAGGGGATACCGAACCAGGCCACCCGCGAAGGCGGCGAGACCGTGCGCGACGGCGGAGTCAGCGCGCTCGACTCTCTGCCGGCGGCGGACGAGCGCGTCGAGCGCGGGACCACGCCGACCGCGCCGCGCCCGTACAAGCACTACGACGTCAACCACGTGCTCTCGACGGGCCAATCGGACAGCGTCGCCAACGGCGCGTCGCCGTTCCTCACCTCCGTCCAACCCTTCGGGAACATGTCCTTCGACGTCGGCGTCATGACGAGCAAGGACTGCGACGGCGACGGATGCCTTGGGTACGAGACGCCCTCGGACTTCGTGCCGCTCGTCGAGGGCGACCACTTCTTCGGCTATCAGGTCGAAACGATGTCCGCCGGCATGGCGAACCAGGCGTCCGTCTTCGCCGCGGACTGGTTCGCGGCCAACGGACCACAGCCGAGGCACGACATCCTCGTCAGCCTGCACGGGCGGAGCGGCAACACGTACTGGTGCCTCCGCAAGGGATCGTGCAACTACGTGCCCGGCTATCTCTCGGCGTTCGCCGAGGGCCTCATGCAGGTCGAGAGCGCGAAGAAGATCGCTGCGGCGAAGGGCAAGACGTACGTCGTGCGCGCCGTCACCACGATCCACGGCGGCTCCGACCACGAGAACCGGCAGAACGAGCTGTCGTTCATCGAGCGGACGGACGGCACCGGCGTCGTCGGCAACTACGCCGAGGCGCTGATGGAGTGGCAGCGGGACTACGAGACCGAGGTGCGCGCGATCACCGGTCAGACCGAGCCGGTGCCGCTCTTCGTCTCGCAGTTCGGGAGCTTCACGGACACGGCGGAGAGCAACATCCCGGTCCGTCAGATCGAGGCGCACGTCAAGGCGCCGGGCAAGGTGATCGTCGTGACGCCGAACTACCCGTTCGAGCACTTCACCGACTGCCTGCACTATTCGAACTACTCGCAGCGCCGCATGGGCGCGTACTTCGCGAAGGCCTATCAGAGGACCGTGATCGAAGGCGGGACGTTCGAGCCGCTCCGCCCGCTCTCGGTGACGCGCGCGGCGAACGTGCTCACCGTGAAGTTTTTCGTCCCCGTTCCGCCGATGGTGATCGACACGACGCGCGTCGTCGACCCCGGCAACTACGGCTTCACCTTCGCGGACAGCACGTCGTCGGCGACGATCGCGAGCGTGGCGCTCGCCGGCCCCGACACGGTCACGGTCACGCTCTCGGGCGCGCCCACCGGCGCGGCGCGGAAGCTTCGCTACGCGCTCAACGCGCCGAGCCCGCACGCCTGTCCGGGTCCGACCGCCGGCGCGCGCGGCAACCTGCGCGACTCCGACGCGACGGCCGGCTACCACGCGAACGCCGCCGGCCAGCCGTACGATCTGCACAACTGGGCCGTGCACTTCGAGCTCGACGTGCCCTAGTGCCCGGACGGGCTCGCCCTACGTGGGGTGGGCCCCGATCGCGCCAGGTGGCTGGTGCGCGATCCACCCACATAGCCGGAAGCCCAATGGTTTCCATGGGCCACGCCGGGCACGGCGTGTGCGCCCATGTGGGCATGGCCCGCGCGCTCTCGTCGTCGTTCCTGCTGCTCGCGGCCGGCTCGCTGGCGGCCTGCTTCGCGGGGGCAGGCCCCGAAGGCGGCGACGCCGAGGAGAGCGAGGACGAGCTCCGCTTCCGCGCAGGCGTGGTCGACACGACGCTGCCGGAGGTCGACGCGGTCGGCTACGACATCGAGCTCGCCGTCACCGACGCGCCCGGCCGCGAGACGTTCCGGGCGGCGGTGAAGGGGTCTTACGTCGCGACCGAGGACCTCACCGAGCTCTCGCTCGACTTCGCGGGCAACACGATCGACGACGTCACGGTGAGCGGCCGCCGGGCCGAGCACCGCCGCGAGGGCGATCGGCTCGTCGTTAAGCTTCCGCAGCGCGTCGCCAAGGGCCGCCGGTTCACGACGCGCGTGGCCTACCACGGTCAGGTCACGCAGGCCGACGGCGCCGACCCGAACGACTTCGCCGCCTTCGGCGGCTTCATGGTCAAGCAGAAGAACAGCGAGAACAAGCGCATCTACACGTCGCTGAGCTGGCCGAGCAAGGCGCGCCGGTGGCTGCCGCTCCGCGATCACCCGCGCGACGTCGCCGAGGTCGCGTTCACCGTGACGTGGCCGAAGTCGTTCACCGTGCTCGCGAACGGCAAGCGCGTCGGCACGACGGACAACCCCGACGGCTCGAAGACCTGGCGCTACGAGGCGCTCACGCCGATGCCGACCTACGATTTTCACGTGTCGGCGTACGAGAGCTGGAAGCAGGGCGAGTCGCGCTCGGAGTCGAACGTCCCGATCGCGACGTACGCGTACGCGCGCACCGCGTCGCGCGCGAGCAGCGTCTACGGCGATGTCCCGAAGGTGCTCGACTTCTACGAGGCGAAGTTCGGTAAATACCGGTGGGGCTCTCTGGCGTTCATCGAGGAGCCGATCTTCGGCGGTGGAATGGAGCACGCGTCGGTCGTCAGCATGGACGAGACGCTCTTCCCCGATCCGCGCGAGGCGCGGTCGACCGCGTTCCACGAGCTCGCTCACCACTGGAGCGGCAACCTCGTGCACGTGAGGACGTGGAACGACTTCTGGCTCAGCGAGGGCTTCACCGAGTACCTGACCGCCCGCGCGATCGCCCACGTCGACGGCCCGGCGGCCGGCAAGCGCGTCTACCGCGAGTACCTCACGAGCACGCTCGCCGCGGACCGCGCGAACCCGCACGCGCTCGCGCCCGCGGGCGCCGAGATCGACGTCCTCTCGATCTTCGACGCCATCCCCTACCAGAAGGGCGCGCTCACGGTTCGCATGCTCGAGCGCATCGTCGGCGAGCCGGAGATGACGGCCTTCATCAAGGGCTGGTTCGATCGCCACGGCTTCGGCAAAGGGGTGACCACCGACGATCTCCAGCGCGAGCTCGAGGAGGCGAGCGGCAAGGACCTCTCCGGCTTCTTCGCGACCTTCGTGCGCGGCGGCTACCACCCGGAGCTCCGCGTCACGTTCGCGCCGGCGGGCGGTGAGACCGAGCTCCGCGTCGAGCAGCTCCAGAGCCAAGGGCCGGCGGGGGGGTTCCTCTTCCCGCTCGATCTCGACCTCGTCGACGACGCCGGCCGCGCCGAGCGCGTCACGGTCGAGCTCACCGGCAAGACGACGACGAAGCGCGTGCGGACGGCGCGCGCGCCGAGGTCGGTGGTCGTCGATCCCGACGAGTACGCGATCGCCGTCACGGCGTGCGGGCAGTCGGGCGGCGGCGAGTGCAAGGCGGACTATCGCTGCGCGCCGCAGCGGGCCGGCGTCTCGGCCTGCGTTCCCCGCTGACCTCGCGCGGAGCCTCGAGGCCGGCATCGGCGGCACGATGCCAACCGCGCCGATCTGAGCGATACTCGGCGCGATGGCCGGCGAGACGGGAGCGAAGGGCGCGCACGAGGGGACGAGCCACATCATCCAGTCGCTCGTCGTGAACCTCGTCATCGCGTTGGTGAAGGCAGTCGCCGCGTTCTTCACCAAATCGGGATCGATGCTCGCCGAGGCGCTGCACTCGTTCTCCGACTGCGGCAACCAGCTCTTGTTGCTCATCGGCGTGAGGCAGGCGAAAAAGCCCGCCGACGAGGCGCACCCGTTCGGCTACGGACGCGCGGTCTACTTCTGGTCGTTCATGGTGGCGCTGATGCTCTTCCTCGGCGGAGGGGCGTTCTCGATCTACGAAGGCGTCCACAAGATCCGCGAGCCCGAGCCCGTCGAGCACGTGTGGCTCGGGATCGGCATCCTCGTGGTGTCGCTCGTCCTCGAGGGCGGCGCGACGCTCTCGAACATCCGCGAGCTCAACAGGCGGCGCGGCAAGAAGGGCTTCTACCGGTACCTGAAGGACACGACCGACTCGGACCTCGTCGTCGTGTTCGGTGAGAACTCCGCGGCCGTGCTCGGCCTCGTCTTCGCGATCGCCGCGCTCGGGCTGGCAGCCTCCACCGGCGACGGCCGCTGGGACGGAGTCGGCAGCTGCGCGATCGGCGTCGTGCTCGTCGGCGTCGCGGTGTTCCTGGCGATCGAGGTCAGCTCGCTCCTGCTCGGCGAGGCGGCCGCCCCGGAGATCACCGACGCGGCGCTGGCGACCGCGAAGGAGTTCCCCGAGCTCGAGAAGGTGCTCAACGTCGTGACGATGCAGCAGGGGCCGGGCGAGGTGCTCGTCCACGTGAAGATCGCGTTCACGCCCACGCTCACGGTCGAGGAGGCGTGCGGCGTCATCAACGCGTACGAGGCCGCGCTCCGCGCCGCGCGGCCGGAGGTGCGCTGGGTCTTCGTCGAGCCCGACATCCCGCGGACCGGCCCTGCGCGCGGCGCGCGCGGGGCGGGGGGAGCGCGCGCGGCGGAGGGCTGAGCGGCCGGGACGGCGGAGGCCGCATCGGAATCGGAATCCGAGCCCGAGCCCGAGCCCGAGCCCGAATCCGAATCCGAGTCCGAGTCCGAGTCCGAGTCCGAATCGGAATCCGAGTCCGAGTCCGAATCCGAGTCCGTGTCCGTGTCCGAGTCCGAATCGGAATCCGAGTCCGAGTCCGTGTCCGTGTCCGTGTCCGCGTCCGAGTAGTCGGAGCTGGAGGCGTCGCGGGGATTCGGGTTTTCTTGCCTGCCCAGCGCGAAAGAACCGCGCCAGCGCCGCGGGGGCGGACGGCGAGACTGGCGGCGTCGAGGCGAGCGGCGCTGTCACGGTTCTTTCGCTTCGAGGGGCATGCAAGAAAACCCGAATCCCCGCTTTCAGGTCCTTGAGCTCTCGATTCTCGCGATTGAGAAGCTTCGGGCGGTCGTGGCGCGTATCCGGCAACACGACCGCGACCTCGGCGAGCAGATTCGAAGCGCGCTGAGCTCGGTGGCACTCAACATCGGCGAAGGCAGTCGCAGCCAGGGCGGGCATCGCATCGCTCGATTTTCCACCGCGGCAGGCTCTAGCGGGGAGGTGCGTACCGCGCTACGGGTCGCCGTCGCCTGGAGATACGTCGAGACCTCCGACATCGAGGCTGGGGACGTCGTGCTCGATCGCATCGGAGCGATGCTCTATCGACTCGGCGCGCGGCATCGATGACGGACGGGCGTGCGCCCCGCGTTGACACGCCCCCCGGCACCTGGTGCGATCCGGGGATGGCGTCGCGCATCTTTCGATTCGGAATCCTGATGCCTGCGCTTCTGGGCGTCGCCGCGTGCCTCGGCGAGGATCCCGAAACGATCGCCGGCGGCCCCGCGCCCGGCGACGACGGCGGCGCGTCTCTCTCCGACGGCGCCGCGGCTGCGGACGACGCGTCGAGCGTCACGGACGGCGGCGGCGACGGCGGCGACGGCGGCGTTGCGGGCCCCTGCAATCTCGCCAAGCCGTTCGGCGCTCCGAAGAAGCTCACGAGCTTGGGCGGCCCGAGCGACACCCAGACGCCCCGCCTCTCGTGGGACGGCCAGGAGCTCTACGTGTCGCGCGAGGTGACGGTCAAGGGAGCCCCGGCCGCCGGCATCGTCCGTTACGTCGCGGCGGACGGCGGCTGGGACTCACCTTCGGCGCTCGCGGTGAACGACATCGGCGACGGCGGCCTGATGCACTCGAGCGCGCTCTCGCTCACCGCCGACGACAAGAGCGCCTTCTTCGAGCGCACCGACAGGTTCAATCTCAATCGCGGGATCTCGAAGCTCACGCGCACGGCGCCCGCCGGGACGTGGTCGTCACCGCTCGGCGTCACTGTCACGGACCCGGCGGGGCAGCCGGCCGCGCCGACGGGTCCTTGGATCAACGCCGACGGATCGCGGCTCTACTTCGCGCAGGCCAACGGGACGGTGTACCAGGCCGCGTTCAACGGCACGGGGTACGGCCCCGCCAAGGCGCTCGGCTTCGGCGCGAACGACATGAACCCGGTCCTGTCCCGCGACGAGAAGCGCATCTACTTCGCGTCGTCGAGACCGCATCCGGCCCCGCATTCCGGCGTGCTCGTCTACACGTCGACCCGCGCGAGCGTCGAGGGCGACTTCGCGCCTCCGGAGTTCGTCGCCGAGCTCAACGAGGGCTTCAACGACCTGCGGCCGAGCTGGGTCTCGGTGGACGGCTGCACCCTGGTGCTCTCCGGGCGCACGGCCATGCCCGGCGTCGACGTCTACGTCGCCTCGAAGCCGAAGTGACCCCCGGTCGGGCCGGCAGGGCGGCGCGTCACGCGGACGCCGTGCTTCGGACGGAGCGTGATGAGCGGGTCGAGCTCGACGCGGTGACCCGGCGCGAGCGCCAGCCGCTCCTGGCGCACGATCATCGCGAGGATGATCTGCGCCTCCATCATGGCGAAGTGGTTCCCGATGCACGTCCGCGCGCCGCCGCCGAAGGGGAGATACGCGTAGCGCGGGCGCCCCTCCGCGCGCTCCGGGCGGAAGCGCTCGGGATCGAACGCGTCGGGTCGGTCCCAGTAGCGCGGGTGCCGATGGATCACGTACGGGCACACGCCGACGATGCTGCCCGCCTTCACGGAATAGCCGCCGAGCGTGTCGGCCTCGACGCTCTGGCGCTCGAACATCCACGCCGGCGGGTAGAGCCGTAGCGCCTCTTCGATCACGAGCTTCGTGTACTCGAGCGCGCGAACGTCCTCGAGGACCGGGTCGCGATCGCCGAGCACGCGGGTCGCCTCGTCGCGGACGCGCGCCTCGATCTCCGGATGCTCGGCGAGCAGCGAGAACGTCCACGAGAGCAGGTTCGCCGTCGTCTCGTGGCCGGCGAGGACCATCGTGATGATCTCGTCGCGGAGCTGACGGTCGGTCATCCCCTTCCCTGCGCCGCTCGCGCCGTCGCCCTCCTCCACGACGGCCATCAGCATCCCGAGCAGATCGCTGCCGAAGCCCGCGTTCGCCGCCGCCTGCGCCCGCCGATCGGCGATGAGGCGGTAGACGATGCCGTCGAGCGTCTTCATCGCGCGCTTGAACCGGATGTTCGACGGCGTCGGGACGTAGGGCGGGATCCGGACGAGCGACTCGGCGTAGTCGTTGGCCCAGCGGAGCGCCGTGTCGAGCGCGCGGCCGACATCGCGCGCGTCGCCGTCGACGTCGGCGGAGAAGAGCGTGAGCCCCACGATGCGGAACGTGAGCCGCATCATCTCCTCGTGGACGCAGAACGCGCGCGACGCGCCGACGTCCTCGGCGCGCCAGCGATCGAGCATGGCGCGCGTCGCGCGTGACATCTGGTCGGCGAAACCGGCGAGATGCGAGCGGTGGAACGCCGGCTGCGCGAGCTTCCGCTGCCGGCGCCACTGCTCGCCCTCGCTGGTGAGGAGACCTTCGCCGAGGACGATCTTGAGCCCGAGGTAGTTGCGACTCTTCGTGTACGCCTTGGCGTTGTCGACGAGGACGTGACGCACGACGTCGGGATCGGTCACGAGGTAGTAGTCGAACGGACCGAACTTGAAGCGGACGACGTCGCCGTAGGTCTCGCGCGACGTCGTCATGAGGGCGAGCGGATCGCGCCACGCCGGGAGCACGCTCCCGAAGAACGGGAGCCCCTTCGGTCCCGGAGCGAGGTTCGACGAAGGTCTGGGGCGCGCGATCTCGCTGACGTGGCTCGTCTGATTCATGGCTTCCCTCCGGTAACGAAAGCGCGCTGGGCGCGCCTCGCACTCCCAACACGGACCGAACGTGAGATAATCCTCACGTTCGCGACGCCCGCCTCGAATGTGAGGCATTCCTCATGTTTGTCAATAGGAAGCCCCGAAGATCGAAGAAGAGTGGCTCCGCGCCGCCGCCGGAGCCCCCGGTCGGACGCCGCGTCCCGACGCAGGAGCGAAGCCGCCAGCGCGTCGAGCGGATCCTCGACGCCGCCGCGCAGGTCTTCGCTTCGGAGGGTCACGAGGCCGCCACGATGGAGGCGATCGCGGCGCGCGCCGAGACGTCGATCGGCTCGATTTACCAGTTCTTTCCGAACAAGGCGGCCGTCTTCGACGCGCTCGTCCGCCGCTACCACGACGGGATCCGCACGTTCTTCGACGCGCTCTTGGCGGGGCCTCTGCTCGAGGGTCCGTGGGAGACGATCCTCGACGCGGGGATCGACGCCATCGCGACGCTCCACGAGACCGACGCCGGCTTCCGCGCGGTCTGGGGCGGGCTGCACTTCACGAAGAAGATGCTCGACGAGGGCGACGCGCTAAACCGGGAGATCGCCGATCGGATCGCCGTCGTCTTCGGGCAGAAGCTCCCCGGCGTTCCCCCGCGGCGGCGCGCGTTCCTCGCGATGATGGTGGTCGAGCTCGTCGGCGCGATGCTCCTCCTCGCGGCACGGCGCCCCGAGCAGGGCAGGGCCGTGATGACCGAGACCAAGGCCGTCGTGCGCCTGTACCTGGCCCCGTACGCACAAGGCGCCGCGGAGCTCTCCGGAAGAGGCCCGTCCAAGCTAGGATCGCGCTCATGAGCCGACTCGCGGCTCGTTCGTGCCATGAGTGACATCAAGGGCAAGAGACCGCGGATCCTCGGGCCCCGCGTCGCCGGGCTCCGACTGACGCCGGAGGAGCGCATCCTCATGGCGCGGATCGACGGCGAGCGCTCCGTGTCCGATCTCGTGAGGGTCACGGGGCTCGAGGCGGGCCGCGTCGAGCAGATCGTCTCGAAGCTCGCGTTCGAGGGCGCCGTCGACTTCGGCGAGCCGAAGGCGCCTCCGGCGCTCGCCGCGATCGCGGGCCTCGGGGCGATCGACGACGGCGGGACGACGTCGATGGCCGAGCTCGCCGCCGCGCTCGGGATGGATCCGAGCGCGTTCGCGGCCCCAGAAGCGCCTCCCGCGCCGGCCCCGGCGCGCCCACGTCCGCGCGTCCAGCTCCGCCGCCGCGAGCCGGCCGCGCCGATCGTGCCTCCGCCGGAGCGCGAGCCCGCCGCGGAGCTCGAAGAGGTCCACGACCTCGAGCCCGCCCCGGAGCTCGAAGAGGTCCACGACCTCGAGCCCGCACCCGAGCTCGAAGAGGTCCACGACCTCGAGCCCGCACCCGCGCTCGAGTCGGGGCTCGAGCTCGGCTCCTCCCCGGACCTCGAGGCCGTCGCGAGCCTCGTCGAGCGGATGCCCGCACGGCGCACGAGCGATCCCGAGCTGCCGGAGATGCACGTCGCGCTCGACGCCGCCGCGCTCGAAGCGTTCGGCGAGGCGCCCGACGAGAGCCCCGCCGAGCTCGAGGAGGTCCACGAGACCGACGCCGCGCCCGATGACGCCGCCGACGCCTCGCAGGACCCCGCCGCGCCCGTCGACGACGAAGCCGCCGAGGTCGCGCGCGCCGTCGCCGAGCGCAACTACCGCGAGGTCTACGAGAAGCGCTGGCACGAGCTCACCGTCGATCAGCGCGTCGCCGGCGCGCGCGTCGCCAAGGGCGCCGACCTCCTCGCGCTCTGCTTCGACGCCGATCCGCGCGTCATCGGCGCCATCCTCGAGAACGCGGGGTGCGGGCTCGATCACGTGCGCCTCATCGCGTTCCATCACCGCACGGGCACCGGCCTCGAGGTGATGGCGCGCCGCCAGGACTGGCTCCGCGACCTCCTCGTGGAGCGCCGCCTCCTCCGCAACCCGATGATCGGCGAGGTCGTCCTCGGCCGGGTCATGGGCCCGAAGCGCCTCTTCCCGACCTACAAGATCGCGATAGACCGCGACATCCCCGAGCTGTCGCGCATCAAGTGCCGCGGGTTCATCCGGCAGAAGTGGCAGACCGCGCCGTCGGAGGAGCGCGCCGATCTCGTCCTCCGCACCGAGGGACGCTGCCTCATCATCATGAGCGGCTGCACCTTCGACGCGAAGACGACCGCGATCATGTGCGGGCGGCCGATCAACTCGGTCATGTTCGTGCAGTCGATCGCGAAGTTCGGCTCCTCGCCCCCCTCGCTGCTGGCGCACCTGATGAAGCAGCCGTTCGTGCGCAAGAGCCCGCCGCTCAAGAAGATGCTCCTCGCGCACCCGAACATGCCGGGCGACGTGAAGCGCTCGGTCTGACGCGCGCGCTACGGCTTCGTGATGGTGTGCGTGAACTCGGTCTTGCCGTTCTCGTCGACGAACTCGGCCGTGAGCTTCTTGCCCTCGATGACGATGTAGAGAAAGCCGAGCTCGAGCGACTCGAAGAGCGAGGCGTTCTTTCCGCCGAGCTCCGTCGCCTTGGCGCCCGCGCCCGACACGGCGAGCTCTGTCCCCTTGCAGCTCTCGTTCAGCCACTGGCGGCTGTGGTCGTGGCCGCTCAAGTAGAGGTCGACCTTTCCGCAGATCGTGTCCTCGAGGTAGCTCTTGACGGTCTTGCCGTCGACGGTCGGCAGCGAGACGCCGAGCTTCGCGTCGTACTTGCCGGCGTTGCCGTGCGGGCCGTTCGACTTGTACGGGTGGTGGCCGACGGCGATCTTCCACTCGGACTTCGACGCGGCGATCCAGGCGGCGACGTCCTTCTGCTGCGCGGCGTGGCGCCCGAACATCGCCATGTTCGTGTCGAGGCCGAAGATCTCGACGGCGCCGTCGCCCGACGGCGGGACGTGGTGCCAGTAGGCCGACGGCAGCTTCCATTTCGCCGACTTCGCGGAGTAGGCGATCTCGTTCTGACCTTTCGGGAAGTCCGTACCGGCGCCGCCGTGCCCGTAGTCGTGGTTGCCGAGCACCACCCAGAAGTCGAGGTCGATCGCCGCGTACGGCGTCTCGAAGTGCGTCTGCCAGATCGGATCGTCGACGGACGACGCGCCGCTGTCGTAGAGGTTGTCGCCGAGGAGCTGGACGTAGTCGCACCCGCGCGCCTTGCAGAGCGCGGCGATCGTGTTGCCGACCTTCAGCTGGGCGTTCGAGCCCGTGCCGGTGTCGCCCATCGCGACGAAGCGCACGGTCTTCGGAGCGGCCGGCGTCTCACCCGAGGAGCCGGGCTCGCCGTCCCCCACGCCGTCGCCGCCGGGGCTCGAGGCGCCGCTCGACGTACCGCCGGAGGAGGACGACTCGTCGGGCGGACCGCCCGCGCTGCTCGACGCGCCCTCGCTCCCGCCGCACGCGGCGACGACGACGGCGAGTGAGACGAGGCCTGAAAGACGCTGCATGGTTCGATTCTCCCCGGAAGGCGGTCGAGGTGGCGACGCGGCGTGGAGGCACGACGCGAGGGCACGACCCCACTACGAAGGCCGTACGCTCCACGCCGGGGGCTGTCCAATCACGACAGCGTCTCCCGCGCCCAAGTGCGCGGAATCGAGCGCCTCGTCGGGCGCGATCCGGCCGGGGTCGAGCGCGCCGCCGCGCGGCGTCACTTCTTCGGCGCCGAGCCCGCCTGCGCCGCGAGCAGATCGCGGATCTCCGTGAGCAGCTTCTCCTGAGCGCCGGGCGCGGGAGGCGGCGCCGCGGTGCGGAAGTGGTTGTAGGCGCGCACGATGAGGAAGACGACGCTCGCGACCATCAGGAGCTCGATGAACGACTGGATCGCCGCGCCGTAGTTGATGGCGACCTCCTTGACGAGCTCCTTGCCGTCCGGCCCCATCTGCGCCGGCTGCAGCGTGATGCGGAGCTCGTTGAAGTTCACCTTGCCGGTCGCGAGGCCGACGGGTGGCATGATGACCTTCTCGACGAGCGCGTTGACGACCTTGCCCGAGGCGGCGCCGATGATGACGCCGACGGCGAGGTCGATGAAGTTTCCCTTGATCGCGAACTCGCGAAACTCCTTGAGGATGCCCATGACGCTCTCTCCCTACTCTCCCCGCGAGCGCGGACTCAGAAGAACGAATAGACGAGGTTGACCGAGGCGATCGAGTCGAGGCTCGCCACCGTCGGCAGAGGCTTGTTCTCGTAACGCGCCGTGTACGTGGTCGCGAGCGCGAGCTGATCGGCCACGTTCGACTTGAGACCGATGTCGGCGATGAAACGGTAGGTCCCGACGTCGGCGAAGTTCTGCAGGTACTCGACGCTGGCGATCAGCGCGACCTCCTTGCGGAGCTTGTTCTCGTAACCGAGGAAGAGACGCGCGTTGTGGAGCGTCTTCGTCTTGTCGAGCGGCGGCGGCAGCGGCGTTCCGGGCTCCGCGTCCTCCGGCAGGACCTGCGCGCGCGACGCGTCCCGGCGGACGTCGTGCTGGAGGTCGTAGCCGCCTTCGACCTGGAGCCGGTGCGTCTTCGTGTTGATGAAGTAGTACGCGACGCCGGGGTCGACGTTGAGACGCAGGTCGAGCCCCTGGAAGCGGTCGCGGCGACCCGTCGACTGGAGGAAGAGCGAGACCTGGTTCGTGAGGTAGTAGTCGTAGCGAAGGAGGCCCTGGTAGTTCTCGACCGTCGTGTCGATCGTCTCGCCGCGCTTTCCGGCGCGCGCGAAGTTGGCGGTCGCGGCCACGCTGAGCTGATGCTCTTCACGGCGGAAGCGCGCTCGCCCGAGCGTCGTCAGCGCGACGGTGCGCGCGTTGCCGGCGGAGAAGAGGCCACCGAGGCCGACGCTCACGTCGTTGACGTACGTCGGGTCCTCCTCGTCGGGAGCCACCGACGTGACGAAGCCCCCCTTCGCGATGTCGGTCTTTCCGGAGGTCGCCGTCTGCGCCTTCACCGTCTCCGCCGGATCGGCGGGCGCGGCCGGAGTGCCTTGAGCGAAGGCCGGCGCGGCCCACGCCGAGGAGAGAGCGACGGTAGCGACGGCGGTGCGAAGGACGGATGAGCGCATGACGCCGCTCTCTATCCGAGAAGAGAGGGCCGGTCACGTCCGATGTGAGAGCGCACCGGCCGAGCGACGACCCGCCGCCGCGGCCGCCGTCACTTCGGGGTCGGGAACGTGACGGGGATGGTCAGCGTCGAGTCCCAGCACTTCTCGACCTCCGGGAACGGGGTCGCCTTGATCGCCTTGAGCATGCAGTCCGCGACGGGGTCGGGCAGCGTCTTCTCGATGACCTTCGTGCTCTTGATCTTGCCCTTCACGTCCACCGTGATCTTGATCTTCACGGTGCCCTCGAGGGTCGGGCTCTTCTTCTTTCCCTCGGCGTAGCATTCCTTCAACTTCGGACGGGCGCGCTTCTCGAAGTCGACGCCGACCGGCGTGCACTCGTCCTTCGTCTCGCCGATGCTGACGGGCGCCGCGGCGGGGGGCTCGGCGCTCGTGGCCGCCGCGGGCGGCGTCTCCCCGGACGGGGGCGCGGACGCCGTCGGCGCGGGCTCGGCCGTCGCCGGCGGGCTCGTCGCGGCTCCCACGGCGGACGGCTCGGGCGGGGCCGGCGTCGCCGCTGCCGGCTCGGGTGGGCTGCCACCGCACGCGAGCGCGAGCGCGAGCGGCAGGGTCGTGACCAGGAGCGAGACCGCCTTCACCTTCGTCATGAGCCACAGTCTATGCCGCATCGTCCTCGGCGTGGGCCGCCAAGGCCTCGGCGAGCGGGAGCGGCGCCCTCCCCCGCTTCTTCAGCATGTCGAGGACGAACCAGATGGCGAGCGCGGCGGCCACGTGTTTCAGGGCGTGACCGCCGACGTTGTGCGAAGTCGCCTCCCAGATCCGGTCGTCGAAGTGCTCGAGCGCCTTGGCTCCGGCGTACACGAGCACGACGACGAAGAGCTCGGCGCCACGCGAGTAGCGAGGCGCGAAGAGCAGCATCAAGAGCGGCAGCGCGATCATCGGAAAGAGCTGCACGAACAGGTAGAAGCGGAGGTCCCCTGCGCCGCCCTCCTCCGAGAGGCGCCACATGACGACGCTCGTGACGCCCGCGAACACGAACGGGAGGAGGAGCATCCGCGACCAGTAGACGCTGATCCGCTCCGCGATCATGGCCGCGAAGAGCGCGGTGAACGCGATCGCCATCGGCAGCCGATCCCAGAACAGGCGCTTGGTCGACGGCGCGAGGTGGTACCAGCTCGAGCCGAACGCGGTGAGGAGCACGCCGGCGAAGAAGATGACGTAGGCGGGTCGCTCCCGCAGCGACTCGAACGCCGTGTGGGCGCCCGGCCGAAACGGACCGTCCGGATCGCGCGTCGGACCGCGCCGGAGAAACGACAGGCCCGCCCATCCGACGAGGAGAAACGGGATGTTCGACAGCACGTTGAGCGCGTTCGGGATCCCGTAGAGCGTCCGCGTGTCGGCGAACCGGTGGTAGCCCTCGGGCTGCGCGATCGGTCCGTGGCGCCACAAGAGGCCGGCCGCCACCACGGCGACGATCACGAGGAAGATGACGCGGATCCCCTTACCCATCGGCCGACCTATCCAAGCGCCTTTGAGGTGCGGATGACAAGTATGCAGCTCGCCTGCACCCGTCCACCCGGTCGCCTCCGCCACGTATACACCGCGTATCCTCCGCGGGTCGTTGAACGGCTCGTGCATATCTGCGAAGGTGCAGCGTTGGTTTCGCTGGACGACGCAGAGCTGGAGGTCGCGTGGCTCGCCATGTGAAAGGCATCCTCTTCGCGGACTACGTCCGCATGATTCGCGGCCAGAAGAGCGTCGACTGGAAGCGACACCTCGAGGAGGAAGACCTCGTCCACCTCGTCGCGCGCGTCGAGCCCGGCGCCTGGTATCCCATGGCCACGTTCGAGCGGATGGGCAACGCCATCCTGAAGGAGATCGCCGCGGGCGACGTCGAGGCCGCGCGCATGTGGGGACGCGTCTCGGTCGATCAGCTTCGGCTCGCGACGCCCTCGCTGGTGGCCGACAAGGATCCGCTCGAGACCTTGATGCGCTTCAAGGTGCTCCGCTCGACGTTCTTCGACTTCGAGGCTGTCGAGGTCACGACGGCGGCGTCCGACCACGCCACGATCGTCCTCCACTACCACATGGGGGCGATGGCGGAGGAGGCCGCGTCGTTCCAGACCATGGGCTTCTTCGAGCGCTTGCTCGTGGTGGCCGAGGCGGAGGCCATCGAGGCGCGGTTCACCAAGCGGACGTGGGCGGGCGACGGGCGAACCGTGCTCGAGCTCCACTGGGAACCGCCGCCCTAGAACGCGTTTCATCGCGTCGCTGCGCGGTCGCCGGATCGGCGCGCGGACACGGCGGCGCGCGCGGTCATCCACCGCACGTGCCACGAGTTGGTCGAGGCGCCGTTTTGTGAGAAAACGTTGGCCTTGTCCGGATCGGAACGTCGAGGCGGCGCTGTCGAGAGCACACACGAGTCGCTCCGCGAGGTCGACGAGCGGTTCCGGCTGCTCGTCGAGAGCGTGAAGGACTACGCCATCTTCATCCTCGACGAGAAGGGCGTCGTCACCACCTGGAACAGCGGCGCGGAGCGCATCAAGGGCTACCGCGCCGACGAGATCATCGGCGCGCACTTCTCGCGCTTCTATCCGGAAGACGCCGTTCGGTCGGGCAAGTGCGACCGCGATCTCGAGACCGCCGCCGCGGTCGGTCGGACCGAGAACGAGGGGTGGCGTATCCGCAAGGACGGAACGCGGTTCTGGGCGAACGCGGTCCTCACCTGCCTCCGCAGCCCGCGCGGCGAGGTGATCGGGTTCGCGAAGGTCACGCGCGATCTCACCGACCGCCGCGCGGCGGAGGACGCGCGCGTGCGGCTGGCGCAGGCCGCGGCGGCGCGCGAGGAGGCCGAGCGCACCGTCGAACAGCTCACGCAACTCCAGGCGCTCATCGGCGTCCTCGCCGGCCCGAGCACGCCAGAGGAGCTCGCGGTCGTCGTCGTCGAGACGGCGGCGGCGGCGCTGCGTGCCTCGGCCGGCTCGTTCGTCCTGTTCAACGGCAAGCAGCTCGAGCTCGTGGGCGTGACCGGCGTCCCCGCGGAGGTCGTGAGGACCTACCGCGCCTTCGCGCCCGACCTCGCGGTGCCGTCGGCGACCGCGTTCCGGACGGGGCACGCGGAGTGGGTCGAGTCGGCCGAGGAGTTCGCGCGACGCTACACGGACAGCCCGGACCTCGGCGAGCCCGGCGCGGCGGCCTGCGCGCTTCCACTCACCGTCGGCGACCGCCAACGCGGCGTCATCGCGTTTCGCTTCTCGGAGTCGCGGCTCTTCGCTCCGCCGGAGCGCGTCTTCCTGAAGACGTTCGCCGATCAGGTCGCGCAGGCGCTCGAGCGCACCGAGGCGAACGTGCGCGAAATCGCAGCGCGACGGCGCCTCGAGGCGCTCGGCGCGCTGGCCGTCGCGCTCTCCTCTGCGCTCGGGACGTCGGACGTGGCGGAGGTCATCGTCGCGAACGGCATCCCGGCGGCCTCCGGCGACACGTGCACCCTCTACGTGCTCGACGAGCGCACGCGCGCGCTCGATCTCGTCGCGCACCGCGGCCTCTCCCCCGAAATCCTCGAGCGCGTGGCGAAGATCACGGCGGACTCGGGGAACCCCGCCTACGCGACGATCGCGAGCGGCAAGAGCGTCTGGGTGGAGGACGAGGCCGAGTACGCGGCGTTCTTCCCCTCCCTCGCGAACGCCCCGCTCCCCGGACCTCGCGCCCGCGCGTTCTGGTCGGTCCCGCTCGTCGCGGAAGGCGGGCCCGTCGGCCTCCTCGGGGTGGGGTTCTTCGAGCAGCGCGCCTTCCCGCGCGAGGAGCGCGAGTTCGTCGAGACGTTCGCGCGGCAATGCGGCGAGGCGCTCCTGCGCGCGCGGCGCCTCGAGGCCGAGCGGGACGCACGGACGATCGCCGAGACCCTCCAGGCCTCGCTCGCCACGACCCTCCGGAGCATCGGCGACGCCGTCATCGCGACCGACGCGACGGGCCGCGTGACGCTCATGAACCCGATCGCCGAAGCGCTCACCGGCTGGTCGGAAGCCGAGGCTCGAGGACGAGCGCTCCCGGACGTATTTCACATCGTCAACGAACAGACCCGCGAGGTGGTCACGTCGCCGGTCGAGAAGGTGCTCGCCCTCGGGAACGTCGTCGGGCTCGCCAACCACACGTTGCTGGTGCATCGCGACGGCAAGCGCGAGACGCCGATCGATGACAGCGGCGCGCCGATCCGCGGCGAGGACGGGGTCGTCGACGGGGTCGTGCTCGTCTTCCGCGACGTCACGGACAAGAAGCGCGAAGACGCGCGCCGTCTCCTCCTCGAGGACGCTACCCGCGCGCTCTCCGAGTCGCTCGACTACGAGGCGACGCTCGCGCGGGTGGCCCGGCTCGCCGTTCCGCAGCTCGCCGACTGGTGTGCGGTCGACGTCCTCGAAGAAGACGGCACGTCGAAGCAGCTCGCGATCGCCCACGTCGATCCCGCGAAGGTGGCGTACGCGCGGGAGCTCGGCGAGAGGTATCCACCGGCTCCGGACGCGCCGCGCGGCGTGCCCAACGTGCTCCGCACGGGCAAGGCGGAGCTCTACACCGAGATCACCGACGAGCTCGTCAGGGCGGGCGCGACCGACGAGGAGCACCTCCGCGCCGCCGTCGGCCTCGAGCTTCGATCGGCGATGATTGTCCCGCTCGTCGCGCGCACTCGGACAGTCGGCGCGATGACGTTCGTGTGGGCGGAGTCGGGCCACCGCTACGCGCCCGAGGACCTCGCGTTCGCCGAAGAGCTCGCCCGGCGCTGCGGCGTCGCCATCGAGAACGCGCGCCTCTACGCCGCGGAGCAGCACGCGCGCAACAACGCCGACGTCGCGAACCGCGCGAAGGACGAGTTCCTCGCGATGGTGAGCCACGAGCTCCGGACCCCGCTCAACGCCATCATGGGCTGGGCGAAGCTGATGTCGTCCGCCGCGCTCGACGAGACGAAGAGCGCCCGCGCGATCGAGACGATCGACCGCAACGCGGTCGCGATGGCCCAGCTCATCGAGGACCTCCTCGACATCTCGCGCATCATCAGCGGCAAGATGCGCCTCGAGGTTCAGCTCGTCGACCTCACCCGCGTCGTCGAGGCGGCGATCGAGTCGGTGAAGCCGGCGGTGGAAGCCAAGGAGATCCAGGTCAGCGCCACGCTCGACACGAGCGCCGGCTCGCTGATGGGCGATCCGACGCGACTCCAGCAGATCGTCTGGAACCTCCTCTCGAACGCGGTGAAGTTCACGCCGCGGCACGGCACGATCGGCGTGGTCGTCTGCCGCGAGGCCTCCGGCGTGGAGATCCGAGTGGTCGACTCGGGCCGGGGGATCGACGCGCGCTTCTTGCCACACGTCTTCGAGCCGTTTCGGCAGGAAGACACGAACCACACGCGGTCGCGAGGCGGCCTCGGTCTCGGCCTCGCCATCACCCGACAGCTCGTCGAGCTCCACGGCGGTCGAATCGAGGCGCGCAGCGACGGCGAGGGGCGCGGCGCGACGTTCCTCGTGCACCTGCCGGTCTCGGCGGTCGCGCGACCGCTCGCTCCGCGCGCGGCGGGACGCCGCCAGATCCGCGTCGACAGCTCGTTCGAGCGCCCGAGCCAGCTGCGCGGCGTGCGCGTGCTCGTCGTCGACGACGAGGAAGACGCCCGACAGCTCGTGCAAGCGGTCCTCGAGGACTGCGGCTGCCTCGTCACGACCGCCTGCAGCGTCGGCGACGCCATGACCGCGCTCGCGACGGCGGTGCCGGACCTCCTCGTCTCGGACATCGGGATGCCGCACCAGGACGGATACGATCTCATTCGACAGGTCCGAGCTCTCCCCGCGGGGAGCGGCGGGAGCTTGCCCGCCGCGGCGCTCACGGCCTACGCGCGCGCCGAGGATCGGCGGCGCGTGCTCCACGCCGGCTATTCGATGCACATCCCGAAGCCCGTCGAGCCGGCGGAGCTCGTCGCCGTCATGGTGAGCCTCACGCGCTTCCTCCACCGGCCGACCGACCTCGAACGCTGAGCGATCTGCGGCTCGCTCAGTCGCCTGCGATGCGACTGTGATCGCGCGTGTCGCGCATGCGGACGTAGACGACGAGCGACGCGGCGATCGCGACGGTCACGTACCAGTAGAAGCCTCGCTCGATCCCGCGCGACTTGAACCACAGGGCGGCGTACTCGGCCGTGCCGCCGAAGAGCGTGTTGGCGATCGCGTAGGGCAGCGCGACGCCGAGCGCGCGGATCTCGGCGGGGAAGAGCTCCGCCTTCACCACGGCGTTGATCGCCGTGTAGCCGGAGACGATCACCAGCGCGGCGACCACGAGCGCGAACGCGACGAGCGGATCGGTCACCGACGCGAGCTGGGTCATGATCGGGACGGTGAGGAGCGTGCCGAGCACGCCGAACCCGATCATGAGCGGCCTCCGGCCGATCCGATCGGAGAGCGCGCCGATGGCGGGCTGGAGCAGCATGAAGACGACGAGCGCGGCCGCTGTGATGCGTGTCGCGGTCTCCTTCCCGAAGCCCGACGTCACGACGAGGAACTTCTGCATGTACGTCGTGTAGGCGTAGAACGCGAGCGTCCCTCCGGCGGTGAGCCCGACGACGACAGCTGCCTCCCGCGGATGCTCGCGAACGAGCCGGAGCGCGCTCGAACGCCGCGTGAGACCGTCGTTCTTCACCGACTCGAACGAGCTCGTCTCGATCAGCCCGCGGCGCAACCAGAAGACGCCGATCGAGAGCGCGCCGCCGACGGCGAACGGGATGCGCCAGCCCCACGACGCGAGCTCCGCGGGCTCGAGCACCACCTGGAGCACGAGGAGCACCGAGAGCGCGACGAGCTGGCCGGCGATGAGCGTGACGTACTGCAGGCTCGACCACAAGCCGCGCCGGCGCCGGCCCGCGAGCTCCGACAGGTACGTCGCGCTCGCCCCGTACTCGCCGCCGACGCTGAGCCCCTGGACGAGGCGCGCGACGACGAGCGCGACGGGCGCGGCGACCCCCGCCGTCGCGTGACCGGGCGCGCACGCGATGATCGTCGAGCCGGCGCACATCAGGGACACCGAGAGGGTCAGCCCCGCTTTTCGCCCGTGCCGATCGGCGTAGATGCCCATCAGCCACGCGCCGAGCGGGCGCATGACGAAGCCGACCGCGAACACCGCGGCGGCGGAGAGGAGCTCGGACGTGCGATCTCCGGAGGGGAAGAAGATCGGCGCGAAGTAGAGAGAGAACGCCGAGTAGACGTACCAGTCGTACCACTCGACGAGGTTGCCGGCCGAGCCGGCGAGCATCGAGCGGACGCGGCCCGCGCGGCGCGTCTCCGTCGTCGCCGCGTCCTTCACGTCACCACGCGGCGGGCCTCCCGCCTTAGAGCTTGCGCGTCGAGGTGGGCGCGGCGGGCACGGGCGGAACCGCCGGATGCGTCACCGGAGCGACCTCCGGGGCGGCGCTCGAGCGCGGCGGCTCGGCGACGGCCACGATGGGCGGCGGCGCCGCCGTCATGCTCGGCACCCACGAGTCGAGCCCGAGCGGCGCGAAGACCTCGCGGCCCTTCGCCGGGAGCGGCTGGAGGGTGCTCACGAGCGCCTCCTTGCGGAGATAGAGCTCCTCGCGGCGACCGCCCTCCGCTTCCGTCTTGAGCGTGAGCTCGAACTCGTTCGGGCTCCGCTTCGCGATCTCGCGCACGGTCGGAGCGAACATCGACACGAGACGAACGACGAACGGCACGGCGAGCCCGTTCTCGAAGACCGGCTGCGCGTCGAGCGAGACGTTGATGAGCTGCTCCTTCTGATCGACGACCTCGCGCGTGGCCGCCTTGAGCGCGACCCAGATGCGCTCGATCTGCGCGACGTCCGGCCCGCCCAGGTTGCCCGGGAGGGCCTCGGCGCCGGCCGCGCCCGGATGCTCGACGGTGCCGCCGACCGCGCCCGCCTCGTTCCGGCGGATGCGGAAGACGAGCATCTCCTTCTCGGTCAGCTTGCGGCGGAGGGTGAGCTCGAAGACCTCGTCGCTCAGGTCCACCTGCATGATGGTCCAGTCGTCGACGACGAGCTCCTTGGCGGTGACGGTGCCGCGGAGCCAGCTCTTCTCGACGCCGACGCGCAGCGCGACGCCCTGGACGAAGTCGGAGACCTTGCGCGGCGCCGTCCACGCGGCCGTGCGATGCGGCGCGATGGTGAACGACGTCGCGATGCCGTCGGGGTGATCGAGCGCGGCGGTGCCGGAGTGGCGCGCGTCCTTTCCGTCGAGGTTCAGACGGATGGCGAGCTTCGTCTTGAGGACCGGGAATCGCGCCGCCTTGAGGAACGCCTCGAGCTGCGCCCGCATCTCGGACGAGCGGCGATCGCTGTCGCCACGGAGCTGGAGCGACTCACGCTCGTTCGACCCGAGCGTGCTCTTCCGGTGCTCGTCGATGTAGTGCGTCGCGTACTCGGCGATCGCGCGGGCGTACTCGAGCGCGTGCTGGTGCTGGACCTTCTTCGCGGTGTCCTGCACGGCGCGCATGACGACGTTGTGGAACTGCTCGAGCGCCTCGAGCCCCTTCACGCGGTTCTGCGCGACGTCGTCGCGCTGCTTGGCGAGGAGCGCGCCCTCGACGTCGAGCTGCACGATGCGTGTCGAGGCGGCCATGAACGCCTCGAGGGTCGTGAGGAAATTGTACCCGAGCGGAAACGGCGTCGAGTCTCCGTAGAGGTAGCGCATCGCAGGCGAAGGATACCGACATTCACCCTGTGAGTCACAAAGAGTCGCTGAACGAGCCGCCGGCGCCCGCCCCTGACCGCACGGCAGGCGCGTCAGGGCAGACGCTTTGCCTGCTCCTCGATGACCTCGTCGGCCGCGTCGATGTCGATCGGGACGGGCGCGCCCTTGATCTCGTCGAGGGCGCGCTTCGCGTAGCCCCGGACGATCGGGTACGGGTGCGTGAGCTGGCCCGCGAGCACCGGAACGGCCGCGCTCACGCGCGCGTCGCCGAGGATCTGGAACGCGACCGCTTGCTCGTGGGGCTTGCCGCGCTCGGCGGTCGCGAGGAGGACGTTGGCGTCGAGCGCCCCGTAGAGCTTCTCGAGGGCGCCGCGCTCGTAGCTCTTCTTCCACCACTTCTCCATCGTGCGGACGAGCGCGCCGACCTCCTTGTCGGCGTGGCAGAGCGCGCACTCGACCGGCCGGTCGAGGAGCACCTTCGCCATGTCGGTCGGCGAGCCGATGCGGTGGTAGCGCGACAGCTTGCCGTCGAGCGACATGTTCTTGCGCGGCATGTGACACGCGAGGCAGCGCGCGCCCTCGCCCGCCGGATCGTGGTGGGAGTGGGCGCGGAGCGCGTCGGCCGACGCGTAGCTGTCGTGACAGCGCGTGCAGAGCGCATCGGCTCGCGCGGGCTCGAGCTTCTGGAGCGACGCGGTGCCGTCGTGGGCGTGCGGGTCGTGGCAGTCGACGCACGCGAGCTTCGAGGCGCACGCGCCGAGCATCATGTCGCGCGCCTCGCCGGAGTTGATGTGGCTGCCGCCGGGTGACCGCTTGCGCGAGCCGCCCTCCCACGTCGGGTCGTACCCGGAGAAGAGGACCTGATGGCAGCGCGCGCAGGCGCGGTTGAGCGTCTCGGCGCGCGTCCCGTTCGCCGCGAGGCGCGGGCTCCGCGGCGGAGCGAGGCGCACCGCGAACGCGTCGCTAACCGGCTCGAACGACGGCAGGCGCGTCGGGTCCTTCACGTGCTCGGCGGCGCCGAGGTGGCAGGACTCGCAGCCGATCCCGACCTCGACGAGGTGGTTCGCGCGGAACCGCGAGCGCGTCGTCGCGAGGGCGCCGTCGAGGGTCGGCTTCTGCCCAGGCGCTCCGAGCCGGGCGAGCTCGCGCTCGAGCAGCGACGTCATCGCCCGCTCGTCCGTCACCACGTAGCTCGCGCGGAGCGACGCCGGAAGCAGCGGATCGAGCACCTGGCCCTGGTAGACGCCGCTCCCCGCGAGGGCGCCGAGGACCGTCGAGGCGTAGGGCACGGTGTTGTGACAGAAGATGCAGGTCTGGTTCCAGACCGCGCCGATCTTGAGGCCATCGCGGGCCTTCACCATGACCGAGTAGCCCTTGTAGCGAAGCGATCGCGTCGCGAGCATGAAGCTCACGGGGAGCACCCGCTCTTCCGACGGATCTCCGAGCGCGGGCGCGCCCTCGCGCACGGCGGCGACCGAGACGCCGGCGTAGTCCTCGCGATGGTGGCCGCCGATGACGCGCGTGAGCCGGTAGACGCCGCGCCCGTAGCGCTTCGACGTGAGCGTGACGAAGCGATCGGCGCCGGCCGACTCGAGTCGAGCGACGTCGTCGTGGAAGCGGAACTCGGTGCCGTCGAACGGCCCCTTCACGTCGGCGGTCCGCGCGTCGCGGGTCATGTTGTGCATGGGCGACCGGCGCCACGAGTCGACGTACGCGGCGTGGCAGCGCGCGCAGGCCTCGCTCCCTGCGTAGTCGTCGAAGCGAACGTTGCTCGTCACGGAGCCCGGTCCCGCGGCGGCGCTCGGCCCGCGCGCGACGGCGGGCGATCGAGCCGACGGCCCGCCGCAGGCGGCGACCACCGCCGCGACGACGACCGCCAGAGGGACCGCGAGCGCGCGCAGCCGAGAGAGCGGAGCGCCGGTGAGCGAGCCGGTCAGGTGAGCCATTCGCCCGCGCGCGCGAGCGTGCGCATGTGCTCGCGGACGACGCCGAGGAACGCCCGCTTGTGCTCCGGGTTCTTGATCTTCGACGCCCGCGTGAGGAGCCGATCGCGCGCAGCGGCGATCGCCTTTTTCGCGCCGTCGGCGTCGCCGCGTGCGTGGAGCGCCTCCGCGTAGGCCACGCGGATCAGCGCCTCGCCCTCGGCGACGCCGCCGACCTGCTCGAGGAGCCGCATCGCCTCCGAGGCAGCGGCGAACGTCTCGTCGGGCGACGCGCCCTTGTGGAGGAGCGTGAGCGTCATGAAGGCCAGCAACGCCGCGCGGTAGGGCGGCGCGTGCTCGAGCAGCGGGAGCGCCCGCAGCTCCTCTGCCTCGGCGGCCTCGTTCTCGTTGGCGAAGTAGTGCACGCCGGCGAGGTAGGCGCGCGCGCGCCCTTCACCGACGCGATCGCGCTGCGCCGCGTACGACGCGATGACCTCCTCGGTGGTGCGCACGGCCTCCTCGGGCCGGTTGGTCCGCACGTAGAGATGACCGAGCCGGAGCTTCGCGTCGTTGGCGACGGCGGCGAGGCCGAGGCGCTCCGCGGAGTCGCGCGCTTCGCCGAGGACCGCCTCGGCGGTCGCATAGGCGCCGAGCTCCGCGAGCGCCCAGCCGGCGCTCTGCCGCTGCCGCGCCGCGTTCCGCGCGTCGCCGAGCAGCTCGAAGCACAGGGCGGCGTCCTGCGCGAGGACGGCGGCCCGCTCGAGATCGCCCTCCCACGAAGCGCGCGCGACGTTCGCCGAGAGGAGGAACGCGCGCGCCGTCGGCTCCCTCGCGATGAAGGCCTCGTCGCGATCGATCGGCGCGAGGAGCGCGCCGGCGACGTCGTAGAGCCCGGCGACGCCGAGGGCGGTCGCGATACGCGAGGTCGCGATCACGCGCGCGGCGGTCATCGGGACGCCCGACGACGGCCCGTCGGCGCTCGCGCCCATGACCTCGGTGCGCCCCGCGCTCGGCCCGCCGCGGACGCCGCTCGCGAGCTGGAGGAGGCGGTCGGCCACGCCGCGCGCCTCCTCCACGTGCCCGAGCGTCATGGCCGACTCGGTCGCCTCCGCGGCCGCGGCGTACCAGTCGCCTCCGTCGGGCGGGAGATCGCGCATCGCCGCGTGCGAGTGCTCGCGCGCGGCGGCGTGCTCGCCCGACCAGCGCGATGCCTCGGCGAGCACGAGCTGGAGCTTGCCGTGCGTCACGCCGGTCGCGCCCGCCTCGATGGCGCGGTCCGCGCGGAGCTTCGCGGCCACGAGGTCGTTGCCCTCGAGCGCCTGGAACGCGGCGCGCCCGTAGAACACGAGCGCGCGTTCGCGCGCACCGCCGCGCTCGAAGTGCTCGCCAAGGAGCATCGGCTCGTGCTCGCCCGCGCGCTCGAGCCACTCGCCCGCGAGCCGATGACCGAGCGCCTGATCGTCGGCCGTGAGCATCTGATACGCGGCGTCGCGGACGATCGCGTGACGGAACGCGTACTCCTGATCGGTCGGGAAGCGCGAGACGTCGCGACGCTGGACGATCTCGCGCCGCGTGAGCTCACGCAGCCACTCGTCGACCTCGCTCACCTCGAAGCGGCCGCCCGTGAGCGCGACGACGCCGCCGCGCCAGAAGCGCTCGCCAAAGATGCTCGCGGCTCGGAGCACGCGCCGCGCCATCGGATCGAGGCGCTGGAGACGCGCCTCCACCATCGCGAGCACCGTGGTCGGCAGCGCCCACGGTTCGGCGCTCGCCGCCGACGAGGTCGGCGGCGGCGGGATCGTGCCGGCCGGGAGCGTCCCCGGACGCGTCTGGACGCGGCCCGTGCCCTCCGCGTACGCGCGGATCAGCTCCTCGAGGTAGAAGACGTTCCCCGCCGCGCGATCGAGCAGGCGCGCCACCTCCGACGCGCTCAGGTCCTCGCCGAGGACGTCGCGCACGAGGCGCTCGCCCGCGCGACGGACGAGCGGTCCGAGGCGCACCTCCTGGAGGCTCCGCTGCGCCCAGAGCTGCGGAAAAGCGTCGTGGACGTCGCCGCGCGCCACCGCGAGCACCATGAAGCTCCGGTCGGTCGCGACGCGGAGCGCGGCGTCGAGGAGGTTCACGCTGGGGAGGTCGCCCCAGTGGAGGTCCTCGAGCACGATGACGAACGGCGACGCGCTGCTCTCCGCCACGACGAAATCGCAGAACGCGCGGCGCATCTGGTCGCCCATCAGGATCGCGTCCTGTCGCGCGGCTCGGAGCTGCACGCTGTCGGCGTCGGAGAACGCGATGCTCGCGATCTCGCCGAGGAACTCGGCGACGCGCGCGACGTCCGGCTCGGCGACGTTCCGGGCGACGCGCGCGCGGAGCTTCTGCTGGCGCACGACGAGCGGCTCACCCCCGCTGATGCCCGCGCTGCGCCGGAGGAGCCGCGCGATCAGCGCGAACGGCGAGCCTTCGCTCATCGCGTCGCCGCGCGCGAGCAGGATCTCGACGCCGCCGAGCTCGCGGAGCTGCCGGAGGAACTCCGCGACGAGACGCGACTTCCCCGCGCCGGGGAAGCCCGTGACCAGCACCGCCCGCGCGACGGGCTCCCCCACGCACTCGTCGTGGAGCGCGAGCAGCGACGAGAGCTCGCGATCGCGGCCGACGAACGGCGTCGGCTTGCCGAGGAGCGTGCGCGCCTTCGTGTCGCGCTCGCGGAGGCCGCGGATGAAGAGCCCGCGATCGTCGCCGCCCACGTCGAAGCGCATGTCGAGGAGGCCGGCGGTCGTCTCGTCGAGGAAGACCGGGCTCTGGCCGTGCCGCGTCTCCTCGCTGATGCCCACGCGGCGTGTGCGCGCCGACGCGAGGATCGACGCGGCGCGCTCGATCACCTCGCCGACGGCGCTCCGGCCCGTCACCGTCGCGAGGCCGGTCGCGAGCACGACGTGGGCCTCGACGAGGTGGGAGCGGAGCGCGAGCGCGCAGCGCGCGGCGTGGGCGGCCTGGTCGCTCGCGCCGCCCTTTCCCGTGAGCGTCACGACGATCGAACCGTCCGCGAGCATCTCGGCCTCGGCGCCGAAGCTCGCGACGATGGTGCGCGGATCGAACGACGCCGCGATGGTCTCCACCGCGCTCACCGGGGTGGCCATGACGGCGCCCTCGTCGCCGCCGGCGGCGTCGTCTTGCGGGAAGGCGGCCATCACGACGCACACGAGGCGGCGCTCCCCCGCGGTCAGCGCGCGGATCGCCTGGGCGCTCGCGCGCTGCGCGGGGGCGTCGCGCACCGCGGCGAACGGCTCGAGCTCGCGAAGGACCGCGCTCCCGTTTCCCGGCCGGGAGGCCGCGTGCTTCGAGAGCATTCGCGAGAGCAGCTCGTCGAGCGCCGGCGGCACGTCGATCCCGACCTCACGGAGGCTCGGCGGGCTCTCGAGGAGGATCTTCGCGAGGAGCGCCGCCATGTTCTCTCCGGCGAACGCCGGCCGGCCCGCGAGGCACTCGTAGAGGAGGCAGCCCAGCGAGAAGACGTCGGCGCGCGCGTCGACCTCGCGCGCCCCTCGCGCTTGCTCCGGCGCCATGTAGCCGGGCGTGCCGACCATGACGCCGCTGCGGGTCGACGGGCGGGAGGCCCGCATGAGGCGCGCGACGCCGAGATCGAGGATCTTCACCTGATCGACGGAGTTGCCCGGCAAGAACACGTTCGACGGCTTGATGTCGCGATGGACGATGCCCTTGGCGTGGAGCGCCGCCAGCGCCTCGGACGTACGGCGCGCGACGGCGAGCGTCTCGTGGAGCGTGAGCCCGCTCCGCTCGAGGCGGTCGGCGAGGTCCTCGCCGTCGAGCCACTCCATCGCGAGGTACGGGCGACCGCCCTCCATGACGCCGTGCGCGACGTACCTGACGATGCGCGGGTGGGTGATCTCGGCGAGGAGCTGCGCCTCGCGCTTGAAGCGCTCGGCTTCGCGGGCGAGCGAGCCGTAGAGGACCTTGATCGCGACGAGGCCGCCGGTGAGGCGGTCCTTCGCGCGGAAGACCTCCCCCATGCCGCCGGACCCGACGAGCCGCTCGAGCACGAACCGATCGGCGACGATCCGCTCCACGGCTCGTGAGACTACCCGACTTTCAGGCGCCGAACACCGGCGCCCTCGGAGGCCTTCTCCCGTCCGCTCAGGCGCTGCTCGAGCCGCACGACCAGACGGCAGACGAGATCGCGATCGTCCGCGAAGAGGGCGTGACCGGTGTCCGGGATGACCTCGAGCTCGGCCTGCGGGAGCCGGCGCGCGAGGACCTCGGCGTTCCGCTTGGGGATGAGGCGATCGTCGGCGCCGGCGGCGACGACCACCGGGCAGTCGATGCGCGCGAGTCGAGGAGCGACGTAGTGCGTCGACGCGGCGAAGAGGTGCGCGGCGAACGTCGCTGGAGGGGTCGGATCGTGCCGCATCGCCTCGGGCCAGTCGCGGAAGATCTCGCGCGCGCGGCTCCATTTCGACGGAGGCAAGAGGAGGTGCGCCATGTTGGCCGTGGGATCGCCCCCGGCGAACGGGACCGAGAGCAGCCGGCGGAGCGCAGAGAGCTCGGGGAGCGCCCCGGCGAGGAAGCCGGGCGTCGTGGCGAGCAGCACGAGCCCGCGTACGCGCGCGCGATGGCGGAGCGCGACGTGCTGCGCGATCATCCCACCCATCGAGATTCCCACGACGATCGCGTCGTCCACCCCGGCGTGGTCGAGGACGGCAGCCACGTCGTCGGCCATCGTGCCCATCGTCCAGGGCGGACGCGGTCGCCCGCTCTTTCCGGTGCCGCGGTTGTCGACGGCGATCACCCAGCGGGGCTCCGTGTCGTCTTTCGTGAGCCTCTCGGGGACGTCGAACCAGAAGCGCGAAGAGAGCCCGAGCCCCTGGAGGAGCACGACCGCGGGCGCGCCCTTCGCCCCGTGGGTCACGTAGTGGATGCTGGCGCCCGGACGGGTCACGAAGGGCATGGTGGTCCGCCCAATCTATCGCCTACGTTTGTCTCATGGCAGGTCGCGGAGCATCGAAGAAGCCGGCCGTGAAAGAAGGGGCGCGCGCGGAGGCGAAGACGGCCGCGTCGAAGCGAGCGGCCGCCACGGCGAAGAAGAAAGCCGCCGAATCGACCACGACATCCAAGAAGAAGACCGCGTCGAAGAAGAAGGCCGCGTCGACCGCGGCCTCCAAGAAGAAGACCGCGACGAAGAAGGCCGCATCGACCGCAACCTCCAAGAAGAAGACCGCGACGAAGAAGGCCGCATCGACCGCAACCTCCAAGAAGAAGCCCGCTTCGACGGCGATCTCCAAGAAAGCCGCGACCGCGACCTCCAAGACCGCGACCTCCAAGAAGACCGCCGCCGCGACCGCGACCTCCAAGAAGACCGCCGCCGCGACCGCGACCTCCAAGAAGACCGCTGCCCCGACCGCGACCTCCAAGAAGACCGCTGCCCCGACCGCGACCTCCAAGAAGAAGCCCGCGAAGACGAAGGCGACCGCCGTCGCGAAGAGCCGCGCGCGCGCCCCCACGCGTCGTCGCGCGACATCGCCGCCCACGGAGCGCTCGCCCACGAGCCTGTCCGCGGCTCCCTCGCCGTCCGAGGCGGACCTCGCGACGGACGCCGAGCTCCCGGCCGAACGCTCGCTCACCGACGAGGAGCGTGAAGCGATGGCCCGCGTCTCGGAGACCGCGCGGAGCTTCGTCGGCGCCGGCGGCGCGCCGCGCGACATCGTCGACCACATCGCGGCCTTCATCGAGGACGTGCGCGTCGGACGGCGGGAAGAGCCGAGGAGCCAGGACGTACGCCTCGGCCTCGGCGTCTTGTGGGGCGAGCAGCTCCGCGCTCAGGTCGGCTGGCGCTGGGTCCACCTCACGTACCCCGACGGCTTCGCGTCGTACGCGCTCGTCCCCGACGATCGCGCGTACGCGTGCTTCCCGCTGAACCGCGTGCCGGAGGCCCTTCACGATGGCGGCGAGAACACCTCGAGGCACGTCTTCGAATCGATCCGAGCCGGAAGCCTCCCGGCGCGCAGCGCCAACGCGTACCTCGTCATCGGCTAGCGGCACGACGGAAGCGCACGCGAGCTCGGGCGCGGCCCTTCGTCGAAACAGGCACGGATGCTTCGGCGCGATCTACGGCAGCGATTGGGCTGAACGCGTCCATTGGACCTTCGTTCCTCGTGCGTACGAAACATATGACCATGGCCTCGCTCTTCGTGGGTGCTAGCCCGAGCGCAACTCGTGACGCTCTGTCGCGTCTCGAGAGGAGGATCGTGTCATGCGTCGAGCTGCAGCTTTGGCGACCGGGGTGGCGGGGATTGGACTGACGTTGAGCGGGTGGGGATGCTCGACCAGCAGCGACAAGGGCGGCGCCACGACGGACGAGGCGCTCGGTCACGTGGAGGGCGCCATCACGATCGCGGACCTGCTCAGGCTGCCCTCTTGCACGATCCTGAATCGCGGCGTCGTCTACTACGTGAAAGCCGAAAAGGAGCTCCTGTACTGCGACGGCGCGACGTTCCGGCCCGTCGACACCACTGGGCTCTCTGGCAAGGACGGCGTGAGCTGGCTCGTGACGGCGACGGCAGCGACGGCAGCGGAGTGTCCCACGGGGGGCGTCATCCTCGCGATCGGCCCTGATGCGAACCGCGATGGCGTGCTCGACTCCACCGTCACGAGCACCAGGATCTGCAACGGCGCGAACGGCGCCGACGGCAAGGACGGCGCCCAGGGCCCCGCCGGCAAGGACGGCGCGAGCGGCGCCGACGGAGCCAACGGTCACGACTCGCTCATCACCCTCGATGACGAAGCGCCCGGTGACAACTGCGCCGCTGGTGGCGTGCGGATCTCCGTCGGCCTCGACACGAACCGCAACGGCGTGCTCGATCCGTCGGAGATCACGCAGACACGCTTCGTCTGCAGCAAGGCTCCGTCCACGACGGACGCTGGCGCCGGCTGCACGCCGGGCGGGAGTGATCTGCCTGATCCGCAAGGGATCGACAGCGACTGCGACGGCATCGACGGCACGAAGGCGAGCGCCGTATTCGTCGCGCCGACCGGGACCGCGAACGGTGAGGGGACGATGGATGCTCCGCTGTCGTCCATCACCGCGGCGATCGCGCGAGCGACCGAGATCGGCGCGACGCAAGTGCTGGTCGCGGCCGGGACTTATCCCGAGCGCGTGACGCTCGCCGGCGGGATCGGCGTGTACGGGGGCTATCGCCTCCCCGGGTGGACGCGCGACCTCACCGCCGTGAGCGAGATCGCGCCCGCGGCGACGATGGCCGTCGTGGCCGAGAACCTCACCCAACCAACGACGATTCAGGGGTTCACCATCAAGAGCGCGCCTGGCGCGACGTACGGCGTCAGCTCGTACGGTCTCTACGCACGTGGGATCGCGCCGTCGCTCCTGACGATCGAGAACGACATCATCGTCGCCGCGCGTGGTACGGACGGTCAGAACGGCGGCGCGGGCCTCGAGGGCGCTTCGGCCTCTCACGGCGCGAGCGGAGCTCAGGGCTGCGCGGGGACGGCCTGCACCAGCGTTGCCGGAGCAACGCCCGGGACCGGATGCAACCTGGGCGGCACCGGTGGCGTCGGCGGAACCGGCGCCGTCGCGGGCGGCGCGGGCGCTCGAGGAGGCGGCAACGGAGGAGCGGGCGGGGCTGGCGGTGGCTACAGCAGCGGAGTCTGCAACCTGACATGCTCGTTCGCGTCCTCGCCGGCAACATGGCCGGGCGACGTAGGGGTCGACGGACCGTCGGGGATGAACGGATTCGGTGGAACCGGCTTCGGATCTGTCGTGTCGATGATGTGGCTCGGCTCCAGCGGCCAAAGCGGTGGCGCGGGCGGCGCGGGCGGCGCGGGCGGCGGCGGAGGTGGTGGCGGAGGCTCGAGCTGTTGCGGGACCGAGCGCGGCGGCGGGGGCGGCGCGGGCGGCGGCGGGGGATGTGGCGGCGGCCAGGGCTCGGGCGGCGGGGGTGGTGGTGGTTCGTTCGGCGTCTTCCTCGTGGCTGCGTCACCGACCATTCGAAACACGATCATCCAAACCGTGGGAGGCGGCACCGGCGGAGCCGGCGGAGCCGGTGGCAAGGGAGGCCTCGGCGGCAAAGGCGGCGCACGAGGTGCCGCGCCTAGCTCCACCGCCGGAGCCGGCAGCGCGGGCGGCGACGGCGGTAACGGCGGCAACGGCGGCCCCGGCGGAGGTGGTGGTGGCGGCGTCTCGTACGGCGTCTATCGCGCTTCAGGCTCCACACCCGATCTCTCGAACAACACGTTCACGATCGGTCTGCCCGGCCAGGGCGGAACGAGCAGCGGGAGCCAAGGTCAGCGCGGCGCCTTCGGCGACGTCTTCTGAGCTCCGCTCAGCTCACACCCCGCGCTCGTCGCGCCGGCCACGCTCAGGGCGCGTACACCTTGTTCTGCTTGCCGGGCACGTGGCAGTTGGCCGAGTCGCAGCTCGCGGCGACGCCCGCGCCGAGCGCGCCGCCCATGCTCTCGGTGCCGGCGGCGCTCCGCACGTGCGTCTTCGCGCCTTGGGGCACGGGCCCGCCGAGGAGCCAGAAGAACCCCTGAGCGTCGCTCTTCACCGGGCCGAGCCGCTCGTTCCCGTCGGCGCTGACGACGATGACGTCCACGGCGCCGGCCGGCGCGCCGCCGCGGACGACGCGCCCGCCGAACGAGAACGCCTTGTCCGCCGCCACGCCGCCGCTGGCGTGACAGGACAAGCAGTCGATGTTGTCCGCCGCCGCCTGCGGACCCGAGGTGCCCTGATGCGCCGTGAGCATCGTCCCGTCCGCCGGGTTCGCGGTCGCGCTGTACTCCGAGCCGAAGGGGCCGCCGCCCGGGCCACCCGCCGCAGACTCTCGTGGGAGCGGCTTGCCGAGGATGACGCCCGCCGCCCCGAACTGAGGTTCGTCCGGGCCACATGACCCGAGGGCTGCTGCCAGCAGCACCGTCACGGGGAGCCGTCGCATCGATGGAAAGAGAGCACGCCGCGTGCCTCGACGCGAGGGGGCACACGCCGAACGGCCGAGCGCGCGCCCGCGCGATCTTTCGCGAGAGTCCCATTTGAGCGTCATCGGTGCCCCAAACCCCTTGTAGTGTAGGGACCGTATGACTGGCGCGCGGATCCACCAGCCGCAAGCCCCCGTCGTGGGTCAGCGACCCCCGCGCGCGACGATCCGTCGCGCAGCGCGTCGTCTGAACGTCGCGCGTCGCGCCGACGGGCGAGCCGGGCCACGTGGACCGCTCCGTGCTTGCGCGGAGGAGTCTCGCGCTCGGGGATCTCGCAAGGAGTGGAATGGCATCGGCTGAAGCGGCACGGCTCCCGGCGACGGTAGCCGGAGCCCGCGCGCGAAAAAGACGGGCGCTCGCCCTCCTCGTCG
This sequence comes from Labilithrix sp., assembly GCA_019637225.1. GTDB lineage: Bacteria > Myxococcota_A > Polyangia > Polyangiales > Polyangiaceae > Labilithrix. Next base: position 61,222 of record JAHBWC010000033.1, read on the forward strand.
TCGCGATCGTCGCGTGGCTCGTCCCCGTCCATGCGTACGCCGCCCCTCACGTCGCTCAGCGAGGCCGGCCGGCTCCGGCGCCCGCCCCCGCCCCCGAGCGTCCGTCGCGCGGGTGGTCGAACCCGAAGGCGCTCGAGCTCGCCAAGGAGGGCATCGAAGCGAAGAAGAACGGTGACCTCGCGCTCTGCATCCAGAAGGACCAGGCCTCCCTCGTCCTCGAGGACCATCCGTACGTGAGGCTCCACATCTCGAGCTGCCTCGCGGGCCAGGGACGCTTCAAGGACGGGCTCATCGCCGCGCGCGACGCGCTCGCCGCCGGCATCCGCAACGACGATCCCGACCTCAAGCGCGCGGCCCTCACGCGCGTGCAAGAGCTCCTGCCGAAGCTCGCGAAGCTGAAGCTCGCGATCCCGAACAAGACCCAGGGCCTCAAGATCACGCTCACCCCCTCGGTCGGCGCGGGGACCTCGATCCGACCGAGCCAGCTGAAGGGGCCGATCTCCGTCGACCCGGGCGAGTACACGATCGAGGCCGTCCGCGAGGACAAGGGCGATCGGTACTACTTCCGCGACAAGATCACGCTCGACGAAGGCGAGGAGCGCGAGGTCGAGATCCTGCCGAAGAAGGATCACCTCCCCGACGAGGTCGAGGAGTGCCTCCGGAACGCGAAGGCGTACAAGGAGCGCCTCAAGTGCATCGAGGAATCGACGACCCACCCGAACGTCCACGTCGGGATCGACGTGAGCGCGTACACGGACTCGACCGCGGTCCACGTGCTCACGCCGGCGATCAATGCGTCCGTCGTCTCGCCGACGGGCGGCTGGAACGTGGGCGGCTCGTACCTGCTCGACATGGTGACCGCCGCGTCGCCCGACCTCGTGTCGACGGCGTCGCGCTCGTTCCACGAGGAGCGCCACGCGGCGTCGCTCAACGGCGGCTACAAGTTCTCGTTCGCCCAGGTCGGCCTCAACGGGAACGTGTCGAGCGAGCCCGACTACCTCTCGCGCACCCTCGGCGGCTCGGTGAGCACGGAGCTCAACGACAAGCTCATCACGCCGCGCCTCGGCTACAACTACTCGTGGGACAGGATCGGCTACCGCAACACGCCGTTCGATCAGTTCAGCCGCGCGTTGACCACGCACGCGATCGAGGCCGGCGTGACGTTCGTCATGTCGCCGACGACGCTGCTCGTCACGGGCATCTCGATGAGCTTCGAGCGGGGTGAGAACTCGAAGCTCTACCGCTTCATCCCGATGTTCCCCGCCGACATCGCGTCGCGCATCCCGGCCGGCGCGACGATCGCCCTCGTCAACGAGGAGCGCCTGAGCTTCCGTCCGCGCGAGTTCGTTCCGCAGCAGCGCGACCGCGTCGCGGTCGGCGCCCGCGTGAACCACCGCTTCAGCAGCGGGACGCTGCGCGTCGAGGAGCGCCTCTACACCGACAACTGGGGCATCAAGGCGTCGACGACGGACGGCCGCTACCTCCACGACCTCGGCGAGAGCCTGCGCGTGTGGCCGCACCTGCGCCTGCACGCGCAGTCGGGCGCGAGCTTCTACCAGCTCGCGTACACCGGCGTCGTCGACGGGCAAGGCACCCCGGTCGAGATCCCGCGCTACCGCACCACCGACCGCGAGGCCTCGCCGATGGTGGCGGTCACCGCGGGCGGCGGCGCGCGCATCGCGCTCACGAGCGAGAAGGCGCCGACCCAGTACGCGATCGTCGTCGGCGGAGACGTGATGTACAATCGTTACTTCGAATCTCTCTTCATCCTCAGCCGCACCGCCGTGTGGGGCACCATCGGCTTCGACGCGGAGTTCTGAGCATGAGGATCGGACGGCGACCCGGCAGGAGTGGACGACGAGGCGCGGCGGCGCTCGTCTTCGCCGGCGCCGTGCTCTCGGCGATCGCGGCGGCGATGCTCGGGGGCTGCACCGATCCCGTGCGCGACGCGGAGATCGAGGCGCTCGGCCCGGAGGAGCCGGGCGTATCGCCGAACCCCGAACATCGTCCGGGACAGCCGTGCCTGCACTGCCACTCCCAGGGAGGGCCCGCGGAGAACAAGCCGTTTGCGATCGCGGGCACGGTGTTCGAGACCGACCAGCCGGGGTCCAAGGGCGCCGACGCGATCTACGTGCAGTTCGTCGACTCCGCCGGCGGCGGTCCCCGCGAGATCCCGCAGACCGGCCCGTCCGGCAACTTCTACATCCCCCTGCAGGACTGGCCCGACCTCAAGTACCCGGTGCGCGTCGGGCTGTACCAGGACCTCAACGCGCCACCGACGGTGATCATGAAGAGCCTCATCAACCGCGAAGGCTCGTGCAACTTCTGCCACCGGCCGAATCTCGCGGATCCGACCGACTTCGAGATCGACGACAGCCGCAGCTCGGCGGGACAGATCTACATGAGGTCGGGATCGTGAGCGCGCGGCCCGTCGCCGGCTCGGCACGCGCCGCGGAGCGGAGTCACGCCGCGCGCGCGCGGCGCCGGTCGCTCGTCGTCGCGCTCGTCGCTTCGCTCGTCGCGGCCGCGTCCGCGTCGTGCAGCCTCCGGACCGAGTCGGGCGAGTTCGGTGAGCTCCCGGACAAGGCGTCCTTCATCGACAACAAGGTGTCGCTGTTCATGGAGGTCCGCTGCGGCGGCCTCGACTGCCACGGGCAGGTCGGACGGCCGCTGCGGATCTACGGCCAGACCGGCCTGCGGCTGAAGGCTCGCGAGGACGGGCTCCGCGACAACTCGCCCACCACCGACGACGAGCGCACCGAGAACTATCGCTCGGTCGTCGGCCTCGAGCCCGAGGCGATGGCGGAGTGCTTCGAATCGAAGGGCGAGAAGTTCGCCACCTTCCAGCTCTTGAAGAAGCCGCTCGGGGTCGAGAACGACGGCATCCGTCACAAGGGCGGGCCGGTCCTCCGCCCCACGCAGTCGGATCCGGGCTGGCAGTGCCTCTACGGCTGGGTGAGCGACAACGTCGACGCAGCGGAGTGCGAGCGCGCGTCGAAGATCACGCCTTGACGTCACCCGAGGTGTAGCCTCGAGCGCATGGGGCGGGGGCCGAGAGCGGGCGCGCGGCGGGCGAAGCTGCATGCGCGGGGCGTTCGGAAGAAGAAGCCACGCGGTCCGATCACGCTCGCGATCGACGTCGGGGGTACGGGGGTCAAGGCGCTCCTCCTCGATCCACGCGGCGCTCCGCTCACCGAGCGCGTCCGGGTCTCGACGCCGCGCCCCGCGACGCCCGCGCACGTCGTCGAGGCGATCGTCGAGCTCGCCGGGCGGGTCGGCGATTTCGATCGCGTGAGCGTCGGCTTTCCGGGCGTCGTCGTCGACGGCACGATTCGAACCGCGCCGAACCTCGACGGTCGCTGGCGAGGCTTCCCGCTCACGCGCGTCCTCTCGCTGAAGCTCGGGCGCCCGACGCGCGCGCTCAACGACGCCGGAGTCCAGGGCTACGGCGTGATCGAGGGCAAGGGCACCGAGATGGTGCTCACCCTCGGGACGGGCATGGGGACGGCCCTCTACCTCGACGGGCGCTACGTCCCGAACCTGGAGCTCGCGCATCACCCGTTCCGGGGCGGGAAGACCTACGAAGAGTATGTAGGTGGAGCCGCGCTCGCGAAGGTCGGCAAGAAGAAGTGGAGCCGTCGGGTCGAGAAGGTCCTCGCGCAGATCGATCCCATCTGGAACCCGCGCCGCATCTACGTGGGCGGCGGCAACGCCAGGCACCTCCGATTCGCGCTCCCGAAGCACGTGAGCGTCACGGACAACGTCGCCGGCCTGCTCGGCGGAATCGCCCTCTGGCGCGACTGACACCTCACGGCGATCGCTCACGAATCTCTCGAGAAAAGAGGCGGCGGGCGCGGTATGCTTCGTCGAGATGATGGCTCTCGACCGCCCGCCGATCCGCGTGGTGGGGCGCTATGCGCTCTACAACGAGATCGCCGCCGGAGGCATGGCCACCATCCACCTCGGGCGTCTGCTCGGTCCGGTGGGCTTCGCGCGCACGGTCGCCGTCAAGCGGCTGCACCCGCAGTTCGCGAAGGACCCCGAGTTCGTCTCGATGTTCCTCGACGAGGCGCGCCTCGCGGCGCGCGTGCAGCACCCGAACGTCGTCGCGACGATCGACGTCGTCGCCACCGACGGTGAGCTGTTCCTCATCATGGACTACGTCCGTGGCGAGTCGCTCTCGAAGATCCTCCGCACCATCCGCAAGCAGGACCGGCGCATGCCCCCGCGGATCGCGGCGGCGATCATGTGCGGGTTTCTCCACGGCCTGCACTCCGCGCACGAGGCGAAGAACGAGCGCGGCGAGCCGCTCGGGCTCGTCCATCGCGACGTGTCCCCCCAGAACGTGCTCGTCGGCTCCGACGGCATCGCGCGCGTGCTCGACTTCGGCATCGCGAAGGCGCAGGGGCGCATCCAGGTCACGCGCGACGGGCAGATCAAGGGCAAGCTCGCGTACATGCCGCCCGAGCAGCTCGCCGGACGCGAGCTCTCGCGCGCGGTCGACATCTACGCGTCGGCGGTCGTGATGTGGGAGACGCTCACGGGCGAGCGCCTCTTCAAGGGCGACACCGAAGGCGAGACGCTCGCGAAGATCCTCCGCGACCCGGTGCTCCCGCCGACCGCCCTCGTGCCGGACCTCCCCAAGGGCTTCGACGCGCCGATCCTCCGGTCGCTCGACCGGGACGTGTCGAAGCGACACACGACCGCGAAGGAGCTCGCCCTCGAGCTCGAGCGCTGCTGCGGAATCGCGAGCCCCACCGAGGTCGGCGAGTGGGTGGAAGAGGTCGTCGGTCACGTCCTCAGCGCGCGCGAGGCGCAGATCGCCGAGATCGAGAGCAGCACGGCGGGCATGAGCATCTCCGGGCATACGCCCGACAGCTCGAGCGACTCGGACATGTCGCTCCCGAGCTCGCGGGCGATCCTCGCCGCGGCGGGCTCGCCGGTCGACACGCTGCCGATGGGCTCGGGCCCGCAGCCCTCCGGACGTCAGAACCGGATCGCTCCGCCGACGCCGACGGTCCCGATGACGCCGCGGATCCCGACGGCCGCGCAGCCGAACGCGCACGCCTTCGGCGACGAGGGCACGGGCTCGCGATCGCGGAGCGGGCTCACCGGGACGATGCTCAGCCTGCCGGTGGACCGGAAGCTCCCGATCCTCGCGTCGGTCGCGGGCCTCGTCGTGCTCTTCGGCGTCGTGGCCGCCGTGGTCGCCGGGAAGTTCTCGAGCGACGCCGACGCCAAGGACGGCGCCGCGAGCAGCGCCTCGGTGGCCTCGGCGACGGCGCCCTCCGGCTCGAGCGCGGTCGAACCGAGCCCCGTGGCGACGGCGGCGAACACCGACCGCGCGATCCCGGACCCGCCGGCGCCGGCAGAGCCGCCCGAGGACGACACAGATCCGAAGCCCGCGGCCACCGCCACCGTGAAGGCCCCGGTCGCGACGGCGCATCCGACGCCGAAGGCACCCACGCCGCCCAAGCCGAGCGTGACGCCGCCGCCCTCGAAGAAGCACTGCGACCCGCCGTATACGATCGACGCGACCGGGCGGAAGAAATACAAGCTCGAGTGCATGTGACAGGCGCCCTCCGCGGGTAGCCGGTGCGCCGCGGGCTTGGTAAGGCGACGGCCATGAACCGCGTCGCTGCCTCTCCGCTGCTCTTCAAAGCGGCCGCGCTCCTCGTCCCGCTCGCTGCGTGCGGTCCCGCGCCCGAGGGCGCGCGGGTGCCGCCCGTCACCGCCGCGCCCGCCAGCGCGACAGCACCGACGGCCACGGCGGCGAAGGCCGCCGGTTACGCAGGCCACGGCGCCGACAGCGTCCCGCCCGCGGTGCTCGCGCGGTTCGCGCCTCCCCCGCTCCCCGCGGAGGTGAGCCGGCGCATCCAGGCGATGCTCGACGTGCGCGCGCCGGTCGGGAGCCGCCTCTCGCCCGACGGCAAGACGCTCTTTTTCGCGTGGAACGTCACCGGCACGCTGCAGATCTGGCGGACCGACGGCCCGAAGAAGTTCCCCGTCCAGATCACAGGCGGAGAAGACGTGACGCGGCTCGCGGAGATCACGCCCGACGGCAAGTGGCTCGTCGTCACGCGCGATCGGAAGGGCGAGGAGAATCCGGGGCTCTACCTCATCTCGACGGGCGCGCCGCCGGGCGCCGCGCTCGAGACGATCCAGCACCTCCCGAAGGTGCAGACGCACCTGCAGTTCGTCTCCGAAGACGGCAAATGGATCTACTTCCGCGCCAACGATCGGAAGCCCGACGCGTACGCGGTCTACCGCTACGAGATCGCCACGCGGAAGAAGGAGCTCGTCTTCGGGGAGGACGGGCTCTGGTCGGTGGCCGATCAGCGCGTCCAGAAGGGCAACCGCACGCTCCTGCTCGCGAAGGCGACGGGCGCGCTCACGTCGGAGCTCTGGGAGTGGGACGAGGGCGCGAAGAAGCTCACGCCCGTCTTCGGGCAGGGCGAGAAGACCGAGTACCGCGCGGCCTACGCCTCGACGCCCGGCGAGATCGTCGTCTCGACGCCGAAGTTCGGCGACTTTCGCCGCCTGTACCGCGCGAAGCCGACGGGCAAGACGCTCGAGCTGGCGGACGTCACGGCGATCACGCCCGACGCGAAGCACGACGTCTCGTCGTTCCACTTCGACGAGCCGCGCAAGGTCCTCTACTACACGACGAACGAGCGCGGTTACACGCGCCCGCACGCGCTCGACGGCAAGACGTACGGCGACAAGAAGCTGCCCGAGATCGCCACCGTCCCCGGCGTCGCCGAGGACCACGTGTCGTTCGGCGCCGCTTCGTGGGACGGGCGCTGGGTCGTCGTCCACGCGTCGGCGGCGCGGCACCCGACCACGTCGTTCGTCCTCGACTGGCAGACGCAGAAGCTCACGCAGTGGGTGACGCCGAGCACGCCGGAGATCGACACGTCGAAGTTCGCCGTCGCGACGCTCGAGAGCTATCCGGCGCGCGACGGGACTCCGATCCCGATGTTCGTCCGCCGGCCGGAGTCGTGCGCGCGCGGCGCCGGTGACCAACGCGATCCCTGCCCGGTCGTCGTTCATTTCCACGGCGGCCCCGAGGGCCAGTCGATGGCGGGCTTCAGCACCTACGGCCAGGTGTTCGTCGACGCGGGCTTCATCTGGGTCGAGCCGAACGTGCGCGGCAGCGACGGCTACGGCAAGCAGTGGCTCGACGCCGACAACGGACCGAAGCGTCTCTCGGTCATCACCGACATCGAGGACGCGGCGAAGTACGTCCGCACGGCCTTCGCGGTCTCGGGGAAGACGCCGAAGGTCGGCGTCATGGGCGGCAGCTACGGCGGCTACTCGACGCTCGTAGCGATGACCAAGTTCGCCGGTGCGTTCGACGCCGGCGTCGCCAATGTCGGCATGTCGAACCTCCTCACCTTCCTCCTGAACACCGCTCCCTACCGCCGCGCGCTCCGCGCCAGCGAGTACGGCGATCCGGAGAAGGATCGCGCAGCCCTGCTCGAGCTGTCACCGATCACCTACATCGACAAGGTGAACGCGCCGCTGCTCCTCATCCAGGGCGCGACCGATCCGCGCGTTCCCATCGGCGAGGCGATCCAGATGCACGCCGCCCTCGAGAAAAAGGGGGCGACGACGAAGATGATCGTCTTCCCCGACGAGGGACACGGCACGCAGAAGCGCGAGAACAAGGTCCTCGAGATCGGGCACACCCTCGACTGGTTCGAGGTGCACCTCAAGGGCAAGTCGGCCGCTCCCTGAGGCGCAGCATGCTTCATCGCCGTCGCGCGCGAGCGCTATACTCGGCTGCGTGAAGCGACTCGTCACGCTCCTCCTCGTAGGTCCGGGTCTCTTGCTGGCGTGCGGCGGCGGCAGCCCCGAGCCCGGGACGAGCGGCACCCGCGAGACGGCGACGGGAGGCGGGCAGTCGCTCGCGTCGAGCCCGAAGGACGGCGTCGCGACGTTCTACGACGCCAACGGCTCGGGCAACTGCAGCTTCGACGCGAGCCCCGGCGATCTCGACGTCACCGCGATGGCCATGCCCGAGTACGCCGCCAGCGCGTCGTGCGGAGCGTGCCTGCTCGTGAAGGGCCCGAAGGGCGAGGTCACGGTGCGCGTCACGGACAGCTGCCCCGGGTGCGAGGGCAGCGGCATCAACCTCGATCTCAGCGCGCAGGCCTTCGCGAAGATCGCCGAGCCCAAGGAGGGGCGCGTCGCCGTCACCTACCAGCTCGTCTCGTGCGCCACCTCCGGCAACATCGCCTACCGCTTCAAGGACGGAAGCTCGAAGTGGTGGACCGCGATCCAGATCCGAAACCACCGCGTCCCCATCGCGAAGGTGGAGTACCGGAAGGACGGGGCGTGGATCGCGATGAGCCGCGAGAGCTACAACTACTTCGTCGAGGCGAGCGGCGTCGGCGACCAACCGGGCGGGCTCGAGCTCCGCGTGACCGGCATCGACGGCCAGGTCCTCGAGGACAAGCTCGCGGGCGGCGTCGAGGCGGACAAGACGGTCAGCGGCACGAAGCAGTTCAACTGATCCTGCTCGTCCGCGACTCGAGCGATCGGTAGAGACGCGAGGGCGTGCGCGGCTCCCGGCCGCGCACTCGAGTCGCGCGCGGAAACTCGCCTCGGAGGTCGAGGGCAAGCTAGGATTGGTTGTTTTGCTTTTGACGGGAGGGAGACATGGATCGCTCGACGATCCTGAAGTCGACCGGCTGTGACCTGAAGCGACTCCCTCTCGGGGCGCTCGAGGCCTTCATGCTCTCGCAGCTCGACGGCGAGCTGACGCTCGAGGAGATCGCTGCGATCTGCAGCCTCGAGCTGGCGGACGCCTCACGCATCGCGACCCGCTTGCTCGAGCTCGGCGCGGCCTGCGAGAGCGAAGCCACGCGGGCGCCGCGGTCCATGCCGGGCAAGCGCCCTGCCCGCGCGGCGGTCGAGGAGGACGCACGCCGGGTGGCGGATCCGCGCTCCGAACGGGTGGCGGATCCGCGCTCCGAACGGGTGGCGGATCCACGCTCCGAACGGGTGGCGGATCCACGCTCCGAGCGGGTGGCGGATCCGCGCTCCGAAGGAGAGGCACGCAACGTCGATCCTCGCGTCGACGACGTCTACCTCCGGCCAGCAGGCCCAGCGGCGCGCCACGGCGCGATCAAGGAGCCTCGCGCCCGTCGCGGGGAGGCCGCCGTGCACGACAGCGAGAAGAAGCGCCGGCGGAGCTCGCGATCGCTGAGCATGCGCGCGGCCGTCCCACGCGGATCGACGGCCCGCGCTCCGAGCGCGGACGCGGACGAGCCCTGCGAGCTCGACGACGCCATCCGCCAGGAGATCGTCGACCTCGACGCGAAGCTGCCGCGCCTCGATCACTACGCCGTCCTCGGCGTCGATCGCGGCTCGGAGAAGAAGGCGATCAAGCGTGCGTACTTCGCGCTCGCGGCGAAGTTTCACCCGGATCGCTTCTTCGGCAAGAAGCTCGGCCCCGCCAGAGCCGCGATCGAGCGCATCTTCCATCGCACGACCGACGCGTACGAGACGCTGACGACCGAGGCGACGCGCGCCGACTACGACGCGACGCTCCCACCCGTGCCTGCCGGCGCGCGCACCTCGAGAGCACCGGCCGCCGTGAAGACGCCGCCCCCGCGCAAGTCGAGCAAGATGCTCCGCTCCTCCTCACGGCGTATGAGCGCGGCGAAAAAGCTGACTCCGACGCCCGCCTCGAAGGAGAAGACGGCCGCGGAGGCGAGCCCGCAGCGCTCGCCGGAGAAGTGGCGCCAGCTCAGGGCAGCGGCGCGGGAGGTCGAGATCCAAGCGCGCGTCGAGCCGCTCCTGCGTGCGGCCGAGGAGGCGCTCAAGGCCAACGATCCGATCGGCGCCGCGAACAACTTCCGCCTCGCGCTCCAGCATCGCGACGATCCCTTCGTCCGGCTCAAGCTCGAAGACGCCGACCACCTGGCGAAGGCCGTACGGTTCGAGCGCAGCGTCGCCTGCGCGCGCGCGGCGGAGGACGACCGGCGCTGGCCGGACGCCGCGATCCACTACGGACGCGCGCACGACACCAAGCCGACGGCGGAGATCGCCGACCGCGCCGCCAACGCGATCCGCGCGAGCAACGGCGACCTCGAGCGCGCGGCGACGCTCGCCGAACAGGCGGTGTCGATGGATCCGAAGAATGCGCGCTACCGCGTGACGCTCGGCGAGGTCTGCCTCGCGGCGAAGCTCCTGACGCGTGCCGCGACCCATGCCGAGCTCGCGCTCGATCTCGCGCCGCGAGACCCGCGCGCCAAGGAGCTCGCGGCGGCGATCGCGAAGGCGAAGAAGGAGCAGAGCTGAGGAGAGGCCCCCGCTGCCGCGCCGGACGCTGCCGCGAGGCCGCCGCCCGCGGCGTCGGCGACCTAAGGGTTCTCCCTGATTGCCAAGGCCGCGGTCCTCGTGTCTGTTGGGGGGGGCGGACTTCACCCACACGGACGCGGGCGACCGAGCGGTCGGCGCAGGTACCCCGGCGTGACCGCCGTTCGCGCGCAACGCGCGGCGCAGACGTGGCGTCGCCCGCCATCCGGCTTCCGCGAAACCGGCCATCCGACTTCCGCGGACGAGGAGGACGTCACCAGTCGACGAGGGTGGGCGTCAGTCGACTGAGCAGCGTCCCGTCTCCGAGCTGACCGTCCCCATTGGAGCCCCAGCACCGGACCGAGTCGTCGGTCGAGCGTGCGCACGTGTGGAACGATCCCGGACCGAGCTCGACGATGCCGGACAGACCGACGATGGCCGTGGGCGACAACCGGTTCGTCCTCGTCCCGTCGCCGAGCTGACCGTACGCGTTCTCTCCCCAGCATTCGACCGAGCCGGTCGTCAGGTGCGCGCACGTGTGATCGCCCACGGCGGCGAGATCGATGACGCCCGACAGGCCTGGGATCGCCGTCGGCGCTTCTCTCCTCGTCGTCGTTCCGTCTCCGATTTGTCCGTAGACGTTGTTGCCCCAGCAGCGAACGGTGCCGTCCGTCAGGCGCGCGCACGTGTGGTAGCCGCCGAGCGCGAGCCCCGCGACCGCCGACAAGCCCGCGGCGGCGACCGGCGACGCGCGGTTCGTGAACGTTCCGTCGCCGACCTGACTGTCTGCGTTGTATCCCCAGCAGCGAACGGTGTCGTCCGTCAGGCGCGCGCACGTGTGGTAGAGGCCGGCCGCGATCTCGGTGACGTTCGACAGGTCGGCGACCACGGCGGGCGCCGTGCTGCTCGCCGTCGTCCCGGCACCGAGCTGCCCGAGCTCGTTCGCACCCCAGCAACGCACCGTGCCGTCCGTCAGGCGCGCACACGTGTGGGCGGCGCCGAGAGCGAGCTCGACGACGCCGGAGAGCCCGGCGACCACCGCTGGCGACGAGCTGTTCGTCGTCGTGCCGTTCCCGAGCTGACCGTGTTCGTTGGAGCCCCAACACCGCACCGCGCCCGCCGTCGTCCGCGCGCACGTGTGGAACACGCCGGCGGCGATCTCGACGACGCCGGACAGGCCGGCGACGGCCGTGGGCGATCGCCGGTTGGTCGTCGTCCCGTCGCCGAGCTGACCGTACCCGTTGAATCCCCAGCAACGCACGGTACCGTCCGTCAGCCGCGCGCACGTGTGCTTGCTGCCCGAGCCGAGCCCCGTGGCCAACGGGATGCAGGCGGGCGCGTTCGTCACCGAGCTCGCTTGCCCCACCGGGCAAGCCGTGCACCGCCGATCCGCGACGCCGCTCCCGGCCGTGCTCACGTGCGTGCCGGCCGCGCAGTCGGTCCACGCCGCGCAGCTCGTCGCGTTCGTCGTGGTGCTGTAGCTCCCGGCCGCGCACGGCGCGCACACGCGATCGGCGCTCGGGGACGGCGAGGTCGTTGCGAACGTCCCCGCGGCGCAGGTCGACCACGCGACGCACGGCGTGCCCGCGTCGCTGTCGTGATCCCACGTCCCTTCCGTGCAGGCCTCGCCGCGTCCGGTTCCGACGGCATCGCCGTCGCCCGAGCCTCCGGCGTCGGAGGCATCTCCCGAAGGCGGCGCGCCGCATGCGCCGAGCGCGAAGACGAGCGCCGCCGTCCGACCGCACGACTTCGCGTTTCGCTTCCAGCCTGACGCCGCGCTCGGCGCTCGGCGGACGATCGGGCACGGCTCGCGCCGGCGCCAGACGATGTGTTTCGTCATCCAAGCCCTCCCTTGATCGGTCGACGGTGTCGCGGGCGAGGACGCCCCGATGTTCAGAGCAACACACGACCGCCGCCGCCGATATGCGGGAAAACCCTTACGCTCCGTTAGATGGCTGCGGCGGCACGCCGTTCGGTGAGCCGAGCCGAGCTTGATGGGACCGGGGCCGAGACCGGGGCCGGAGCCGGGGGATCCGACGGCCGGATCCGGTGTCCGCGAGCCGGGAGCCGGATGCCGGGCCCGGAAGGCCGGAGCCGGAACCGGAGCACGGGAGCGGGGCACCGGACGCGGAGGGCGGATCGCGGTCGGCGGAGAGCGGGCTCGCCGGAGCGCGGGACCGGAAGCGGAAGCGGACCAGCGGAAGCGGAGGCACGGGGCGCCGGGGCGCGGCTTCTTTCCGCGCCGGGCGTCTCGGCCCGGCTTCACCTCTGACGCGCACCTTCCGCGCCGCCGGCCCGTGACGATCCGGCGAGGTCGATACGGGTGCGCGAGGCCGGCGTCACGGAAGCTGCGCTCGGGGTCGGTGAAGCCGGGCCGAGACGCCCGGCGCTACCGAAAGGAGTCGCTCATGTCCCTTCGCATCCTCGATGACATCGTTCACACCGTCGGCGTCGTCCACCGCCATTGCATCGTCATCGCTCGGCAGGACTCGGATCTCAGCCGCCAGATGAAGCGCGCCATCAACTCCGTCGGCCTCAACGCCGGCGAAGGGCTCTCCGCGCGCGCCGGCAATCGCACCGCTCGCCTCGAGAGCGCCATGGCCAGCGGGCGCGAGGTGATCCTCGGGCTTCGCATCGCAGGCGCGGCTGGCTATCTCGACGCCGAGCGCGTCGCACGCGAGGTCGACGCCGTCGACCGCATCTTCGCCACCCTCTACAAGCTCGCGTACCGGCCGCACTGAGCTCCCACGGGCCGCCGGTCTCCCGCCGGCGGCCCATTTCGCCGCCAAATCGGTGGCTCGCCTCGTCGAGCGATGTCGCCCTTGCAAGCCGAGACAAGCGGCATTGGCGCTACGAAGCGGCGGTCGGGAGACGCTCTTCGGCGCGCACTTCGACGATGGCGCGGCTGACCTCCTCGAGCGACTCGCCCATCGACTCGACGTTCTTCAGCGCAGAGTCGTCGAGGCCGATGCGGGCCGCCGAGACCGCGTCGAGCGCGGTGTAGGCGCGGGCGAGCACGGCGACGTGCTCGCCGATGCGCTGATCGACCATGCCGAGGACCGCGTCCGCGGCCGACGGCGCCGCGGGCGTGACCTTCGCCGCTTCGGCAGGCGCGGCGGGCGTGGACGCCGGCGCGTCCGAGCTCGACGCCGGCGCGTCTGCCGGCGCGTCCGAGCTCGACGCCGGCGCGTCGACGCGCACGGCCGCGGCCGGCGCCGCGATCTGCTCGGCGATACGCAAGAGCGCCTGCGGGCGCGAGCGCTCGAGCCGGACGCGCGCCTCGGCGAGCCGGAGGAGCGACTGCCACGTCGTCTTCACCCGCGCCGCGGTGGCGCGATCGAGCGGGACGTCCTCGGCGTTCCGGCGAAGCTCGGCCCCTCGCTCGAGCGAGCGCTTCGCGGGCTCGGAGACGAGCGCCGCGGCTTGATCGAGCGCGTGCGCGACCGGATCGTCGGCCTCGACGAGGAGCGGGAGCGCCGCGAGCACCGCCGCCACGACCGCCGCGACCGCGAGGACGGGGAGCGACGCGGTCGTGTAGGCGTTCGAGAGCGCACCCGCGAACCCGCCACCCACTAGGGCGACCAGGACGTGCACCGCGCGCGCCGTGCGCGAACGGACGCGCGTCGTCCGCTCGGCGAACGCCGCAGCGACGAGCACCGCGCCCGCCGCGACCGGCGAGACCGACGCGAGCAGCCCGCTGCCGAACGCGCCGAGCGCGCCGCCGCCGATCGCGAGCGACTGGATCGTCCCGCTCGCGGCGACCGCGAGGACGACACCGAGCCACACGAGGGCGAGCGACGCGACGACCGGACCGAAGCGGTTCGCGAGCGGCGCGAACGCGAAGAGAGACGCAGCGGCGACCACGAACGCGATCTTCTTCATGTCAGAAGCTCGAGGCGCGGTTGAGGTTGTCGAGGTCCTGCACGGCGGCGGCCTTCGCCGCGCTCTTGCCCTCGGCGCTGCCTGGGCGGTGAGCGCCGAAGTCCTTCTTCCGCTCCGAGTAGGCGTTCATCTGCGCGGTGAGCGCCGGCGCGGCGGCCGGCGGCGCCGCGGCCAGCGCCGCGCCGAGGGCCGCTTCGTTCTCCGCGGTGAGCCGCGTCGCCGTGGCGACGTCGCCTCGGGAGTACGCGTCGGCGGCCGCGAGCTGGCGCTTCGACGCGACGACGCTCGTGGTGCTCGCGAGCACCGCGCCGTCGCGACCGCGCTCGACCTCGGAGGGGTCGGCCGTGGCGACGAGCGAGAGCGCCGGCACGGAGACCGACGTCGTCGCCTGGCCGATCCGGTTCCACGTGGCGCTCGGGCGGATGGCGGAGCCGGAGCTCGAGCCGTCCGCGGCGAGCTCCACGATCACGCGTCGCTCGTCCCCGGCGAAGAGCGAGCCCAGTCGGAGCTCGACGCGCGCGCCGTCGAAGGTCGCGTCGGCGCCGGTCGCCGAGACGAAGCGCGTCCCGCTCGGGAGGTCGATCGCGACGCGGGCGTTCTCCACGGTCGTGGTCGCCGTCTCGTCGAGCTCGCGCTTGAGGAAGCCCGCGAGGCTCCCGCCGTCCTTGATGAACGCGAAGTTGCCGTGGCCGCTCTGCGCGACCGCGCCCATGTAGCTCTCGTCGAAGTCGAGCCCGATGCCGAGCGACGACACGGTGATGCCGCTC
>JAHBWC010000034.1 GCA_019637225.1 Labilithrix sp.
AGGTGGGCGCCTCTCCGGTGAGCGGCGCCGCGATCGGCGGCGCAGCGGCCCCGGACGGATCGTCGGGCGGCGCGCGCTGAACCCACAACCACGCCGCCATCCCGGCGAGCACCCCGAAGGCAGCGATGAGCGGCCCGAGGATCGTGCTTCGACTTCGCGCGGGCGCCTCTGCCGCGAGCACGGCGACGACGGGCGACGCGAGCGGACCATGCGCTCCGCCGACCCACGCCGGCGGAGCGGCGAGCGGACTCACGATCGTCGCGCTCATCGTGTTCGCCGACGCTTCGGCCGACGCCGTCACCAAGGGCGCGGCGAGCGTCACTCCTGTGTCCGCGTCGTCGTCCGCGCGCGTGACCGAGGCCATCGTCTCCGACGCGGAGTCCGGAGCGACGCCCATCGTCGCGAGGATCTGCTCGGTGCTCGAGCGCGCGCGACGCGAGCCGAACGGCGCGACGGCCCGAGCGAGCTCGGCGATGCTCGCCGGACGCTCGCCGCGATCGCGCGCGAGGCAGCGCCCCACCACGTCGGCAAATCCGCGGGGTACGTCGGGCACGAGCGTCGAGAGCGGCGCGAGCGGCACCGTCGCCATCGACGCGAGCACGCTCATGAGCGAGTCCCCTTTGTGCGGCGTCTTCCCGCTGACCAGCCGGTAGAGGATCGCGCCGATCGAGTAGATGTCCGCGCGCACGTCGACGTCGCGCGAGCTCGTGATCTGCTCCGGAGCCATGTACCCCGGCGAGCCGAGCGCGACGCCCTCGTTCGTGAGGCCGCCCACGCTGTCCTCCATGGATCGATCGTCGAGGCTCTTGGAGATGCCGAAGTCGAGCACCTTCACCGAGCCCGTTCCGCCCGGCCCGCGCGCGACGAAGAGGTTCGCCGGCTTGAGATCGCGGTGCACCATGCCGAGGGTGTGCGCCTCGGCCACGGCCTCGCAGGCCTCGAGCACGTAGTCGACCGCCTGCTCGACCGGGAGGCGGCCGCGCCGCTCGAGGAGGCGCGCGAGGTCCTCACCCTCGAGCAGCTCCATCACGATGAACGGCGTCTCGTCGTCGAGCGCGCCGATGTCGAACACACGCGCGACGTGCGCGCTCTTGAGGCGCACGATGAGGCGCGCCTCGCGCTGAAAGCGCGCGACCGAGTCCGGGCTCGCGTCGCGGAGCAGCTTGATGGCGACGCGTTGCTCGAGCTCGAGCCGCGTCGCGGCGACGACGACACCCATCCCGCCGGCCCCGATGACGGCGTCGACGCGGTACTTGTCCGCCACGACCTGGCCTGCGGACAGATCGATCACGCCCTCATTGTCCCACAAGTAGAGGGCCCTTGCGGTATCGTCGGGCGCGGACGATCCCCGATGGCCGCCCCGCGCATCATCGCCGACCGCTTCGAGCTCCAGGGCCGCATCGGGCGCGGGGCGATGGGCGAGGTCTGGGCCGCGCTCGATCGGAGCACCGGCGCGGAGGTCGCGGTCAAGCTCGTACAGACGTGGGCGGCGGACGAGCACGAGCTCGTCGAGAGGTTCGAGCGCGAGGGCAAGCTCCTCCGGCGCCTGCGAAGCCCGTTCGTCTGCGCGCTCATCGACGCCGGACAGACCGACGACGGGATGCCGTACCTCGTCCTCGAGCGGCTCGTCGGCGAGACCCTCGAGGAGGTCCTCGCCCGCGAGGGCTACCTCGCGATGGACGAGGTGGCGACGATCGCCGACGAGATCCTGCAGGCGCTCATCGCCGCGCACGCCGCGGGGATCGTCCACCGCGACCTCAGCCCCTCGAACGTCTTCCTCCATCGCGGCGCCGACGGCGCGCCGATCACGAAGCTGCTCGACTTCGGGATCGCCAAGAGCTCCGATCCGGCCTCGCCGGTGACCGCCAACGACACGACGATGGGCTCGCTGCCCTTCGCCGCGCCGGAGCAGCTCGGCGACAGCGCCCGCGCGGGACCACGCGCCGACCTCTACGCCGTCGGCGCGATCGTGTTCCTCGCGCTCACCGGCCGGCTGCCGTACGGCGACGCGCGCGGCATCGCGCTCGTCGCGCTGAAGCGCGAGCACGATCCGCCGTCGATCGACGAGGCCACGGGTGAGAAGTGGCCGGCGGCGCTCGGGAGCTTCCTCGCCAAGGCGATGGCGCGAACGCCTGCGCGCCGCTACGCGTCCGCCGAGGCCGCGCTCGCCGCGCTCCGCGAGGCGCTCCGGGGGCGTGGCCCCGCCCTCGTCATTCCCGACCGGGCGCTCGACGCGACGACCACGATGGACGGCCCGCCCGGCGACACGCGCCGTGGTCGGTAGTCGATCCGTTGGCCGGCAGAGCGGGCGATACTGAGCACCGCGATGGCGACGACGATCTTTTCGACGCAGATGCTCGAGTTCAGGGGCGGCCGCCTCTTTCACGACGTCGACGGCGGACGCGAGGTGACGGTCGGCCCCGAGCCGCTCGTCATCGGGCGCGATCCGGCGTGCGGCCTGGTCGTCGACGAGTCGGGCGTGAGCGCCATGCACGCGGAGCTCACCGCCACGGCAAGCGGTGTGCGGCTCCGCGATCTCGGGAGCAAGAACGGGACGTGGGTGGGCGATCTCCGCGTGTCCGAGGCGCTGCTCACCAAGTCGACCGCGTTCTGGGTCGCGCGCACCCAGCTCCGCTTCGAGGTCGCGCGGACGCAGAAGGTCGAGCTCCCCGAGATCGAACGCTTCGGTCCGCTCTACGGGACGAGCGCGGCGATGCGGGACGTGTTCCGCCGCCTCGAGCGAGCGGCGCCGACCGAGCTCACCGTGCTCGTGCAGGGCGAGACCGGGACCGGCAAGGAGCTCGTCGCGGCGGCGCTCCACGACGCGAGCAAGCGCAAGGGCGGGCCGTTCGTCGTCGTCGACTGCGGCGCGATCGCGCCGACGCTCGCCGAGGCGACGCTCTTCGGTCACGAGAAGGGCGCGTTCACCGGCGCGACGACGACGCGCCTGTCGCCGTTCATCGAGGCCAACGGCGGCACGATCTTCCTCGACGAGCTGGGCGAGCTGCCGCTCGACGTCCAGCCGAAGCTGCTCCGCGCGCTCGCCGAGCGGCGCGTGAAGCGCGTCGGGAGCAACACCTACGAGGACTTCGACGCCCGCGTCGTCGCGGCGACGCGGCGCGACCTCGAGGCCGCGGTCAACCAGGGCGCGTTCCGCAGCGATCTCTACTTCCGCCTCGCGCAGGTGAGGACGCACGTCCCCGCGCTCCGCCAGCGCCTCGACGACGTGCCGGGCCTCATCAAGGTCATCCTCGCCGACCTCGGCGCGAAGGACGCCTGGCGACGCGTGAGCCGCGCGACGCTCGATCGGCTGCTCCGCTACGACTGGCCGGGCAACGTCCGCGAGCTCCGCAACGCGGTCGCCGTCGCCCTCGCGCTCGCCGACGACGGCGAGCAGCTCGACATCGCGGGCGCCGTCGGCTTGAAGGCGGCGCCTGCCAAGGGCAAGCCCGTCGACGTGACCGCGAACCGCGGCTACCACGACGCGAAGCGCGAGGCGCTCCACCACTTCGAGCGCGCGTACTTCGCCCAGCTCGTCGACGCGACGGACGGCAACATCGCCGAGATCTCGCGCCGGACGGGCCTGCAGCGCACGCACGTCCGCAAGTACCTCCGCCTCCACGGCCTCCGCGAGCTCCGCGGCGCCTGATCGGGCTCGCGCGCACGGGCGTCGATCGCGCGCGCCGAACGCGTCGCCGCCGACCTGTGATGCGGGAGAGGTCGGACGTCCCCTGGCGCCCCTTGTCTCACGCGCCGAGGACGACGTAGCGGCCGCTACTTCCGCGCGGGGCGACGGCGCTCGTGGAACCAGCCGCGGTAGGTCTCCATGCGCGCCTTCTGCTCGGCGGGCGCCTGCGCGCGGCAGGTCGCCCCTTCGGCGCTGCCCGGCGGAGCGCCCCAGCGCGCCTCGGCGCAGTCGTTCGGGTTGTAGGTCATCTCGAAGGCGCCGCTCCGCGCGAGGACCTCGGCGAGCGTCAGCGTGAAGGGCGAGCCGTCGGTTCGCGTGTACGTGACCTTGCGGCCCTCGAGCTCGCGCGCGAGCACCCTCGCGAGATCGCTCTCGACGTCCTTCGGCGTCTTTCCGGGCGGCATCGCGTAGCGCTCCGGCCTGCGGGCGACGCGCGACGGGAAGTTCTTCACCACGTCGATCGCGATGAGCAGACGGAGATCGCGCGACGGCGTCGAGAAGTCCTCCCAGACGCCGGTCGTCTCGAAGATCTCGCCGCCCTCCGGCATCGCCACGGGGCCCGCGCCCTTCTCGAGCCACTTGCGGCCGTTTTCGACGGACTGCACGCGCGTGCGCACCTGCTCGTCGAGGGCAGCGACGGTCTCCATCATCGCCCGCTCGGGATCGAGCGGGCGCGGCGCGAGCACGTCGTCCATCGCGTCGTAGAAGCCCTCGACGTCGAGCTTCGCGGCGTCGCGCGAGAGATCGTCGTACTCGGGGCTCGCCTTGATGCCCTCGTCGTCGAGGCGGACGAGCGCTCCGGCGCGCCGGACCATCGGACGGAAGTGCTTGAAGCCCGGCCCACCGAGCTCGCGCTGCGTCGCGTAGAGGAAGTTGCCGCGCCAGAAGCGCTTGCGCGCGACGGTGCCGTCGGGTTGACCGTCGACCGCGTAGAGCACGCCGCCGCGCTCGGCCGTCTGCGGCAGGCGCTTGGCGATGACGAGGATGTGGCCGTACGGATCGGCGTACACGGTGCCGGGACGGAGGCTCTCCCAGGTGAGCTTCACCGGGTAGTAGTCGGCGCCCTCGTCCTCGAACGGCGTGCGCGCCGAGCCAGAGTGCGCCTTGTCGGCGAGCGTGCCCCTCAGGAACGCGCCGAACGCCGCGACCGCGCCGTCCTTCTTCTTCGCCTCGGCGCGCTCGTCGAGGTCCTCGTTCGTGATGAGCCCGCGGCACGACGGCGGGGCGCCCGCGCCGCCGCGATTGCACTCCGCGAGGCCGAACGGGAGGCGAAGCTTCCACGCGAAGTACGCGCGGAGGAAATAAGGGAGATCGGCGCAGTCGGGCCGCACCACGGGCGCGGTCTTGCCGCTGTCCTCACCGCTGCCGAGGTGATCGAACAGGAGGTTACGCTTCGGGTCGCGCAGGACTTCGTGAAGCGCGCGCCAGCTCGGCTGCTCGCTCTCGGGCGCGTCGAAGAGTGCCTCGATCCATGCAGAGTACACACCCTCGAGCGATCGGTTCCAGGCGCGCTGCACGGGCCACAGCCCGTCCTTCGGCGGCGCTGGCGGCGCCGGCGCCGTCTTGCGGACGGTGACCTTCGACGTCACCGCACCGCGATCGCCGTCGCCGCACGCCGTCTGCGCGAACGTCAGCGGGAGGGTGCCCGCGCTCGGCGAGGCGATCTCGACGCTCCAGAAGTACGGCGGTCCGCCGCGGCGCGTGCCTTCGCTCGCGGATGCGACGCGGAGCTCGCCGGCGAGCGCCTTGTCGCTCACCGCGAGGACACGCAGCGATCGGCCGGCGACGGGGACGGCCGGCGACGTGAAGAAGAAGACGCCCGGCGCCTCTTCGCACGTGGGCGCCGGCTCCACGAACGCCTCCGCGCTCGCGACGGCGCCGGCCTCCGGGCCGCTCGCAGCGCCCGCGTCGACGGCCGGCACCTCGGCGGGCCGCGCGGCCGAAGGCGGAGCTTCACGCGCGCGCGAGCACGAGACGGCGAAGAGCGCCGCCCCGGCGAGGATCCACGGCGAGAACGAACGGACGCTCACGGTCGGTGAATAACGCACGAGGCGCGATCCGTCATCCTTCCGGCGCGAGCTCGACCTACGTACGCTCTCGGCGATGTCCGCCGCGACCCGCTCGACCGCTCCGCAAGCGACCGCGAGCCACGCGCGGACCGTCGTGCTGGCCGCCCTCCTGGCGGTCGTCGCGTGCGGTCAGGTCTGGACTTTGGTCGAGCTCGCCGGGGCGAGGCTCCTCCCTGCGGTCGCGCTCGGGATCGAGGGCACGGTCGTCGTCGCGGCGGTCCTCGCGGCGATGCGGCGGCGGCCGGAGTCGACGGAGCTCGGACGCTGGTGGGCGATCGGCGTCGCGGTCTTCCTCGTGTGGGCCGCCTTCTATTTCGCCGCGGCGCGCGTGACCGAGCCGATGCACGCGCGGACGTTCGACGACGCGATCCTCGAGCGGCTCCCGCTCCTGCCCGAGTTTGCGCCGATCTACCTCGGCGTCCACGTCTTCGGCGTCGTCCCGTTCTGCGTGCTGCCCGAGACGCGGCTTCTCCGCCGTCACCTCCTCGGCGCGGTCCTCATCGTGGTGCTCTCGGCGATCGCGTGGACCGCCCTGCCGGTTCGCCTCGACCGCCCACCGATCCCGGCCGACGCGACGGGGTTCGGCGCGTGGCTCCTCCGCGGCGTGCACGCGTTCGACCCCACGACGAACTGCTTTCCCTCCGCGCACTGCGCCATCGCCGTCTACGCCGCCGCCGGTCTCCGGCTCGCGCGCTCGCGTGCGCTCTTCGCGTGGGGCATCGTCACGGCCGTCCTCATCTGCATCTCCACCGTCATGACGAGGCAGCACTACGTCGCCGACGTCGCGTCCGGCGCCGTGCTCGCCGCCCTCTGCGCATACGGGACGCAGCGCGGCGCGCGCGTCCGCTGACCCTTCGCGACGCGCGAAGCGCGCGTCGTCGTCCTCAGAACGGCCAGACGAGCGGGATCACGAGCACGGCCGTCACGAGGACGAGGAGCTGAAGCGGGAGACCGACCTTCGTGTAGTCGCTGAACCGGTACTTGCCGGGCGCCATCACGAGGACGTTCACGGGTGACGCGATCGGAGTGGCGAACGCCGCGCTCGAAGCGAACGCGACGCCGAGGAGGAGCGGCTCGGGCGCGATCCCGAACGCGCTCGCGAGCCTCACCGCCACGGGCGCGAGGAGGACGGCCGTGGCGGTGTTCGAGAGCACCATGCCGATCGCGGACGTGATGGCGACGAGCAACGCGAGCACCACCGTCGGGCTCGCGCCGTGCAGCTGCTTCTCCACGACCTCGACGACGAGCTTCGTGCCGCCCGTCCGCTCGAGCGCGGTGGCGAGCGGGATCATCCCCGCGATGAGCACGACGCTCTCCCAGTTCACCGAACGGTAGACGTCCGCGACGCGCACGCAACGCGTGAGCACGAGCAACAGCGCCGCCAGGAGGACGGCGACGACGTTCGGGAGCCATCCAAACGCCATCACGACGAGCATCACGAGCGTGATCGCGACGGAGCCGAGCGCGCGCGAGCGATCGAGCAAGAGGCCGGGAGCGGCGTCGGGCTCCGCGACGGTCACGATGTTCGCGCGGTCGTCGTGGAGGTTCCGCAGGTATTTCCGCCGGCCTTTGACGAGGATCGCATCGCCCGCGCGCAGCTCGAGGTCCCGGAGCGCCGACGACGAATGGCAGACCTGCTTGCCGCCCTCGACGCGCCGGACCGCGAGCGCGTTGGCGCGGTACCGATCGCGGAACTTGGCATCCCGCAGCGTGCGGCCGACGAGGCGCGAACGACGAGGGACGACCACCTCCGCGAGCGACTCCGAGGCGGGGAGCGCGAACCCCGAGGGGCCGCCGAGCAGCTCGAGGGAGAACGTGGCGACGAACGCCTCGACGGCCTCGGGGCTGCCGATGAGGCGGAGCTCGTCATCGACCTGGAAGACGACGTGCGGGATCACCCGGACCGCCTCGCCGTCGCGGATCACCGCGACGACCGAGATGGCGTGCGCCGCGCGGAGGTTCGCGGAGGCGAGCGTCATCCCCGCGAGCCTGGAGCGCGCGCCGACCTTCACGCGCGAGAGCGCGTCCCCGAGCCCGTAGTCCGAGGCCAGGTCGACCTGCGAGAGGGCCTTTTCCTCGTGCTCCGTCGAGTCGTCGCCCGCCGGGAGAAGGCGCCTGCCGAAGAGCGCGAACCAGCCGATGCCCACCACGAGGACGACGAGGCCGGGGCCCGTGAAGCTGAAGAAGCGGAAGGGCTCACGCCCCACCTCGCGGAGCGCGTCGCTCACGAGGAGGTTCGGCGGCGTGCTGATGAGCGTCAGGTTGCTCCCGAGGTGCGCCGCGAACGCCAGCGGCATGAAGAGCCTCGCCGGCGCGATGCGCCTCCGCGCGGCGATCGCGCTGATGACGGGGAGGAAGATCGCGACGGTGCCCGTCGAGCTCATGAACGCGGAGATGAAGGAGGTCGCCAGCATGACGACGACGATCACGCGCGCCTCGGTCGTCCCCGCGACGCCCTCGAGCCGCCTCCCGAACCAGTCCGCGGCACCGGTCTCCGTGATGGCGGCCCCGATGACGAACAGCCCCGCGATCATCAGGACGGCGGGGTTCGAGAACCCCGAGATCGCGACGTCGAGGGGCGCCACGCCGGTGATCGCCAGCGCGAGCAGCACCATCAACGCGACGACGTCGAGGCGAACGCGGTCGCTCACGAAGAGGACGACGGCGATCGCCAGGATGGAGAAGGCGAGGATGACTTCGGTGCTCACGTGCGGGTGAGCCTAACCCGAAGCTCGCTCGCACTGCATAGTGCGCAAACGTCGTGCCCAGCGGGCCGTGGTCGCCGCGATCAGGCTCGCCGCGCGCGGCGACGGCGGAGGACGAGCACCGTCACGATGCCCCCGCACGCGGTCGTCAGCATGTCCGAGGGTCCGGGAGCGGTGTCGCAAGAGCAGCCGGAAGCGGGAGCGGGAGCGGGACCGGGAGCGCAGGTCGCAGGGCCACCACACACGCACGTGGACCGGCACCGGTACTCTTTCGTGACCTGGTCGTAGGTGCAGCCGTCGTCGAGCCTCGGCGTGGAGCACGAGCTCGGAGAGGAGCAGTCGATCGCGCAAGCGTCCACCGCGCTTCGGACGGCGGAGTCCAGCGCGTCGCCGCGGCCCTCCGACGTGCTGTCGGGAAGTGGGAGGTAAGACGCGCACGTGTAGCCCGCAGCCTCGCCCGCCCTCGCCGGCGGAGGCGCGCCGAAGGAGCACGACGTGTCCGACGCGTTCGTCGACCTCGTGCAGCCGCTCGACGACCCGGTGGCGTTCGCGCAGGCACGGCGCGCTGCGCTCGCCGCCTTCGACCAGTCCATGTGGTCCGTACCGGGAGCGAAGCCGAAGTAGACGACCTGCCCACCGGCCCGCGTGTCGCTGCACTTCAGCTGCGTGCTGCACGGGGCGTCTGTGGGCTCTCCACCGTCGGTCACCGGCGCGCCGGCGTCGACGTTGGCGGCGCTCGCGTCGCTCGAGGCGCCCGCGTCGCTCGAGAGCCCCGCGTCGCTCGAGACCCCCGCGTCCGGCGGAGGCGGAGCGCACACGCACGTAGAGTTGCATCGGAACGCCCCACCGACGACGTCCCAAGAGCAGCCGTCGCCCTCTGCCGTCGGGACGGAGCACGTCTCCGCGCACGAGCTCTCGCAGCTCTCGACAGCCGAGGCCTTCGCGTCGTCCACCGAGCTGGCTGTCGCGAACGAGGTCGCTGCGTCGGAGCAATACGACGCACACCGGTAGCCGCTCGTGTGGCTGCTCATGTCGTAGGCGTGGCTGCATCCGTTTACGGGCCCGGAGGCCTGCGTGCACGAGCCGCCGCACGTCGCCTGGCACTGGCTCTTCGCGGCCGCCGCAGCGCTCTCCCACGTGCTCGCGAAGGCGGCGAAGGCGGCGCCCCCTCCGAGCGGCGACGCTGCGCACGTCTCGGCATGCGCGTCGACGGCGAGGAAGAGCGAGAGGACCGAGGCGCTGAAGAGCACGATGCCACTGCGCATGTCTCGGAGGAACGGCCACGCTCGGCGATCGTCTAGGCCCGCGCGCGCGAAACGCGTCTGGCCTAACGCTGCCTAAGACGAGCGCCCTGCGTTGCGTTGCGGTGCGTTGCGTTTCGCTGCGTGCGTGAAAGGCGACGGGTCATCGTGCCTCGACGGCAAGCATGCTCTCGCTCGGCGCGGAAGCTGCGCTTGACGCGAACGTCACGAGCACTAGGGTCGAGGTGTGGTCTACGAGCTCAAGTCCTTGCCTGCCGCCGTCGTCGTCGCCTCCCTCGGGCTGATCGCTGCCGGCTGCAATCCGTCGGGCAGCACCGAGCGCACCGAGCGCTGGGCCAGCACCGAGAACACGAACGTCGCGATCGACTGGGACAAGGTCAACGAGGCCTACAAGCTCGCCGAAGGTCCGGAGGACCTCGAGAGGCGCGTCAACGAGATCTACCAGGGCAGTGAGGTCATCTCGATCTCGGTCTCCGACCTCGACGACAAGACCCAGCTCGTCACCGGCTTCTTCGACAAGAACACGAACGGCGTCGTCGACGACTCGGAGAAGATCTTCACGATCCGGCGCGAGCTCTCGAGCGAGAGCACCGCGCGCTACCAGACCGTCGGCTACGGCCCGTACTACGGCTACCACTCGCCGTTCCTCAGCATCGCCTCGGGCATGATGATGGGCTCGATGATGTCGCGGATGTTCATGCCGGGCTACGTGCCGATGTACCAGCAGGCGTACACGACCCCCGGACCACGCGTCGCCGACATGCGGCAGACTCGCTCGAGCTACCGCGCCGCGAACCCGGGCCAGTTTCAGCGATCGCAGAGCGGTCGCACGTACAATCGCCCGACGACGACGACCCGCGGGCCCCGAAGCGGCGGCGGCAAGTTCGGCGGCGGCGGCAAGTTCGGCGGCGGCGGCAAGTTCGGCGTGGCGACGAAGGGCCGCGCCGTGCGGCTCGACGCCTGAGAGCGCTCGGAGAACGCGTCGGGAACGCTGGATGGTCGCGACAATCGCCGAGCTCCCCTTCCATGAGCGGCCGCTCCTCGAGGTGCTCAACCTCGTCGACGATCGCGCGGCGCCGGATCCGGACTACGTCGGCTACGGCTGGGCGCGCGCCTCGCGCCTGTGGCTCGTCGAGCCCGACGCGCGCTCCCGCCCCGTCGACGACGCGCTCCTGCTCGCCCTCCACTGCCCCGACGACGGCGAGGTGCTGGCGAGCGACATCGAGCTCTACTTCGAGCTGCAGGGCCAGGCGCCCGTGACGGTGCTCGCGTCGACGTTCTTCGCCCGCTGGCTCCCACGGCTCCCCGAAGACGCGTCCGCGATCGTGCTCGCGCTCTGCAACCCGCACAACGCCTCGCTGCCCCAACCCCAGGCGACGCGCCTCCCGCTCCACTTCGC
Organism: Labilithrix sp.; assembly: GCA_019637225.1. Lineage (GTDB taxonomy): Bacteria > Myxococcota_A > Polyangia > Polyangiales > Polyangiaceae > Labilithrix. The sequence goes on from JAHBWC010000034.1 coordinate 11,124, forward strand.
GCACGGTGAGGTCGAGAGCTGGCGAGCTCGTGACGACGGCCGGATCGAGCTGCGCGCCTCGAGCTGGCTACGCGCCGACGAATCCATGCTGACACGCGCAAGGGTGCCTTCGTGAGCGACGCATTCGAACGCCGGCCTGGCACTGCCATCGACGATGATACGAAGCAGACGTACGTCGGGCTTTGGATCCTCAAGAAGCTCGATCTGACGCCCGACGACGGAGGGATGCCCTTTCCGGTGGCCCTCCCCGCAGAGCTGTCACCTCTCGACGAGCCGCTGCAGCAGCTCGCCGTCGACGATCTAGTGCGCATCAACCCGAAGACCGGCTTCTACGATCTGACGAAGAAGGGCATCCACTACCTCGGCGAGGTGATCGACGAAGCCTCCGACCTCGTCGATGACCTCGACGAGCTCGAGACCGACGAGGCGATCGCCGAGCTCCGCGCCCGCGGACGCGACGTATTCCGTGCCCGCTTCCTCTGGGGCTGGTTCGACGGAGAGCTCGACGATCTCGTGCTCTGGCAGGAGCGCCGCGGCCTCAAGCCGGTCGAGCGCCTCTGGGCCTTCTACCTCACCGGCGACGCGCTCTGGAACGAGCTGGCCCGCGAGCTCGAGGCCTCCGCGCCCGCGACCTAGTACGGGGACGCCATTCGACCGGCGCCGACCGAGCGCAACCTGGTGCCCCCCCTTCCGAGGGAGCGCTTTGGTCGGCCCCGTGTTCCGCGCCTTTCGCACGCCCGTCCTATCTCGTCCTTTCTCACAGCGTCGCCGTTCGGGCCGGGGTGGCCAGCCGTGCAGCACCGACGAGGCGCCTCCCATCTTCGCTCACCTCGATGATCGTCGTCGCGACCCGGGCCTTCCACGCGATGCCGATGGGGATCGCCGCTCGGGCTGCACGCGTCATCCACGATGATGGCGAGCGGGCCCGAGAGCGAAGTGACGCATCGTCGACGCTCTCAGAGGCGTAGGTCGACGTAGACGTTGCGGCGAAGCTCCTGAAGCCATTGCTTGCGCTGCCGTTCGGTCTCGTCCCTAGATGCGCGCTCCATCATTTGCTCCCGCACCTCTTCGTACGGCGTGGCGTGAAACTCGGGTGCGCGCTGGATCACGAGGACGGCTTGATTACCCGTCGCATCGGCAAACACGACCGGGTCCGAGATCTGTCCAGCCTCGAGCGGCTTCGCGGCGTGCGCGAGATCAGGAGACATTGCCGCCCAAGGCATTGCGCCGCGCGATCCGCATTTGGACGTCGGCGACGGCGTCGGCGCGTACTGAGCGACGAGTTTGCAAAAGTCCTCGCCTCCGCGGGCGCGGTCCACAATCTGCTGGCCGAGTGCCCCACGCGCGAGGATGGTTGCGGCCGGAGCACCAGCGGCGATTGGCGGGACGATGATGCGCAGGTCGACTGTCGACTCGGCTACTTCGACAAGCCACTTCGAGTAGGCGAGGTGCGCGTCTCGATCCGTAGTGCGCACACGCCCGCGAACTCGGAGCTGCACGAGCTTGCCCTCGAGGATTTGGCGTCGAATCTCTTCGCGATAGTCCTCCTCGGAAAGACCTTGTCGCTCCGCTTCGGCGATGAGGTCACCGGGAGCGAGCCTGCTTCGCGCCGCCACCTGACGGATCCCGTTGTCGACCTCCTCGGCAGTAACCGACAGGTGCGCTCTGTCAGCGGCCTGCTCCACGAGCCGGTCATCGATCAGCCGATTCAGCACCTCCTGAAGGACGCGGGGCTCGGCGGCCTGCTCCTCTACGGGGTTCGACGAGGCCGAAGCGATCCGTTGCAGGTGCGGTCGCGCGCGATGGCGCAGCTCGGACAGGAGAATCGGGCTCTCCCCGACGACAGCCACGACGCGCTCGGTGATCGACGCATGCGCCTCTTTCCCCGCGCTGCTGGCGAAGCCGAACGCTCCGACGAGAACGCCAATGGCAAGGCGGTGGACCGAGTGCATCGCTCAAAAGTACCACTCGGACTCAGGCCCCGCACGCCACTGCCCGCGCCGCCATCGCTCCAAGCACCACGTCACGTGGCGCGCGGCCCCACTCCGCTACGACGAGCAAGCCCGCGCCGCGCTCCCGCAGGCCCGCCAGCGCGCGCAGAGACCCGCGCGCTCCTCGCGACGAGGTCACCTCGCGACGAACCTGGGTACGGCCAGCGGGCAGACCGCACGAGGCGATCGCCGAGCGCGACGACTCCGCGAGCGCGACCTAACCTGCCTCCGCGTCGCGAGGCGCGAGGTCCCGCGCCTGAACGAGCGCGCGAGCGGATGCTCGCCCCCCCGGCAGCACAACCGTGACAGCTCAAGCCGCGTCCTCGATCCACGCGAGGATGGCCTGTCGAAGTGCAGCGTGCAGCGTGAGCCCTTCCTTCTTCGCCCGTACTTCGAGCAGCCTCCAGACGTCGTCCGGGAACCGAACGCTCCGAGGCGTGGTCCCGCCCACCTCTGCGAGCTTCTTCGGTCGGCCCCTCCCGACCTGAACGGTGATGCCCTCCTTGGCAATGCGCGCCGCATGCGGGTTCCGCCGCACCCGAGCCTTGGAGAAGTCCACCTCGGGGATCTCCTTCAGCGAAGCCTTGGTCGGCTCCGTGCGCCGCGCCTTCCGCACGCCCTTCCTACTCGCCTTCTTCATAGCGTCTCCGTTCAGTTCGGGTGGCCAGCCGTGCGCTGACGAGGCGGATCTCCTCTTCGCTCACCTCGATGAACACCGTGAGGAGAACGCGGGCCTTCCACGAGATGCCGATGAGGACCGCTCGCTCCGGATGCACACCGTCATCCACGACGATGGCGAGCGGATCCGAGAACGAAGTGACGGCCTCCTCGAACGACACGCCGTGCTTCTGGCGGTTGAGACGCGCCTTCATCGGGTCCCAGACGTAGCGCACAGCACTTAGTGTATGACACTTTATAGCGCCCGTCCAAGTGGGCCCGAGCAGAAAGGCGGTCTCCGACAGCTCGCGCCCTCCGCCCGCGGTCACGCGAAGAGTCGCTCCGGGAGCTCCAGCGCCGCGAGGCCCAGCCACACAGTGCGAAGAGCCGTTCCGTGCCCGCTTCCTCTGGGGCTTCTTCGACGGAGAGTTCGACGACCTCGTGCTCTGGCAGGAGCGCCGCGGCCTCAAGCCGGTCGAGCGCCTCTGGGGCGCGACTTCGTTGCGCTCGGCGTCGCTCATGCATTCCCACGTCACCGTGCACTGACCGGCGACGCAACGCATGAGTCCGCCGCGCTCGCGCGCCTCCAGAGGCGCATCGGGCGGATGCGCAGATGAACTAATGACCATCGATGGCAATGCGCATACGTGCTCGGATCGAACGCGGTCATGAGAGCATCTCGAACCTATTGGATCTGTCTGGTCGTCGCGGCCTCTTGCACCACGCTCGCTGTGGGATGTAGCGAAGCGAGCTCCGCCACCGAGGACGCGACCGCGGACGCGGGCGCGAACGGGGACGCGGACGGCGACGCGAGCGCCGACTCGACCTCGCCCCAACCATCGGCGGACGGGTCGACGGAAGATCCCGAGGACGCGTCGCCCGACGCGCCGGGAGGACCGTCGGTTCGCATCGACGGCAAGTGCTACGCGATCTGCCAGACGAGCTCCGACCCCGACGGCGATGGATGGGGCTCCGAGAACGGCGCCGCGTGCGTGATGCCCGCGAGCTCGCTCGCCACGTCATCGCCCTGGTGCGAGACGCCGGTGCCCCAGACCTCCTACGAGGCTCCGTCCCTGAGCGTCAGCGATGAGACGACGAGTGTTGCGGTGATCCCGCGGCCGCCCAAGCTCGCGCTCGATCCGCCGCACAACTGCCCGCACTCGGCGAGCGGCCTCACGACCTGGAACCCGAGCTGGCTCGGCTCCGACGGCGTCGTCGCGATTCCTCCACAGACACGCGTGCTCGTTCACGGCAACGACGACATCCCGGCCGGAACGCTTCTTCGCCAGCTCACGATCCCAGCCTCGAGTGAGCTCATCTTCGCCGATCAAGCCGCGACCTTTCGCGTGACCGACATCGAGGTCGCGGGCGCGATGCGCCTCGGATCGCCCACCTGCCGGCTTCAGAGCGACATCCGGTTCGAGTTCGACACCGACGAGGACGTCAGCAGCGCCGGCGTGCGCTCGGCGATCTACGATCGAATGGGGTTGGGGATCATGGTCGATTCAATGGGCGTGCTCGACGTCTTCGGCACGCGCCATCAGCCGACGTGGACCCGCCTCGCCGCGACCGCGAACGCCGGCACGAGGCAGCTCGTCTTGGCCGAGTCGGTGGACTGGCAGCCGGGGCAGAAGCTCATTGTGGCGACGAGCGACCGCTACGACTACCCGATCCGCGATCAGAACGAGGTCCGCACGATCACTTCCATCAACGGCGGCACCACGGTGACGATCGACGCGCCGCTCGCTTACCGGCACTACGGCGGCCCGGAGTATCAGGTCGAGGTCGGGCTTCTCTCGCACAACATCCGGTTCGCGACGGCCGACCGCATCCTCCAGGCCGCCCCGACCTTCGGCGGCCACATCATGGTGCACTCGAAGACCGCGCGGATCTCGGGAGCCGAGCTCTATGGCCTTGGGCAGCAGAACTTCATCGGCCGATACCCGATCCACTTCCACCTCTCGGGCGACGTCACTGGGACGTCGTATGTCACCGACAGCAGCATCTGGCGTTCGAACTGGCGGTGCGCCGTCCTTCACCGCACGGACCATGCGCTGATCTCGCGAAACGTGGCCTACGACGTCTTCGGCCACTGCTACTACCTCGAAGACGGCGTCGAGATGAACAACGAGCTGTCGTACAACCTCGCGGTCAAGCCGAAGATTCTCGGCCCGATCGACCAAGCGTCGATCGACGCGCTCAATGGGCCTCCGCAGACCGGCTTCACCTTGCGCCAGTCGAGCGAGTACGCGCAGCCCGCCGATCGCGCCGCCGCGGGCTTCTACATCAGCAACGGCAACAATCGCATCATCGGCAACGCAGCGTCCGGCGGCTTCGCCGGCTTTTCGTTCCCGAACCTGCCCAAGGCGATCGGTGGAAGCGCCGAGCGCATCGATCCGATCCTCTACGGCGTCAGTCACTTCGACGGCAACACCGCCCACAGCGCAGGCTATTTCTGGGGCGACACCGGTTGCGTGTACGCCGGCGGGACGCTCCGCGAAGTCGACGACGGCGGACAGAAGGTGCTCGAATACACGAGCGGCCGACAGACGGATCCGAACCTCCTACGCCGTACGCCCGAGGTCTTCAACAACACCAAGACCTTCCTCTGCGAAGCGGGGATCACGCACTGGGGTAACAGCCCGCGCGCGGTGAACCTCGAGTCGTGGGACAACGGGTTCTTGGCGAAGCTGTTCGGCGCGGCGTCGATTCACGGAGGTCTCTCCGTCGGCCGAACGGGCAACACGGCCAACCAATCGTCCCGACCGCGCAGCTACTACCAGCGCGGCTTCCAGTTCTACGACACCCGAACGCAGACGATCCTGCGCAACGTTGTCTTCCGCAATTACCAGCACGACCCGAATTCGGGGTCCTTGAGCGAGCACGACTCGTGCGCGCTCCTCGGGATGACGCACTCCGACCAGTTCACGCCGCAACAGATGAACGCGACCTCCGGGCTCCACTTCGTCAATGTCTCCGAAGGCCAGCGGATCTGCCTTGGCAACTCGGGCACGCTCGCGTCGCGCAACTTCAATTTGATCGACAACGACGGAAGCGCGACGTTCATCAACGGCGACGGCTTGCCGGCCGGCCCTCGCCTCGTCGGCTCCGGTTACTCCGACGCGTGGAGAACCTCGAGCGCATGTGTGCATCACGACGCGTGGGGCCTCTGGATCTGCCCCCTCGACGCGCCTCATGCGGTGGCGTCGGTCGGCACCGTCCCCAACGCGAACGTGCAGGTCCAGCTCTACGGCATCGACAACACGTGCAGGGGAACCAATCACTACTCGGCCGTCGAATACATCGACGCGCAGATCACCGCCCCCTCCGGCACCGGCTGGCACCACGTGTTTCCCGGAGGCGTCCCGCCGACCTTCGACGTCCAGACGTTGCAGGTGCCGGCCAACAGCTTCGTCGTCTTGTCGTTCACGCTACCGCCAAGCGTGACCTGCTCGGTCGCCGGCTGGAGCGCTTCGAGCAGCCTCACCTCACTCCTGGCGTCGACCGGCGCGACCTACACGACGGCGCAGAACACCTGCTTCATCCGCATCCCACCGACCAATCTCGGGAGCTTCACCGCGTCGGGGCTGAGCGTTGCGAACATGACCTGGAGGGGCAATCCGTCCCCAACGACATACTTCACGGTCAACACCGGCTGCGCCCCGTCGAACGCTGCGTGTCAGTCTGTCGTCTCCATCATCCCGACGATGCCCTGAACGAGCCGCAGCAAGCCGCACAAGCCGCAACGGACCCCGCACACGTTGCAACGCACAAAAGCAAAGCGGCCGCGCGAGGCGGCCACTTTGCTGCTTGGCGGAGAGCAAGGGATTCGAACCCTTGGTACCCTTGCAGGCACACCTGATTTCGAATCAGGCACCTTCGGCCACTCGGTCAGCTCTCCACCTCGCACGCTCATCCATCGGGCAAGCGATGTCAAGCCCTGGGAAAGCGCGAGGTTAGGTCGGCGTCGATTTTCCTTCGGTCGGCGGCGGGCTGGCGCGGCCGGACCGGCGGGAAATCACATCGGGCCGGCGCCGGCCGGCGGCGTGAGGACTTCGCCGGGGCGGCCGACGTGGCGAGCCTCTTCACCGTCCATGACGACGCGCTCGCCGTTCAGGTCCTCGATGTCGATCACGAGCTCGACCGCCACCTTCGCCTGCGCATAGGTGCGGAGCCCGACGTCGAAGCCGATGACGGCGGCGAGGTTCGTCGTCGAGGCCGGCATCCAGTCCTGCAGGACGGGATCGGGCTGGCTCGATCGGTTCTGGATGTTGAACGTGCGGTTGTAGAGCGCCGCGCCGCCGAACGCGCCCATCGCGTCGGGCGGGCGACGCGCGAGGGCCATCGCGATGGTGAGATCGGTCGCGAGCTCCCTCATGTCGTCCGGCGTGATGATGCCCTCGACGCGGCCCTTCGGCGGGAGAATGACGAAGCGATCGATGCCGGAGAAGTTCGGCAGGACCTCCTCGTCGCGCACCGTGGTCACGCCCGGCACGTAGCGGACGAACTCGTTCCACGGATCGATCAGGAGCTCGACCGTGTGCTGTCGATCGTCGAGGTTCGAGAGCGTGTAGCGCACGGTCACGCGCGAGTCCGCGGTGATGTGGAAAGGCGGGCGCGGATACGGATCCTGCTCGCCGCGCGGACGCTCCTCGTCGGTGGGTCGCCGGTAGGGCAGGCGGACCTCGCGGCCGACCTGATAGATCTGCTGCTGGCCGTCGTCGTAGGTCGGCGCCGTCGTCTCGAGCATCCCGAGGACGACCGGCGGCAAGACCTCCTTCTCGTCCTCGCCCGCGCACGCGCTCGCGACCGCGCCGAGCACGAAGAGGCCGGCGACCGCGCGGACGGCGAGCCCCTGCGGGCGACGAGACGCCTCGGGGCGATCGAGCGCTCCGCGGGCCGCGCCCGACCGACGGCCGTCTCCTGTCGACTCCCCTTCGTGGGTGCGCATCCGCATCTCCTCCAACCTCGAGAGTAGCCGAGCGCGGCGCCGCTCGCGACGCGTCTCGTCGCCGGCGCGACGGTCGCCCGCTGCGCACCTCATCCGACGTCGTCCGATTCGAGCACACGGTACAGGCCCTGCCGACTCACGCCGAGGCTCCGCGCGGCGCGGAGCTTGTTCCCGTCGGCGCTCGCGATCGCTCGGCCGACGAGCGCGCGGAGCTCGGCCTTGTGGCGGGCGCGGAGCTCCGCGAGCGTGGTCTCGCGAAGCGCCGGCCCGCCGTCGTCCTGCCGGCGGATGCGGTGCGCGCCCGTGCGCGCGACGCTGCTCGAGCCGATCGCGGAGGCCAGCTCCTCGCGGCCGATGACGATGCCCTCGCCCATCGTCGCCGCGACACGGAGGACGTTGGCGAGCTCGCGCACGTTGCCGGGCCACGGGTGCTCGGTGAGCATCGTGAGCGCCGGGATGTCGAGGCGGTGGGCCTTCGTCGCCGGATCGCGGACGAGCAGCGCGCGGGCGATCGCCGGCAGGTCCTCCGGGCGCTCGCGGAGCGCCGGGATACGGACCGTGATCGCGGCGAGGCGGTAGAACAGGTCCTCGCGGAACGTGCCGGCGGCGACCATCTCGGCGAGGTCCTTGTGCGTCGCGGCGATGACGCGCACGTCGACCCGGCGCGTTCGCGTGCCGCCCACGGCGCGCACCTGGCCGTCCTCGAGCACGCGGAGGAGCTTGGTCTGCATCGCCGGGCTCATCTCACCGACCTCGTCGAGGAAGAGCGTGCCTCCCTCCGACTCGACGAAGAGACCGGGGCGCGAGCGCTCCGCGCCGGTGAAGGCTCCGCGCTCGTGGCCGAAGAGCTCCGCCTCGAGGAGCGGATGCGGGATCGCCCCGCAGTTGACGGCGAGCAGCGGCGCCGCGTGACGCGGCGAGAGGCGATGAACGAACCGCGCGAAGAGCTCCTTGCCCGAGCCCGTCTCGCCGGTGAGCACGAGGCTCGCGTTCGAGCGCGCGGCGCGCCCCACGGTCGCGAGCGCGCGCATCAGACCGGGGGAGTCACCCGCGATCCCGATCTCCTCCTTCGCGCGGAGCACCTCGTCGCCCACGTCGAGCTCGACCTCCGCGCGCTTCGTCTGGCGGAGCGCGGCGGTGCGCTGCTCGACCTGGCGGAGCGTCCGGAGGAGCGTCTTCTTGTACGCCGGCGGCGCGCGATCGACGAGGCGCGCGCGCAGCGTGACGAGCGCGTTGCGCGCGAGCTGCCCGATCGGCTCCGGCTCCGTCACGAGGCCGGCGAAGGCTTCGTGCTCGAGGCGCGCCGCGGCGCCGCCCATGGCGCACGCGGCGGCGCCAAGCCAGCGGAGGAGCCACGCATCGGGCGCGCCGGCGCGCGCCGCGATCGCGAGCGCCTGCGCGGCGTGAGCGCGCGTCCCTCCGCGCGCCGCGCTCCCCGTCATGCCGATCGCGATGCGCTCCGCTTCACCGAAGCGTCCGCGCGCCAGGTACCCGAGGGCGCGAATGCGCTCGAGCGCGAAGCGGAGCGGCGGACCGAGCCCGTCGATCGCGAGGCCTTCGTCGACGAAGGCCAGGGCGGCCTCGGTCCGAGCGCCGGTGGCGAGCGCGAGCGACGCGCGAAACGCGAGGAGCTGAGCGCGCTGCCACCCGGCCTTGAGCTCGGCGTCGTCGGTGCGATCGAGCAGCGTGCGCGCCTCGTCGTAGGCGCCGAGGTCCATGAGCGTGAGCAGCCGCGCCGAGGTCAGAGACCACTCCGCCGAGGGCGCGGGCGACGATCGCGGCAGCTCCGCGGCGCGATCGAGCAGCGTGAGCGCGGCTTCGAAGCGCCCGGCCGCGCGGTGCGCCATCGCAGCGTTGTAGAATACACGCAGCGCTCGCGCGCGCGGGAGCGACTCCACCGGAGCGGGGACCCCCGGCTGCGCCGACGACACGAGCAGGTCGAAGGTCTCGCGGGCGCGCTCGTCGTCGCCGACGCGCGAGAGGAGCAGGGCGTAGTCCGACAGCACGGTCGCCTGCGTGCGAGGATCGGCCGCGCGCTCGGCGAGGTGACGAGCGCGCGCCGCGTGACGGAGCCCCGCGACGTAGTCTCCGCGCGTGCGCTCGACCTCCGCGAGCGCGAGCTCGGCGAGCGCGGTCTCGCGCCGCGAGCCCGCCGCGCGGGCAACGCGGATCGCCTCGTGGGCGAGCCGCTCGGCCTCGGCTGGCTTGTCGTCGTAGAGCATCGCGAGCGCGAGGACGCGCCGCGCCGCGGCGCGCGACGACTCGGCGGCGCGCGTCCCCTCCGCGCCCTTCTTCGCGCGCGAGGTCTCGGCGACGTGGAGGGCGTCCTCGGCGAGCGCGCGGGCGCGCGGGAAGTCGCCGGCGTCGAGCGCCTCGAGGGCCTCTTCGAGCGTCGATCGGGGGTGGGCCATCGAGTGTCCGAAAATGTGACACCCGCTCCCGCGACGGTGCAACAAGATCGTCAAGGTCAGGGTCCCGGACCGGACCGGGCGCCGGTGACGCGGCCCGGCGTCCGCGGCGGCGACTCACGCGCGCAGCGTCCGCGCGGCGACGCACGCGCGCGGCGTCCGCGGCGCGCTCGCCCGTCCTTCCGAGGCGCGCTGACCCGCTCGCGCTCCCACGTGGGCCGAGCGCCCACTCCCCTAACGCGTGAACGCGCAAACACGACCCGAAGATCCGCGCGCGATCGACGTTTCTCCAGGTTTGTCGTCGAGATGGCACCTCCGATGCGTGCCCGCGCGTCGCTCGGAGCCTCGTGATGGGGGGCCAACGACGTCACATCGCCGACGCGTGGAGCCGCGCGGCGTGACGCCTGGCCCGACGCCACACGCCTCGCCGCCAGGCGGCTTCTTTGGAGAAAGGTCATGAACCGCTTTCACCTCGTCCTCTTGCTGAGTCCCGCCGTCCTCGGCGCGTTCGCGATCGCTGCGTCGTGCAGCACCGCCGACGAGGATCCGCTGAAGCCAGGCACCGGGCGCTACTACCAGCCGAAGGACGGCGGCGACCCGGACCGCGAAGCCGTGCTCCCCGAGGCGGGCGATCTCGACGTCTTGAGACCCGCGATCGAGATGCCGAAGGAGATCACGACGACGGCGCAGGCCGTCCAGGTGCTCTTGACGTCCTACGATCTCGAGGTCAAGGAGGCCGACTTCGCCAAGACGCACGGCAACGGACCGCCGATCAAGGCCTACGCCGGCGACCTCATCCAGGACGTGAAGGGCTCACGCGGGCGGCTCAGGGGGCTGATCGCCGCCAAGGACATCACGCCCACGCGCACCGGCATGACCGACCGGATGAAGTTCGAGAGCCAGGCGTCGATCAGCCACCTGTCGAACATCTTCCCGGCCATGTTCAACAGCGTCTTCGCCAACCGTCGCATCGACGTCGCGAACAACATGCTCCGCGTCATCGACTCCCAGATCGCGCCGGTGATGGAGGAGGACGACGATCTCAAGAAGGAGATCACCACCGTGCGCGCGGAGATCGAGAGGCGCCTCGATCGCGCCGAGACGGTGAGGTCCGGCCAGGCCGCAGGCACCGCCGACGGGATGTTCCCGACGCCCGAGGACCCGATCCCGCCCCAAGGGCCGCAGCAGCCCCAAGGCCCTCCGGCGCCGCAGCAACCGCAGGAGCCCGCCACCGACGCGGGGCCGTGATGCGCCCACGCCCCGCCGCGTGATCCGGCGGGGCGCTCCGCGCCGTCAGGCCGTGGCGTCGTCGCTGCCGCTCTCGTCGTCCTCGAGCGCGGCGCCGTGGCACTTCTTGAACTTCTCGCCGCTGCCGCACGGGCAGAGATCGTTGCGGCTGATCTTCGGCGTCTCGCGCTTCACCGGCGCGACGCGCGCCTGCGGGCGCGGCGGCGGCTGGCTCCGGCCGGCGCCGTCGCCCTCGCCCTCGGCGACCTCGCCGCCGTGGCGCAGCTGCATCGACTGCGCCGCGCGCTGGTGGCGCTCGTAGTCCTCACGCTCGAGCCGCTCGATGTCGGTCTCCTTCTGGAGCTTCACGCGCATCAGCTTCGTGACGACGTTCGAGGTCGTCGACGCCATCATGTTCACGAAGATGTCGAAGCCCTCCTTCTTGTACTCCTGCTTCGGATCGCGCTGGCCGTAGCCGCGGAGACCGATGCCGTCGCGGAGGTGCTCCATGTTCGTGAGGTGCTCGACGTACTGCTTGTCGATGTCCTCGAGGTAGAAGTGCCGGAACACGCGGAGGAGGAGCTCGGTGCCCATCTCCTTCTCGCGCTCCTCGAGCGCTTCGAGCGCCTGCGTGTAGAGCAGGTGCGCGAGGTCGGACAGATCGTGGATGTTCTCGTAGTCCTTCGGCTTGTTGCCGAAGTGCTCGACGAACGCGCCGCGGATGCCCTTCCAGTCCCAGTCCTCCGGCGGCTTGTTCTGCGGGCAGCTCTCCTCGACGACGGCGCCGATGATGCCGTCGACGAGATCGAGCAGGCGCTCGCGCTGCTGCGTGAGGCTCGCCGGGATCTCCTCCATCAGCCGCTCGTAGAGGGCCTTCGGGTCCTTGCCCTCCTTCTCCTTGAAGTCGAGCCGGTAGCCCCAGAACTGGTAGATGTCGTTCCGGAGCTGCTCCATGTCGAAGATCTCCTTCACGTCGGAGATCGCCTTCGGCCGCTTCACCTCTTCGCCCGGCTCGGGCATCGGCGTGCCGAAGTGCAGGAGCATGTCCGTGACGGCCTGCTTCACCTCGTCCTTCAGGCGGTCGAGCGTCTCGATCGTGCGGACCTTGCCCGTGGGCTTGCCGTCGTCGCCGAGGATCTCCGGCGTGTAGATGCCGAGCAGGAGCTGCTGACGGACCTTGTAGACCGTCTTGCGCTGCTCGTTCATGACGTCGTCGTACTCGAGCAGGTTCTTGCGGATGTCGAAGTTGCGGCCTTCGACCTTGCGCTGCGCGTCCTGGATGCTCTTCGAGACCCACGGGTGCTCGATGGGCTCGTCGTCCGGCATGCCCATCTTCTCCATCAGCGACTTGACGCGGTCGCCGGCGAAGATGCGCATCAGGTCGTCCTCGAGCGAGAGGTAGAAGCGGCTCGAGCCCGGATCGCCCTGGCGCCCCGCGCGGCCGCGGAGCTGGTTGTCGATGCGGCGTGACTCGTGGCGCTCGGTGCCGACGATGTGGAGGCCGCCGGCCTCGCGAACCTCGTCGCCCTCCTTCTTGCAGCTCTTCTCGTACTTCTGGACGACCTTCTCGAAGTCCTCGACCTCGACGTCCGGATCGCGATCGTGCTCCTTGAACTCGAGCTTCGCGAGCATCTCGGCGTTGCCGCCGAGGATGATGTCGGTGCCGCGGCCGGCCATGTTCGTCGAGACGGTGATCGCGCCCTTGCGGCCCGCCTGCGCGACGACGAACGCCTCCTTCTCGTGCTGCTTGGCGTTGAGGACGGCGTGCGGGATCCCCTTCTTCTTCAGGATCTTCGCGATGGCGTTCGACTTCTCGACGCTGGTCGTGCCGACGAGCACCGGGCGGCCCTTCTCGTGGGCGTCGAGGATCTCGTTGGTGACCGCGGTGAACTTCTCGCGCTCGGTCTTGTAGACGAGGTCCTGCTCGTCGACGCGCTGAATGATCTTGTTCGTCGGGATCGTGACGACGTTCAGCTTGTACGTCTTGTGGAACTCCTCGGCCTCGGTGTCGGCCGTTCCGGTCATCCCCGACAGCTTCTTGTAGATGCGGAAGAGATTCTGGAACGTGATGGTGGCCATCGTCCGAGTCTCTTCCTGGATGTTCACGTGCTCCTTGGCCTCGACGGCCTGGTGGAGACCGTCGGACCAGCGGCGGCCCGGAAGGACGCGCCCGGTGAACTCGTCGATGATGAGGACCTTGCCGTCGTCCGTGACGAGGTAGTTCACGTCGCGCTTGTAGAGCGTGTGCGCGCGGAGGCACTGGTTCAGGATGTGGAGCGACTCGAGGTTGACCGGGTCGTACAGGTTCGAGATCGCCATCAGCTTCTGCGCGGCGTCGACGCCGTCGTCGGTCAGCGAGACGGAGTGGCCCTTCTCGTCGACGACGTAGTGCTCGTCCTTGCGCAGGCGCGGGATGACGTCGTTGATCGACTTGTACTTCTGGCTCGAGGCCTCGGCCTGACCGCTGATGATGAGCGGCGTGCGCGCCTCGTCGATGAGGATGGAGTCGACCTCGTCGACGATGGCGTAGTTGAGCTCGCGCTGCGCGTAGTCGAGCGCGCTGAACTTCATGTTGTCGCGCAGGTAGTCGAAGCCGAACTCGTTGTTCTGGCCGTACGTGATGTCCGACTTGTACGCGGCGCGCTTCTCGCGGTCGCCCTGCTGGTTGACGACGACGCCGGTGGTGAGGCCGAGGAAGCCATAGAGCTTGCCCATCCACTCGGAGTCGCGGCGGGCGAGGTAGTCGTTGACGGTGACGACGTGGACGCCCTTGCCCTCGAGCGCGTTCAGGTAACACGCGAGCGTCGCGACGAGCGTCTTGCCCTCGCCGGTGCGCATCTCGGCGATCATGCCCTTGTGAAGCACCATGCCGCCGATGAGCTGCACGTCGTAGTGGCGCATCTTCAGCGCGCGCTTGCCCGCCTCGCGGCACACGGCGAAGGCCTCGACCAGGATGTCGTCGAGCGTCGCGCCGTTCTCGAGCTTCTCCTTCATCTCGAAGGTCTTCGCCTTGAGCTCGTGATCCTTCAGCTTCGCCATCTCGGGCTCGAGCTTGTTGATCTCGTCGACGAGCGGCTTGAGCTTCTTGATCTCGCGCTCGTGGGAGGTGCCGAGGATCTTCTTGAGTGCCCAGGTCAACATGACGGCGACAAACCTCGAATTCAGCGCGGGCCAGAGGCCCTCATCTTCAGGTGGTGGTAGCGCGCGCCGGGTGGTGCGGCGCGAGCTTCGAGAGACGGATCGTGAGCCGAAACGCGAGTGGCGAAGCTAGTAATCCTGCGGCTCGAGCGCAAACCCTGCCGCCGCGGCGCCCCTCCGTTTCCACGGGGGAAGCGGCGAGCCGGGCAGGCTAGCACAGCTCGGATTTCGGCCGGCCCGGCGGCATCCGGGTCGGGATGAAGAGGGCCTCCGGCGCCCCTCTTCATCCGCTGGACGGGGTCGATTTCCATGGCCTCGGCGCTCGCGGTCGAGCGATAATTTCCCGCGGTGCGGCGCTATCTGATGGGCGGCCTCGGCGGGGCATTTCTGCTCGCGGTCGGGGTCCATCTGGCGGCCGGCGCGGCGGCGTGCAACGAGCCGGCCGCGACGGCCTACGGCAACCCGAACACGCTCGACCGCAAGAACCTTCCGGGCGAGGGTGGCGCCGAGCCGCTCATTTGCGGCGGCGGCGAGGGCGGCGCCGGAGAGGGCTTCGACGGCGGCTGCCCGTCGTTCGCCACGGACATCTTTCCGTACTTCCAGGCGAACGGCCGCTGGCGCTGCGCCGACGCGACCTGCCACGGCGGCGCGAGCGCGCCTCCGATCGCGACGACCGATCCGACCTCGTGCCTCTCGTCGCTCAAGACCATCTCCGTCGGCGGCGTCGCCTACGTGGCCGAGGGGAGCACCGATCCGAACGCGTCGACCGTGCTCTGCAACCTGCAGGGCACCTGCGGGAGCCGCATGCCGAAGGCGCCCGGCGAGGACCCGACCAACGCGGAGCTCTGCATGCTCGAGGCGTGGCTGAAGTGCGGGTCCCCTCCGTGATCGGCGCGTGACCGCGGACGCGCGAGCGGCGATCGCGCTAGTTGAATCGGGATAGCGCACGAGATCGTGCCGGCAACCGCTGGGGTTGTTGGGCAAGTCGCTCGAGTTCGTATAGCGTGGACAGGTGCTCGTGCGGTTCCGATCGCCCCGCGCCGTCGCGCGGCTCGCGCTACTCGCCGCCTTCTTCTCGCTCCCGGCGACGCAGTATTCAAGTCGCGCTCGGGCAGGTGAGAGGGAGGACAACGCCGTCATCACGGCGGTCGACAAGGTCCTCGCCCACGACGTCCCGAACGCGAACTTCGGCGAGGCGAGGCGAAAGCTCCGCGGCCTCCTCGACAAGTGCAAGAAGGGCTGCAGCGGGCCCGCGGTCGCTCGCGTCTACGTCGCGCTCGGCATGGTGGCGGCGCAGATCAACCAGACGGAAGAAGCCAAGACCGCGTGGAACGACGCGTTCAGCGTCGACTCGAACGCGGCGCTTCCCGCGACCGGCGTCGCGGCCCCGGTCCGGCAGCAGTTCGAGGACGCGCGCAAGGCGTGGCTCGCGTCGAACGTCCAACCCGACGACCCGTCGAAGAGCGGCTGGGTCAACAAGAACGCGTTCGAGCTCGCGAAGGCGGCCATCGCCGCCGAGCAGGCCCAGAACTGGCCCGAGTGCATCGACAAGGACCGCTCGGCCCTCACGCTCGAGGAGAACGGGCGCGCGCGCATCCACCTCGCGGGCTGCGAGGAGAAGGCCGGCAAGTTCGTCGACGCCCTCCGCGACTACGCCAAGGCGCTCGAGGGCGCGCGAGCCAAGGGCGACGTCGTCACCGCGAAGGTGATCCAGGAGCGCGTGACCGCGATCCTCCCGAAGCTCGCGCACGTGAAGTTCGAGCGCCCGGCCGAGGTGACCGAGCTGTCGATCACCTTCGACGATCGCGCGATCCCTGAGGCGCGCCTCGGCGAGAGCTTCACGATCGATCCCGGCACGCACAGCGTCCACGCCGAGGGTCTCCTCCGTGGCGCGCGCGTGTCGTCCGACGAGACCTTCGACGTCAAGGAAGGCGAGACGGCGCTCGTCAAGGTCAAGCTCAAGCCCGTCGCGCTGACGAAGGGCCAGCTCGAGTGCATGGTCTCGGCGAAGACGCAGGAAGAGATCCTCGCGTGCCTGCCGCAGGACCGGAAGCCGCTGCAGGTCCACGTCGGCCTGGAGATGAGCGGCTACACCGACTCGATCAACGTCCACGTGCTCACCCCGGCGGTCCAGGGCTCCGTCGCGTCGCCGACCGCGGGCTGGAACGTCGGCGCGAACTACCTCGTCGACGTCGTCACCGCGGCGTCGCCGGACGTCGTGTCGACCGCGTCGCGTCGCTTCCACGACGTCCGGCACGTCCTCGGGCTCACCGGCGGATACAAGCCCGGCCGCTTCGGCGCCCAGGCCTTCGCGAACTACTCCGAGGAGCGCGACTACATCTCGCGCACGCTCGGGCTCGTCGCGACCGGTGACTTCGCCGACAAACAGATCACCCCGGCGCTCGGCTACTCGTATACGTGGGACACGATCGGCCGCGCGGGCACGAGCTACGACGTCTTCGCCAGGCCGTTCGACACCCACGAGGTCACCGCCGGCTCGACGTTCATCCTGTCGCCGGCGTCGCTCCTGGTGCTCGGCGGCGGCGTCGCGTTCGAGAGCGGCGATCAGTCGAAGCCGTACCGCTACATCCCGATCTTCGAGCCCGGCGTCAGCGTGCCGGTGGGCGCCTCCATCGACGAGGTGAACCGGAACCGCCTCCCCGCCAAGCCGCTCGAGCAGCTCCCGCTCGACCGCCAGCGCTTCTCGCTGAGCGGGCGTTACATCGTGCGCATCGGCGGGCGCTCGACGCTGCGCATCGAAGAGCGCCTGTACCGCGACACGTGGGCGATCACCTCGAGCTCGACGGACGCTCGCTACATGATGGACCTGAACGCGCGCCTCCGCGTTTGGCCTCACCTCCGCGTGCACGCGCAGAACGGCACGAGCTTTTACAACCGCGTCTACGGCGCGACCCTCAACTCCGACGGGTCCGCGACGATCCCGCGGTTTCGCACCAACGATCGCGAGCTCAGCCCGATGATCGGGATCACCGGAGGAGGAGGCGTGCGCTACGCGCTGACCGATCCTGGCGGCAAGTTCCAGCTCGCGGTGTTCAGCAGCGCCGACATGCTCTTCAACTACTACATCAACACGCTCTTCATCCGGACCAGGTTCGCGGGATACGGCACCATCGGTCTCGAGGCGGATTTCGAATGAGCTCGAGAGGCCGTCACGCGCGCGTCTTCGTCGTCGTCGCTTCGGTGGCCGCGGCCGTCGTCTCCGCGTCGTGCACCGATCCGGTCCTCGACGAGACGGTCGACGATCAGGGCAACGAGACCAAGGGGATCCCGCAGGGCCCGCTCCACCGCGCGGGGCAGCGCTGCACCGCGTGTCACCAGCAGAACGGCGTCGCCTCGGAGCACCCGTTCGTGCTCGCGGGGACGATCTTCGCGCAGCCGAAGCGACAGGTCGGCGTCGAGGGTGCCGAGGTCCGCCTGACCGACGCCGACGGCACGAAGCACATCACCAAGACGAACTGCGTCGGGAACTTCTTCGTCACGGCGAGCGAGTGGGAGCCGAAGTTCCCGATCCTCGTCGAGGTCGCCAAGGGCGGCGTGCGCCGCTCGATGCGGAGCCCCATCGGTCGTGAGACCGACTGCGCGGGCTGCCACGTGCTCTCCGTCCCGCCTGCGGACCCGCTCTCGCAGGTCGGTCACATCTATCTCTTCGCGACCGACGAGATCGGCAGCCCCGAAGGCGCCGCCGACTGCCCCGTCGATCCTCTCCGGCCGGGGTCTCCGTGATGATGCGCGCTCTTCTCCTCGTTTGTCTTCCCGCCGGCGCCGCGGTGCTCGTCGCCGTGTCGGGGTGCAGCCCTCCGCCGAAGGGCGAGCTCGAACGCGAGGTGTCCACGCGCGCCTCACCGGGCTCGTTCCGCGCGGCCGGCGTCAGCAAGGTGTTCGAGAAGCGCTGCGGCTCACTCGACTGCCACGGCAGCGCCGCGCGCAACATGCGCATCTATTCGAGCCAGGGTCTGCGTCTGCCGAACGACGCCGGGCTCGGGCCGGGTCAGGGCGACACGACGCTCGACGAGATCACCGCGAACTACCAGTCGATCCTCACGCTCGAGCCCGAGGAGACCAACAAGGTCATGCTCGGCGGCGATCCGTACAAGCTCCTCGTCGTGAAGAAGCCCCTCGAGCTCGAGAAGCACAAGGGCGGGCAGACGATCCGGCGCGGCGACGACGCCGAGCGCTGCATCGTGTCCTGGCTCGAGGAAGACCCGACGAAGCCGGTCGCCAAGGAGGCGTGCGACCGGGCCGCGATCTTCCCGAAGGAGTGACGGTCGGTCGGAGCGCGACGGCGCGACGCGCGGCCGGCGGTGCGGCGCCGAGACGGCGACGCACCGCGAAGACGGCGCGCGAAGCTACTGCGAGGCGTCGAGCAAGCCCGCGTCCGGGGACGAGATGCCCGTGCAGCGGTTGGCCTTCACGTTGCTGATCGTCTCGAGGACATACGACGAGAGCGCGGTGACGAGGTCCGACGGCAGCGAGTAGCGGGGATGGCTGTTCGCCTGGAGCTGCTGCGCCTCGGTGCCTTTGTCGATCAACCGGCGCGCCGGCTCGATGTCCTCGAACGTCCCGTCGTCCTTCACGCGCCCGACGACGAGGCGCTGGATGTACGGGAACTCCCGGAACTTCGTGAACGTGATCGCGTTCTGCGATTCGTCGTTCGGGTTGTCGGTCCCGCCCGAGAGCCAGAGGCTCGCCTCGCCGGTCGCGTGGCAGGAGCGGCACTGCCCGCGGTTGCCCTCGGCCGCGACCGCGGCGATGGTGTGGAGCTTCAGCTCCGTCCACTTCGCGAAGTCCATGCAATCGCCGAACGCCTTGAACGCGGCGCGCAGGTTCTTCGGCACGCCGGGATCGGCGCCGAGCTTGCGCGCCTTCACCTCGAGGTTGAGCCACTGGGTCGCGAGGTCCGACTGCGTCTGGGTGAGCGCCGGACCGCTGTGGACGCCCTTCTGGACGATGGGGCTGAAGCTCGGCGCGGCGAGGAGACCGGGGAACCCTTCGATGGCCGTGTAGGAAGCCTCCGCGTTCGGGCCGAGGAAGACGGGCGCGCCGCGACTCGCGGTGCCGTGGCACTCGCGACACGAGTCCGACACGGACGCGTGGACCTTCTCGACGAAGAACTTCTTCGCGTCCGATCCGCCCGCGGCGGCGCCGCTGCTCGAGGCGTTCTCGTCGTCGTCGGACGAGCCGCACGCCATCGCGGCGGCGGTGCCCAGCACGAGCGCGACCAGGACGATGCCTTTTCCGGGACGTTTCATCTCAACCTCCGTCTCCGGCGTCCTTCGGTCCGGCGTCCATGACGGGCACGACGATGCCGTTCGCGCACGTCCCCGTGGCGAGGTTCTGGATGGTCGTGTCGACGAAGCCGTCGATCGCGTCGCGGATGTTCGGCGGCAGGCCGAAGCGCGGGTGGCACGACGTCGACTCCGGCGGGCAGATCTCGTCGGCCTTCGCCGCGAAGCGCTTCGAGGGCTGGAGCGCCTCGAAGCTGCCCTTGTCGTTGAGCTGGCCCACGACGAGCTTCTGGATGAACGGAAACTGGCGCGATTTCTCGAACGTCTCGCGCGGCGCGGCGCTGAGCCACGCGCTGCCCTGCCCCGTGCTGTGGCAGCCCATGCAGGGACCTTCGAGGTCGGTCTGGGAGAACGCGAGATCGCCCATGCGGTAGTACGTCCACACGTCGAAGTTCATGCAGTCGGCGAACTGCTTGTACGCCTCGGTGATCGTCTTCGGCTTCTCGACCGCGCCTTCGAGCTTGCGCGCGGTGGCCTCGAGGCTGAGCCACTGCGTGATGACGCTGCGCTGCTCGGGGTTGATGACGACCGCCGGATCGCGATGCACGTACTGCACGAGCGGGCTCGTCTTCGGCGCCGCGATGAGACCGACGGCGCGCTCGAGGGCGACGTACGAGTCGTCCGGCTCGTTGGCCATGAAGCGCGGGCCCGACGCGCCGGCGTGACAGCCGACGCACGATCCGATCGCGTTGTGAACGCGCTCGACGTAGTAGAGGCGAGCCTTCTCGCGCTCTTCTTCGGCCTCGCTGTTTCCCTTGTCGTCGCTGGAGCTGCCGCACGCGGTGGTCACCGCCGCCCAGACGGCGACCACCGAGCTCACGGAAAGGAAGGCTCGTATTCTGCTCATGAGAACGCTGCGAGGTTACGCGCTGCGACGGCGGCGCGAAATCACGATTCCAGCGGCGAGGGCGAGGCCCGCGAGCGCGGCCGTCCCCGTCGTCGACGACGTTCCCGGCGTCGCGCAGCCGCAGCCGGAGTCGGCCGCCGGTCCGTTGCTGTCCGCCTTCGACGTGTCCGGATCGAGGTTCGGGGTCTCGCCCGCCGGCACCGGGTTCTGCGGGAGCGGCTTCTTGTCCATGTGACCGGGCACGAGCGAGAGGAAGAGCGAGTTCTTCTCGTCGCCGGGAATGCGTCCGTGGACGGCGGCGGCGAAGAACGTCTTCACGTCCGCCATGTAGCCGTTCGGCTGGTGGTAGCCGGGGTTCTCGACGCCGCCGATGCAGCGCATGTAATCGCGCCCCTGGCGCATCGGGTTGCGGCCGTACCAGTTCGAGAGGTGGCCCGAGTCGCCGTACCAGGCCGCCGGCCAGAGGTCCTGCGACGGGTCGTAGTGGAACGCCTTGGCGGCGTTGTCGTACTGGACCATCGCCATCGACGCGCGACCGATGCCCGTCGGCGCGGCGCTGAAGACGCCGACCGCAGTGGCGCCCTGCTCGCCGTAGCCGCCGACGCAGATCGAGGCGTGGGTCTGATGCGCGGCCGCGCCCACGATCGTGCCGCGCGGGCTGAGCGTGTCGCCGATGCGCTCGATCATCATCATGTGGGCCACGTTCGAGCCCTTCATGTTGGTGCCCTTGCCCATGCCGTTCGACTCGACGGCCATGAGCGCGATCTGGTTGTCGCCGACCTTGGCGACGGTCGGCTGGTTGAAATACTTGCGACCGCCACCGTTGCCGTTGCCGCCGCCGTTGCCGCCGCCGTTGCCTCCCTTGAAGAACTCGTTCTTCGTGAGGATGCGCGCCTCGGGCGCGATCTCCGCGCCGCCGGCCGTGTTGATCAGCGCGCACTCGACGCTGTCGCTCGGGCGGTTCGGGCCCTTCGGCGCGCAGAAGATCGCGCGATCGGCGGAGAGCGCCGCGACCGTCGGGCGGCCGATGTTCGTCGGCGTGACGACCGGCGCGATCCACGCGCGCTGGAGCTCGGGGAGGAGCCCGGCGCCGGTGATCGACAGGCCCATCGCGACGGAGTAGTCGCCGCCGGGCTCGGGGAAGCCGACAGCCTCGCCGCCACCGTCGCTGTAGTAGCCCGCGACGAACCTGCCGTTGCCGAGATACGAGATGTCGGGCGCGCCGTCGTTCGCGTCACGCGGAATGCTCACCATCTGCGGAGACGCCAGGTGCTCGCACTTCTCGTTGAGGATGCCGGCGTAGGTGTTCGGCCGGTTCTGGTTCTGGCCGTTGACCGGGCCGTCGGACCCGTAGACCCAGACGATGTTGCCTTTCTCGTCAGCCGCGGCTTTCGGGTGATTGCAGGTGCGCTCGCCGTTCGTGTAGTCGGTGAGGCGCTTCAGCGAGACGACCTCGCGCGGCGGCCCGTCGGCGCGCAGCTCGTAGCTCGAGCAGCTGCACTGCACGGGCCCGCGGTTCGGCTCCTGCACCGACTCCATCGTGATGAGCACGAGGTGGCCCTTCGACGCGACGATCGTCGTCTGCTCGAACCCCGGATAGCGGAGCCGCATGTCGCCGTCGATTCGTCCACGCTTCGCGCCGCTCGCGACCATCGTGACCTGGGCGGCGTTGCTCTGCTTCAGCTTCTCCGTCGGAGCATCGACCGCCGTGTCGGCGAAGCCGAACGAGCTCGTGAGACCGATGGTCGAGACGAGGGCGGCGAATCCGAGCGCGTGGCGAGTCCTCATGGGAAATCCCTCTCCGCTGATGGTTACGATCAGAGCTCTTCGTCCGAGCCGGACCCACCTTGGCCCAACCGGACAGCGGCCTCCGGCGCCTCGTCGATGTCGACGACGGGACGCGACGGGGGCGCGGTGGTCACGTAGATCTGCACGGCGCTGATGCGCGCCTGCTGCGCACCGCCCTTGGCCGGCGGGGCCGACGGCTCGCGCGCCGAAGGCATGTCGACGACGGCCTGCCCGCGGTTGCGCGGCGGGACGTGGAAGCTCAACGCGCGCGCCTGGTCGCTCGACACGCGCCCGACGACGTCGTCGCCCGCGACGAGATCGATCGACTTCGCCTGCTTCGCGTCCGGCCGGAGCTTGCTCGCGTAGGAGAGGAGGGAGAACCGGTCCTCGCCTCCGGTGGCCTCGGTCTTCGCCGCCGCGCCGGCCTTGTCGGCGATCCGCATGTCGTCGGTGAGCTTCTTCCGCTTCACGGTCCCGACGAGGGCGCCGTCGACGTAGACGCGCGTGCCGTTCCCCTGCTCCTCGGGGGCGTAGGGCACCTTGCCGAGGACGGCCGAGCCGTTCGGCATCACGAGCTCGCCCTGAGCGTCGAGGACCGGCGGCTCTTTCTCCACGTAGACCGCGACGTTCGACACCATGTCGATCGTGCTGTTGACGTTGAGCTTGACCGGCGGCCAGTGCACGCGCGGCTTGCCGCGATCGCCTTGAACGAACGAGAACACGATGCCGTCCCCGATGCGCGCGACCTCCGCCTTGTCGACCACGACGACGCGCGAGCCGCCGTAAAGGTGCAGCGCCTTGATGCGCTTGGCGTCCACGCCGAGCGCGCGAACGTAGTCGACGAAGCCGTAACGGAGGGTGGTGTAGCCCCCGCCGAGGTTCACGACGCGGGGCTTGAGGGCGAGCGGGAGCTCGGACGCGCGAATCACGCCGACCGGCTTGCCGTCGAGATAGACCACCGACTCACCAAAGCGTGGGCGCTTCTCCTTGTCCGGGGCCGGATCGTCGGTCGCCAGCGGAGGAAGGGTGGCGGCGGGCGCGGCGGTGGGGGGAGATGCGCTCTGCGCGACCGGCGGCGTCCTCTTCTGCGCACAGCCGAGCACCATCGCGCCGAGCGCGACGGTGCCGACGAGGGCGGAGACGAGGATCTTCATCGTGGCGGAAAACTGCACGGCTTGTACCAGTCGCGCTCTCCTCGCCTTGCGTCGCGCCTGGGTCACCGCGCAGGTCGCGGGAACGCGCCCGATGCTTGTTTCAGCGACGTGACAGTGAGGATACACCGCGTGGCCCAATTCAAGGGCTCTAGCCCCCAACGTCGGGGGCAACGCGCTTCAACTCTCCAGCGTGAGCGTACGACCTCCGCGTACCGTCACCGCCGCCGGAGCTGCCCGGCCCCAGCGAGCGTTCGTCCCGCCTTTCGGCCCGACGGCCTCGGGATCGCCTGGTGTTCCACGGTGCGCCGGACGGCGTCGCGAACGCTTCCACGCGCGGGCTCACCCGCGGCGCGCCGCTTGCTCCAACGGAAGTTTCTACTGGAGGCTTGGGATGAGGACGTCTTCGTCGCGCAGTCGGATGGTCGTGCTCGGTTGCTGCGTCGCGGTGTGGAGCGTCCTCGCGGCGTGTGCCGTCGAGGACGAGAACCCCGCGACCACGCGGAATCGTGGAACGGACGCAGGCGGCGATGGCGCTCCCGGGACCGGAGCGGACGGCTCCGCGGCCACGGGTGCACCGCTCTGCGGCAAGTACGGCGGCCTCGAGGGCGTGCGGGGGATCGCGACGGAGATCGTCAACGCGGCCAAGAACGACTGCCGCATCGGCCCGGCGGTGGACCGAGCCGCGCAAGACCGCGGCGCGAACTTCAAGGACTGCTTCGAGCAGTTCGTCGCGAGTGGCTTCCAGTGCGAGGGAGTCAGCTTCACGCTCGGTCAGACGAAGGACACCGAGGACAGGCCGTGCAACAGCCAGATGCCGGGCATCCGGTTCACCGAGCTCGACTTCAACACATTCTCGCAGAACGTGAAGACCGTGCTCGAGGCGAAGGGGCTGAGCGAAGACGAGGTTCGTGAGATCGCTCCCGTGTTCGAGGGCGCGCGGGCGAAGCTCGTGAACAACGGCTCTCGGACGAAGCACGCGCAGTGCGCTGCGAACTGCACGACGGGCGGCGAGGCCTGCGTCCAGCCGATCATCGACGCGGGGAACGACGCCGAGCCGCCGCCCGACGCGGGAAGCGACGCCGGGGAGTGACGTCCGGTCCGACCACGCGACCCCGCCGGAGCGACACGCGCGACACGAATGTGCTCGCGAGAAGAACCACAAAGAGCCGCCATGTACGATGAGCACGCCCGCAAATCGTCCGCGCCTCCCAGAGGAGTTGCTTTCGACGGGCCGCCTGGTCACGATGGAAGAAGGCTCCCTCTCGAGGTCTTGGCGATGAAAGAAGATGCAGCGGCGAAGGAGTTGGAGGATCTCCTGCGCGATGCCTTGAACACCGGGCTCGAGTCTCCGCGCGGAGGGACACCGCTCCTCCAGCTCAAGACCGTGCCGCTGCAGGTGCAGCAGATCCCGATGAAGCAGGCGGCTCCGCGGCCCGCGACTGCGACCGCGACCGCGCCGCCGAACAGCGGCCCCGGCCTCGCCGACAAGCTCGCGCCCGACAGCATTCGACCGGCTGCTCCGGCAGCGGCGAAGGACGCGCCGAAGGCGAAGCGCTCGCGATCGAGCCTGGTCGCGCTCCTCGTGGTCGGAGGCTTTGCCCTCGCCGCAGCTGGAGGCGCCGCGTGGCTCGCGCGCCAGCGGGACGGCTTCTCCATGGCGAGCGCCGCGACGCGGGCGCCCGCCGAGAGTGCGCCCGCGGACGTCGCGCCCGCCGAAGGCGCCGTCGGCCTCTCCGTCGCCGCGCGTCCTGCGGACGGGCCCGCGACGGAAGGCGCGCCGGCGGACGTGGCCAATGCGACCCCGACGCCGCCGCCCCCGCCGACGTTCAACTCCGGCTCGGAGGCTCCGCCTGCCTCGACGGCGGTGGCCGCGACGACCGCCCGCGCAGACAAGCCCGAGGCCAAGGAGGCGAAGCCCACCGAGGTCAAGGACGCGAAGCCCGAGACCAAGGACGCAAAGCCCGCCGAGGTGAAGGCGAAGCCGGTCGCCCCCGCTCCGGTCGCGAAGCCCGCGCCCGAGAAGACAGCGACCGCCGAGAAGGTGGAGAAGAAGGAGGCGCCCCCTCCCGCCGCTCCGACGCCGCCCGCTGCTTCCGTGGATGCGCTCCTCGAGCAGCAGCTCAAGGGCGCGATCCCCTAGCTCGGACGAATTCCACGGGCCCTCCCACGGGGCCTCGCGCCCCGTCCGGTGCGACGGGCGTGGTCCGGCCCGGCGACGCGCGGCCGACAGCGCGACCGTTCGCGAGCCGGCGCTGTGCCACTCGCTGCCAGACGCCAGCGCCCCGTCCCCACTGTTTCGCAAATTCAGGCGGATCTTGCGCGATGGCGTGCGAGGCACGTCGCATGCTTCTTTGCCGCGCGTCATGAAGAGCAAGCTCCTCTCGCGCGCCACGCTTCGTCGTCCCTTCGTCGTCACCGTCACGGCCGTCGCCGCCGTGACCGCCACGGCCTGCGGAGGGACGCTCGCCGACGAGAGCTTGCAGCAGGATCCGGAGCTCTCGTCGACGGAGTGTCCGACCGAGATGCCGCGCACCGGCAGCTGTAGCCTCGCGGCCGGGACGACCTGCCGGTACGGCGACTGTGGAGGGGACTCGACGATGTTGGCGACGTGCGTCGCAGGCGGCTCGTGGGAGATCGTCACGATGTCGTGCAACCCGCCGCCGCCGCTCGACGCGTGCCCGGCGGAGGAGCCCGTCGCCGGCGAACCCTGCTACGTCGATCCGGCCGCGACGTGCGGCTACAAGGATTGCCTCGGCACGCCGAGCGTCACCGCGAAGTGCAAGGACTACGCGTGGCAGGTCGTCGAGATGTCGTGCAACCCGCCGCCGCCGCCGGTGGCGTGCCCTGAGAAGGCGCCCGTCGAGGGGACGCCGTGCAACATGAAGTCGACGGAGACGTGCGAATACGGCGATTGCTACGGCGTCGCCACGACCACTGCAATCTGCAACGACCAGAAGACCTGGAACGTCGCCGAGGTCTCGTGCAACCCGCCGCCGCCCGAACCGTGACGCTCGTTCGCCCGGCGTGACATCTCCGGCAGGCGGAGCGACACTTTCTCGCGCGCTCGAATCGCATGGCCACCGAACCTTCTCCCTCGAGCGACGTCGTAGCGCGGCCGCCGGCGTCGCAGCGCGTACGAGCCGAGTGGCTCCGGCGCGTCGAAGCCGAGTACCGCTCCGCCGTCGTCACCCAGGAGCTCACGCTCTGGCTGATGAAGGTCGGGGCCTCGCCCGACCTGATCCGCGCCGGGCTGCGGATCGCGAAGGACGAGATGACCCACGCCGATCTCTGCTTCCGCACCTACGTGGAGGCGGGCGGTGAGGCGGGGCCCGTCTTGCCGCGGGAGACGCTCGGCCTCCGTCGGCGAGACGGCGAGCCTCTCGAGCACGACGTCCTCCGCGTCTGCGTCGACGCGTTCTGTCTCGGCGAGACGGTGGCCGTGCCGCTCTTCCAGCGGCTGCGCGAAGGGTGCATCGTGCCAGGGCCGCGCCGCGTTCTCGATCGGGTGCTCCGGGACGAGGTCCGTCACCGCGACTTCGGCTGGGCGCTCCTCGGCTGGCTCCTCGAGCTGCCGCTCGCGCCCGCGCTGAGGGAGCTCGTCGACCGCGAGCTGCCGCGCTACTTCGATCGGATGCGTCGCGCCTACGCGCCGATGCCCCCGAAGGAGAGCGACCCGTTCTCGCCGGACGATCGCGCGTGGGGGCTGATGGCCACCTCCGAGTACGCCGAGGTGCTCGAGCGCACGGTCGACAAGGATTGGGCGCGCCTCTTCGCCGAGCACGGCTTCGACGCGAAGAAGGCGTGGCACGCCGGGGTCTGACCCGACGCTCGAGCGCGAAGCTCGAGGTCGCGCGTCGTCATGTATCGAGCGCCGCACGAGACGCTGCGACGCCTGCGCTCTGACTGCGAAGGACCTTCTCCGCTCTCACGCGGCCTGGAGCGTGACCGTCGCGAGCTTCAGGTGCACGGATCGTTCTGGTTCTCGAGGGTGTCGCGCTCCTCGAACGTCCCGTCCCGTCGCAGCCAGAGGACGACGTCCGTGCGCGAGCAACGCTCTTCGTGTCCGCGCGACGCGAGGAGGACCCAGCCGTCGGTCTCCTCCCGGATCCATCCGGAGAGCTGCTGGCACTCGACTCGGTAGCCGGCGGCGTTCGCGTAGACGAGCGCCGTCGCAGGTGTGTCGACCGAAGGGAACAGCGCGCGGAGCTGGCTCGGGCTGGCGATCGCCCCGACCTCGTCGCCCTTCGTGTACGCGAGGAAGTAGCCGCGGACGGTTTGCTTTCGAGTGAACTTCCACATGAAGTCGCTCTCGTCGAACGGAGGCCGGAGCACCTCGCCGCCGCTCGACAGCTGCGCGAACGCCTCCTCACACGCCGGGCGATCGCTTGCGGTCGTGCACGGAGCTCCCGCGCGTTCCGGCTTCAGCTCGGGCCCGGCGGCGGCGTCGGTCGCTTCGACGACGGCGCGCTCCTCGAGGACATCGAGGCCCGCCGCGACGCGGAGTTGCTCGAGGACGATGGCCGCCGGGCGAGGCTCGTGCTGGATCGCGTCGACGGGGCACGTGAAGGGGGCGGACAGGGGGCCTCCGTGATCGAGCGTCTCGCCGGCCACTTCGTCGCTGCCGCTCGGGCTCGGCTCCGTGTCGCCGCCGGACTCCGTGTCGCCGCCCGGAGCGCGGGATGTGCTCTCGCTGCATCCGACGACGACGAGCGAGGCGAACACGGCGCAGAGGGCGGACAGAGGGCGGGCGAGCAGCATGGGTCGCCAACATGCATGCGCCGGACCTTCGCGGAAGTTCGCGAAAACACTGGGAAGTTGCTCCGTCATCGGCGCCCTGCGCGTGCCAACGTGTGCCTCGTCGGATCGGCTCACCCGCAACCGCAGCTCGAGCGCAGGCGCACCGGCTCGATCCCGTTGCACGGGGACCTACCGTTGCCACGAACGGCGTCAGCGATGGACGAGCCGCGTCTTCGCCGCGACGGTCGCCGCATAGACGGCCTCGACGTGGCCCTCGGCGGTCGTCATCACGTGCTGCACGGCGGGCTCTCGACCGACGGGGCTCTTCATCGTCGCCATGCCGCCGAAGAGCGCGCCGATGAAACCGCAAAGGACCACCGGCCAGCTCATGCGATGAGCGCCGCGTCGCGTCTTCGCCGTCGCGTCCTCGCGGCGCGCGCTCAAGGTCGAAGTGTTTCGACCCGCCACCGATCGCACGATCGCCTCGGCGCTCGGGAGCCTTCGCGCCGACGGCCCGACGACGAGCCGCTTCGCCGAAGAAGCGGCGGGCTTGCCGAGCAGGGCGTGGAGCGGAGGCAACACCGGCTCCGCGTCGAGCTCCACGTGCTCGCGAACGCGCGCCAGGCACGCGTCGATCAGGATCCGCGTGTCGCTCTGATCGGCATCGACGGGAACAGCTCCAGACCAGGACATGATCGCTCCTCCGCGAGCCATCTGCGAAGCACGCGACGTGCCGCAGGGGTCCGGCGCGGAAACGCCGGTTTCTTCGCGCGAGGCGCCCGAACGGCCCGAGGGCTGCTCGCCTCACGTGGTCCGAGCGTGTGCCTCGATCGACCCGCAGGGCGCTCCGATGGGCCACGCGCGACCCGAGGGGCACGCGCCACGGCCGAGGGGACGAGACCTCGTGCACCTTTTCAACGACGGCGGCTCACGCGGCGAGGCGTCGGCGGCGAGCGCCGCTTCGACGGCGGCAGCTCGCTCCACGACGCGACGGCGAGGCGACGGCGACACGACGGCGCGTCAGAGCCAGCCGTTCTCCTGGTACCAGCGCGCGGTGCGACGCACGCCCTCGGTGAACGAGACCTCGGGCGACCAGTTCAAGTCCGTCCGCGTCTTCGTGCTCTCGCACACCCAGTGGTGACTCAGCATCGTCACCTTCTCGCGTGTGAGCATCACGGCCTTTCCGCGAACCTTGCCGTAGGCCTCGACGCCGAGCGACGCGAGGCGCAGCACGGGGAACGGGACGCCGAACCGGACCAGCGGCGCAGTGCCGAGCGCTTCGTGGAGGAGCTCCCCCATCGCGCGGGCCATCGGGAGCGGCTCGCCGTCGTCGACGAAGTAGACGCCGCCGCTCGGGATGTCCGCGTCGATCGCCTGGACGCACGCGCGCGCGCAGTCCGGTCCGTACGTGTAGCAACCGAGCATCGTGCCGTCGCCGATGACGGGGTACTGCCGCTTTTGCGCGGCGCGGAAGGCCTCGAGGATCTCGACGTCACGCGGGCCGTAGATCGCTGCGGGGCGGAGGACCACGACCGGGAGGTCGTCGCGGCGCGCGATGACCTCTTTCTCGGCGGCGAGCTTCGAGCGGCCGTAGGCGGTGACGGGCCGCTCCTGGTCGAGCGGAACCGGCTGCCCGTCGAGCGAGGGACCGCAGGCCTCGAGGCTCGACACGTGGACGAAGCGCTTCAGCTTCGGAGCGTGCGCGATGGCCGCATCGAGCAAGTTGACCGTTCCCTGAGTGTTGCACTCGAAGAACGCCGCCTCGCTCCGCGCCTTCACGAGGCCGGCGGAGTGGACGACCGCGTCGACGTCCTTCATCGCCCGGTCGACCGACGCGCGGTCTTCGACGCTGCCTTCGGCGAGCTCGACGTTCTCGAGGGTCGAGAGGAACTTGCGGTTCGAGCTCTTTCGAACCAGCGCAACGACGGTGTGACCGGCGGTCGAGAGCTGCTCGGCGACATGACTCCCGAGGAACCCGGAGCCGCCCGTAACGAGGACCTTCATCGCCGCTTCCATGCCAGATGGGACGGAGAGATCAAGCTTCGCGGCGATCGGAGGTCGTCCGCGGCCGCGAAGCCGCCGTGGCTCGGGCGGGCGCTGCCGCCCGATACCTGCACTACCGTGCATGTATCGAGATGGCGCGGACGCCGGCTCTCTCGCGTGACCGAGGGCGCCGCGTCCTTGCGGCGCGCGCCGCTCAGGAGAGGCTCTTCTCGTAGAGGCGATAGACCTTGTACTTCTTCGCGCCCATCATCCGGATGCCCGCGTTGACGGCGGCGTTGTCCTCGAGCGTCCAGCCGAGCTCACCCCAGGTGATGCCGGCGCGCTTCCCGCCGTCGTTCATCTCTCCGTAGAGGAAGAGGGAGAGGGCAGCGTACTTGCGCTGCACGCGGAACTTCTTCTTGATGCCGAGGATGAGAAGCCGAGCGCTCTTCGCGCCCTCGACCTTCAACCGATAGAGGAGCTTCGGCAGCCCGAACGGGAAGAGCTTGCCGCGCATGTCGGTGATGAGCTCGTTCACGTTCGGCAGCGCGATCGCGACCGCCGCCGGCTCGCCGTCGATCAGGACGAGCGTCGTGACCTCGGGGACGAGGAAAAGCTTGAGGTCGGCGACCATCTTGTCCGCCTCGCGCTTGGTCATGGGGACGAAGCCCCAGTTCTCTCCCCACGCGTCGTTGAAGATCTCGAGCGTCATCTTGACGTCGCGGTCGATGTCCTTCTTCGACAGCGGGCGGATCGTCACCTCGGGCATCGCGCGGATGTCTTGCTGCGCCTTCTTCACGCGCGCGGTCGGCTCGCCGACCTCGTAGCGCCAGCCGAAGACGTCCTTCGTCTTCGTGTAGCCGGCCTTCTCGATCAGGCCGCCCTGGTAGGCCCGGTGGTGCGGGTTCAGAAGGACGGGAGGCGCGTCGAAGCCCTCCACGAGGCAACCCATCTCCTCGTTGATGCTGAGCGAGAAGGGACCGCGGGCCGTCTTCATCCCCCGCGCCTTCAGCCACCCCTCTGCTCGGAGGAGGAGCTCGCGCGCGACGTCCGCGTCATCGACGGTGTCGAGGAAGCCGAAGAAGCCCGCGTCGTCCTTGTGACGCGCGAGGTGCTCGCGATCGATCTGGGCGGTCACCCGACCGACGCACTTCCCGTTCCGGTGCGCCGTGAACACGACGCCGTCGGCGTGGTCGAAGAACGGGTTCTTCTTCGGGTTCAGCCGATCCTTGAGGTCCATGTCCAGAGGACGGATGTAGCGAGGGTCGTCCTTGTAGATGTCGTCGACGACGTCGAGGAAGTCCCGGAGCTCTCCCCCCATGGGGGTCTGGCGGATCTCGAGCATGGGCGGCTTTTCGCATCGGCCCCCGCGCCCGTCAACTCGACCCCCGAGGCGGGGCCGCGCGGGCGTGGGGGCGATCGGCCCGCGGGCGCCAGGCGGCCGCCCGACCGGCCGCGAAAACGCGTGCGGGAGGGGTGGTCGCCCGGGCGACTCGGCAGGAACTTGGCGACGGGACGCGGCGTTCGTTACGCTTCTCTCCGACGGTGCCAGCGCTCGCAGACGGGCGCCCGCCTCGTCCGCATCACCGCGGAGGAAGGTCCATGAATCGGCTCTTTGGTCAGGCTGTTGCGGTCGTAGTCCTGGGCGTGGTGGCGACGGCGTTCACCCCCGCCTGCGCGGAGAACGACCAGTCGATCTTCATCCGGAACGTGCTCGCGCCAGCGCAGAACCGGCAGAACGGTCAGTGCGTCTACACGGCCGACACGACGCAGGTATTCCAGTCCGAGGGCCTGCTCGACGTCGGGATCGCCGACACCTACGTCGCCACGCTCCTCGTCGGCAACCAGCTCATCGCGCGCGGCAACACGCAGAGCGTGCGCGCGGAGTCGAACCGCGCCCGCCTCAACGGCGCCGTGGTCCGGATCACGGACCCCGGCGGCGGCGTGATCAGCGAGTTCACCGCGCTCGGGTCGGGCTTCGTCGATCCGGCCCAGAACAACCTGCCGTCGTACAGCCCGTTCTTCGTCACGGCGCTCGACCCGGCGAGCATCCAGAGGATCGCTCAGGACGTCCCGGTCGGTCAGAGCCGTCTCCTCGTCGCCAACATCAAGGTCTTCGGGCAGACCCTCGGCGGCGTGGACCTCGAGAGTGGCGAGTTCCAGTACCCGATCCGCGTCTGCAACGGCTGCCTCGTCTCCTTCGCGACGGGCGACGATCCGGCGACGCCCGCGATCGACTGCACCCTCCCCCTCCCTGACAACGCGCAGGGCCAGCCGTGCGTTGCCGGCCAGGACGAGACCACGCCTTGCCAACTCTGCCGCGGTCGTCCGGTCTGCGACTCGCGCTGAGTCACGCCGCTCGCGCACGAAACGGCGCCCCTCGTCCCGAGGCGGCGCCGTTTCCCGTTCCGGGGCCTCGGACGGCGCGTTCGGCGCCCGTGACGTCGCCGCGCGATCCATGCGAAAACGGGATCGATGGGTCGCGCGACGCGCTTCGCCGCCACGGCGGCCGGACTGGTGACGCTCCTCGCGGCGCGCGCCGACGCCACGCCGCAGGCGAGCGCCGGGATGACGACCGGAGCCGCGCTGACCGACATGCGCGCGGAGAACGGGCCTCGGCTCGCGTACCACCTCGGCGGGCGCTTCGACGTGCTGCTCCTGCGCGACCGCGCCGGAACGATGGCGCTCGGCCCCTACCTCGACGTCGCGACCGCCGCGTTCGACACGTTCGAGACCGGCGGCGGCCTCGAGTGGCTCGTCCCGACGGGCGACTCGGCGCTGATCCTCTCCGCGGGTGCGTTCGCACGGACGAGCCGGTTCGGCTGGGAGCCGGGCGCGACGGGGACGATCTTCTGGGGCTCGCGGAGCTTCAACTACCACTCGACCTACTCGCTCGGACTCGGCCTCTTCCTCCAGGGCCGGTACGGGCTCGCGGGCGACGGGCGGCAAGCCGACGCGATCGCGGGCGTTCAGATCGATCTGCAGTACCTGGCCCTCCCTTTCCTGTTCGCCTACGAGGCGATCGCGCGCTGAGCAGCGCCGGAGCGGTCGGCGCTCCTGCCCGGTTCGCCGGGTGCGGCCGGGCTCGAGGCGTCCAGCTGTGTTAGCTTCGCGCGATGGATGGACGCGCCGTGAGCCTCCGCATCGCCGGGCAGAGCTACAAGGTCGTCAGCACCGCCAGCGAGGAAGAGCTCCAGCGGCTGGCCGACACGGTGACGGCCAAGGTCGAGGAGCTCACGCCGCTCGGAAAGTCCGCCGCGCCGCAGGCCGTGATCCTCGCGGCGATGGCGCTCGCGCACGAGCTCGAGGAAGAACGCTCCCGTCGACTCTCCGTCGAGCGCCGCGCTAAAGAGATGCTCCGGCGCGTGCTCGGTCGAATCGACGACGCGCTCGACTGTTCATCGGAACAGTGAACGCGCGCTCCGCGGTCTCGCGCCGGCGGCGCGACGCCTCGCTCAAGGAGTGTTTCACGTGACACACACGCCCGACGGCCCGCTCGCCCATCTGCACGACGCCCTCGCGGCGCTCGAGGCGCGAGGCCTGCGGAGGTCGACGCCCGCGCCGCTCGAGGACGGCGGCGTCTCGTTCTGCTCGAACGACTACCTCGGCCTCGCGGCGCGCTTCGCGCCAGCCGACGTCGCTGTGGGCTCGGGGGCCTCGCGGCTCATCGCCGGAGAGCACCGCGCCCACGCCGAGCTCGAGGCCGCCCTCGCCGCGTGGCTCGAGGTCGAAGCGGCCCTCGTCTTCACCTCCGGGTATGCCGCGAACGTCGGAGCCCTCTCGGCCCTGGCCGCGCCCGGCGACCTCGTCGTCAGCGATGCGCTGAACCACGCCTCGCTCATCGACGGTGCGCGCCTCTCTCGCGCGCGCGTCGCGGTCGTCGGCCACAACGACGTCGACGCGGTCGCGCGCGTGCTCGCCGAGCGCGCCGAGCCTCGCGCCTGGGTCGTCGTCGAGAGCTACTACAGCATGGACGCGGACGGCCCCGACCTCGAGGCGCTCCGTCGCGCGTGCGACGCCCACGGCGCGGCGCTCTACGTCGACGAGGCGCACGCGCTCGGCGTCCTCGGCCCAGGCGGGCGTGGACGCGCGGCGGACGCCGGCGTCACCCCCGACGTCCTCGTCGGCACGCTCGGCAAGGCTCTCGGCAGCCAGGGAGCGTTCGTCGCGGGGAGCGCGGTGCTGCGTGACTGGCTCTGGAACCGCGCCCGCTCCTTCGTCTTCTCGACCGGCCTGTCGCCCGCCGCGGCGACCGCAGCGGCGCGGGCGCTCGAGGAGGCGAACAGGACGCCCGAGCTCCGCGCGCGGGTCGCGGCGCTCGGTGCTCGGCTTCGCGCCGGGCTCGCGGCGCTCGATCTCCGGCCGCTCGGCTTCGGTCACGTCGTGCCCGTCATCGTCGGCACGAGCGAGCGGGCGGTGGGCCTCTCCGCGGCGCTCGCGACGGAGGGCCTCCTGGTGCCGCCCATCCGCCCGCCCACCGTGCCCGAAGGCACCGCGAGGCTCCGCTTCACGGTGACCGCGCGCCATCAGGAGAGCGACGTCGATCGCGCCGTCGACGTGTGCAGGCGCGCGCTGAGGCACGAGCGATGAGCGCCCCTCTCCTCGTCGTCACCGGGACAGGGACCGGGATCGGCAAGACCGTCGTCTCGACGGGGCTCGTCGCCGCGTGGAGCCGGAGGGGCGTCGCGGTGGCCGGCGTGAAGCCGATCGAGTCCGGCGTCCCGGCCGAGGGCGGCCCGAGCGGCGACGTGCGCGAGCTTGGACAGGCGTCCACGTTTCACGTGACACGTTTCACACCGCCCTACCTGCTCGCGGACGCAGTGTCGCCGCACCTCGCCGCGCGCCGCGAAGGGCGCACGATCGAGCCGCGTGTCGTCGTCGACTGGCTCGCGCCGATCCGGAGCGCGGCGGAGGGCGTCGTGCTCGAGCTGCCCGGCGGGCTCTTCAGCCCGCTCAGTGACACGCTCACGAACGCGGACCTCCTCCTGGCCCTCGCGCCCACGCGGGTCGTCGTCGTCGCGCCGGATCGGCTGGGCGTGCTCCACGACGTCATCGCGACCACCCGCGCCGCGCGCGCGGTGGGGATCGCGATCGACGGGCTCGTCCTCTCGTCGGTGACCGACGCGGACGCCTCCGTCGGAACCAACGCGACCGAGCTCGCGCGTGTCCTGCCCGACGTTCCGGTCGTGGCCGTGCTGGCGCGCGCGAGCGCCGAGGAGCTCCGCCCGAGCTTCGACGACGCGCTCGACGCGCTCGCTCTGGATCGTCGACCGGACGACTGAGCGCGGGCGCTTGAGCGCGACCGGCGCCGAGGGCGGTTCGCGGACGGGCGCTTGACCGGGTCCGAGGCCGGGTCCGTTTCCGGAGCCGGGAGCTGGGGGATCCGACGGCCGGATCCGGTGTCCGCGATCCGGAAGCCGGATGCCGGGGCCCGCGGATGCCGGAGCCGGAGCCGGAGCCGGGGCCCGCGGATGCCGGAGCCGGAGCCGGAGCCGGAGCCGGAGCCGGAACGCAGCGGCGAGGGGCGGGGCGCGGCTTCTGTCCGCGCCGGGCGTCTCGGCCCGGCTTCACCTCTGACGCGCACCTTCCGCGCCGCCGGCCCGTGACGATGCGGCGAGGTCGAGACGGGTCGCGAGCCGGCGTCACGGAAGCTGCGCTCGGGGTCGGTGAAGCCGGGCCGAGACGCCCGGCGCTACCAAAGGAGTCGCTCATGTCCCTTCGTATCCTCGATGACATCGTTCACACCGTCGGCGTAGTCCACCGCCATTGCATCCTCATCGCTCGGCAGGACTCGGACCTCAGCCGCCAGATGAAGCGCGCCATCAACTCCGTCGGCCTCAACGCCGGCGAAGGGCTGTCTGCGCGCGCGGGCAATCGCACCGCTCGCCTCGAGAGCGCCATGGCCAGCGGGCGCGAGGTGATCCTCGGGCTGCGCATCGCAGGCGCGGCTGGCTACCTCGACGCCGAGCGCGTCGCGCGCGAGGTCGACTCCGTCGACCGCATCGTCGCCACCCTCTACAAGCTCGCGTACCGGCCGCGCTGAGCTCCCACGGGCCGCCGGCCTCGCGCCGGCGGCCTCCTTCGCGCCGGCGGCCCGCTTCCGCCGGCAATCCCTCTCGAGGAGGCACCGTGAGCGCGCCACCCGCGCGCGGCCGCACAACAGTGTATACTACATGCGTCTCGCCGAACGTCAGCGACACGCGCCCCCGAGCGGGGCCGGCGCGTCTCCTCGAGGGTACCTGGAGGCCGGAACGCGGTCAGCTCCGCGTCACGCCCTTCGAGGCTTCCTTGACCTCGCCGCGCTCGAGCAGGAGCCGCTCGTCGCCGACGGTCTTCGCGAAGGCGTCGTCGTGGGTCACGACGATCACCACCGCCCCGCGCGCCGCCTCCTCGCGAACGATCCGCTCGAGGACGGCCACACCGGCCTTGTCGAGCCCCGTGGTCGGCTCGTCGAGGAGCAGGAGCATCGGCGCGTGCACGAGCGCCCGCGCGAGCGCCACGCGCTGGCGCTGCCCCCGCGAGTACGTCCGAAACGGCCGCTCCGCGAACGCGGCCAGGTTGAAGCGCTCGCGCGCCGCCTCGAACGCCGCGTCGACGGGCACCCCGTGCAGGCGCGCCGCGAGCTCGACGTTCTCGCGGCCCGTCAAATCGGCATAACAGAGCGCGTCGTGTCCGACCCATCCGAGCTCACGACGAACGGCGTCGCGCGTCTTGCCGAGGGTACCGTGCGAGACCTTGCCGGACGTGGCGGCGGCGAGCGTCCCGACGATCGAGAGCAGCGTCGACTTGCCCGATCCGTTCGCGCCCGCGACCACCGAGACGTGACCGGCGGCGAAGCGGGCGCTCACGCCGCGGAGGGCGCGCACGGCGGGCGGGAACGTCTTCGTCACGCCGACGAGGTCCACTCGAAGCGAGGCGTTGGTCTCGGGCACGGCGGGAGGTTCTCGCGCTTTTCCGAGAGGAGGCAAGCCCTGCGTCCGCAGAAGACGCGATCGGGCCCGCGACCGGCGCCCGCGCACCTTGTCCCACGGCACGGGACTGCAGGCGTATTCGCCGTCGAGGTCGAGCTTCACGCCACCCGTCGAACCGCACGCCCCCTCGGGCGCGAGGGGAGGTCCGCGAAACGCTTGGTCTCCGGAAGACCGTGCTATTCTGAGCCGCATGACTGCTGCTGCGGCTCTGCTCGGCGAAGAGCTCCCGCTGATCCAGAAGTTGCGGCAGGCCGTGGAGGGTGCCCTCGAGGGCAAACAAGAGGCCGTCGAGCTCGCCCTCGTCGCGCTGCTCGCGCGCGGCCACCTCCTCATCGAGGACGTCCCCGGCGTCGGCAAGACCACACTCGCGCGCGCCCTGGCCCGATCCGTCGGCGGCGAGCTTCGCCGCGTCCAGTTCACGAGCGATCTCCTCCCGAGCGACGTCGTCGGCGTCTCGGTCTACGACCAGCACACGAGCAACTTCATCCTCCGGCAGGGGCCGATCTTCGCGAACGTCCTGCTCGCCGACGAGATCAACCGCGCGAGCCCGCGAACGCAGTCGGCGCTGCTCGAG
This sequence comes from Labilithrix sp., assembly GCA_019637225.1. Classification (GTDB taxonomy): domain Bacteria; phylum Myxococcota_A; class Polyangia; order Polyangiales; family Polyangiaceae; genus Labilithrix. The sequence goes on from JAHBWC010000034.1 coordinate 48,856, forward strand.
GCGATGAACGAGCAGCAGGTCTCGATCGACGGCGTGACCAACCCGCTGCCCGATCCGTTCTTCGTCATCGCGACGCAGAACCCGCAAGACTTCGCCGGGACGTTCCCGCTCCCCGAGTCGCAGCTCGATCGCTTCATCCTCCGGCTCCGGATCGGCTACCCGCCTCCGCAGGTGGAGATGCGCCTCCTCGTCGAGGGCAGCTCCGACACCGCGCGCGACGTCCCGTCCGTCCTCGATCCCGCGCGCCTCGTCGCCCTGCAGCGCCAGGTCGACCGCGTCACCATCGAGCACTCGCTGCTCAGCTACCTCCACGCGCTCGTCCAGGCGACGCGCACCGCGCCCGTGCTCTCGCTCGGCACCTCCACGCGCGGTGCGATGGCGCTCGGCAAGGCGGCGCGCGCCCGCGCGCTCGTTCGCGGTCGCAGCTACTGCATCGCCGACGACATCCACGACCTCGCGGTCCCGGTGCTCGCGCACCGCGTGCGCCTCTCGACCCACGCCGACGGGTTCGTGCCGTCGCGCGACGAGGCCGAGAGCGCGGTCCGCGACATCGTCGCCCGCGTCCCGGTACCGGTCTAACCCCTCCATCGGCGACGATGGGAGGTGGGCGCTCCATGAAGATGGCCGAGCCGAGCAACCCTGCGCTCACGGGAGAGGCCGCCTCGACGCGGACTCCGGAGAGCCGCGTGCCGCGGGGCGCGCAAGGCAAGCCCGGCCAGGGCGGCTCGAAGCCACGCGTCCGCTGGCCGTGGAAGCGGCTCCGCGCTCCGCGCAGGCTCAAGTTCACGAGGGAAGGGAAGTTCTTCGTCGGCATCACGCTCGGCGTCGGCTTCGCGGCGATCAACACCGGCAACAACCTCCTCTACCTCCTGCTCGGGATGCTCCTCGCGCTCATCATCGTGAGCGGTCTGATGAGCGAGCTCAGCCTGCGCGAGCTCACGGTCGTTCGCCGCCTGCCCCTCCGCGCGCAGGTCGGCCGGCCCCACCTCGTCGAGATCGAGGTCTTCAACCACAAGGGCCGCGTGCCCTCGTACGCGATCGAGGTCGAGGACCTCCGCGCGGGACAGCCCGCCGACAAGCGCTGCTTCTTCCTCAAGATCAGCCCGAAGAGCGCGCAGGTCGCCGCGTACCGGCGGACGCCCGCCAAGCGCGGACGCGACAAGCACGTGGGCTTTCGGATCGCGACGCGCTTTCCGTTCGGCCTCTTCGAAAAGTCGCGCGAGGTCCCCGCCGAGGGCGAGCTCATCATCTATCCCGCCGTCGATCCCCTCGAGCTCCCCGCGCTCAGCGACGGGCGGCACGCCGGCGGCGAGGCGTCCTTCGGGCGCGGGCACGGCGACGACTACCTCGGCCTGAAGCTCCTCCGCGACGGCGACGATCGCCGCGACATCCACTGGCGCAAGAGCGCCTCCGTCGGGCAGCTCGTCATGCGCGAGCGCGCGCGCGAGGCCCGCCCCGACGTCGTCCTCCCGCTCGACGTCGTCCGGCGCGACGACGCAAAGGACGAGTGGTGGACCTCGTTCGAGCGGCGCATCCGCGACGTCGCCTCACGCGCGGTCGCGCACATCAAGCGCGGCGACGCGGTGACCATCAAGACGACCGCGAGCGAGGCCGTCCGCGGCGATCGCACGACCGGCGCCGACCGACTCCTGCGCTTCCTCGCGCTCGTCGACTCGGTGACCTCGTCCGAGCTCGCCGCCCGCACGCCCGCGAAGCCCGAGCCCGCCCCGCGCCCGCCGCCGAAGCCGACGCTCGAGCCGAGGCCGGCCGAGAGCCCCCCGGCGGAAGGGTCCGCCGAATGAGATTCGGCCTCGTCCACCGGATCATGACGGACGCCCTCGCGGCGCTCGGGGTCCTGGCCGTCGTCAACACGGCGTCGATGTCGTCGTGGACGACGGGCTTCGTCGTCGCAGGGCTCGCGCTCGCGCTCGCCGTGCCGGAGTCCTGGCAGTCGCGGCCGGCGCTCCGTCACCTCGCGACGATCGGCCCGCTGACGTTGTTCGCGGTCCAGGGCGTGCGCCTCCTCGCCGGGAGGCCGGCGCTCGACGTCGCCGTCGAGTTCGCCGCGATCCTGCAGATCATCCGCCTCGCGACGCGACGAGGTGCGGCGCACGACCAGCAGATCATCGTGCTCGCGCTGCTTCACTTCGTCGCCGGGACGGTCCTCGGCGGCGGCCTCTCCTACGGGCTCTGCTTCGTGGGGTTCTTGATCGTCGCGCCGGGCGCGCTCGTCCTCAGCCACCTTCGCCGCGAGGTCGAGGGCAACTACCGCCAGGGCGCGCGCGATCGCACCGGGCTCCCGGTCGACGTGCCGCGCATCCTGCGCAGCCGACGCGTGGTGGGGCGCGGGTTCCTCGCCACGACGTGCCTGCTCTCCGTCCCGATCTTCCTCTTCACCGCGGCGCTCTTCATCCTCTTCCCGCGCGTCGGCCTCTCGCTGCTCCTCTTGAACCATCGCAACGGCGACCGGATGATCGGCTTCTCCGACAGGGTCGATCTCGGCGAGGTCGGGGCGATCCGGGACGTGCCGGCGCTGGCGCTGCGCTTCGACGTCGAGGACCTCCCCGAGCCGCGGCCCGCCAAGCTGACGCTTCGTCTCCGCGGCACGGCCTTCGACAAGTACGAAGGGCGCCGATGGGTGCGGACCCAGTCGAAGACCTACGCCGGCGGCCTCAAGAGCAACGACATGCTCCCGATCGCGCGAAAGCCGGACACGGCGCGCGACCGCAAGATCACGATCGAGCTCGAGCCGATCGAGCCCACCGTCGTGTTCCTCCCGCCGCGCACCGTCGCGCTCCAGCTCCGCACGCAGCAGCAGGCGATCGTCGGCGAGCCCCTCGAGCTCGCGAAGGGGCCCGAGGGCGAGGTCCGCTACTCGGGAGAAGGCGCGCACGGCCTCCGCTACGACGCCTACATCGCGACCGATCGCGACCCGATCGTCGAGACGCTGGCCCTCACGGATCGCCCGCGATACCTCGAGCTGCCGCCCGACACGCCCACGCGCATCGCCGATCTCGCGCACGAATGGGCCGACGCGCAGCCGACGGCGTACCTGAAGGCGAAGGCCATCGAGGAGCACCTCAAGCACGACTTCAAGTACCAGCTCGGCTCACCCTCGGGCGGCAAGCCGCAACCCGTCGATCACTTCCTCTTCGAGTCGAAGAAGGGCCACTGCGAGTTCTTCTCCACGGCGATGGCGATCATGCTGCGCGAGCTTGGCATCCCGTCGCGCAACGTGACCGGCTTCGTCGGCGGAACGTACAACCGCTTCGGCCGCTACTACGCCGTGAGGCAGGGCGACGCGCACTCGTGGGTCGAGGCCCACCTCGACGATCCGGTCCCCGGCTGGGTGACCTTCGACCCGACACCGACCTCCGGCGCCCAGCCGCTGCAAGACACGTCGGGCGCGTGGGTCTACGTCCGCGATCTGCTCGAGGCGCTCTCGCAGCGCTGGAACCGCTACGTCATCGGCTACGACCTCAAGACGCAGGTGCGGATCTTCGAGGACCTCAACCGGCGCTACGAGCGGCTGCGCTCGGATACCGGCGCGAACCGGGGCGTGGCGGAGAAGGTGACGCGTCCGTCGGTCCTCGCGGGCGTGCTCCTCGTCGCGGCGCTCGGAGGCTACGTCGTCTGGCGCCGCCGGCGCTCGCCGAAGGCGAACACGCCCGACTCGCCGACGAGCCCGCGCGTCGATCCGAAGCTCGAGCTCGCGACGGCCCTCTACCGAACGCTGGAGCTCGCGCTCGCCTCCCAGGGCGTCCCGAGGCCGGCGTCGCTCCCTCCGCTCCGCCACGCCGAGGAGCTCGTCGGCCGCCGGCACCCGCTCGCCGATTCGATCCTCGAGCTCACGAACCGCTACCTCGAAGCGCGCTTCGGCGGCGTGCAGATCGACGAGAGCGAGCAGCGCGACTTCGAGCGCCGCGTGAAGGAGATCCGCGCCTTCCGCCAGACCCCCGCCGCCGCCGACAGCGCGCCGTAGGCCCGAGCGGGGTCGAGGCTGACTCCGATTCACGCTCCGCTCGATCGCCGCGCGCGCTGACTTAGAATGCGCGCCGATGTCGAAGTCGAGTCACGTGTCCGAGACGCCCGCGACCGTGTTCTTGAAGAAGAACCGCGTGAGCTTCACCGAGCACCCGTACGAGTACGAGGAGCGCGGCGGGACGCGCGTCTCGGCCGAGAAGCTCGGCGTCCCCGAGCACGCGGTCGTCAAGACGCTCGTGATGGAGGACGAGGACAAGAAGCCGCTCATCGTCCTCATGCACGGCGATCGCGAAGTCTCGACGAAGAACCTCGCGCGGCAGACCGGCAAGAAGCGCGTCGAGCCGTGCGCCGCGGAGGTCGCCCAGCGGCACTCGGGCTACCAGGTCGGCGGCACGAGCCCCTTCGGTCTCCGCAAGGCGATGCCGATCTACGTGGAGAGGACGATCCTCGCGCTCGAGCGCGTCTGGATCAACGGCGGCCGCCGCGGCTACCTCGTCGCCCTCGACCCCGCGGAGCTCGTACGGGTGTCGAAGGCCGTCCCGGTCGACGTCGCCCTCGAGAAGTGAGCGGCGCCGACCCGGCCACGAAGGGCGAACGGTCGACGACCGCCAGCCACTCGGCCCTCAGTTCGTCATCCGCGTCGCGAACGTGAGCTGCCCGTCCGAGCCGCGGTCGATGCGGAGCTGCGTGCCCGGCGGGTACTCGCCCGCGATGACGTGCTTCGCCAGCGGGTCCTCGAGGTAGCGCTGGATGGCGCGCTTCAGCGGGCGCGCGCCGTACTGCGGATCCCAGCCGACCTCGGCGAGCAGATCCTTCGCCTCGGGCGTGAGCTCGACGAAGATGTCGCGCTTCGCGAGACGCTCCTGGAAGCGACGGAGCTGGATGTCGATGATCGCGTGGATGTCGCGTCGATCGAGGAGGTTGAACACGACGCTCTCGTCGAGCCGGTTCAAGAACTCGGGCCGGAACGCCTTGCGGACGTCCTCGAGCACCGCGCGCCGGATGAGCTCCTTCTTGTCCTCGGCCGGGAGATCGCGCTCGCCGATGGTCTGGATGTGCGGCGAGCCGATGTTGCTCGTGAGGATGATGACCGTGTTCTTGAAGTTCACCGTGCGGCCCTGGCCGTCGGTGAGGCGCCCGTCGTCGAGCACCTGCAAGAGCACGTTGTAGACGTCGGGGTGCGCCTTCTCGACCTCGTCGAAGAGGATCACCGAGTACGGACGGCGGCGCACCGGCTCGGTGAGCTGGCCGCCCTCCTCGTAGCCGACATAGCCCGGAGGCGCGCCGATGAGGCGGCTCACGGTGTACTTGTCGTGGAACTCGCTCATGTCGAGGCGCACCATCGCGCGCTCGTCGTCGAAGAGGAACTCGGCGAGCGCCCGCGCGAGCTCGGTCTTGCCGACGCCCGTCGGGCCGAGGAAGAGGAAGCTCCCGATCGGGCGGTTCTCGTCGCCGAGGCCCGCGCGCGAGCGCCGAACCGCGTTCGCGACCGCGACGAGGGCGTCCTCCTGACCGACCACACGCTTCCGGAGCTCGTCCTCGAGACGCAGGAGCTTCTGCATCTCGCCCTCGAGCATCTTGACCACCGGGATGCCCGTCCACTTCGCGATGATCGCGGCGATGTCCTCGTCGGTGACCTCCTCCTTGAGGTACGCGGTCTTCTCCTGGACCTTCGCGAGCTCGCGTCGCAGCTCCTCGATGCGCTTCTCGAGGTCCGGGATCTTCCCGTAGCGGATCTCCGCGGCCTTGCCGAGATCGCCGCGCCGCTGCGCCTCTTCCGCCTCGACGCGCAGCTCCTCGAGCCGCGGCGTCGCCTTGCGGATCTCCGCGATGACCTCCTTCTCCTTGAGCCACTGCGCCTTCATGGCGTCGATCTGCTCTTTGAGCTCGGAGATCTCGCGCTTGATGTCCTCGAGGCGCGCCTTGCTCGCCGGATCGCGCTCCTTCTTGAGCGCCTCCTGCTCGATCTGGATCTGGAGCAGGCGCCGCTGCACGGCGTCGATCTCCGCCGGCATGCTGTCGACCTCCATCTTGATCTTGGAGGCGGCCTCGTCGACGAGGTCGATGGCCTTGTCGGGGAGGAAGCGATCTGTGAGGTAGCGATCCGAGAGCGTCGCCGCCGCGACGAGCGCCGCGTCCTGGATGCGGATGCCGTGGTGGACCTCGTAGCGCTCCTTCAGCCCGCGCAAGATCGCGATCGTGTCCTCGACGGTCGGCTGGTCGACGAAGACGGGCTGGAAGCGGCGCTCGAGCGCGGCGTCCTTCTCGATGCGCTTCTTGTATTCGTCGAGCGTTGTCGCGCCGATGCAGCGGAGCTCACCGCGCGCGAGCGCGGGCTTCAGGAGGTTCGCCGCATCCATCGACCCTTCGGCGGCGCCGGCGCCCACGATGGTGTGGAGCTCGTCGATGAAGAGGATGATCTCGCCGGAGGCCGCCTCGATCTCCTTGAGGACCGCCTTCAGCCGATCCTCGAACTCGCCGCGGAACTTCGCGCCGGCGACGAGCGCGCCCATGTCGAGCGAGGCGAGGCGCTTGTTCTTGAGCGACTCGGGGACGTCGCCGTTGACGATGCGCCCGGCGATGCCCTCGACGATCGCCGTCTTGCCGACGCCGGGCTCGCCGATCAAGACCGGGTTGTTCTTCGTCCGGCGCGAGAGCACCTGCATCACGCGACGGATCTCCTCGTCGCGGCCGATGACGGGATCGACCTTGCCCTTGCGCGCGGCCTCGGTGAGGTCGCGGCAGTACTTCTCGAGGGCGAGGAACTTCCCCTCCGGCTCGCGGTCGGTGACGCGCTGGGCGCCGCGCACGGACGCGAGCGCCGAGAGCAGCCTCTCGTAGGTGACGCCGCCGGCGGCGCCGAAGGCGGCCTTCGCTTCGCGATCGTGCTTCGCCAGCGCGAGGAGGAAGTGCTCGACGGAGACGAAGTCGTCCTTCAGCGACTTCGCCTCGTCCTCGGCGCGCCGGATGACCTCCATCGTCCGCCGTGACAGCGTCGGCTCTCCTCCGCCGCTCACGCGGGGGAGCTTCGCGACGTGCTCTTCGACGCTGGCGAGGAGCGCGTCGGAGCGACCTCCGGCCTTGGTGAAGATCGGCAGGGCGATGCCGCCGTCCTGCTCGAACATCGCCCGCATGAGGTGCTCGGGCGTGATCTCGGGGTTACCTCGTCGGCTCGCCAGGTCCGCTGCGGCGCGGAACGCCTCCTGGCTCTTCGTCGTCATCCGATCGGGACGCATCGGTAAGCTCCTCCCTTCGTCGCCGGATCGGGCACGGACACCCGCCCGCTCCGGGACCTCGACCGCGCCGCTCTCCAGCGTCGCTCAGGCCACCATAATCACGGGCATGTGCCCTGCAACAGGTCTCGAGCGCGGCCGAGCAAGGGCGACGAGGCGCGCGCCGGCGACCTTGACGGGCGCCGAGGGCCACCGCCTCGGCCCGGCGTCGCCTCGAGGCTCACGCCGCCCCCGCGTCACGGCACGCAGCACGAAGGAAACGGCCCATCGGGGCGCGGGCAGGCCGACGCGCACTTGTTCGCGCCGCAGATCGCGCCGCGCACGCTGCCGCCGTCGCGGCACTGCACGGCCAGATCGAACGTCTCCGGCGCCCACCCGCGCAGGTCGCGCCCGCAGTAGTACCCGTCGTTGCGTCCGCCGCAGTCGTCGCATTGATCGGGGAAGCCGGTGGGCATCTCCGCGCAACCGGACGGACAGCGCTGGACGCAGGTGGCGCGCCCTCCGCTGCACACGACGAGGTCGTTCGCGCGATCGCCCGCGGCGGGATACGTCGAGAACGAGGCCCGCTTCGCACACGTCGCGCGCGTGACGCCGGTGCAGTCGACCGCGTCGAGCGGAAATGTCGGATCGCACGGCGGCGGGAACGCCGGCGCGACGTCCTCTTCGCCGGCGTCCGTCACGTCCTCGGGCGGAGTCGCGTCGACCTCGCCCACGCTGGCCTCGGCCGGCGCGGGGACGTCCGACGGCACCTCGTCGAACGAGATGAGGAAGGTGCACCCCGTGACCGCGGCGGCGACGGCGACCGGGCCGAGCGAGACGACGAGCGCTACGGAGCGGCGCATCGTCGTCGAGCGTAGCCTGCGTTCGGCGCGTTGGACATGCCCGCGCGCGCACGAACGCGCGTCAGATGTCGAGGTTTCGAACGTTGAGGGCGTTCTTCTCGATGAAGTCGCGGCGCGGCTCGACCTGGTCGCCCATGAGGATCGTGAAGACCTGGTCGGTCTGCACGGCGTCGTCGAGGCGCACCTGGAGCATCACGCGCGCGTTCGGATCGAGCGTCGTCTCCCAGAGCTGCTCCGGGTTCATCTCGCCGAGACCCTTGTAGCGCTGGAGATTCCAGCCCTTCTTGCCGCGCGCCTCGATGAAGTCCCAGAGCGCGTCGGCGTCCTCGAGCTCCGTCTCCTTCGCGTCGGCGGCTTCGGCCTCGTCCCCCTTCACGCTCTTCGCGAAGTAGGGCGCCGGGCCGATCGAGCGCACGTCCTGCTCGATCGCGTAGAGCTCTTCGTACTCGGCCGACTCGACGAGCGACCAGTCGACGACGACCTCACTCGCGGCCGAGCCGGGACGCGGCCGGATCGTGAGCGTGGCGGCGCTGTGCTCGGTCTCCCAGCCGATGTCGATCGTGAGCGGGAAGATGTCCGGGTACTTCTTCTCGAGGCGCGCGCGGATGAGCGGCACCGCCTGCTCGACCTTCTTCCGATCGCGGAGATCGGCCTTGCCGAGCCCCGTCGCGCGGAGAACGGCCGACACGAGCTTGGCGTCGGCGCGCCGATCGATCTTCGACAGCGCCTTGCGGAACCCGCGCAGGCGCTCCGACAGGTGCACGAGCGGCTTGCCCGTAAGGTGCGGCCCCTTCGAGGCGCGGACGGCGAGCCCCTCGACGCCCTGCTCGAGGAAGAACCGGTCGAGCGCGCCCTGGTCCTTCATGTAGATGCCCTTCTTGCCCTTCCAGACGCGGTAGAGCGGGGGCTGGGCGATGTAGAGGTAGCCCTTCTCGAGCAGCTCCGGCATCTGCCGGTAGAAGAACGTGAGCAGCAGCGTGCGGATGTGACTGCCGTCGACGTCGGCGTCGGTCATCAGCACGATGTGGTGGTAGCGGAGCTTCGAGATGTCGAAGCTCCCGCCCTGCTCGGGGCTGCCGATTCCGCAGCCGAGCGCGGTGATGAGCGTGCCGATCTCCGCCGAGGAGAGCATCTTGTCGAGACGCGCCCGCTCGACGTTGAGGATCTTGCCGCGGAGCGGGAGGATCGCCTGGAACTTGCGGTCGCGCCCCTGCTTCGCCGAGCCGCCCGCGCTGTCTCCCTCGACGATGTAGATCTCGCTCGTCTCGGGATCGCGGCTCTGGCAGTCGGCCAGCTTGCCCGAGAGGCTCGTGTAGTCCATCGAGCCTTTGCGCACGACCTCGCGCGCCTTGCGGGCGGCCTCGCGCGCCTTCGCCGCGAGGATCGCCTTCTCGACGATCTTCCGCGCCGTACCAGGGTTCTCCTCGAAGAAGCGACCGAGCTTGTCGACGACGACGTTCTCGACGACCGTCTTCGCCTCGCTCGTCACGAGCTTGTCCTTCGTCTGCGACGAGAACGAGGGATCGGGGAGCTTCACGCTGATGACGGCGGTGAGGCCCTCGCGAATGTCCTCGCCGGAGAGGCCGTTCTTCACCTCTTTGAAGAGGTTCGCCGTCGTTCCGTAGTTGTTGAACACGCGGGTGAGCGCGCCCTTGAACCCGGTCAGGTGCGTGCCGCCGTCCTTGTTGTGGATGTTGTTCGTGTACGGGAAGATCTGCTCCGCGTACGTCGAGTTCCACTGCAGCGCGACCTCCACGACGATCGGCGCGCCGGTCTCCGACGGAGACTCCGCGACGATGTGCACGACCTTCTCGTGGACCGGCTCCTTCGTCTTGTTCAGGTGCTCGACGAACTCGCGGATGCCGCCCTTGTACTCGAACGTCTCTCGCCGGCCCTCGCCGCGCTCGTCGGTGAGCGTGATGACGAAGCCCGCGTTGAGGAACGACAGCTCGCGGAGGCGGCTCGCGAGGATGTCGTAGCTGTACTCGGTGATCGTGAAGATCTCCTGGTCGGGCTTGAAGGTGATCTTCGTCCCGGTCTTGTCGGTCTCGCCGATGACGGAGATCGCCGAGGCGGGAGCGCCACGACGGTACTCCTGGTAGTGGACCTGACCGCCGCGCTTGATCTCGAGCTTCAGCCACTCGCTCACCGCGTTGACCGCGCTCACGCCGACGCCGTGGAGCCCCGCGGAGACCTTGTAGCTCGAGTGATCGAACTTGCCGCCGGCGTGCAGGATCGTCATCACGACCTCCGCCACGTCGATGTCCCGTCCGAGCTTCTTCGACTGCTCGTCGTGGCGCCCGACCGGGATGCCTCGACCGTTGTCCTCGACCGCGATGGATCCGTCGAAGTGGATCGTCACGTCCATCCGCGTGCAGTGGCCGGCGAGGTGCTCGTCGACGGCGTTGTCGACCACCTCCCACACGAGGTGGTGCAGGCCGGAGCCGTCGTGGACGTCGCCGATGTACATGCCGGGGCGCTTGCGAACCGCCTCGAGCCCTTCGAGGACGGTGATGCTCTCACTGCCGTAGTTGGACGGAGGCTGCGACTCGCGCGGGGTCGCCGTCATGACGGGCTCGCCTCGCTCGCTCGTGACTTCATCGGTCGGCATGGTGTTCTGAAACGCTTTTCGGAGGCCCGCGGACGGAGAGTTCCCCGTTTGAGCTGCGGGCGAGATCCGTGTTTGAGGAGGAGGGTGCACCACGGAACGAACGACCTCGCTCCGGGACCGCACCTAGGGGGGACGGTGAGTATACGTTTCCAGCCCTCGAACGGCAAGCGCAAAAGGGATACATTGAGGCCAGATTCCAGCTAGTTAGCTACGTCGAACCAGGCCCCCGAATCGCCGCACACGACCTCCCGGACGACGCGCGGCAAGCGCCCGCTACGCCTCGGCTCGACGCACCGCGATGCGCCCTCCATGGCGAGGAAATTCGTCCCTCAAACAACGCGAGAAACGCGCTCGACGCGACCGCCGCGGATCGCGAAGTCGGCGCGCGCCGTGTTCGGTCCCGTGTCGATGAGCTCGGGGCGCGTCGTGGTGAGGAGCACCTGGCCCTCCTGCTCGCGCAGGAACGAGAACAGCGCCGCGGTGCGCTCCCGATCGAGCTCGCTCGAGACGTCGTCGAGCAGGAGCACCGGCCGCACGCCGCGCGCCTCGCCGATCACGTCGATCTCGGCAGCCTTGAGCGCGAGCGTCACGGCGCGGTGTTGCCCCTGCGAGGCCACGCCGCGGACCGCGTGGCCCGAGATCGACAGCGCCAGCTCGTCCCGGTGCGGCCCGACGCCTGCGCTCCCGCGCCTGAGGTCGACCGGCCGGCGACGCTCGAGCTCCTCGAGGTACGCGGCCTCGTCGCGCGGCGCCCCCGGCGCGTAGGCCGCGTCGAGCTCGAGATCGGGCGCGGCGATGCGCGCGAACGCAGCCTTCGCGCCGTCGGCCAGGAGCCCTCCGGCGCGCGCGCGATGCTCCATCAGCGCGAGGCCGTGACGGACGCAGAGCGTCTCCCAGTCCGCGAGGTCCTTCGCCGACGGGCCTCTTGCTTCGAGCGCGCGCTGGCGGGCCCGCAGCGCCTTCGTGTAGCAGTCGAGCTCGTCCATCGCGGCGGGCGCGAGGTAGAGCGCCGTGCGATCGAGCAAGCGACGCCGCTCGGAGCTCGCGCCCATGGAGAGCGAGATCTCTCCCGGATGAAACACGACCATGGGCGTCCGCACCGCGTAGGCCGCGAGCGTGGGCGGCCGCTTGTCGTCGATCTTCACGGAGCGCGCGCCCGCTCTGAGCCCGACGGACTGGACGCGCGCGTCGCCGTCCTCGATGACGCGACCGCGCACGCTGGCGAGATCGTGCCCGAAGGCGACGACCTCCGTGAGCTTGGAGGAGCGAAAGCTCTTCGAGGTGGCGAGGACGTAGACCGCCTCGAGGAGGTTCGTCTTGCCCTGCCCGTTGTCGCCCGCGATGACGTTGAATCGCTCGCCGAGCTCCACGTCTACGCTCGCGAGGTTCCGGAAGGAACGGACCCTCACCTCGTCGACGCGGAGCGGCCTCACCGGCGCACGACGCCCGCTCAGATGCGCATCGGCATCACGACCGACAGGAACTGCCGCTCGGACGACGTCGTCGCGCCTGCCGGACGGAGCACCGCGGGATCGAGCTCGCCCGAGAGGCCGATGGCGACCTCTTCGTCGGTGATCGCCGCGAGCACGTCGAGGAAGTACTTCGCGTTGAAGCCGATGCTCATGTTCGGCCCGGCGAACTCGACGGGGATCTCGTCGTAACCGTCGCCGCTCTCGGGGGACTCGCTCGTGATGCGCATCGAGCCCTTCGTGAGCGAGAGCTTCACGCCGCCCGTCCGCTCGCTGGCGGCGACCGAGACGGCCTTGAGCGCGTCGGCGAGCGCGGAGCGCGGCGCGCGGACGACCCGCTCGCTCCCCTGCGGGATCACCTGCGAGTACGGAGGGAACTGCGCGTCGACGAGCTTCACGCTGAACGTCGTGCCGGCGCCCTGGAAGAACGCGCTGGCGCCGCTCTGCGTGATGAGCAGCTCGGGCTTCTTCCGCTCGCCGTCGGGACCGACCGTGCCGCCGTCCGCGAGCATCTCCTCGCAGAGCCGGCGGAGCTCCTGGATCGCCTTGAGCGGGATGAGCATCGTCGCCGACGCCTGGCGACCGGAGACCTTCACGTCGACCTTGGAGAGGCGGTGACCGTCGGTCGTGACCATGCGGACGACGTCGCCGTCCCACTCGAAGAGGGCGCTGTTCAGGTGCGCCCGCGTCTCGTCGGTCGAGATCGAGAAGTGCGTCTTCGCGATGAGCTCGGACAGGACGTCGACGTCGAGCGCGAGCGTCGGCGAGCCCTCCGCCGGCTGCGGGAGGGGCGGGAAGTCGTCGCCCGGCATGCCCCGGAGGGTGTAGCGGCGCGCGGTGCCGCTCGCCTTGATCGTCGTCGTCGCGTTGTCCTGCGACGCGATCACGACCGGACCGTCCGGCATCATCTTCACGCGCTCGAACAGGTCCTTGGCGGACACGGCGACGCTGCCGCCCTTCGCGATTTCCGCCGGGATCCGGCCCATCAGCGCCAGGTACAGGTCGGTCGCGGCCAGCCGGAGGGCGCCGTTGCCGTCCGCGGCGAGCAGCACGTTCGCGAGCACGGGCATCGTGCTCTTGCGCTCGGCGACCCCCTGCATCCGAGAGACGATCTTCAGCAGGTCCTTCTTCGCGACGGTGAGCTCCATCTCGTGTCCTCGGCGCTGAGCGACGTCAGCGGCTCATGCCAATTGCCTGGGGTGTCCTTCGACGTCAAGGGGCCACGGTCTGCCAGCAGGTCGTGCGAAGGCGCGCCCAACCCACGTGTGCAGGCTCTCTCATCCCCGAGCCTGTCGGATATGGAAGGAGAGGTATTAAATTAACTTACCGTAGATATAGGCCCTGTGGGGGGCGGGGAGAACCCCAAAACACGAGTCTACTCGCGTAGTTCTGCTTTGCAGGGCTGGGGAGCCGGAGGGGAAGAAGCTCCGGCCTCGCGGTGGATGAGATTGTCCCACGCGGACTCCTCAACCGCGTCCGCCGGATCTCCCCACCCTGGCCAGCCCGTTTGCGCACAGGGCTGACCGAGATAGTTTTCGGCGTTCAGGACGCGCGCGGGCGGACGTCGGTCCGGGCCCTCGGCTTCGAGGTCGGCTCGTCGGCGAAGGTCCGCGTGAGCGCGTCGAGGAGCTCGCGTCGAGCCCGTTCGTAGGTCTTCGGGCCGATGTCCTCGGCCATGTGCGCCCGCTCGAGCTCTTCGAGCTCGTCGAGGAGGCGCTGCCGCTCTCTCTTGCGGTCGCGGCTGGAGGGGCTCTTGGCCCCGAGGACGAGCCCGAGGACGAGGCCTCCGCCCGCGAGGAGCGTCGCGATGACCTTCGCCGGCCCCTCGGTGGGGAGCCCGCGAATGACGATCGTGACGGCCGAGAGCGCGGCGTCCTCCTTGCTGAGCTGCTTCTCGGTGATGAGCGCGCGCTGTCCCATGCCGTCGGACGTCGACTGCGGGGGAGGGAAGTCCGGTACCTCGAGCGTCATGTCCTTCGACGCCGGCGCGATCACGCGCGAGGCGGCCATGCGCGGCGGCATTCCGACGTCGAAGCGGACCTCGGCCTCGCCCGAGTAGGGCAGCTGCCAACGGAACTCGAGCATGTGCTGGCCGGGTCCGAACGTCCCGTGGATGCGAACGCCCTTGTTCGGCACCGCGTCGACCCCGACGTCGCTCATCCCTTGCTGCGTGGTGAACGCGGTGAACGTCTCGGGGAGAGGCACGACGAGGTCCTTCGGGACCCACGCGTTCTTTCCGAAGTTGTAGATCTTGAACGCCTGCTGCACCTGGATGCGGTCGTCCTTCACCTCGGTGTAGATGACCGACTGAGAGACGACTAGCGCCTGCTCGATCGAGTCGACGACGGGGTAGACGTGGAGGACCGCACGCATTCCGGTCTTCTCGGGCATGCGGAACGGCATCACCGAGAAGGTCGCGCCGTCGGTGATCACCATCGGGCGGTAGGCGACCGTGCTCCCGGTCTCTAGCTCGTCGAGCCGCGCGGTGCCGGTGGCGTTCGTCGTGAGCGAGAGGCGCTTGCGGCTCTCTCCCTTGGCGACGGAGTTGTAGAGTACACCGAGCGTGACGGTCGTGTTCGGGAGGGGCTTGCCCGAGGGATCGACGATGTGGAGCTCGAGCGTCCCCACGGGGAGCGTCGGGTCGTCCATCGCGCCGTCCTCGGGCGGCTGGACCATGCCGTTGTCGGCGCCGCGGCCGTGACCGGCGTTGCCGTGCGGATTGCCGTCCGCCGCCTCGTCGTCTCCGTCGGCGCCGTGGGGATTGGCGCCGGCGGCGTGGGGATTGGCGACGCCAGCGTGGGGATCGCCCGCGCCGTGCGGGTTTGCGACGCCAGCGTGGGGATCGCCGGCTGCGTGCGGGTTTGCGACGCCGGCGTGGGGATCGCCTGCTGCGTGTGGGTTCGCGACGCCGGCGTGGGGATCGCTTGCTGCGTGCGGGTTCGCGACGCCGGCGTCCGCCGCGAGGGCGCTCGAAGCGGCCAGCATCACCGCAAGCGTGAGCGGCGCGCCCACGCGACGGAGCTTCCCCGGAGCGCCTCGGTGCGAGCGCGCGCGATCATTCGTCATCGTCATCCTCGTCGTCCTCGGAGTCGTCGGTCGACGTCGCGAGCTTCGCGGGCTCCTTGGACGTCGACGCCGGAGAGAGCCGGGTCGCGCACTCCTTGCAGAACTTCGCGTCGGGCTCGTTCGATTCTCCGCATTTCGGGCACGCCACGCGCGCGTCGCCGTCTGCCTCGCGGTCCTTCGCCTTCGCGCCGGCCTCGGGCGCGCGTGCCGGCTCCTCCGAGCCGTCGTCGTCGACGGGGAGCTTGCCGCGCGCGGCAGCCTCCCCGATGCCCGCGCGCACGAGGTGGCTTCGCAGCGCCTCTTCGGCCCGCGCGCGGTGCGGCGCGAGCGACTCGTCGATGCGCTTGAGCACGGCCTTCAGCTCCGCGCGGTAGGTCGACGAGATCTGCTTGTAGTCCTCGTCCTCGAGCTTGCCGATCGACCGCTCGTTGTCGAGGTCCTTGAGCGCCCGGAGGAGCATCTTCTTCCGGCTCGCGAGCGCGTCGACGCCTTGCGCGGCCATGTCGAGCGCCTCGAGCTCTGGAGAAAGCGTCGCGTCCCCGGAGAGGATGCGGAGGCTCGTCCAGAGGATCGCGATCACGCCGAGCAGGAGCCCGGCCGCGAGCACGAGGATGCTGGTGGCGGGGCCGATCACGAGACCGACGACGGCCGCTACCGCGACGGTGAGGATCGGCAGGCCGATCGCCACAGCCCTGGCGATGCGCTGTTCGTCCGACGGCGGGGGCGTTCCGTCGCGGAGAGAGAGCGAAGCGTCACTCATCGTCGAGATCCTCGAGCTCCGTGTCGATGCGATCGTCGTAGGCGTCGCGCTTCGTGGCGCCATCCCCGTCGCCCGCTCCGGCGTCGGGCTTGCCGCCGCGACCCTTCTTCTTGGCGGCGTCGTCGTTGCCCCTCCAGCGACGCAGCACGATCGCGAGGGCGACCCCGCCTCCCGCGATGGCGAAGAGCGGCGCCGCGTAGATCGCCTTCATCGCCCCCTTGTCGGGCGGGATCGCGAGCGCGGCGGTGCCGTACTCGGCGGTGTAGTCGTCGATGATCGACTGCGCGGTCTCGCCCTTCGCGAGGCGCGCGCGGAGGCGCTCGCGGGTCTGGTCCGCCGTCGAGCAAGCGCACGTCGAGAGGAGCTCGCGCGGACACGTCCCGCACATGCAGCGGAGCGCGCCGAAGACCGCTTTCTCCTTCGGATCGTCCATCTGCACGCTCCCGGCGTGCTGCGTCGCCGTCGTCTGCGCGAACGCGGGGACTGGCATGAGCGCGAGGATCACGCCGAGCGTGGTGCTCGCCGCGACCGCGGCGGTCCCGCGGGCGAAGCGCCACGCTCGCGACTCCTCCGGATCGAGCTCCGGCCACATGCAGATGAAGCTGCCGAAGATGAGGATGATCGCCCCGAACCAGATCCAGCCGACGAGCGGGTTCAGGTGGATCTGCAGCGACGCGACCTTGGTGTCCGGGTTGATGCTCCCGACGACGAGGTAGAGGTCGTCGCGGACCGAGTGGAGCATCGACACTTCGGTCGTGGGCGAGTCGGGCATCTTTTTGTAGATGAACTTCGCCGGGTTGAGCTTGCCGATCTCCTTGCCGTCCTCGAGGACGCGCACGTCGGCGAAGATCATCCGCTTGTTGTTGTCGACCTCCATCCGAGGGCCGACGTACTGCACCGTGAGCCGCTCGACCTGGTAGCTCTGTCCGGGCGACATCGCGGTCTCGCGGTCGACCGTCCACGACTTGCCGGTGAAGCCGAGGAACATCAGCGCGATGCCGAGGTGGACGATGTACCCGCCGTAGCGGCGTCGGCCGGTCGGCGGGAGGCTCAGCACCCACGCGGGGAAGCCGGCGATCGCGCCCACGCCGCGTAGGCCCTTCGGCAGCTTCGAGAGGAAGCCCTTGGCGCTCTCGCCAGCGCGCGTCTGCGAGCGGTAGAGGAGGACGAACTCCTGGCCGATGACGGCGATGTTGAAGACGCCGAGCGCGAAGCCGAGCACCGGCGTGTACGCGTTGAACGCGCGGAGCACGGCGCCGAGCGCGCCTCCGTAGATCGGCTCGCTCCAGACTACCGCGGGGAAGCCGATCTTCTTGCCGAGCGCGAAGTGGAGGGCTACGGCGAGGAAGGCCGCGGTCGTCGGGACGACGAAGGCGCGCTTCAGCGCCTCGGGCGAGGTCTTCTTCCAGCCGAACAGCGTGCCGACGCCCATGAGGAAGAACACGGTGAGCCCGAGCGGCTGCATCCACGCGTTGTAGTAGGGCGGCCCGACGGTCACCTTCTCGTTCCAGAGCGCCTCGCTGACCATCGGGAACGTGGTCGCGACGAGCACGAACAGCATGATCCCGAGCAGGCCGTAGTTGTTCAGGAGGAAGGTGAACTCGCGCGAGAAGATCGACTCCATCTGCGGGCGGTGCCGCGCGATCTTGAGGCCGCGCGTCATGCGTCGGTAGACGAGCTCGATCGCCGCGTAGACCGCGATGCCGACCACGACGGAGAAGACGGCGACGCGGACCGCGCCGCTCATCGTTCCGAGCTTGCCCGAGAGCACCCAGGCGCCCGGCGCGAGGCCCGCGACGACGACCCAGCCGGAGGCGATCGCCGCGCCGCGGAGCACGTTGATCGGCGTCTCGGCCCAGGCGACGATCGGCCTGCGAACGACGGTGAACGCAGCGGCGGCCGCGACGACGCCGAGGCCGCCGGCGACGACGTTCATCGAGCCGGCGAGCTCCTTCTTGAAGCCGAGGCTCACGATGATGAAGAGCAGGCCGCCGGTCGCGACGCCGACGAGCGACGCCAGCCCGAGCGCGACGGCGCTCTTGGCGGAGGCGAGGCGATCCTTGTTGGCCACGGCCGGGTCGACCGAGCGGAGCTCCGGCCAGCGGTAGAGGATCAGCGTCACCGAGAAGGCGGCGACGAGGCCGAGGAACCAGAGGAAGTACTCGCCGATCGACGACTGCGCGAACGAGTGGACGCTCGCGATCGCTCCCGAGCGCGTCAGGAACGTGCCGAAGATCGTCATGAAGAACGTCAGGCAGATGAGAAAGACGTTCCAGACCTTCAGCATCCCGCGCCGCTCCTGGATCATCACGGAGTGCACGAACGCCGCGAGCGAGAGCAGCGGCATGAACGCGGCGTTCTCGACCGGGTCCCACGCCCAGTAGCCGCCCCAGCCGAGCTCCTCGTACGCCCAGAGCATGCCGAGCGTGTTGCCGATCGCGAGGAAGAGCAGCGCGAAGATCGTGAACTTGCGGCAGGCCTGGATCCACTCGGCGTCGAGCCGGCCGGTGCAGAGCGCCGCGATCGCGAAGGCGAACGGGATCGCGCACCCGACGAAGCCCACGTAGAGGCTCGGCGGGTGAATGATCATGTAGAAGTTCTGGAGGAGTGGGTTCAACCCCTCGCCGTCGGTGCGCGCCCCCGAGACGCTCGTCGAGAACGGATTGGCCGCGAAGGCCATGAGGACGCAGAAGAAGATGACGATCGCCATCAACGTGGCGATGACGTACGGCTGAAGATCGAGGTGCTTCTTTCCGAGCGACCAGACGCACGCGCCGATGTATCCGCTCAGGAGAAAGAGCCACCAGAGGAGCGAGCCGTCTTGGCCGCCCCATAGCGCCGTCAGCAAGAACACCGTCGGCATGCTGCGGTCCGAGTAGTGCGCGACGTAGCGGAGCCGGAAGTCGTGGCTCACGAAGGCGTAGGCGAGGCAGAGTACGGCGACCGCGATGAGCGCGACCGTGCCGTAGGCGCCGAGGCGCGCCGCCTGGAGGGTCTTGATGCGTCCGCTCGCGCCCGCCGAGAGGGAGACCGCGAACGTGTAGCTCGCGACCACCATGACGGCGAGGAGCAGAGTGCTTCCGAACAGCGGGAACGTGGACCACATCGAGGCAGCTCGCTTTCAGTGCTTCCGGTCGCGTCGAGAGGCGTGATTCCGGAATGAGTCCGTCGTGAAGGCGCTTCAGAGATGGAGGCCTTCGAGTAGCGCGAACCTTCGGAGACGAAGGACCTGACGGAGGCGCGAAAGTCGTCGGGAATGCTCCTGGTAGGTCGCCCTCCAGGGGACGGCAATCCTAGCCGAGGTCGCTCCACATGGGCCACCCAGGCGGCATTTCTCGGCCGGCGTTCGCGTTTCGCGTCTCGGGCGGTCGAAGCCAAGGTCGCGGTGCTGAGCGCGCGACGAGGGGCGAGCGAACGAAGGGAGAGCTCGCCGTGGAGCGAAGGGGCGGCGGGGCGGTTTTCTTCCGGGCGGCTGTGTTTTGTTCCGAGGCCCCGCTCGACGGCGCGATTTCGGTGCGGCCGAGCGCGGAGATGCGCGCAAAGCTTGCGTGTTCGCGGCGCGAGCGCCGCTGCGGACCCGGCGCTCGGCCTTGGCGTCTCAGCCGGCGACGAGCGGCTCGAGCAGGCGGAGCCCCTCGGCGAAGCGCGCGGCGTCGCAGCTCGCCCACGAGAGGCGAAAGGACTCGGGCGCGCCGAAGAAGGATCCTGCGCCGACGAGGACACCCGACTCGCGCGCGCGGGCCTCGATCGACCGGAGGAGATCGCCGCGGCCCGGGAGCGTGACGAGCCCGAACAGGCCGTCGCGAGGAGCGCTCCACTGGGCGTTCGGCAGCGAGGCGACCCACCGCTCGGCGATCTCGCGCTTGCCCGCGAGGAGCGCCTTCGCCCGCGCCGCGAGCGGACCGACCGCGCCGAGCACGGCGCTGCCGTAGCTCGCGTGCGCGAGCGGCAGGTGCCCGAACGTGGCGAGCGCGGCCGCCTCTGCGCGCTCCGCGATCTCCTCCGCGCCGAGGACCCAGCCGACGCGGTACATGCCGAGGCCGTAACACTTCGTCAGGCTGGAGACGGCGATCACGTTCCGCGCGATCTTCCGCGCGCTCCGCCGGAACACGCCGTCCTCCGGGAGATCGTCGAACGGCGCGTAGACCTCGTCCACGATCACGTACGCGCCGCGCGCCTCGGCGATCGCCGCGAGCTCGCGCACGGTGTCGTCCTCCACCCGAGCGCCCGTCGGGTTGTGCAGGCTCGTGACCACGATCGCGCGTGTGCGCGGGCCGATCGCCGCGGCGACGCGCTCCGGAACGACGCGGTAACCCTCCTCGGCGCGCCGCTCGAAGGTCCGCACCGTCGCGCCGAGCCCCTCGGCCGCGCGGGTGAGCGGCTCGTAGCCGGGAGACTCGACGAGGAGCTCGTCGCCCGGCGAGAGCACCGACGCGTACGCGAGGAAGAGCGCCTGGGAGGTCCCGAGCGCCGGCACGACCTCGGCTTTCGGCACGTCGTTGTGGCGCGCGATCGCGCCTCGCAGCGCGGCGTATGCCCCGAAGTCGTCGATGTCCGGCACGGGCAGCCCGAGCTCCGACCACTTGACGAGCGGGACGCCGCTCGTCGCCAGATCGTACGGGACCTGCCCGTAGAACTGCATCGCCCAGGCGATGTAGCGGGTCGGTCCGAACATCCGCGGCCTCGTTTACTTTGCCTTCAGCGAGAACGATCCCTCGCGGACGACGGCGGCGTTGGCCTCGGCGAGCGAGAGCTTGCCCTCGACGGCGTCGCTCGATCGCGTGGCGATGAACGTCCCGGTCAGCCCGTCGTCGGTCGGGTCCTTCCGTCGGATGACGCCGCGGATCTCGCCCTCGATGACGCTTCCGTCGACGAGCCCAGGCGCGGCGGGACCCGTGTCCACGGTGCCGGTGACCTTGCCGTCGCCGTCCACGACGAGCGTGAGCGTCCCTTCGCCGACGTGCTTCTCGGGGTCGTCCTTCACCTGCTTGACGTTCGCGTAGTCCTTGGTGTCGGGGATGTACATCCTGCCCGGCGCGAGCTTGTAGCTGCCGGTGAACGAGGCGCCCTGGTCCTTCGTATTCGCCTTCGCGCCGGCGTCGGGGGCTTCGGCGCCGGTCGGCGCGCTCGCGCTCGCCTGCGCGCTCGCCGAGGCCGCGGCCTTGCTGCCGTCGCTCTCGGACTTCGGGCACCCCGCGAGCCCGCTCGCGAGGAGGAGCACCGCGGAGGCGGCGAGGTTCCCCCGAGACCGGAAAACCGTGCGCGAGCCGCTCATCACTTGCCTCACCTGCCTCCTGCGCGTCCGAGGATCCGGACGCCGTACTCTCCGTCCACTTGCACGAGCTCTCCGCGCGCGACCTCGACGCCGCCGACGCGGAGGATCGCCGGATCGCCGAGCTTGCGCCCGAGCGTCACCACGTCGCCCGGAGCGAGCAGAGCCCACTCGCGCGCCTTCATCTCGAGCGCGCCGAGCTCGACCCGGACGACGACGGGCGCGTCCTCGATCACTTCGAGCGTCGGGTTCGGCTCTCCGGTCATGGGATCTCCGCTTTGCGCGCGTGGGTCGTGGTCCCACGGGTGGTGCTCGAGGCGCTCGGACCGTAGCACGAGGCGCGCGTCTTCGCCGAGATCGGCCGCGATCCCGCGCTCGGCGCTCGCGGCGACGAGCGCCACCGGACCGACCAGCGCGCGGTGCGCGTCGCGCAACGAAAAGCTCGGGAGCATGAACGCGTCGCCCGCGCGGAGCGCCGCGAGCGTCGTTCGACCGGCGAGGCAGGTCGCGGCGACGAGCGGGATCGCGATGGGAGCGTCTCCCATGGCGACGAGCGTCTCGAGCATCGCGGGAGCCATGCGGCGCCCGTTCGCCGCGGGCAGCTCCGAGAGCGGGACGCTCACGCGCGCGTCGAACGCGTCGGCGCCGACCACGACCGTGAGCCAGGCCGTGGCGACGCGCCCGTGCGCAGCGGCGAGATCGCGCGCGAGCGCGGGCGCCGGCCCGGCGGCGACGACGCGGAGCGGGACGTCCGCGTGAGCGCGACGGAGCGCGGCGTGGAGGAGCGCCGCGAGCGCGCCGGCGACCTCGGGGCTCTGTGGCCGCGCCGAGTCGGTCACCTTCGGCGCGCGCTGCCGGAGGACGCGCGCGACGAGGTTCGCCGCGAGCGCGGGCTCGACGTCGACGAGCGCCGCGCGGTGGAGCCCCGCGTCGTCGGCCGGCGCGAACGCCACGCCGACGCCGTCGGCCGGCGTGTGCGCTGCGTCGAGCGGTCGCGTGCGCCGGACGGCGATCGACACGGCTTCGCCCGCGAGCTCGGCGAGCGCGCCGGCGACGGCCGAGGTCCGGACGAAGCTCGTCGAGGCCTCGCGAAGGCGCTCGGCGGCGCGGATCTCCTCGCGCGAGATCGCCGGCAGCGCCGCGTACGGAAAGGGCTGCGGGAGGCTCACGGCTTCCGGAAGGTGAGGGTCCAGTGTCGATCGCTCGTCCGCTCCACCGAGCACCCTGCGAGCCCCGAGGCGTCGGCCATCGCCGTGATCTCCTCGACCGTGAGCGCGGCGTGGAGCGAGGCCCGGAGGAGATCGCGCTGGCTCTCGAACGAGGCCCTGGCCGCGGGATCGAGGGGAGCCTCGCCGCCGTGGAGCGCGACCAGGCGATCGACCTCCGCGGTGTCGTCCGGGCGCGCGAGGTCGCGGATGAAGACGAGCCCGCCGGGCGCCGTCACCCGCGCCATCTCCGCGAGGACGGCCGACGGATCGGGGATGTGGTGGATGATCGAGTTCGAGACGGTCGTCGAGAACGCGCCGTCGTCGTAGGGCATGCTCTTGGCGTCGACCCTGCCGAGCGAGACGCGGTCCGAGAGGCCGGCGCGGGCGACGTTCTCTTCCGCGAGGGCGAGCATGTGGGCCGCCAGATCGATCGCGACGACGCGCACGTTCGCGTCGCGCCGGCAGAGCTCGATGGGGATCCGCGCGGTGCCCGTGCCGACGTCGAGCACCGCGGGGCCGAGCTCGCCGCGCGCGACGAGGTCGCCGCAGAAGCGCTCGTTGACGAGCGCGTGGTCCATCGCGTCGTAGTCGCGCGCCTCCTCCGGGGAGTCCATCACCTCGGGCTCGAGGACCCTCTCCAGCATCGACGGCATCGGTCGGTCCACGCTGCCAACTAGGCCGGTTCTACGCAAGAGAAACCCCTCGAGAGCCGAGCCCGCGCTCGGCTCGGCTTTCTGGTAGGCTCGGAACCCATGGCGACCGCACGCGCTGCTCGCTCGAGGGTGCTCTCGTTGATCCTCGCGGTCGCCGCTCCGGCGATCGCGCTCGCCCCGCTCGTCGCCACCGGTGAGCCGAAGCCGAAGCCGAAGCCGACGGCCAAGCAGGCGAAGCCGGCCGACACCTCCGATCGCTACGATCCCGACAACGTCACGGCGATCAGCCAGTACATGGACATGCTGGCGAAGGGGACCGAGCGGTTCCTCGCCAAGGATCACACGACGGCGATCGACACGTACAAGCGGGCGATCCAGCTGAGCCCGCGAAATCCCCTCGGACATCTCCTGCTGACGGAGGCCTACCTCGTTACCGGAAACCTGGGCGAGGCGGAGGCCGCGATCCAGGAGGGCTACGAGGGGGACTCGAAGAACGCGACGCTCCGCTCGCACGTGCTCTTCGTCCGCGCCGACGTCTTCGAGCGCCAGAAGAAGTGGGATCAGGCGAAGCTCGCCTGGCAGGCGTACACCGAGCACGCGGCCAAGCTCGGTCCCGACGGCGGCGCGTTCCCGCAGAGCGCGGCCGAGCGCCTCAAGGCCATCCAGAAGATGATGGACCTCGACAAGGCCTACGTCGTCGTGCGCGAGCGCATCGCGGCCGAGAAGGCCGACGCCGGCAAGAAGAAGTGACGCTCGCTCAGTTGCCGAGCGCGATCTCGCGGGCGAGCAGCTGGTCGGCCGACTGCGTGAACTCGACGAAGCGCGCGTAGTCGGCGCCCGGCTGGACGCGTCCGGCGGGGATGTCGACGACGCGGACGAGCTTGAGCGCGTTGCCCTCGACGGAGTCCTTCACGATGACCGAGCGATCGCCGTCGCGGAGCTCGCCGCCGGGCAGGGCCGCGGGCAGGCGCATCGTGGTCGGCGCGAGGATCTGGAAGCTGACCTCGACGTGCGACGAGCTCCCGAGGAGGAGCGGCGTCTGCCGCTGGGGGAGCGACGCGATCTGCGCGATGTCGACGGCGAAGAGCTGCTTGAGGAGGAGCTTGCCGCCGCCGACGTTGCGCGCGAGCTGCGGGACGTCGGCCTTCATCTTGAGGACGAGCGGCGCCGCGAGGTCGTCCTTGTTCTCCATCCGGAGGTCCTTCAGGCGGGCGCCCGGGAGGTTGTTGGCGAGCAGGCGCGTCTCGACGAACTCGCTGCGCTTGCCCTCGGCGACGCGGTCGAACACGGCGCGGAGGCCGATGCCCATGCGCCCGACGTAGGACTGCGAGATCTCGACCGACGCCGAGCCGTCTTCCTTCAGGAAGGCGCGCCCCTCGATGAGCACGCCGTCGGCGGCTCCGAGCCGCGGCGTCGTCGCGCGCGGCGTTCCCGGCACGAGCCGGATCGCGGGCTGACCGCGGAGCTCGGCGGGGACGTAGCCGAAGGGCGCGAACTTGTCGCGGACCGTGAGCCAGCGGCCGTCGCCGCCGGTGTCGACGCGGGCGACGACGTTGTCGTAGGTCTCGACCTCGCTCATCTTGCCGGCGGGCGGCATGGCGATGCGGCTCTTCACGAGCGCGAGCTCGGCTTTCACGTCGAGCAGGCGCATCAGGTAGAAGAACGCCGACTGGCGCGAGCCCGCGCGGCCGGTGATGACGCGGCGTCCGTCGTTCTCCTGCGCGTCCTGCACGGTCTCGCCCACGAACGCGTAGATCGCGCGGGCGCGCTCGTCCTTCTTCGAGGCCGGAATGGCGCTGACGATTCCCTGCGCGACCTTCACGAGCCGCGGGTCGATCGGCGTCTCCTCGCTCGCCGCGTCGACGTAGCGAAGCAGGGTGTCCTCGAGGTCGATCCCCCATCCGACGCGGACGCTCGGGAGGAACTCGCGCGGGTTCGGCGCGTCGGGCTCCTCGGGGGCCGGAGGGCTCTCGTCGACGCGCCAGCGCCGCTCGAGGAACGGACCACGCTCGGCGGTCTTCGGCTGCGGGACCTGGCCGACGGTCTCGATCTCGACGGGGCGATCCTTCGGCGCCATCACGACGAACTCGCTCCGCCAGTAGCCCTTGTCGGCCTCGCGGAAGAACCAGTGCGGCCCGCGGTAACGCTTGCCCTTCGCGCCGTCGCTGGCGAACGCGGTGATGTGCTCCATCTCGACGTAGTCGCCCACCTCGAGGTGCGGCATCGTCAGCGTCGGCTTGCCGGCGACGGGCTCGGGCTCGAGGATCGATCCGTCCGGCTTGATGACGCGGAGCCGGAGCACGAGGCCGTCCGGCGGCTTCTGCTCGGACTCCTTGTCGACCGCCTCCTGCGACTGCATGCGGACGATCTCGTGCTCGAGCATCTCGCTCGAGCCGTCGGAGTGCACCCACACCGCGGCGTAGTCGAGGACGCGGGCCGCGTTGCCGTCCATGTGCTTGCCCGACTTCTCCCAGGCCTCGAACTCGCGGATCACCTTGCGGCCGTCCTGGCGGTACGGCTCGAGGAGGCTCGCGCCCTCGAGGATCTCGACGGCCTCGCGGATCTCGATGCCCTTCGAGCCGGCCTGGAGCGCGTCGGCGAGCGCTCGGCGCAGCGCGGTGGTGTCGCCGCGCGCGTAGGCGTGGTCGGCCAGGCGGAAGCGCGCCTGCACGTCGGCGGGGTTCTTCGCGAGCGCCTTCTCGAGCTGCGCGGCGGCGGCGCTCGGATCTCCCGAGCGCATCAGGACGTCGGCGATGCGGCCGGCGATCTCCTTGCGGTCCGGCCGGCGCTTCTCGAGGCGGCGGAGCTCGGCGATCGCCTCCTTCCAGTCGCGCCGCGCGAGCGCGCGGTCGAGGTCGATCTCCGCGTCGGGGTCGAGCGCCTTGATCCGCGCGGCGACCTTGTCGGCCTCGGCGAGCGCGCCGTCGTCCTCGAGCGCCGTGAGGTAGAGGCCGAGCGCGTCGCGATCGTCGGGGAAGCGCTCGGAGAGGCCCTTCACCGCGGTCATGCGCTCGGCCCGCCAGCCGAGGCGCCCGTAGACGCGCGCGAGCTGCTCGGTGATCTGCGGGACGCTCGGCAGCTCGGCCGCGAGCTTGCGGAGCGGCTCGACCGCTTCCACGAGGCCGCGCTGGTCGGCGTCGTCGAGGATGAGCCACGCTCGCGCGTACCAGAGCCGCGGGTCGGCGGCGAACGCGC
>JAHBWC010000035.1 GCA_019637225.1 Labilithrix sp.
AGCCGCTCACGCCGCTGGAACAGCTCATCAGTTCACGAGTGACGAGGCACGCGCTGCCGGCAAGAAGGGCGGTGTTGCACCGCACGTACGCCGCGGTCGCGGTCCCCGCCAGTCGGCGACCGTTCCCACAGCCGAGCCGGCGAGCCCCGAGTCGTCGAAGGAAGCCAAGTCG
Source organism: Labilithrix sp. (assembly GCA_019637225.1). Taxonomy (GTDB): domain Bacteria; phylum Myxococcota_A; class Polyangia; order Polyangiales; family Polyangiaceae; genus Labilithrix. The sequence goes on from JAHBWC010000035.1 coordinate 173, forward strand.
GCCTGAGCCGTCGAGACTTCCACCGCGACCGCCTCCGCGTGGACCGGCTCGGGCCTCGCGCGTCGACCAGGCGTTGACCGCCGTCCGAAACGGAGCCATGAGGACGTTCAGTGAGCGGACGCCTCCCTCCTGTCGTGGTCCATCATCCGCACGTCGAGGTGCGTGACGATCTGCTCGGCGGTAGCCCCGTCGTGCGTGGGACCCGCGTGCCCGTACGCCGTCTTTGGGCGTGGCACCGGAAGGGCGTGTCCGTCGAGACCTTGGTGAAACGGTACCCGAGTCTCGGGTGGGCCAAGGTGCTCGGCGGATTGGCGTTTGCTTATGATAACGAGGCGCTCGTCGAGGCGGACCTCGACCGCGAGCGCGCGCTGCTCGAGTCGGAGCCGGAGCGCGTGCCGGGGCGGATGGACCAGACCACCCTGCCGTTCCCGAAGAAGCCTGCGTGAAGGTCGGCGACGTCGTGACGTGACCGTGGCACCTACATGGCGCCCGGGAGCTGCCGTCCGGCCGCCGACCGCGGCGTGCGCCTGAAATTCCGGGCCGCCGGCGCGAAGACCGACGATCGCGAAAACTTTTCCCGCTGTCGGGCGTCCGATGACCGATCATGAGAGCGGTCGGGCGCGAGATGAGCGAAGACGGGGAGGATAGGGGAGGCGGCGCACCGTCCGCGGGACGCGAGGCCCGGAGCGCGCTGCTCGCCGACCACGCCCCCGTGCTCGGACGGGTGGCGATGGCGCTCGTCGGCGATCCCGCGCGCGTCGAGCAGGTGCTCGAGCAAGTGGCGCGCGAAGCCGGCGCCGCGGTGGCGCCCGACGGCGTCGCGCCGCTCGCCTGGCTCCTCGGCCTCGTCCGCGCCGCGAGCGCGACGCAGCTCTCGAAGCTCCCGCTCCGGACGCGGCCCGGCCGTGAGGACGCGGCGCCGACCACCGAGCGCATGGGCGCGGGCGAGGCGATCGCCGCGCGCGCGGCCCTCGCGACGCTGAAGCCGACCGAGCGCGAGGCGGTCATCCTCAGCCTCGTCGGCGGGCTCGAGGCGGCCGACGTGGCCGCGGCGTGCGGCGTCGACGTCGGCACGGCCAAGACGCGCATCGCGAGGGGTGTCGAGCAGCTGCTCGAGTCTCGAGCGCCGGGCGACGACGGAGGTGCACGATGAGCCGAGTGACGTACGCGAGCGGCGGCCGGAACGACCGAAGGAGCGTGTCATGAGCGCCGCTCGCTGCAACGCGTTCAGCTCCGACGTCGTCGGTCTGCTCGAAGGCACGGCGGACGAGTCGCTCCGCGCCCACGTCGCGACGTGCGATGCCTGTCGCGACGCCGCGCACGGCATCGAGCAGCTCGCCGCGCGCGTCGCCCGGGCCGGCGACGACTTCACCGTCACTCCGCCGCTCGCCGAGCGCCTCGCTCGGATCGCGGAGGAGGCCGCGCGCGAGACCGGCCCGCAGACTCCCAGGGCAGCCGCGTCGAGCGACGGCGAGCGCATCAGCGCGACGCGCCTTCGCACCGAGCCGCCGGCGGCCTCGTCGACGAAGAAGAGCGAGCCGCGGAAGAGCAAGAAGGCGCTCTGGCTCCTGCTCGCCGCCTGCGCGAGCATCGGCGTGAGCGCGATCGTCGGCGTCAAGCTGGCCGACCACCAGCGCTCGCCCGGCGTCGCGGCGACGCGCGCGTGGCACGGCAAGGTCGCGAAGGTGGCGCGGAGCGGCGCGGACGCCGCCGGAGAGCCGGGCCTCAGCGTGGTGACGCCCTCGGGCAAGACGCCGCTCGCCGAGGGCGCCGAGATCAAGGCCGGGATGCACGTCGCGACCGACGGCCGGACGCGTGCGCGGCTCTGGCTCGACGACGGCACCACGGTCGTCCTCGATCGGGCGACCGAGATCGCCGTCGAGAGCGCGCCGCGCACGATCTCCGTCGTCGACGGCGCCGTGCTCGCGGACGTCGCGCACGTCGACGGCGCGCCGTGGGCGAAGGTGAAGACGCCGAACGGCGACGTGAAGGTGCTCGGGACCAAGTTCGCCGTGACCGCCCTCGCGGATCGCACGAACGTGGAGGTGCTCCGCGGCGAGGTCGAGGTCATCGCCGGCGACGGCAGCCAGAAGGTGAGCGCCGGCCAGGAGGGCGTCGTCGGCAAGGACGGCAAGATCGACATCGCGCCCGCCAACGATCTCGCGCAGCGCGCGGCCTTCGGCGAGCAGCTCCTCTCGACGCACAACGAGGACGCCGAGGCGCCCGCGAGCGGCCTCGGCGAGCTCCGCGCGAAGCGGCCGGGCCGCGCCGACGAGAAGGACCACGCGGTCCGCCTCGAGCGGCACGCGGTCAAGGTGCGCATCGCCGGCAACGTCGCGCGCACGGAGATCGACGAGACGTTCGGCAACGACACCGACGACGAGCTCGAGGGCATCTACCGCTTCCCGCTCCCGCCGGGCGCGCAGATCGAGCGGCTGGCGCTCGAGGTCGACGGGAAGCTCCTCGACGGCGAGTTCATCGACAAGGCCAAGGCCTCGGCGATCTGGCGCGGCGCGATCCAGAACGCGGCGCCGAAGGCGCCGAAGCCGCGGGAGGAGATCGTCTGGGTCCCCGGACCGTGGCACGATCCGGCGCTCCTCGAGTGGAAGCGCGGCGGTCGCTTCGAGCTTCGCATCTTCCCGATCCCGAAGCGCGGCTCGCGGCGGGTGGTCATCGCGTACACCGAGACCGTCGCGCCGGTGTCCGGCGTCCGTCGCTACGTCTACCCGCTGCCGCAGGGCTCTTCGAGCCGGATCGCGATCGACCAGTTCTCGGTCGACGCCCAGGTGCTCGGGCACGCGGCGAGCGTCCCGGTGCGCGTGCGCGGCTACGAGCTCGACAAGAAGGACGAGGGCGGCGCCGTGCGGCTCACGTCGACGATGACGTCGTTCGCGCCCTCGGGCGACCTCGCCATCGAGTACGGGCTCGACGACAAGAAGACCGACGCCACGGTCTGGGCCTACCGTGCCGAGAGCGGCGCGCCGGCCCCGGCGGCGGCGGAGCCCGCGGGCGTGCGGCCGAGCGCGAAGGCGAGCAAGGACGAAGACCTGGTCGGGACCGATCCGTTCGTCGCGATCGCGCTCCGGCCGAAGCTCCCGAGGTGGTCCGAGAGCAAGCCGCGCGACCAGGTCATCGTCGTCGATGCCGGTCGCACGATGTACGGCGAGCGCTTCGCGCGCGCCAAGCGCCTCGCGGTCCAGATGACGCAGGAGATGGACCGGCGCGACCGCGTCACGGTCATCGCGTGCGACGTGAGCTGCAAGGCGCTGCCCGGTGGCTTCGTGGCGCCGGGTGCGCCGAGCGCGCACGACGTCGACGCGTTCCTCGGCGGAGTGACGCCCGACGGCGCGAGCGATCTCGTCGGCGCGGTGCGCGCCGCGTCGAAGCTCGCCGGCCACGAGGAGGGCCGCGACCTCCGCGTCGCGCTCCTCAGCGACGGCGTCGCGACGGCAGGCTACCGCTCGGCGGCGCGCGTCTCGGCGGAGATCGCCGACGCCGCGCTCGGCGCGCGCTCGCTCGTCGTCGCCGTCCCGATCGGCGCCGACGCGGACGTGAACCTGCTCTCGGACATCGCGCGGGGAGGCGGGGGCGTCGTCGTCCCGTACCAGCCGGGTCAGCGGCTCGAGGCGACCGCCATCGAGGTCCTCAACGCCACCTACGGCACCACCCTCCGCGACGTGGAGGTCATCCTCCCCGAAGGCCTGCGCGATCGCGCGCCGGCGGCGGTCGCCCCGCTCCGCGCGGGCGCCGAGACGATCGTGACCGCGCGGATGAGCGGCGACTTCGTCAAGGGCGACATCGTCCTGCGCGGCAAGGTCGGCGGCGACGCGTTCGAGGCGAAGTACCCGATCGAGGTCCGCGCGACGACCGACGCAGGCAACGCGTTCGTGCCGCGCCTCTTCGCGGCGGCTCGCGTCGCCGATCGCGAGCGCGAGCCCGGCGACGGCGCGCACGCCGAGCTCGTGGCGCTCTCGCGTCGCTTCGCCGTCCCGTCGCGGACGACGTCGCTCCTCGTCCTCGAGAGCGAGGCGATGTTCAAGGCGTTCGGCATCGAGCGCGCCGCGCACGGCCCGAAGTGGACCGGCGAGGCCCTCGCGCAAGGCGCGCTGGTCGCCTCCAATACGGCGGGCGATCCGAGCGCCGCGGCGGGGGCGCTCACGAAGGCGCTCGTCGGCGACGAAGAGGCGAGCACGAGCGGCTTCGGCGAGCTCGCGGAGGCGAAGAAGGACAAGGACAGCACGGGGCTCGGCAGCGTCGGCACGCTCGGCCACGGCAAGGGCGGCGGCGGGTCCGCTCCGCGCGACCTCAGTGGCGCGCTGGGCAACGCCGCGGGCAAGCCCGCCCCGACGGCGGCGCCGGCCCAGCCGGCGAGCCCGCCGCCCCCCGCGAAGGCCGCGCAGCGCGCCGAGCGCTTCGACGACGCGGCGGAGCCGTTCACCGAGCAGAGCCGCCGGCGTCCGCCGAACGGCTTCGGCGGCCGCTTCATGAAGAAGGTCTTCGTGCGCCGCGCCACGCTCACGGCGGACGCGTCTCCCGGCGTCGCGGCCGACAAGCTCGCGCAGGCACGCGCCGCCGTCGCGGCCGCGCCCGACGAGCGCGAAAAGCACAAGGACCTCGCGCGAATGCTGGCTCTCTCCGGGCAGCTCGACGAGCTCGGCGAGACGCTCGAGAAGTGGTCGTCGCGCGATCCGCTCGACGTCGACGTCATCGTCGGTCGGGCCGACGTGGCCGCTCGCCGAGGCGATCGCGACGCATCGCTTCGCATCCTCGGCGGCGCGCTCGCGGCGAGCGCCCTCACGCCGGCGGACGCGTTCACCGTCGCGCAGGCGGTCGGGCGCTCGCACGATCGACTCGGCAAGGCCGAAGGCTGCGCCTTCCACGTCGCCGCCGCCGAGCTCCGCTCGACGGATCCCGACGCGCTCGCCCGCGCGATCTCGTGCGAGCGCGCGCAGGGCAGGCCGGCCTCGGCCGAGCGCTGGTTCGTGGGCCTCAAGGAGACCCAGCGAAGCGCCGTGAACGCGGCGATCGTCAAGCTCGACGCGCAGCGGAGCGAGGGCACGTTCGGCGACGTCGTCGTCAGCGCGAGCTGGAGCGGCGGGGCGGATCTCGACGTCGCGCTCGTGGACCCGTCCGGGCGCCGCGCCGGCGCGGTCAGCCGCCTGAAGAACGCGCGCGTCGAGGGCGCGACCTCGCGCGATCGCGAGACCGTCGCGCTCTCGAGCAACGAGGCGGGCTCCTTCCTCGTCGAGGTCGTTCGCACGAGCGCGTCCGATTCGGCCGCCAGCGCCGTCCCGGTCAGCGGAACGGTCACGCTCAAGGCGTTCGGCCAGACGCGGTCGATCCCGTTCACGCTGTCCGGCGCTCGCGTCCAGGTCGGACGCGTCGACGTTCGCTGGGAGGCCGAGCTCGTGCCCGTCGACGACGTGCCGGTCTTCGCGCCGCCTCCGGTGGTCGGCGGCGGGCCGTTCGACCGCGCGGCGGCGGCGAGCGCCCTCGAGCGCGTCGGCGTCCAGCACTGCGCGTCCTCCGGACAGGTCGGCACCGGGCACGCCACGGTGACGTTCGGTCCGACGGGCCGCGTCTCCGAGGTCGTCATCGACGACGCGAACTTCAGCGGGACGCCCGCGGGGCGCTGCGTCCAGACCGCGTTCTTCAATGCCTCCGTCCCGTCGTTCACCGGCGGGCCGGTGAGGGTCGGCAAGAGCTTCACCCTCGGCGCGCCGCTCGCGCGCTGAGGTTCAGCCGCGCCGTCCGCGCGCTGAACGAGGCCGCGCGTCTGGTCGAGGCCGCGCTGTCAGCGCGTCTGGTCGAGGACCTTCACGAGCAGCTCCATCGCGTCGATGACGCGCGCGCGCTCTCCGCGCGGGACGCGATCGAGCAGGGAGGCGAAGGCTGACGTCGCGCCGCTCCCGACGCTCTGGGCCGCACGCCGCCCGCGCGGGGTGAGACGGACGTCGGTCTGGCGCCCGTCGTCGGAGCCCTTCTGGCGGGCGATGAGCCCGGCGCGCTCGAGCCCCGAGAGGTTGCGGCTCGCGGTCGAAGGATCGATGCCGAGCAGCGTCGCGAGCGTCGAGGTGGAGAGGGCGCCGCGCTCGGCGATGAGCTGCAGCGTCTCTGCTTGCTGCGGAGTCACGTCACCAGCGCGCGCGCGCTCGCGGGCGATGCGGCCGAGACCACGTGCAACGGCGAGGAGGGCGCGTGCGAACCTGTCCTGGTCGGCCATGAGGAGGCCCCTGTACTCTACAAGTCTTGCCCTCGCGTCAAGCCTCGAGTTGTCACGATCGACAAGAGGCCGATTCTCCCGAAGAACTGAGAGGGCGCGAGGCCTCGCCGTCGGTCCGCGCGCAACGCTTCGCCGCGCAGCGGCGTTCGCGCGAACGCGATCGGGAGGTGGCGCGCGAAAATTGCGCCCCCGCGTCGGACGCAAGCGCGAGCGCGTCGCGAAGCGCTTCGACTCCGTCGACTTTTCGCGCCCGGCCCGTGGAAAAGCTCGGGCCGGGCGCTACGCTCGCGCGTAGCTTGCATCGAAAGACGAGCGTCAGGACCGTGGCCCGGCGCAATCCGTACGAGACTCCTCACGAACCCGGGTTGCGTCGCGCGGTTTTGCTCTTTAGTGTGGGGGGCGCAACATGAGTCCTCGCCGGTCGGCCTGGCGCGTGCTAACCCCCGACGCGGAAGCGAAATCCTCGTGAACCAGATCGTGCAAGAGACGCAGCCTACGGGCGAGCGGCGAGCGAAGCGTCCGGAGACCTGCCGGATGTTCGAGAGCGACTTCCTCGAGAAGTTCTCCCGCATTCATCCGATCACGCCATTCGTCGTCTACGTCCCCGTCATCGGCGTGATGCTGTACCGCACGCTGATGCGGAGCGTGCCGGTGCCCTCGGTCGTGGGCCTCTGCCTCGGCGGGCTCTTCGTCTGGACGCTCACCGAGTACGTCCTGCACCGCTACGTCTTTCACTGGACGAAGGACACGCCGTGGGGTCGGCGCGTGCACTTCCTCCTCCACGGCGTCCACCACGACTACCCGAACGACGGCGACCGCCTCGTGATGCCGCTCCTGACGAGCGCGCCCCTCGCGGTCATCTTCTACTCGCTCTTCTACGTCGCGTTCGGCGGGATGCGCTACGCCGAGCCCTTCTACGCGGGCTTCACGCTCGGGTACCTCGCCTACGACGGCACCCACTACGCGGTTCACCACTTCAAGCAGACGAGCCGCCTCGGCAAGTTCTTGCGGCGGCACCACATGCTCCACCACCACGCCGACCACGACGGCGGCTTCGGCGTCTCGTCGCCGATCTGGGACTACGTCTTCGGCACGATGCCGCAGGTGAAGAAGCTCGGCGCGACGCGCGCGGCGGCGAGCGACAACAGCTAGCGCGATCTCGTTCGCGCGGTCGCTTACGCCGTCACGAGGCCGTCGACCCCGTCGCGAGCGCGGCGGGGTCGCAGGCGCGTCGGGCGCGCGAACGCAGGGCGGCCCGACGTTCGGCGGCTCAGCGTGCGCCCGGCGACGGGCTCGCCATCACGGGCATCGGAACGCGCGCGACGGAGATCGCCATGACGCGTCCGTTCAGGAGCGCTCCGGCTTGCGCGCCCACGATGAACGCGGCGGCGGTGCCCGCGAGCGCGAGGGCGACGACGGCAGACTTGGTGGCAACTCGGCTTCGCATTTCGACCTCCTTCAAAAAAGCGACCGAAGCGAAGCGGGCACGAAGCGCACGGGTCGGGGATCCCCAAAGACCGGAACCGTTGACGCAGCAGTGAGTGTACATGCCGAGCCACTCCGCGGTACCGGAGAATTGCCGCACGCGGATCTTCGGTGGGCGGCGGAAGATTCCGCGTCGGCCGGTCGCGGTGGCGACACGCGCCCACCCCAAGGCACCTCGGCCGCGCGCGTCGAATGGGCTGTCTTTCCTCCGGAAGTGCTCGGCGAGCGAGGAAGCGCCGGACGAGCCCTTCGTCCGAACAGGGAAGAGCCGGACGTACGACACCGGCGCACAACGTCGTGCATGACCTTACGACAATGCTAGGCTACGCTCGCCTCCGTTCGCTTCGGTCCTCGTGCTCGTCGTCGGATCGCTTCCGACCGTCGAAGCTTGTTAGTCTCCTTACCCGGAACATCCGATGACGCAGGGCAAGACGCCCAAGAGCGGCGACGATGCGAAGAAGTCCGAGATCGGGACCGTCCTCGCGAATCGTTACGAGGTACTGCGGGAGCTCGGACGCGGGGGCATGGGTGTCGTGTACCTGTGCAAGGACATCGTCACGCACGAGCGCGTCGCGCTGAAGCGGCTCCGCCCGCCGGAAGAAGCGAAGGCCACGCGCGCGGAAGAGAGCTGGTGGTTTCAGCAGGAGGCGCGTGCGGTCGCCTCGCTCGAGCACCCGGCGATCGTGCGCGCGCGCGACTTCGGGACGCTGCACGACGGCTCGCCTTACCTCGTGATGGATGCGCTCCCCGGACGCAGCGTCCACGAGTGGATGCACACGACCACGATGCCGTGGTCGGTGATCTGGGCGCTCGTCGATCAGGTGCTCGCGGGGATGGCGCACGCGCACGCGCGGCACATCATCCACGGCGATCTCAAGCCGTCGAACGTGATGCTCGATCTCGCGGGCGCCGGCCGCGGCCCGCGCGCGTACGTCCTCGATCTGGGGCTCGCGTGGCTCCGCGAGTCGCGCCACGACTCGCGCCTCGACGGCGCGCCCGAGCCCGAGCTCGCAGTGCACGCCGGCGCCGGCACCGTCGGCTGGGTCGCGCCGGAGCAGATCCGCAAGCAGGCCACGCTCGTCGGCCCCGCGACCGATCTCTACGCGCTCGGCTGCATCATGTACCGCGTGCTCACCGGCAAGGAGGTCTTCGAGGGCACCGCCCAGGAGGTCCTCCGCGCGCACAAGCGGACGCCGGTGCCCGCGCCCGTGCTCCCCGAGGGCGTCCCGCACCAGGTCGGGCTCTTCGTTCAGCGGCTGCTCGCGAAGAAGCCGTGGCACAGGTTCGAGCTCGCCGCCGATGCGCGTCGCGTCTGGGCGCAGTTCCGCCCGCGCCACGCGCCGACGCTCGAGGAGACCGTCGCGAGCGCGCCCGCGCCGCCGCCGGAGCCGTCGAGCTCGCCGGACATGGGCCGCGCCGTCGCGGCCGCGCGCTCGCTCGCGCCGGGGCTCCTGTCGCTCCGCCCGTCGCCGATGGTCGCGCGCGAGCCCGAGCGTCAGGAGCTCATCGACCTCGTGCTCTCCGTCTGCGCGGGGCAGCCGCCGCAGCACCGGATGGTCGCGCTGATCGGCGAAGCCGGCGTCGGCAAGAGCCGCCTCGCCGAGTGGGTCTGCGAGCAGGTGCACGAGCGCGGGCTCATGTGGCCGCTCCGCGCGCGCTACGGACGAACGCCGTCGCCGCTCGACGGCCTCACCGGCGCGGTGAACTCGTTCTACGGTCTGCAGGGCGCGGATCGCGAGACCGTCGAGCAGACGCTGCTCGATCGCTGGGAGGTCGACAAGGCCGACAGCGAGGAGCTCGCGTGGGTCGCCGCCGCCGCCGAGTGGCTCCGCCCGACGCCGCCGGGCACCGTGCCGCCCGTCGGCCCGACCGGCAAGCGCTTCGTCCTCGACACGCCCGAGCTCCGCTTCGCCGTCGCGCGGCGCATCCTCGAGCGCATCGGCAGCGACAGGCCGCTGATGATCTGGTTCGACGATCTGCACCTGACGAGCGCCAACACGTTCGAGACGCTCACGCGCCTCAAGCGCGACGCGACGAAGCTCAGGCTGCTCATCCTCGCGACGGCGCGCAGCGAGTCGCTCGAGACGGATCTCGACGCGGCCGTCCGGATGGAGGCCCTCCGCGCCGACTGGGGCGGGCGCGTCCTCGATCTGCCGCCGCTCGGGGTCGAAGAGACCGAGGTCCTCCTCCGCGCGACCCTGCCGCTGACGTCGAACGCGATCACCGCGGCCGTCGCGCAGAGCCGCGGCAACCCGTTGTTCGCGCTGCAGCTGCTCCACGCGTGGGCGGGCGGCGGCTACCTCACGCTCGAGGGCGGCAAGTACCGCGTGCCGGACGAGGCGCTCCACGGGCGCGCGATCACGACGGCCGATCTGTGGGACGAGCGCCTCCGCGCGGTGCCGACCGATCTCCGCCTCGCAGCCTACGCGGCCGCCTCGCTCGGCGACGACGTCCGCGGCGTGGTGCTGAAGGCGCTCGTCGCCGCGCTCGGGATGGACCCGCGCGACGCGCTCGTCGCGCTCACGCGCGCGCAGATCCTCCTCGCGTCCGGCAACGATCAGTTCCGCTGGCCGCACGCCCTGCTCCAGGAGCACTTGCTCGGGCGCCTCCACGAGCGCAACGACGCGCCGGCGATCTTCCGGCTCGCGGCGAACGCGCTGGCGAAGCACCCCGAGGTCGGCTCGCGCCGCATCATGAAGCACCGCGTGAGGAACCTCCTCCGCGCGGGCGACGACGACGTCGCGGCGAGCCTCATGTTCTCGTTCATCGAGGGCGCCTGGGCGCGCGGACGCGACACCGCGGCGACGCTGAAGGACCTCGCGCTCCTCGACGGGCGCGTCTCCGGCGCGGCGGCCGCCGAGTACGCCTACTGGCGGGCGGAGGCGCTCCGTCACATCGGCAAGCTCGAGGAAGCTCGCGAGCAAGCCGAGACCGCGCGGCGCGCGTTCGAGCACGCCGGCGACAGGACGCGCGAGGCGCACGCGCTCCGCCTCCTCGGCCACCTCGCGAGCGACACCGGCGCTCCCGCGCAGGGCCGCCTGCAGGTCGCGCTCGCGATCTCGCGCTTCGAGGAGCTGAAGGACGATCGCGGGCTCGCGGCCGCGCTCGTCGTGCTCGGCGAGATCGACTACCTCCTCGGCGAGCACGCCCGCGCGCGCGAGGTCCTCAGCGAGGCGAGCCAGCGGTGCGACGCCGTCGCCGACATGCTCGGCGGCGCGCAGTGCTTCATCCTCCTCGCGATGATCGAGACGGCCGTCGGCGGCTTCCGGCGCGCCCGTGACCTCCTCATCCACGCGCGTCAGTCGTTCGACGCCATCGGCTATCGCCTCGGCATCGCGCAGTGCGACATCGTCCTCGGCCACGCCGACCACCGCGCCGGCGAGATGGACACGGCGCGCGCGCGTGCGCTCTCGGCGCGCGCGGCGTTCCGCGAGCTGATGAACCCGCGCGGCGAGGCCGCTTGCGAGCGCTTGCTGGCGCTCATCGCGATCGACACAGACGACTTCGCCGCCGGCGGCGCGCACGCCTCGGTCGCCGCGAAGATCTTCGAGCGCCTGCAGGACCCGTGGGGCGACCTCGAGGCGCGGCTCCTCCTCGCGCAGGTCGCGCTCGCGCGCGGCGACGACGACGCGAAGGACCTCGTGCAGGACTGCGAGCGCATCGTCCTCGACGAGGCCGAGCCGCGCCAGCACCGCCACCTCACGCTCGCGTGGCTCGCGCAGATCGAGCGGCGCTGGCAGGACGCGGCCAACGAGATCGAGCGCGCCCGCGCGGCCTTCGGCGACAAGGCGCGCTGCGGCGACCACACCCCGCAGCTGCTCAAGCGTTTCGCGACGATGGAGTGGCAGGACGCGGCCGCGGGGAAGGTCGCGCACTGGCTCGACCTCGTCGAGAACGCGAACCCGGACGAGTCGGTCTCGTCGCGCTGGCCGACCTCGCCCCGCCTCGTCGATTCCTGACCGCGCGGTCGTGCGCGCCTCGGGTCCGGGCGGCGGCGCCGTCGGAGCTGAGCCGCCGGTGGGTCGGGACCGCCGGCGGGGCGGGATCGGGCTCCCGCTAGAGCATCTCGCTCGCGCCGGCAAACGTGCTAGGGTCCGCCGCCATGTCGACCCCCCAGGATGCTCCGAAGCGCAGGAAGCAGAAGGCCCGCCGTTCCAAGCAGCTCGCCGAGTGGCGTGAGAAGAAGGTCATTGCCGAGCAGGCGACCGCGAAGAAGCCCGCCGGCTGACGCTGCCTTGAAGGGGCGGCGCGGTGGGCTTGGTCGTGCGATGAACCTGCCGTAGTCTCGGAGCGCGATGGTCACCTACGAGATCACCCAGGCGTTTCTGAGCGTCGGCACGGTGTACCACGCCCGAAAGCCGCGCGAAGAAGCCGTGCTCTACACGGTGCGGGGCGTGCTCATGAGCGCGACCCCGAAGTTTCGTCTGGTCGAGGGTGACGACGGCAAGGAAGTCGGGACCCTCACCGGCAACTTCATCAAGACCAAGTACGACATCAACGACGAGTCGAAGACCGTCGGCTCGCTCGTCTTTCCCGCGGTCGCCTTCAAGAAGACCCTCACGCTGACCGTCGGAGACGAGGTCTACGAGGCGGACGGCGGCGTCTTCCGCGGCGTCTTCCAGTGCAAGAGGAAGGACGGCGAGGTGATGCTCGAGATCGCGAAGGAGCTCTCCATCCGCGACACGTTCTCGGTGAAGACGGACGAAGCGGTGCCCTACCAGGTCGGGCTGCTCGCGGCGGTGGCCATCCACTCGCGCTTCTACGAGATGGTCTGAGCGTCGTCCGCGGCGGCGGAGCGCGCTTCTACGAGATGGTCTGAGCGTCGTCCGCGGCGGCGGAGCGCGCTTCTGCGAGACGGTCGGAGCGCTCAGCGGCGACGCGCGCGCTTCGCGAGCTGGCGCTCAGCGGCGACGAGCGCGCTTCGCGAACTTGGGGGCCGGCGTCGGCCGCGCCGTCGCGGTGACCTTGCTCGGAGCCTTGCCGCGCGGCGTCGCGTCGAGCGTCTCGACGGGGACGACGCCTGCAGCCGGCGCCGTCTTGATCGACGCGGCGGCGTTCGCGGCGGCGGCGTGGCTCGATCCGGCGACGGCGGAGACGGCGGTCGCGGCGGTGGCGATCACGCAGAAGGCGACGCACGCGCCGAGGGCGGCCTTCACGACCTTGCGGAAGCGCGCGCGGCGCTCGGCGACGCGCGGCTGCATCTTCTCGCCGAGGATCGGGTCGGTCGGCAGGACGATGCTCTCCCACGTGAGGCGGGCCGGGCCGAGCTCCGCGGCGCGGAGCAGGAGGTCCTGACGCGACGGCGCCGCGTCCTCGTGGGTCGCGTCGTCGGCGGACATCTGCATGTCGACGACGACGTCGACCGCGCCGCTCGGCGTCGCCGGCGCCACGCCGAACGCGGCCGGAGGCGGGAAGGGCGCGGGAACGGGAACGGCGAAGGGAGGCTCTGGGATCGTCGCCGCGACGCCGAACGGGTTGGCCGTCGGCGCGAAGGGGGCGAGGAAGGGATTGGAGTTTGCGCGCTGTCCCACGACCGTCTCAGCAGCAAGCTCCACGCCACGCGTCGCGGCGTTGCCGTGGAGGCAACAGACAGCGAGAAGCTGCGTGATCTCGAACGTGTGCGAGCTGCGACCAGGCGCCGTTCCCACGCGAGGTGGATCCTCGCTTCGTCACGGTGGCGAACCACCCCCGCGGCGCGCGCCGAGGCCGCGGAGCTCGACGCCGCCCGCGAAGGCATGCGCGTGAAACCCTTCGGCTTGCCGTCGGGCCGCGGAGCTCGGGCCGGTCCCTTCCGGGGCGGTCAGTTCTCGGCGTCGACCCAGGCCTTGATGCCGACGATGATCGAGTCGCTCTCGGCGAGGCTCTTCATCGGGTGCTGGGGGTTTCCCTTGCCCATCGGGTTCAGCAGGATCGTGCTCTGGGCCTTGTCCTGGCGGTTGATCCAGATCTTCGCCTGCGCGCACGCCGCGGCGGGATCGGTGGCGGCCGCGCGGAGGTCCATCGCCTGCACGGCCGGCGTGGGCGCCTCGTTCGCCGGCGGGGCCTTGCCGTGGCAGCCGATGCACGAGCCCTGACCGAGCGGCTCGCCGGCGTCCTGGTCGTCGTCGGGCAGGATGTCGACGAGCTTGCCCATCGCCGGCAGCGCGCTCGACTTGAACAGCTCGAGCGCCGTGCATCCCGCGGACGTTCCCTGTCCGGGCGTCGACTCGATCTTGTTGAACGCGACCTTGAGCCGTCCGGTCGGATCCCAGCGCAGCAGGATCATCTTGCCGGTGAACAGATCGACGCTCTCGCCCGCGGCGACCGTGAGCTCGCCCTTGAAGCCGTTCACCTCGGGATCGGCCTTCACCTTTCCGCTTCGCGGGAGGATGACGAAGAACGGCGAGTCGACCTTGACGTTCGCGTTGTCGGGCGCGACGAGCTTCAGGGCGTCGAGCGTGAGCGTTCCGTTCGTCTCCGTCGCGAGGAACGTGAGCCGCGCGTTCGTCAGGCCGGGCGCGACCGTGTCGAGCGGGATGCTGTTGAAGCCGCTCATGACGCTGAACGCGCCCGTGTTCGGGAGCGGAGGCCCTGGCACCTCCGCGGTGAGCCAGTCCGAGACGCGGCGATAGAGGTCGTTCGGCGCGTCCGCGAGCGCCGGTCCGGCGTGCCTGACCTGCGTGAGCAGGATGCTGTCGCCGACCTCCTTCGTCGCGGGCAAGACGCCCCGGTACTTCTTCACCGTCACGTACGGATCGGGGCCGCCGAGCCACGCGGGCGCTTGCTGGAAGCTGCCGCGGACGTGGCACGTCCCGTTGGTCCCACCGCACGTCTTGATGAGATCGTCCTCGAGGGCGCGGAAGAGCGGCTCGGGATCGGGAGCGTCGTCCGGACCCCGTCCGTTGCTCTCGTCGTTGTCGCCACAAGCGAAGACTCCGAGCGAGATCACCGCCGCCGCAAGGCTGCCGATGACCACGCGGCCGCGCGAAGACACCATGACGGGATCGTGCCCGTCCGCGCCGTCACTTGCAAGTCTGCCGAGCGGGACGCCGGGTCAGCGCACCGACGTGTCGGTGGCGTTCGCCCGCGCCGCATGGGGGCCGCCCCCGCGTGTCGGGACGGAGTCGATCGACGTCGAGCGCGGTTGGGTGCGCGGGCCGCCGGCCTCTGGGGTCGACTCGAGCGCGAACGCGCCGGCGGTCGCCACGAGGACGAAGACGACGAGCCCGATCCAGGCTGCGCGCAGCATGTCGGCGCGGTCCCACTCGAAGAACGAGAAGAACGTGCGGACGCGGCGGCCGACGACGGCGGCGCGGGCGAGCGGGTCTTCCTCGCGGACGAGGGCGCCCGCGGCGTCGTGCTCGTGGACGGCGGTCGCGCTCCAGAGCTCGTTCATCTCGGCGCGCGAGGCCTTCATCCCGTAGCGCACGCGCGCCCAGGCGACGCGCAAGCGTGTCGCGAAGTCCGGGTTCGCCTCGACGATCGGCGGCGCGTAGGCGACGGGCGTGAGCATGCACTGCCCGGTGTCGTCGCTGACGAGCACCCCGCTCGGCGGGACGATCTCGTCGAGGTCGGCGGCGACGACCGTGTCCGCGAACGCGAAGTCCTCTACCGGGGCGTCGCCGGCGACGTCGTCGGGCACTCCGTCGTAGTAGGCGTGGACGTCTCGCATCGCGGCTGTCGAGGGTGGAGCAAGCGACGAGCCATCGGCGCGAAGGCCGCGGACGCTCGCGCGCGTCCGGCATCTGCGCGTGTTTCGTGCGTGATCGCGACGCGGCACGGCGCTCGCAGCGCGGGATGATGGATATCCGGTTCCCCAGGTCGAGGGCCCACGGGGCGGTGGCAAGCTCCGTTCGTGTCGAAATTCGCGCGGATCTGTGAGGTTCGCGAGACGGGCTCCACGGCATGACGACTGCTAGCTCGAGGGTGTGCGTTGGCGTGAGACGCGGGACATCGCGGTCCGGGCCGTCGGGCTCGCGGCGACGCTCGTCGTCGCGGCCGGGTGCGCGGCCGCCTCCAGCGAGGCCCACGAGGGCCGCCCGGCGGCGCGCGCGGGCAGAGGGACCGTCGACACGGGCGACGGCGCGGCGAGCCGCGCGAAGACGGAGCGGAGCGTCGGCTTCGTCGCCGCGGCGCTCGGCGCGACGGCGGCCGAGGCCGCGCGCGGCGGCTGCACGCCGGACATGGTCTCGATCGAGGGGCGCTACTGCATCGATCGCTACGAGGCGAGCCTCCTCGAGGTCACGTCGAGCGGCGAGGAGTATCGCTTCTCGCCGTTCGCGACCGTCACGCAGCAGCACCACGTCCGCGCCGTCAGCGAGCCCAACGTCACCCCGCAGGGCTACATCAGCGCGACGCAGGCCGAGCGCGCGTGCAGCGCCTCGGGCAAGCGGCTCTGCAAGGCCGCGGAGTGGCAGCAGGCGTGTCGCGGGCCCGAGAACAAGCGCTACGGCTACGCCGAGCAGCGCGAGGTCGGGCGCTGCAACGACAACGGCAAGAACCCCGTCGTGACGCTGTTCGGCTTCCGGTACGACGCGTCGACGATGAACCAGCCCTCGCTCAATCAGCTCGAGGGCACGCTCGCGAAGACGGGCGAGCACGCGGGCTGCTCGAACGGCTACGGCGTCTACGACATGGTCGGCAACCTCCACGAGTGGGTCGACGATCCGAACGGCACCTTCTACGGCGGCTACTACCAGGACGTGTCGAGCGTCGGTCACGGCGACGGCTGCGGCTACCAGACGACGGCGCACGAGGCGCGCTACCACGACTACTCGACCGGCTTCCGCTGCTGCGCCGACGTCCTCGGCGGCGAGCTCGCGGTGACGGCGTCGCCCGCGGCCGCGCCGCCGGCGCCGAACGGGAAGGCGAGCATGCGCTCGCCGACGGGCAAGGGCGGCAAGAGCAAGGGCGGCAAGGCCGGGCGCGGCAAGGGCCCCGGCAAGCCCGGCGCGGCCGGCGCGCCGCGCACGTCGCCAAAGCGCAGCGGCCCGCGCCGCTGAGCGGCTCCGGCTGCGGCTTCGGCGAAGGCCGAAACGCAGTGAACCGGAGCGGACGGAGTCCGTGGAGGTGCACGAGGCTTCGGCGGAGGCCGAAACGCAGTGAAGTTGGCCGAGGGACGGGGGTGACACTTACGATCACCCACATGCCGCTCTTCGTCCGCAAGAACGAACGCCGCGAAGTTCGGCGTGCCATCCCGATGTCCTGCCAGATCGTGCGCGAGCGCGATTTTCGCCTCGTCTCGGAGAGGGCGCTCGACGTCTCTCCCGACGGGATGCTCGTCGCGACCGACGTCGAGCTCGAGCCCGGCGAGAACGTGTTCGTCTCGTTTCGCGCGACGCAGCTCGGGATCTGGTTCGACACCGAGGCGCACGTCGCGCGCGTGATTCGCGGGAGGCGACCGGGCGACAAGGGGAGGGGCATCGCGCTCCGCTTCTCGACGATGCCGCGCGTGAAGCGGTTCATCCTCCGCGGTCACTTGAGAAACGTTCCACCGCCCGTCCCGCGCCGCGCGCAGCGGATCGACTGGGCGGCCACCGTCCGGAGCATCTTGCCATGATCGCTTTTGCCTCTCCGTCGCTCGTCTCACCGTTCATGCCGCCGTCGCTCCCTGCGGCGGGCTCGCTTCACGAGTCGCGCCGTGGCTCGCCGCGCCGCGAGGTCGTGTTGCCTTGCCAGGCCGTCCGCGAGCACGACTTCCGGCTCATCGCCGATCGCACGCTCGACATCTCGATCGAGGGACTCCTCTTGCCCCTCCGCACGCGGGTGCTCACGGGAGAGACGCTGATCGTGTCGTTCGCGATCCCCGGCATGTGGATCGACGCCGAGGCGACCGTCGCGCGCGTCGTCCACGGACGCCGTCCGGGCGACGACGGGCTCGCTGTCGGCGTCATCTTCGATTGGCTCGCGCCCTCCGCCCGCGCCGCGCTGGCCGGCTTCCTTCACGGACGCCGATCGCCGCTCCCGCGTCGCGGACCGCTCGCGCGCCTCCGCCGAGGCGAGGCCGCGCCGCGGCTCGCCGATGAGACCGCCATGCAGAACATCCTCCTCCCGAAGATCGAAGAAGTCGCCGACGTGACCGCGGAGGCCGCGGACGTCGTCGACGACGACGCCGTGGACGGGCTCGGCGTGCTTCGCGCCGTCGTCGGCGCGTGGCAGAGCCTCATCGTCGACGAGGGCGCCGCGAACGTCGAGTAGGGGCGACCGCGGAGCCTCATCGTCGACGAGGGCGTGACGCGCCGTCGCGTAGGCGCACCACGCGCTTCGCGCGAGGTCGGCCGCCCTCACGAGGGTGCGCGCGCTCGCGGGGCATCGACCGCACCAAATGCGACGACGCCGCGCCCTTGGGGAGGGACGCGGCGTCGGGGTGACGTGCGCCGTTGCCGGCGCACGTGGCACGGTTGGGTCGGTCAG
Source organism: Labilithrix sp. (assembly GCA_019637225.1). Lineage (GTDB taxonomy): Bacteria > Myxococcota_A > Polyangia > Polyangiales > Polyangiaceae > Labilithrix. The sequence continues at coordinate 18,273 of JAHBWC010000035.1, forward strand.
CGCAGGATGATCGTCCCGTCGCTCGAGCCGCCGCCGCAGCTGCCGCAGCCGCCGTAGTCGATCGAGTTGTCCGGCTCGCCGCCGCCGCACGACGGACCGGTGCAGCCATCGGGCTCGGGCGGGCAGACGTCGGGGTTGTCCTGCGGACCGGTGCAGACCTCGGCGTCGCCGTCGCCGCCGTTGCTGCCGGCGCCGGACGAACCGGAGGAGGAGCCGGAGCTGCCCGACGAGCCCGACGAGCCCGCACCCGAGCTGCCGGAGGAGCCGGAGCTGCCGGAGCTGCCCGAGGAGCCGGAGCTACCCGAGGAGGAAGCGCCGGAGGAGCCGGAGCTGCCCGAGGAGCCGGAGCTACCCGAGGAGGAAGCGCCGGAGGAGCCGGAGCTGCCCGAGGAGCCGGAGCTACCCGAGGAGCCGGAGCTGCCCGAGGAGCCGGAGCTACCCGACGAGCCGGAGCTGCCCGACGAGCCCGACGAACCGTCGCCGGAGGAGCCCGACGAGCCCGAGCTGCCGGAGGAGCCGTCGCTGCCGCTCGACGAGCCGTTGCTGCCGCTCGAGGAGCCGTCGCTGCCCGCGCCGCCGCCCGGGTTGGGCGAGCCGTCGGAGTTGTAGCCGCCGCCGCCGTCGTCGCAGTTGCCGGGGACGCCGTCATCGCCGCCCGACGAGCCGGAGCTGCCCGAGCTGCCGTCGCCCGACGAGCCGGAGCTGCCCGAGCTGCCGTCGCCCGACGAGCCCGACGAGCCGGAGCTGCCCGAGCTGCCGCCGCTCGAAGAACCGCCGCTCGACGAGGTGCCGTTGCCCTCATCCTCGCAGCCCGGCTTCGGCGGAGGCGTCCCGTAGGTGCGGGTGCTCAGGGCCTTCGCAGACTTGTGACCGCAGGCGGCCTTGGGGGAGAGCCAGCCGACGAGGTCGTTGACGCGCGCGATGTGGAGCTTGCCGGTCGTCAAGCCGCGTCCGGTGACGACGCCGACGATCTCGTTCTTCTCGTTCACGACCGCGCCGCCGGTGTCGAGCGTCTCGCCCGTCGGGATGTCGGTGATGAACGCGTGGGGGAACGTGCGGAAGCGGTCGAACGTCGAGGGGAGCATCTCGAACGAGCTCCCGGTGCCGCGGACGCGCATGCCCTTGGTGTTCGTCGCGACCTTCTGCTCCGACAGCTTCGGGTACGCCGCGAGCTGGATCGGGCGATCGAGGTAGATGACGCCGACGTCGTGCTTGCGCGGGTGCGACAGGTCGCTGTTGTAGTTCATCCAGTCGTACGTCATGCCGCGCACGCCGTTGACCTTCGTCTTGCCGTCGGCGGACGTCACCGTCCAGCGCGCCTTGCCCGCGATGAGGTGACCCGAGGTCAGCACGACGCGGGGGGCGATCAGGATGCCCGACCCCTCTCCGACACGCGTGCCGTTCGCGTCATGAAGGACGAGCGAGACGCTGGCAGCCTGGATGGTCTGAGCGGTGGCGCCTTCCGTCTTCTCGTCGGCGCTCCCGCAGCCCGCGAGGGTGCCGAGCGAGCTGATGAGGATGGCGGCGCATGCTGCTCCGAGAACCCGGGATCCGATCATGGTCTGAACCTCCGCTTCGACTGAGTTTCCAGCAGCAGCGCCCCAATCCGCCGTCGCTGATTTACCCGTCGGGCTTTGGTTTTCATGTGCATGCGGCCTGCCAAGCGCGACTGATCGCGGGATCAGGGGATTTGGGCGCGATTGTCGATGTGGGCTCCTGGGGGTAGTGCGTCCTGCAGACATCAGCCTGGATCATCGTTTTCCCCCCGGACGATCCAGCCTCACGGCGCGTCCACCCCCGCTGGATTACAGCTGTTTTGGAGAAGTGTGGCCAGGGCGGTGTGGCGCGCTCACAACGGCGGATCGCGCGCGACGCTCGCGCGTGTGGGCCGCCTGCGCGCCGTGGCGTCGAACGTGCAGTCCTTCTGGCGAGGCATCGCCGGCGTCCGTCCGCACGAAGGAGCCTCGGTCGACGATCGATGAGAAGATGAACCGACGGCGTCGCGCTCGCTGGACCGTGTCCACCGGGGTCCGAGAGCACGCGCCGGCTGCCGATACCGCGTTCGAGAGGGAGCTTGTTCATGCAGAAGACGCGCGCATTCTTGTCCGTCGCTTTGACCGCGAGCTTGATCGTGCTGGCCGCCGGCGCGTGTGACAGTGATCCGTCGAGCAGCTTCAACGACGGCGAGGATGACTCGGGAGCCGGCGATACGGGGCCGGGCTTCAACACCGACGGCGACACGACCGGCCGAGACGCGACGGGACCCGTCGACTGCAAGCCGTCGCTGCCCGCGTCGTTTACGCCGGCCTGGAAGCCGCCGACGAAGGCCAACGTCTGCGGTACCGACCAGATCAGCGCGTACTTCCAGGCGTGCATCGCGAACCTGGGCCTCGACGCCGGCGACGCCTGCAAGACATGGATGGACGCGAACACCGCGTGCGGCACCTGCATCGAGACGGCCGACAACTCGGGGCCGATCCAGTGGCACCGCGACCGCTACTACTACACGCTCAACATCGCGGGCTGCCTCGCCATCGAGCGGAACGAGCTCGCCGAGGGGCAGTGCCCGGCCACGTACGCCGCGTCGATTCAGTGTCAGCGCGACTCGTGCGACGGCTGCTTCCAGTCGGGCGACGCGACGTTCGAGGACTTCCAGCGCTGCCAGCAGAGCGCGAAGCAGAGCGCGTGCGCCGGCTTCGAAGGGAAGGTCGGGCAGATCTGCGGGACCACGTACAACGATCCGGACGGCGGCGCGTTCCGCTGCTTCCGCAACAACGACAATGCGGGGACCCACATTCTCCGCCTCGCGGGCATCTTCTGCGGGCCGTGAGGCGAGGGCGGCGCGGCGGCGCGACTACCAGTCGGCGATCGCCGCGCCCCAGGTGAACCCGGAGCCGAACGCGATCATCGCGACCTTCATTCCGCGACGGAGCTTGCCGCTCGCCTCGGCCTCGGCGAGGAGGATCGGGATCGTCGCGGCGGTCGTGTTCCCGTAGCGCTCGATGTTGTGGACGATCTTCTCGTCCGGGATGCCGAGCTGCTGCTGGATGAACTGGTTGATGCGCATGTTCGCCTGGTGGAAGAAGAACATGTCGATGTCCTGCCCGGTGCAGCCCGCATCGATGCAGACTTCCATCAGGACGGTCATCATCCGCTCGACGGCGTTCTTGAAGACGAGCTTGCCCTCCATCTTCGCCCACATCATCTCGGGATCGACCTGACCGGTCCCGTCGGCGTTCTGCGGGATGAACGGGCGGCGGCGCATGTCCCAGATCTTCTGGCAGAGCGCGTCGGCGAAGCGGCCGTCGGCGCCGAGCTTCCACGAGCGGACGCCGCGGTCTTCGTCGGTCGCGCTCACGACGACGGCGCCGGCCCCGTCGCCGAAGAGCGAGGCGACGTTGCGGCCGTTCGTCGAGAGGTCGATCGCGGCGGAGTGAACCTCGGCGCCCACGACGAGCACGTGCTTGCAGGCGCCGGACTTCACCATCGAGGCGGCCGTGCCGAGCGAGTAGAGGAAGCCCGAGCACTGGTTGCGGACGTCGAGCGCCGGGACGAACTTCGCGTTCGGGCCGTCGCAGACACCGAGCTTCTTCTGCAGGTAGACGCCCGAGCCGGGGAACGCGTGATCCGGCGAGAGCGTCGCGAAGATGATCATGTCGAGATCGGTCTTCGCGATCCCGGCGCGCGCGATCGCCGCCTCCGCGGCGTGGAGGCCGAGGTCGCTCGTGGCGACGCCCTCGTCCGCGAAGCGCCGCTCCTCGATGCCGGTGCGCTTGTGGATCCACTCGTGCGTCGTGTCGATGCCGTACTGCGCGCGGAGATCGTCGTTGGTCACACGGCGCGGCGGTACGTAGAAGCCGGTGCCGGAGATGAATGCGTTGGGCACGTTTGGAGTCCTCGGGAGCCACGATTCCAGACCGCCGTGGCCGTTGCAAGGGCGGGCGGACCCGAGGAGGCGATGTGCGATGCGCCGCGCTCGACCGCGCCGGCTTGGAACCGCACGAGAAGCTCGATCGTTTCTTGCTAGGATGCGGTCCATGCTTCGACGCCTCGCTTCGCTGTCGGTCCTCGTCCTCGCCGTCCCGTCTTGCTCGTCGGAGAGCACCACCCCGCAGGTCGACACGAAGATCGGCGACATACGGGCCAACGAGGTCTGGAAGGACGGGCTCGAGCTCACCGGTCCGGTGCGCATCTTCGAGGGGGCCACGGTGGAGATCGAGCCGGGCGCGCGGATCCGCTGCCGCGAGTCCGTGATCATCCAGGTCGGCGGCGTGCTCCGGGTCAAGTCGACCGCCGAGCACGCGCGCATCTCGTGCACGCGCTGGCGCGGCATCCAGGTCGCGCAGAACGGGCAGCTCGACGTCGACGGGCTCGACATCGAGAACGCGGAGGTCGGCGTCGACACGACGAAGGGCGCGGGGCAGGTGAACGTCACCAACTCGAGCATCCTCGCGACGGTCCGCCCGTTCCTCGTCGGCGCCGACTCGACGCTGAACCTCACGCGCGTGAAGGCGACGACGCCGACGCAGCTCGCGGACTTCGAGTCGAGCGTCTCGGAGGTCTTCGGCAAGCTCGTCGCGAAGTTCCTGGACTACGAGGCCAACACGAACGAAGGCATCATGATCCAGAAGGGCGGAGAGGCGGAAATCGAAGACTCCGTGCTCAAGGCGAAGAACGGCCTCGACCTCGTCTCGATGTACGGCGGCAAATCGCTGAAGCTCAGCTACTCGACGCTGAAGGGCGCGCACTGCGGGCCGCATCTCGGGGTGTCGAAGGACGAGGAGAAGCGGCCGCCGGGGAAGCTCGAGATCGATCACGTGACGAGCGAAGAGAACATCTTCGGGATCACGATCTACGCGGCGAGCGTCGAGGGGCCGCACATCGTGAAGGACTCCAACTTCACCGGCACCGCCGCGTGGCTCGACCTCCAGGGAGACCACGGGCCGATCACGTTCCAGAACGTCTTTACGACGGGGCCGGAGACGATCCTCAACACGGATCCGCCGACGATCACGAGGGCGCCGGCGAAGATCGAGGGCGCCGGCCCGCGCGGGACGTTCTAGCGGGCGGGTCGCGAGGGGCGGCTCGTCGCCCGCGGCGACGTTACGCGGGGTGGAGGCCGGCTTTTTTGGCCCTCTTTCGGCGGCCCGTTAGTGTCGGGTGCTGGAGGTAGATGTGGTCAACCTCGCATCCGAGTTCCCGAACGACAACCCGGCGCTTCACCGTGGCGTGATCTGGGTCTGCCTCGAGCCGACCGGGCGACCGCAGGCCGAGCGCGCGTGTTCCCACGAACCTTGCGCGCCGCGCCATGTGCCCGGCGAGGGCGCGGAGGCGGTCGCGGAGGCGGTCGAGGTCGCGGAGGCGGTCGAGGTCGCGGAGGCGATCGAGGTCGCGGAGGCGGTCGAGGCCGCGGAGGCGGTCGCGGTCGAGGTCGAGGTCGCGGAGGCGGTCGCGGTCGCGGAGGCGGTCGCGGTCGCGGAGGCGGTCGAGGTCGCGGAGGCGGTCGAGGTCGCGGAGGCGATCGAGGTCGCGGTCGAGGCCGCGGAGGCGGTCGCGGTCGCGGACGAGGCGCTCGAAGCGACGGCGGCCGCGCACGACTCGCTCGCTCCGCCGGAGGACGACCAGGAAGATGCGCTCGCGGGGGCGATCCTCGTCGAGGAGCTCGAGCCCGTCGAGACGAGCGTCGAAGGTGCGCTCGAGGCGCCGGCGCCTGCGATCAGTGAGGTCGTGCTCGCGGCGTCGCGCGCCGAGGTCGACGTCGACGCCGAGCTTCGGGAGCTCGCGGGTGAGGAGCCTCCGTCGAGGGTCGGAGACGTGACGCCGGTCTTCGAGGAGGTCGTCGCGAGCGATCTCGCCGCGCACGACTCGAGCGCGCTTCCGCCCGCTCCGGACGATCCGTTCACCGTCTTCGTGTGCACGCTCGCGGACGTCGCGCTCGGCGCCGGTTCACCGCATGTGGCGTCGCTCTTGCCGGGCCTCCTCTACGATGGGCGGCTCCCGGACGTGCTCGACGCGGAGGCCGCCGAGGCCCTGCGCGCGGCGGGCGTGCTCGAGGGCGCGGAGGTGGCGCCGGCGTTCGTCGCCGTCACGTCGGCATGGCGCGCGATCCTGCGCGGTACGAGCGACGACTTCGACGCGTGCGGCGCGTCGATGCTCGACGAGTGGGCGTCCGCCCTGCTCGCGAGCATGCTCGCGGCTCCGGCGAGCGCGTCGTCGCTCCGCCAGGAGCTTCGGACCCGCGGCGTCGCCGCGTTCGGCCTCGCCGCCTGAGCGCGGATCTACTTGTCGAGCAGCTTGCGGAGGCGCGGCGCGATGTTCGACACCGCGCGCTCGCCCTTCACGCCGCCCTCGAAGCGTCGCTCGGAGCCGCGGCCGTCGTCGCCGGGCTTCACGAAGAGCGGGATGAGCTTCGACGCGTAGCCGGCGGCGTTGATGCGGTCACGGTCCTCGTCGAGATCGAACTCGAGGATCGTGAGCTCGGGGAAGTCGGCGTCGAGGTCACCGCGCTGCGCCGCCTGGTGGAAGCGCTGGCACGGCTCGCACCACTTCGCGCCGACGTAGACGATGAGCTCGCGGCCGTCGGCGGCGGCCTTCGCGCGCTCGGCGCGGACGAGCGCGGGGACGTCGCCGTCGCTCGCCTTCACGAAGCGGATGCCGCGCGACAGGACGAGGGGCGCGCTCGGACCGGTGGCGCGGCTCGGGTTCGCGGGGCCGGCGGAGTCGACGGGATCGGGCGTGGCGGTCGAGCTCTCCGCCCGGCTGCAGCCGGACAGGGCGAGGGCTAGGACGGCGATCGACGCGAGCGAACGAACGGAGGGCACCTTCGGCATTCTACAGCCCACGCGCCTCCGCCGGCGCGTCTTTGGAGGCCCGCGGCTTCAACGCGGCGGCGGCTCCGACCAGCGGCTCGCGATCTCGTCCCAGGTCGGGACTGCGTCGGCGCTCGAGGTGTGGAGCACGCGGATGCGGACGATCATCCGCTCGACGATCGACGTGTACCCGTACTTCTTCGCCTTCATGAACATCGCCTCCATGCCGGGGAGCGGGAGGGGATAGCTGAAGCGCACCGTGTCCTTCTCGCGCAGCCGGCCGCCGCCGAGGCGCGCGCCGAGCATCTCGTGGCCGAGCTCGGGTCGGCCCGTCTCGCGGTCGAGGATCGCGACGCACTTGAACGTCGAGTCGAGGCCGTAGACGCGCCGCTTGGTCCAGACCTCGGCGGCGCGCCACGGCTTGCGCTCGCCGCCCGGAAGCTGCGTCTCGTCGATCACGAACAGCTCGACGCTCTTGCCCGCGGCGCGCGGGACCGAGGCTGCCGGCTCGACGCCCCCCCGCGGGCGCTCGGAGGCGGCGCGGGCCGTGGCCATCCGGACGGTGGGTCGCGGCTCGTCGTCGTCCTCCCAGCGCTTCGAGTCCGCCGCGGGCGGGGAGGCGACCGTGCGAGGCGCGAGCGACGGGGTCTTCTCGCGATCCCTCGGCTTCTTGGTGTCGGCCATCGCCGCGATGCTACCAAGCCGCGCCTGTCTCGCTCACGGATCGAGCGCGATCCCATCGGTCGATCGCCACAACGCGCCGAAAGCCGACGCGTTCCTTGGTGTGCGTCGGCCGCGCACATCTGGCACCCGAGATGCAGCTCGAGCGGACATGCCCGCCTCCCGATTCGTGTCCGCCTGCCTCGCCGCTCTCTCCATCGCTTGCCTCGCCGGCTGCGCATCGCCCGTCGAAGACGACGCAGCCAGCAGCGAAGCGGCCCTCGCCGAGGGCGACGCGATCGTCGCCGTCGATCGCCTGAACCTGCGCGCCGGCCCGAGCACGAACGACGCCGTCCTCGTCGTGATGTCGCGCGGCGATCGCGTGCGCGTCCGGAGCGGCGTGAGCGACAACGGCTTCGCGCCGGTCACGTTCGAGGGTCGCGACGGCTGGGCCTTCGAGGAGTACCTCACGCCCGCGGGACCGCCGGCGGACGTCGCCTCGCTGGCGGACGCCGTCGCCGCGCTCGCCGCCGAGGCGCCCGCGCGGTCGCCGGGGACGGAGCTTGGCGTCGCCGTCTTGAACCTGTCGACCGGCGAGTACGCGGGCGCCGGCGACGAGGTCCGTCACGTCTCGGCCAGCGCGGCCAAGGTCATGTGGGTCGCGGCGGCGATGCACGCGGGCGCACGCGTCAGCGACATCGCCGGTCCGATCTTCGAGAGCTCGGACAACGCTCTGTCGGGGACGGCGATCGATCGGGCCGGCGGCATCGACGCGGTCAACGCCTTCTACTGGGACGTGGTCGGCATGAACAAGAGCATCACCGCGAACTGGAGCTTCGGCCGGACGCGCCGCGCGACGCACCAGGGCCAGCTCGGCGGCGACAACTACTTCACCCCGCGCGACGCGATCACGTTCCTCTCGAAGCTCGACCGCGGGGAGCTCCTCGGTGAGCGCACCGACGAGCTTCGCGGGTACATGACGCGCTCGCCCCGCTCCGGCTACGGCGGATGGCTCGGCAGTCTCCTGCCCGCGGGGGCGCGCGCGCAGATGATGCACAAGGCGGGCTGGCTGCCGCCGCCGGCGTACGCGGAGTACGCGACGCTCAACGAGGTCGGCCTCGTCCAGGTGCCCGGCGGCGAGCGGTACGCGATCGCGCTCCTCGCGCGCCACGGCTCGGACTACGCCGCCGAGGCGCGCTTCGTCGAGCGGGCGTCGTGCGTCGTCTACCGGTCCGTCTCGCGCGACGGATCGCTCGGCTGCCGCGACTGAGCGACCGGCTCCGGGCGTCCGCTCGAGGCCCACCTCGAGAACACGGTGGCCGCTTCGTAGAACGTGAGCGCCGTCGCGGGGCCGTGCCCGCGGCGCGCGCGCTTGTTCGTGTGCGACCGCATCCAGACCCAGAAGGTCTCGACGCACGCGCGACAGGCGAGGGTGCGCGGCCCGTACTGGCAGCCGGTCGCAGGATGCGCGGCTGGGGAGCTGCAGAAGGTACACCGCATGACGACACGCCCTCCGAGGGCGTCGTCGATACGGTATGCACGCCGAAGGCCGCTGCCAGGGCGCGCGCGTCGATTCGATCGCGCCGAGCGACCGAAGGGCGAGGGCGGGAAGTCTCCGAGAGTGAGACCTCCCGCCGGCCGGGCGCTCGCGCTCGTCCGCGCAGGCTCGAGCTCGATCAGAACTGGTGAGCTTCGGTCGACTCCTCGAGCGCGAGCGTCGAGGCCTTGCCGCCCGAGATGACCTCGGCCACCTGATCGAAGTAGCCGGTGCCGACCTCGCGCTGGTGGCGCGTCGCGGAGTAGCCGTCCTTCTCGGCGGCGAACTCGGCCTGCTGGAGCTCCGAGTACGCGGCCATGCCGGCGTCCTTGTACTTCCGCGCGAGCTCGAACATCCCGAAGTTCAGGGCGTGGAAGCCCGCGAGCGTGACGAACTGGAATTTGTAGCCCATCGCGCCGAGCTCGCGCTGAAACTTGGCGATCGTCGCGTCGTCGAGGTGCTTCTTCCAGTTGAACGACGGCGAGCAGTTGTAGGCGAGGAGCTTGTTCGGGAACTGCTTCTTGATGCCCTCGGCGAACTGCTTGGCCTGCGCGAGGTCGGGCGTCGAGGTCTCGCACCAGACGAGGTCCGCGTAGGGCGCGTAGGCGAGGCCGCGCGCGATCGCGGTCTCGACGCCGCTCTTGATCCGGTAGAAGCCCTCGGCGGTGCGCTCGCCCTTCACGATGAACGGGTGATCGCGCTCGTCGATGTCGCTCGTGAGGAGCTTGGCGCTGTCGGCGTCGGTCCGCGCGACGAGGAGCGTCGGCACGTCGCAGACGTCGGCGGCGAGGCGCGCCGCGGTGAGCGTGCGGACGAACGCGGCGGTCGGGATGAGGACCTTGCCGCCCATGTGTCCGCACTTCTTCTCGCTGGCGAGCTGGTCCTCGAAGTGGACGCCCGCGGCGCCCGCCTCGATCATCGACTTCATCAGCTCGTAGGCGTTCAGCGGGCCGCCGAAGCCCGCCTCCGCGTCCGCCATGATCGGCGCGAGCCAGTGGCGCTCGCGACGACCTTCGGCGTGCTCGATCTGATCGGCGCGGAGGAGCGCGGCGTTGATCTTCTTCACCACGGTCGGGACGCTGTCGACCGGGTAGAGGCTCTGATCGGGGTACATCTGCCCGGCCGAGTTCGCGTCCGCCGCGACCTGCCAGCCCGAGAGGTAGATCGCCTTGAGGCCCGCGCGGACCTGCTGCACGGCCATGTTGCCGGTGAGCGCGCCGAGCGCGTGGACGTACGCCTCGGTGTGGAGCAGCTCCCAGAGGCGCTTCGCGCCGAGCGTCGCGACGGTGTAGTCGATCTTGAACGAGCCCCGGAGGCGCTCGACGTCGGCCTTCGAGTAGGCGCGGACGATGCCGTCGAAGCGCTTGGCGTGGAGGGCGTCGCGCGAGTCGCGGAGCGCGATCTCCCGGAGGTCGGTCTGCTTGGGATCGAGGACGTCGGTGCGGGCGGCGCTCATGGGTGATTCTCCTGAGGTCGGGTGCAGGGTCGGGGCGTCATGCCTCGAGAGGGTCGCGGGTGACGATCTCGTAGGCGGGGAGGGTGAGGAACTCCTCGAACCGAGGAGCGAGGGAGAGGCGCACGAAGAGGTCGCGGGCCTCGCTGAACTTTCCGGTGGCGATGCGGTCCGGGCCGACCTCGCCCTCGATGCGCTTCATCTCCTCGGAGACGGTGCGCTCGAAGCGCTCGCGCGAGACGACGCTGCCGTCGTCGAGCGGCGCGGCGTGGTGGATCCACTGCCAGACCTGCGCGCGCGAGATCTCCGCCGTCGCGGCGTCTTCCATGAGGTCGTAGATCGGGACGCAGCCCTGGCCGCGGAGCCAGGCGTCGAGGTACTGCACGCCGACGCGGATGTTGTGGCGGAGCCCCGCGTCGGTGCGCTTGCCGTCGTGCGGTCGGAGGAGGTCCGCGCGTCCGACCTTCGCGCCCGGCCGCGCGCCGAGCTGGTTCTTCGCCGGCATGTGCTCGTCGAAGATCTCCTTGGCGATCGGGACGAGGCCGGGGTGTGCGACCCAGGTGCCGTCGTGACCCTTCGTCACCTCGCGGAGCTTGTCGGCGCGCACCTTCGCGAGCGCCTGCTCGTTCTTAGTGGCGTCGCTCTTGATCGGGATCTGCGCGGCCATGCCGCCCATCGCGTGGACGCCGCGCCGGTGGCACGTCTCGATGAGGAGCGTCACGTAGGCGTCGAGGAACGCCTTGTCCATCGTGACCTCGCCGCGATCGGGCAAGAGCGCCGTCGCGTCGTTCGCGCGCTTCTTGATGAAGCTGAAGATGTAGTCCCAGCGTCCGCAGTTGAGGCCGGCCGAGTGCTCGCGTAGCTCGTAGAGGAACTCGTCCATCTCGAACGCGGCGGGGAGCGTCTCGATGAGGCAGGTCGCCTTGATCGTCCCGCGCGGGATCCCGAGCTTGTCCTCGGCGAAGACGAAGACGTCGTTCCAGAGCCGCGCCTCGAGGTGGCTCTCCATCTTCGGCAGGTAGAAGAAGGGGCCCGCGCCGCGCGCGATCTGCTCCTTCGCGTTGTGGAAGAAGAAGAGACCGAAGTCGACGAGCGCGCCGGGCGCGACCTCGCCGTCGACGTGGAGGTGCTTCTCCGGGAGGTGCCAGCCGCGCGGGCGGACGAAGAGGACCGCCGTGTGGTCCTTCAGCGCGTACTTCTTCGCGGGCGCGTCGGGCGTCGCGCCCGGCTGCTCGAACGAGATGGTCCGGCGGACGGCGTCGCGCAGGTTCTGTTGCCCCTCGATGAGGTTCTGCCAGGTCGGCGTGGTGGCGTCCTCGAAGTCCGCCATGAAGACGCTGGCCCCCGAGTTGAGGGCGTTGATGATCATCTTGCGGTCGACGGGCCCCGTGATCTCGACGCGGCGGTCGGCGATCGCCTCGGGCACCGGAGCGCAGCGCCAGTCCCCGGCGCGGACCTCGGCGGTCTCGGGGAGGAAGTCGGGCGCCTTGCCCGAGTCGAAGTCCGCCTGCCGGGCGGCCCGCTTGGCGAGGAGCGAGGCGACCCGCGGCCGGAACGTCCGGACGAGCTCGACGACGAACGCGAGGGCGTCCGCGGTGAGGATGCTCTCCTGCCCTTGGACCGGCTTCGCGTGGAGGGAGTAGGGGGGAACGGGGGGCGTCATGTTCGCACTCTACCGCCGCGTTGATGCAACGTGTTAGGAGATTGCAGTGAGGGCTGTTTGCAGTCAAGATCGCTCATGACATGCGGAAGAAACAGGCGTTCTGAGTTGTCAATGACAGGCTGTAGTGTTGTAATGTCTGTCAATGACAGCGCGCCACGGAGGTGAGTAGTGCCCCTGCGTCAAAGTGCCGAAGCGCCCCGATTCGGAGCGAAGGTCCGCGCCCTCCGCCGGCGTGAAGGGCTGAGCCAGGTGCAGCTCGCGGACAAGCTCGCGATCTCGCCGAGCTACCTGAACCTCATCGAGAACAACCGGCGGCCGCTGCCGGCGAACCTGCTCATCAAGCTCGCGCAGCTGTGCAACGTCGACGTGCACTCGTTCGCGACCGACGAGGACGCGCGGCTCGTCGCCGATCTGACCGAGGCGTTCGCCGATCCCCTCTTCGAAGAGCAAGACCTGACCTCGGTCGACGTGCGCGAGATGGCCGTCGCCAGCCCGAGCGCCGCGCGCGCGGTCCTCTCGCTCTACCGCGCCTACCAGGCCGCTCGCTCCTCGGCCGACGATCTCTCGTCGCGCCTGTCGGACGGCGAGGAGCTCGCGTCACCGGGCGCGCACCTGCCGAGCGAAGAGGTGACCGATCTCATCCAGCGCGCGTCGAACCACTTCCCGGAGCTCGAGGCGGCCGCGGAGGCGCTGGCGTCGCGCGCCAAGCTGACGAGCGACGATCTCTACCCCGGTCTCATCCGCTACCTCGAGAAGCACCTCGGCATCCAGGTGCAGATCGCGCGCTGGGGATCGGAGCGGGGTGTGCTCCGTCGCTTCGACCCGCATCGCAAGCTCCTCGTGCTCTCGGAGCTCCTCCCCACGCGCAGCCGCACCTTCCAGCTCGCCAACCAGATCGCGGTCATGACGCAGGGCGCGCTGATGGACCGCATCACGGCCGACGCGCGGCTCACCGACGAGGAGTCGCGCGGCCTCGCGCGGGTCACGCTCGCGAACTACTTCGCCGGCGCGGTGCTGATGCCGTACGCGGCGTTCCTCGAGGCGGCGAAGCAGGAACGCTACGACATCGACGTGCTCGGCCGGCGCTTCCGCGTCGGCTTCGAGCAGGTGTGTCACCGCCTGACGACGCTCCGGCGGCCGGGCGCGGAGGGCGTGCCGTTCCACATGATCCGCATCGACGTCGCGGGGAACATCTCGAAGCGGTTCAGCGCCTCGGGGATCCGCTTCGCGCGCTTCTCCGGAGCCTGCCCGCGCTGGAACGTCTTCAGCGCCTTCCTCACGCCAGGGATGATCCGCATCCAGGTCTCGCGGATGCCCGACGCCAACGAGTTCTTCTGCATCGCGCGGACGATCCAGAAGGACTCGGGCGGCTACCACGCGCAGCACCCCGTCCAGGCGATCGGCCTCGGGTGCAAGGTCGAACACGCGCGCGAGCTCGTGTACTCGGACGGGATCGACATGGCGAACCCCGATACGTGCGTCCCCGTCGGCGTCACCTGCCGGCTCTGCGAGCGCACGGACTGCGAGCAGCGCGCGCTGCCTTCGCTCAAGGTGCCGCTCCGCGTCGACGAGAACGTCCGCGGCGTCTCGCTCTACGCGCCCGTCGCGCGCTGACTCGCTCGACGCGCCCGACGCGTCGCCGCGACGCGCGCTCGAGCTTCCGACCGGGGGGTTGACGAAAGGGGCTTGCACGGACGCGGGGGGCCACCGATGATGTCCTCGAACATGTCTCGGAGTTCGGCGGCCAAGGTCGCGCGTTGGCTTGTAGGCAAGGAAAAACGCGACGAAGCGGTCGCTCTCCTGTGCTCCTGGGCCGCGAACGGCGCGAACGACAAGGAAGGCCAGGAGCTCCTCGCGGAGGCGTTCCGCCTCGATCCCGGCTCGCAGCTCGCGCAGCTCGCGTTCGAGCGGATGGAGGGGATCGCCGCCAAGGACCACGGACCGCTCGACGAGGCGATCACGCGGTGGACCGCCGACGAGATCGCCAAGCTCGAGAAGCAGATCGCTCGCCCGAACTTCATGCGGGCGCAGGTCGGCTTCAACAACAACGTGAAGTTCAACGGGCTGGTGTTCCACATCCAGACCGAGGACTCCGGCCTCGACCGCCCGCACATCATCACGCACCTCTTCGCCGACGGCGGGCGCATCATCAAGAGCCACAAGCGCGTCTACGCCAGCGAGGTGAAGCGCGACGACATCGCCAAGTACGTGCGCGCCCTGATGAAGGGCCAGCACATGGAGATGGCGATCATGCTGCGCGAGGGCCGCTTCGACGAGGTCATCGCTGGCCGCGCCGTCGGCGGCATGGAGCTGTTCGAGACGGCGCCCCGCCTCGAGGTCCAGAAGCTCGCCACGAAGAAAGAGGAGCGCGTCGAGGCGGCCGCGGCCTCGCGCTCGATCCCGCCGCCGGCCGTCGCCGCCGTCGATTTCCCGCCCGTGGCGGCCGCCGCGCCGCCGCCGGCCGTCGAGTCCGCGCAGTCGATCTCGAAGCTCGTCGGCAAGCCCACGCCGAAGTCGCAGAAGGCGCGCTTCCGCCTGAACGTCGTCCGCAGCCTCACCGGCGGCCCGGCGTTCTACGAGCCGCTCGGCGACGCGGCGATCATCGGTCGCGACGGCGCGATCGCCCTCGAGAACGAGCGCTTCTGTCACCCGCGCGAGGCGCAGATCCGCTGGCAGAAGGGCCGGATGTGGCTCGTCGATCTCGAGGCGGGCAACGGCGTCTTCCTGCGCATCCGCCAGCCGGTCGAGCTCGAGATCGGCGACGAGTTCATGGTCGGCGACCAGGTGCTCCTCATCGATCGCAACCCCGAGCCGAACGACGGCCCCGGCCCCGGCCCGACGTACTTCTACTCGTCGCCGAAGTGGTCCTCGTCGTTCCGCGTCGTGCAGCTCTTCGAGGGCGGCGCGAAGGGCGCGTGCGTCGTCGCCCGCGGGACCACGATGCAGATCGGCTCGGCCATCGGCGACTTCGTGTTCACCGCGGACCCGCTCGTCGAGGACCAGCACTGCCTCGTCGAGGAGCAGGCCGGCTCGATCGTCCTGTCGGACCTCGGCTCGCGCACCGGCGTCTTCGTCCGCATCAAGGGCGAGCAGGAGCTGCTCGCGGGCGACGAGATCATCGTCGGGCGCACGCGCCTGACGCTCGAAGCACTCTCGGCCTGAGGCCGCCGACGCCTCGCCTCGCGCGGGTCAGCGCTTCGCGATCCGATGCGTCACGACGCGGCCGAGCTCCGGAAGCAGGCCGCCGACGCGGTTCATGAGGGCCACGTTGGCCTGGGGGATGTAGTGGACGCCGCGCCCGTGGGCGGCCTTCCAGACCGTATTGGCGACGCGCTCGGCGGTCAGGTTGACGCCGAGCCGATCGAGCGAGCGCGGCGTGTGCGACTGCGTCTGCACCATCGGCGTGTCGACGTAGCCCGGCATCACGTCGCAGACGTGGATCTTCCGCGGGGCGAGCTCGACGTCGAGGGCCTCGGTGAGCGCGCGCACGGCGAACTTCGTCGCCGAGTACACCGCGAGCTCGGGCTGGCCGTACGTCGCCGACGCGCTCGACATGTTGACGATCGCGCTCACTCCGTGCTCGGCGGCCGTGCGCTCGAGGAGCGGGAGGCTCTTCTGGATGCCGAGGATGACGCCCATGACGTTGACGTCGAGCTGCTTTCTGCACTCCGAGGGCGACACGTCCTCGAAGTGACCGGTGCGGAGGATCCCGGCGCAGTTGAAGAGCACGTCCAGGCGATGGGCGTGCGCCTCGAAGTCCTCGAGCGCCGAGGTCCACGACTCTTCGTTCGTCACGTCGATGCGGCCGTGGCAGCTCGTGCCCTTGCTGGCTCCGGCGTCGATCTCCTCGGCGACGCGGCGAGCGCCCTCGACGTCGATGTCGTAGCAGCCGACCTTGAACCCCCGTCGCGAGAAGAGGAGCGCGGTCGCTCGGCCGATTCCCGACGCCGCCCCCGTCACGAAGATCGCCTTCATCCGCCGCACTGTACCAGCGGCCTCGGCCGGCGCCGCGTGCGGATTGAGGTGCGCCCGCGCTTCCGCTACGGTCCCGGCCCATCATGGCCGGCCGCTACGGAATGTCGTTCGCGAAGAAGCACATCGAGCAGGGGGACTACGAGGAGGCGATCGTCGCCGCGACCTCGGAGATCGAAGGAGGCAACGACGGCCCCGAGCCGCTCTTCGATCGCGGCACCGCCTACGAGCTGGCGGAGCGCTACGCCGAGGCCGTCGCCGACATCGAGCAGGCGATCGTGAAGAACAACGCCGAAAAAGAGCTCGATCCGTTCGTGCTCGACGACGCCTACTTCAGCGCCACGCTCGCGGCCTCGCGCGCCGAGGCGAAGGAGAGCCTTTCGAAGGCGCTCGGGCGGCTCGACCGCTACCGCGAGCTCTTGCCGGAGGGCGCGCACGTCGCCGAGAGCCGCGACTGGCAGAAGCGCCTCCGCGGCGAGCTCCCGAGCCTGCTCGACAAGACGAAGAGCGTCGACGCGGTCTGACCGAGGCGCTGGCGCGCGCGAGGCGTGTTTCACGTCCTCGCGCGGCTCGAGGGGCCCGCGGAGATCAGCGGCGGCGAGACTTGTAGAGGTCGACGAGGCCGTTCGTCGACGCGTCGTGCGTCGTGACCGGACCGGCCGCCGCGAGCTCGGGGAGGATCGCGTTCGCGAGCTGCTTGCCGAGCTCGACGCCCCACTGATCGAAGCTGTTGATGTTCCAGACGATGCCCTGAACGAAGATCTTGTGCTCGTACGTCGCGACGAGCGCGCCGAGCGCCCGCGGCGTGACCTTCTGCACGAGGATCGACGTCGTCGGGCGGTTGCCCGGAAAGACCTTGTGCGGCGCGAGGAGGTCGACGCGCTCCTTCGACAGGCCGGCCGCCTCGAGCTCGCCGCGCGCCTCGGCCTCGGTCTTTCCGCGCATCAAGGCCTCGGTCTGGGCGAAGAAGTTCGCGAGGAGGATGGCGTGGTGGTCGCCGACCGGGTTTTGCGACTCGATCGGCGCGATGAAGTCGCACGGGACGAGGCGCGTTCCCTGGTGGATCAGCTGGTAGAACGCGTGCTGCCCGTTCGTGCCGGGCTCGCCCCAGACGACCGGCCCGGTCGTGTAGTCGGCGATCGCGCTCCCGTGGCGATCGACGCGCTTGCCGTTCGACTCCATGTCGCCCTGCTGGAAGTACGCGGGGAAGCGGTGGAGGTACTGGTCGTAGGGCAGGATCGCGTGCGACTCGGCGCCGAAGAAGTTGGCGTACCAGACGCCGAGCATCCCGAGGATGACCGGGATGTTCTGCTCGAGCGGCGCGGCGCGGAAGTGCTCGTCCACGTCGAACGCGCCCTCGAGCAGCTCCTCGAAGGCGTCCATCCCGATCATGATCGCGATCGAGAGGCCGATCGCGCTCCAGAGCGAGTAGCGGCCGCCGACCCAGTCCCAGAACGGGAACATGTTCTCGGGATCGATGCCGAAGGCGCGCACCTCCTTCTCGTTGGTCGAGAGCGCGACGAAGTGCTTCGCGACGGCGCTCGCGTCGAAGCCGGGCTGCGCGAGAAGCCAGGACCGCGCCGAGCGGGCGTTGGTGAGCGTCTCTTGCGTCGTGAACGTCTTCGACGCCACGATGAAGAGCGTGCGCTCCGGATCGACCGCGCGGAGCGCTTCGGCGATCGCCGTGCCGTCGATGTTCGACACGAAGTGCGCGCGGATCTCGGGCTTGCCGTAGGGCGCGAGCGCCTCGGTCACCATGACCGGGCCGAGGTCGGAGCCGCCGATGCCGATGTTGACGATGTGCGTGATCGACTTGCCGGTGTGGCCCTTCCACTCGCCGGAGCGGACGCGATCGCTGAAGACGCGCATCTTCGCGAGCACGGCGCGGACGTCGGGCATCACGTCCTTGCCGTCGACGAGGATGGGCCGCGGGCCGCGGTTCCGGAGGGCGACGTGGAGCACCGGGCGGTCCTCGGTGAAGTTGATGCGCTCGCCGTCGAACATGCGGTCGCGCCAGCGCTCGACCTCGGTCTGCCTCGCGAGCGCGAAGAGGAGCTTCATCGTCTCGTCGGTGACGCGGTGCTTCGAGTAGTCGACGAAGAGGCCGCACGCCTCCACCGAGAAGCGCGCGAAGCGCCCGGCGTCGCTCGCGAAGAGGTCGCGCATCTGGAGACGCGACACCGCCGCGTGGTGCTTCGAGAGGTCCTGCCACGCCGGAGAGGAGGTGAGGGGGCTCGCCATGGTGGCCGCGATGATAGCCAGCGTGGTCGCGGGGTCGACGGCGAACGGGCGCGCAAGAACCGGTCGAATTTGTGGCGTCCAGGTACTACGCTGCTTGGCCGCATGCACGGCGCCGCGACGGAGCCTCTGCCCGAGGAGGGCTCCGCCACAAGTGAGCTCTCGATCCGCTGCAGGGGACTGCAGAAGACCTACGACGAGGAGGTCGTCGCGGTCGACGGGCTGGACCTCGAGGTGCGCGTGGGCGAGTGCTTCGGCCTCCTCGGGCCGAACGGCGCGGGGAAGACGACGACGGTCGAGATCCTCGAGGGGCTGCTCCGTCCATCGGGCGGCACCGTCGAGATCCTCGGCCGCCGCTGGGAGACCGACGAGCGCTGGCTCCGCGAGCGCCTCGGCGTGTCGCTCCAGCAGACGAACCTCCCCGACAAGCTGACCGTCCGCGAGACCATCAAGCTCTTTCGCTCGTTTTTCACCGAGGGCCGCGACGTCGACAAGGTGATCGATCTCGTCGCGCTGCGGGAGAAGGAGCACGCGAAGTACGACACGCTCTCCGGCGGGCAGCGCCAGCGCCTCGCGGTCGCGTGCGCGCTGGTCGGCGATCCGAAGCTCCTCTTCCTCGACGAGCCGACGACGGGCCTCGATCCGCAGTCGCGCCGGATGCTCTGGGACGTCGTCCTCGCGTTCAAGGAGCAGGGCGGGAGCGTCCTCTTGACGACGCACTACATGGACGAGGCCGAGCGCCTCTGCGATCGCGTCGGCGTGATCGATCACGGCAAGATGATCGCGCTGGGGACGCCCAAGGACCTCATCGACTCGCTCGGCGGAAGCCAGATCGTCGAGGTCACACTCGCGGCTTCGCCGGCCGACGACGACGCGAAGGACGCGCTCGCGGCGTCGCTCGCGGATCTACCGGGCGTCAAGGCCTCGCGCTTCTTGACGGGGCGCATCGTGCTGACGGTCGAGCACCTCCACCTCGCGTTGCCGGCCGTGCTCGGCAAGCTCCGCGAGCGGGACCTCGAGCTCGCCAACCTGTCGACGCACCACGCGACGCTCGAGGACGTGTTCGTCACGCTCACGGGGAGGGCGCTGCGTGAGTGAGTCCGTCAGCGCGCGGCGCGCTCGGCTGAACGCGATCACCGAGCTCGCGCTCGCGCGCTTCCGCCTCTTCTACCGCGAGCCCGGGACGATGTTCTGGACGTTCGGCTTCCCGCTCGTCCTGTCGATCGTGCTCGGAATCGCGTTCCGTAACCGCGATCCCGAGCCGGTCGTCGTCGCCGTCGAGTCGTCGTCGGCCGTGACGCTGGCGCGCGCGGAGCGAGCGCGGGAGATCCTCGCCGCGGCCGACGACGTGAAGGTCAAGGTGCTGCCGCCCGAAGAGGCGAACGCCGAGCTCCGCACGGGGAAGGTGAGCCTCGTCGTCGTCCCGACGGAGGGCGAGGCGGGCTACACGTACCGCTTCGATCCGACGCGCCCCGAGAGCCGCCTCGCGCGCTCGGTGACCGACGACGTCCTCCAGCGCGGCGAGGGGCGGAAGGACGCCTACGCGCCGGTCGCGAAGATCGTCACCGAGCCCGGATCGCGTTACATCGACTTCCTCATCCCCGGCCTCGTCGGGCTCGGCCTGATGTCGACGGGGCTCTGGGGGATCGGGTTTTCGCTCGCGGAGATGCGGACGAAGAAGCTGATCAAGCGGCTCACCGCGACGCCGATGCGGCGGAGCGATTTCTTGCTCTCGTTCCTCCTCGTGCGCGCCGTGCTCTTGCCGATCGAGCTCGCGCCGCTCCTCGTGTTCTCGCGGATCGTGTTCGACGTCGGCGTGCGCGGGAGCGTCTTCACGCTGGCCCTGACGGCGCTCGTCGGTGGGCTGACCTTCGCGGTGATGGGGCTCTTTCTCGCGTGTCGCGCGGAGAATCCGCAGATCGTGAGCGGGCTCATCAACGTGGTGTCGTTCCCGATGTACCTCTGCTCGGGCGTCTTCTTCTCGTCGTCGCGCTTCCCCGACGCGGTCCAGCCGGTGATCCGGTATTTGCCGCTCACGGCGCTCAACGACGCGCTTCGGGGCGTGATGATCGACGGTGCGTCGCTCGCGGACGTCGCTGGGAAGATCGGGCTTTGCGCGGTGTGGGGCGTCGTGTCGTTCGTGCTTGCGGTGCGCCTGTTCAAGTGGCGCTGAGTGCGTCCGGCTCGAGAAGATCCGGGCACGGGCACGGGCACGGGCACGGGCACGGGCGAGAGAAGAGAGCATGAGGCCTGGCCGACTGCGCTTACGGCACGGCGGAGCCTCGACGCGAACGGCGGGCGACGCTACTCGGTGGCGTCTTGCGAGGGTGGGTCGGGCGGCGTCGGGACGGGAGCGGGCGGCGGCTCGGCGGTCGGCGCGTCGGAGGTGGGAGCGCCGGCGGTGGATGGCCCGCTTGGCGGCTTGGTGCGCGGTCGGGGTCGGGGCTTCTTCGGCGCGGCGCTCGGTGCGTGGGCCGCGACGCTGGCCGGCGGGGCGGCCTCGGCGGACGGCGCCGCGGGGCTCTCCGCCGAGGCGCTCGGGGCATCGAGCGGCGCGGTCGCGACGGCGCTCGGCGCCGCCGAGGGCGGGGAGGAGGGCTCGGCGGGCGCGGCCACGGCGTGGCTCGCGTTCGCCGCGCGCTGGCGGACGACGATCGCGTAGGTGACCACGCCCGCGAGGACGCCGATCGCGATCGGCACGAGGACGCGGAGCGCGCCGCCCGACTTCTTCGGGACGATCGTGGCGAGCAACGGGCCGGGGCCTTCGGGCGTCTGCGAAGGGCGGCGGCGCGTGTCCGCGAGCGCGGCCGCGGGGATGCTCGCGGAGGCGGACTCGCCCAGCGGCACCGTCCGCGTGAACCTCGCCGGCGCCGGCGCCGCGCGATCGCCGCCCGGCGCCTCGTGCGCGCCGTACGGAGGGGCCGCCGCGGCCGGCTCGACGGGAAACATCGCCGGCGATGGGCCGCCGATGCCCGGCGCGGTCCGCGTCGACAAGAGCGCCGGCGCGCCGCCGTGGGGCGTTACCGGCGCCGAGCGGGCCGCCAGCCCCCCCTCGCGCCGCGCGTCCGCGGGCGCGCCCGCGGCGGGTCGCGGTAGACTGCTCTCCTCGAGCGCTGCGCGCGCGTCGAAGCGCGGCAGCGTGTGGTGATCGGAGCTCTCGTCGTCGTCGAACGCGAGCGCCGTGCTCGCGAGCGCGGCCTTGATCAGCGCTGCCGCGTCGGCGGCCGACTCGGCCGAGTGCAGCGCCGCGATCGGGCGTTCGGCGGTCGAGACCTCGGTGCGGTGCGGGATCCGCTCGGTGATCGGCGCCGGGTCGGCGCCTCGTGCGAGCTCGGCGCCCTGGCGGAGCGAGAAGATGGGATCGTTCCTGAGCGAGAACGTCGGGTCTTCGCTCATCGCCATCGACGGCGGCAGGTCGCGCTGCGTGACCGGCGGCGCGCTGGTGATCACGCCGTCGCTCATCGGCTGCCGCCGCGCGGCGGCGGCGAGGGCCTTGCGCCGCTCGGTCCGCTCGTCGAACGACGCGTCGGTGAACGCGGACGCGCGGCCCGCGAGCGTCGGCTCGTCCTCCGGCGTCCGTCGCGTGGGGACCGGCGGCGCGATCGGGTCGAAGTCGAAGCGCTCGAGCTCCGAGGCGGCCTCGCCCTCGAGCGACATCCGCGCCCAGCGGAGAGCCTCGCGCATCGCTTTGGCGTCGGCCCAGCGCTCCGCCTTCTCGAACGCGAGCGCGCGATCGACGACCTGCGCGACCGCACGTGGCGTCTCGGGCGCCACGTCCCGGAGCGGACGCGCGCGTGTGCGCGCCGTCGCGATCAGCTTGGTCTTCGCGTCGCCGCCGGCGTGGACGGCCTCGCCGGTGATGACGGTGAAGATCGTCGCGCCGACCCCCCAGATGTCGCTCCGCGCGTCGACGTCCTCGCGTCGCCCGAGCGCCTGCTCCGGCGGCATGAAGGCCGGCGTGCCGAGCACCATGCCCGCGGCGGTCATGTCGCTCGAGCTCCGGCCGTCGTTGAAGCGAGCGACGCCGAAGTCGAGGAGCTTGACCTCGTTCTTCCGGGTGATGAACACGTTCTCCGGCTTGAGGTCGCGGTGGAGCACCTCGTGGTCGTGCGCGGCGGAGAGCACGTCGAGCATCGCGTCGGCGATCTGCAGCGCCTCCGCGAGCGGCACGCGGCCGCCGAGGCGCTGGCGGCGCTCCTCGAGGTTCTCGCCCTCGAGCAGCTCCATCACGATGAACGCGCAGCCGTCGTCGGCGACGTCGTCGTCGATCGCGCGGACGACGCCCGCGTGTCCGATCGAGTTCGCGAAGTAGCCCTCGCGGCGGAAGCGCTCCGCCATCGACGGATCGCGCGAGAGCTCGCGGTGGAGGATCTTGAGCGCGACGCGGCTCCCGTTCCGGTGGGTCGCCGCGTACACGTTCGCCATCGACCCGGTGGCGATGAACGCGTCGATCCGGTACTTGTCCCGGACCATCGTCCCGACCCGGCGGTGTGCGCGCTGTCCCGGCCCCTCCGCCAACGTCTCTCCTCCTCGCTCCCGAAACCGTCATCGTATCATGCCTCGCCCGCGCCCATGAGAGTCCACCTCGTCGACGGAACATTCGAGCTCTTCCGGGCCCACTTCGCGCCGCGGCCGGGCAAGGTCGTGGGCGGCGTGGACGTGAAGGCGACCGCGGGCGTCGTCGGGTCGATGCTCGCCCTGCTCGAGGACAAGGCCGAGGCGGTGACGCACCTCGCGATCGCGTTCGACAACCCGATCGTGAGCTTCCGCAACGAGCTCTTCGACGGCTACAAGACGGACGCGGGGATGCCGGCCTCGCTGCGCGGGCAGTTCGACCTCGTGGAGGAGGCGGCGCGCGCGCTCGGCATCGTCGTGTGGTCGATGGACCGCTGGGAGGCCGACGACGCGCTGGCGACGGCGGCCACGCGCTTCGCCGACGAAGGCGCGCACGTGCGCATCCTCACTCCGGACAAGGACCTCGGGCAGGTCCTCTCGGGCGATCGCGTCGTCCAGGTCGACCGGATCCGCCGCAAGGTCATCGACGAAGCCGCGATGCGCGCGCGGCGCGGCGTCGGGCCGAAGAGCATCCCCGACCTCCTCGGGCTCATGGGAGACACCTCCGACGGCATTCCGGGGATCCCCGGCTTCGGGGAGAAGTCGTCGGCGACGTTGCTCGCACGCTACGAGACCATCGAGGCGATCCCCGACGACGCGACGGCCTGGGACGTCAAGGTGCCCGGCGCCCCGCGGCTCGCCGCGACGCTGGCCTCGCGGCGCGACGACGCGCTCCTCTACAAGCGCCTGGCGACGCTCGTGCGCGACGTCCCGCTCGCCGAGTCGCTCGCGGATCTCGAGTACAAGGGCGCGCCGCGCGGCCCGTTCGAGGCCCTCTGCGCCCGGCTCGAGATCAAGCCGCGCGGGGCGCGCCTCAGGGACTGACCCGCCGACGCGTTCGGCGCGGCGCTAGAACGTGACGCCGAAGACGTCGCGGAAGCGGAGGTACGGCTCGCGGTTCGGATCGACGTCGGCGAGCCCGACGCGGAGCGAGACGGTCTCGCCGTCGCCCCACGGCCACCAGAGGCCGTAGACGAGCAGCCCGTTCACCGGACCGGTCGACAGGGCGAGCTGCCCCTGGCGGATCCCGCCGGCGCGCTCGACGACGTCGCGGAGCGGCTGGGGCGCGCGCACGATCGTCGCGGCGGTCCACTCGTTCTGGTGAGCGATTTGCGTCGCCTTGCGCGCCGCCGGCTCCTGCTCCGTCGTGAACGACGACGTCACGCAGAGCAGTCGCGGGTCCCAGCTCCAGCCCCGCGTGGGCCACGCGGCCTTCATGCGGCCCAGGCTGTCGAAGAGCGGCTGCCAGGCGTCGTTCCAACCACGAATGGTCATGCGGGCAGTCTAGATCAGTCTCGAGCGTCACAACGGATGATCTGCTCGGAAATGCGCCGCCCCGCGCCGCGCCCCCTTCCTTCGCGCCGGGGTCAGTACGGGATGACCGGTCCCTTGGCGAGGCCGCCGTTCGGAGCGCGCGCATAGAGTCGCAGGTGGCTCCCCGGCCGGAGGTTCCCGGTGTTCGGCACATACAGCTTGAGCTGGTGCGGGCCCGGCGACAGGTTCCCGAGCGCGCCGCCCTCGGTGTTGATGAACTTCCCGTCCTCCACGACGGCGATCCAGACCGTGAGCCGCCCGACGTCGACGACGCTGCCGAGCTCGCTCGGGAGCTCTTCGTGGCCGGAGATCGTGTCCGCGCGGAAGCCGTAGTGGGGCTCGCCCTTGTCGGACGTCGTCACGATGTAGAGCGCGTCGGCCGGGCCTTCGACGGTCGCGCGAAAGACGAGATCGCGGTTGCCGTCCGGGCGGATGCCGCCGTCGCGCATCGCGATCTTGTCGACGTTGAGGTTCTCGGGGTCGACGGAGAACGCCGTCACGCGCGTCGAGTCGGGCGGAACGGGCGGCGTGTCGCCGCGCGCCCTCCGCGAGGGGCCGGTACCGGCGGTCGTCTCCGCCTCCTGGGCCGGTCCGCACGCGCCGAGGACGACGAGAGCCGCGAGGAGGGGGAGGGCCGCACGCATGCCGATCTTCTACTCCGTCCGGGAGGCGCTCGACAACCGCGGTAGACTCTCGTCCCGATGAGGACGCTCTCGCCCGCGCCGTCCGCGTTCGTCGATCCGGAGACGCGCGCTCCCGCCTTCGGATCGTACGCCGGGCCGCTCCCGCCCATCGACCTCGGCCGCGCGCTCGTCGATCGCGCGCTCCGGCGGAAGAAGTGGGTGTACGTCGCGCTCGCGTCCGACGAGGTCTGGGTCTCGCTCGCCGTCGTCCGCATGGGCTACGCGACGAGCGCGTTCGGGTTCGCGTTCGACCTCCCGTCGCGGAGGATGCTCGCCGACGCGACGGTCGTGGCGCCGCCGCGCGCCGCGGAGATCGCGGACGACGCCCACGCCGCCGGCGTCCTCGCGCGCTTCGGCTTCGGACGGACGAGCATCGCGATCGAGCGCCGGCCCGCGCGCGGAGCGACGACGGAGGTCTGCGAGCTCCGTGCGCGCTTCGCAGGCCTCGACATCGACGTGGCGATCGACGAAGCGGCCGCGCCGCCGTCCATCTCCGCCATCGCGGAGCTCGGCCCGTCGCTCGTGTCGGCGACGGAGAAGCGCGCGCTCGCGACGGCCCGCGGGAGCGTGGTGGCCGGGGGGCGACGGTTCTCGCTCGACGGCGCGATGGCCGCCTACGACTACACCCATGGCCTGATGCCGCGTCACACGCGGTGGCGGTGGGCGTTCGCGATGGGCCGCGCGAAGGACGGGGCGCCCGTCGCCTTCAACTTCGTCCAGGGGTTCGTGGGCGAGGCCGAGTGCGCGGCGTTCCGGACCGACGGCGTCTTCCCGATGGGCGAGCCGCGCTTCGACTTCGACGTCGCGCGTCCCGAGGCGCCGTGGCGCCTCGTCGGTGACGGGACGGACCTCACGTTCGACGTCGGCGGGGTCCACGCGCAGCGCACGAACCTCGTGGTCGTGCGCTCGCGCTTCCTCCAGCCTGTGGGCACGTTCCGCGGAACGCTCCGTGTCGACGGCCGCGATGTCGAGCTCGACGGCGTCCCCGGCGTCGTCGAGGACCAGGACGTCCTCTGGTGACACCTGTAGAGTGGGCGTAGATGGGCGATTCGAGCGGGAAAACGCAGGAGCTCCCGCGTGTTCTCACGCTTCGCGACGCCACGATGCTCGTCGTGTCGTCCGTCATCGGCGTCGGCATCTTCCTCACGCCGGGAGACGTCGCGAAGCAGTTCCCGAGCGTCGGCTGGTTCTTCTTCGCGTGGCTCCTCGGCGGCGCGCTCGCGCTCGGGGGCGCGCTCGCGAACGCCGAGCTCGGCGCGATGTTTCCGAAGGCGGGCGGCAACTACGTCTACCTGACGGCCGCGTACCATCCGATGGCCGGCTTCATGGTCGGGTGGCTCTCGTTCTTCGGCATCTTCGCCGGTACGGTCGCGACTCTCGCGATCGGCTTCACCATCTCTCTCTCGAGCCTCGTCCCGCTCGCCCCCGTCGCGAAGATCGGGGTCGCGATCGCCGTCATCTGGATCGCGTCGGCGGTGAACGCGTGGGCGACCCGAGCCGGCGCCGCGCTCAACACGTCGACGGCGTACCTGAAGATCGCTGCGCTCGTCCTCCTGGTCGTCCTCGGACCGATCGTCGGTCGCGAGCGCGCCGCTCCCGACGCCTTCGTCAGCGAGGGGAGCGCGTCGTTCGCGTCGTTCGGCGTGGGCCTCGCGCCCGTCTTGTTCTCGTACCTCGGGTGGAACGCGAGCGTGTACGTCGCGGGTGAGATCGAGTCGCCCGGCAAGAACCTCCCGCGGTCGCTCTTCGTGGGTCTCGGCGTCTGCACGACGATCTACGTCCTCGTGACGGCGACGTACGTGGGCGCGCTCGGCATGCGCGCGCTGCCGGGAATGCCCGTCGTCGGCATCCAGGCGGGGCACGTCTTGTTCGGGACGAGCGGCGGTCCGATCCTCGCGATCGTCATGATGGCGTCGATCTTCGGGACCGTGAACGCGAACGTCCTCGTCGGTCCGCGCATCGCCTACGCGATGGCCACGGACGGGCTGTTCTTCCGCGCGGCGGCCAGCCTCAACGCGGCGAAGACGCCGCACGTCGCCGTGATCGTGCAGGGGGTCGTCGCGACGATCCTCGTCGTCGCGTTCGAGGCGAACATCGAGAGCCTCGGCGGCGTGCTCAACTACACGACGTTCGCCATCGTGCTCGCGACGATCGCCGACACGACGGCGCTCTACGTCCTGCGCCGCCGCGAGCCGGAGCGCGAGCGCCCGTACCGCGCGAAGGGGTACCCCGTCGTCCCGTTCTTCTACATCGTGGCGAACGTCGCGATCGCGATCTCGATGGTCCGCGGAAAGCCGGTCGAGTGTCTGACGAGCGTGGCGGTCCTCCTCGCGGGGGCGCCGATCTACCTGCTCTTCACCAGGCGGCGCGCGTAGACTCGGGCCACGCCATGCTGACCGTCGCCGACATCATGACCCGGAGCGTCGTGACGCTCTCGCCGTTCGAGTCCCTCGCCCAGGCCGCCGACACGCTCGCGATGATGGGCGTCAGCGGCGCTCCGGTCTGCGACGCCGGTGCGCGCGCGCTCGGCGTCTTCTCGAAGTCGGACGTCGTCGGTGGGCTCGTCGACGGACACCTCCGCCCCGACGCG
The DNA here is from genome assembly GCA_019637225.1 of Labilithrix sp. Lineage (GTDB taxonomy): Bacteria > Myxococcota_A > Polyangia > Polyangiales > Polyangiaceae > Labilithrix. The sequence continues at coordinate 45,806 of JAHBWC010000035.1, forward strand.
CTCGTGAGGGATCACATGACGAAGGTGACGGTCTCGCTCCGCGCCGAAGACACCGTCGCGGCGGCCGCGAGCGTGATGGCCGAGCGCTCGATCCACCGCGTGCTCGTCCTCGACGACGACGAGCACGTCGTCGGGATCGTCTCGCCGCTCGACATCCTCAAGGCCATTCACGACGGGCGGCTCCGCCTCGAGGCTGCCGCGGCTCCACCGGCAGGAGCGCCGCGCCGCGTCTGAGTGAACGGCCCGGCGCTCGCCGTGGCAAATCGCAACGAAATGCCTGAAAAATAGCGCGATCGATGGTGCGGTGGCCGGCGGTGGGCCAAGATTGGCTCGTGCGCCACCACACCCTCTGCACGGCAGCATCCGCGGTCCTCTTCGTCGCCTGCACGCACACGCGCGAGGAGGTCCGCGCGCCGGCGGTGACGGCGGACGACGCGGCGACCGCGATCGAGGCCGACGCGATCGCGCTGGACGACACGCCGATCGAGGCGGCCCCGCAGCGGCGACCGCGCCTCTCGCAGACGATCACGCTCGGTCAGGGCGCCGAGCAGCCGTACACGCCGACGGCGCCGCCTCCGCCGGCGGGAGCGCCGAGCCAGAACGTCGTCGTCAACAACAACGTGGTCGTGCAGCAGGCGCCGGGCTTCTACGGCTATGGCTACGGCTTCGGCGGTGGCTTCGGTGGCTTCGGCGGCTTCGGGCGGACGACGACGTCGTTCACCGGCGACGGCCACTCGGGCGGCGGTCGCGGCACGCCGCAGTGGGGCGCGAGCGGCTGGGAGGGCGCGCGGCGGACGGCGGCTCCGGGGCAGACGCCGGGGATCGGCGGCAACTGGTCGCCGCCCCCGAGCTACGGCCCGGCGCCGATGAGGTAGCGCCTCGGGTGACGCACCCGCGCCGGCGCTAGCCACGGCGAGGGGCTCGCCCTAACGTGGCCTTCGTCGTGGCGACGGCGGGCGTCGACTTCTTTCGTGTCGATCGATCGGGGGCGACGAGGCGCCTCCTGGTGGTCGCCGGCGTGCTCGTCGCGATCGGAGCGACGTCGATCGGCGCGCACCTCGTCCGCCGGATCGAACCGGACGTGGGGCACGTCGTGAGCCTCGTCGGCGGGCTCCTCGTGATCGCGGGTCTCATCCTCGGGTTCGGGGCGATGGCGATGCTCGTCTTCGAGAACGTCTACCTGCTCGTTCGCGAGGACGACGTCCTCTGCCACGAGAACGGCAAGGAGACGGCGATCGCCTGGGCGGACCTCGAGACGGTCTCCGCGGACGGGACCACGGGCTTCGTCGTGTTCGCGCGAAGGGGCGGAGAGCCGGTGCGCTGGTTCGCCGGCAAGAACGCGAAGGACGTCGCGGGCCGCCTCGAGGCCGCGCGGCGCAAGGCGATCCACGGGCTGCTCCGCTCCGACGCGCCCCGCGCGTGACGCTGCCGCGCGCGCGTCGCGGCCGTTCGCCGTCGAGCGCGATCGGTCATCGATCATAAAGCCCGCCGGCTCGTCCCACTCATGGGCATGAGACGCTCCTCACGCCCGCGCGCGGCCGCGACCTCAGCCGTCGCCGTCGCGCTCGCGGGCCTTTTCTTCGCTCCTCCTGCGCGCGCCGGCGCCGAGGTCCAGGTCGCCTCGGGGCCGGACGTGCAAGGCTCGTCGTGGCGCGGCGACGCCGCGATCGCGCAGTCGCTCAAGCTCGGCGTCCGCTTCAAGGAGGTCATCGCGATCGACGCGCTCACGCGCCTCGGGTACGCGACGGTCGACCAGCGGGTGCTCACGTACCTGTCGCTCGGCGTGAGCGTGTACGGCAAGCTCGCGGGCGGGAGGCTGCGCCCGTTCGGACGCCTCTCGCTCGTGCACCAGCACGAGGAGCCGATGTCGGCGTACCGGCACGATCCGTTCGGCGCGATCTTCGGCGTCGGAGACGGCATCCGGCACCGCGGAGGGTTCGGCGGGAGCCTCGGGACGGACTTCGTGATCGCGCGGGGCGCCGCTACGGCGTTCTTGCTCGGCGTCGACGTCAACAGCACGTGGTTCCCCGATCCGCGTGGACCGGCCGTGTATTTCGGAGGCGGGCTATGGGCCGGACTCGACTACTCGCTCTAGTGGCCAGGCCTGTCGAAGCCGCCCCCTCGCGTGTCGTGGGATCGACGCGCGGCGGTTGGCCGCGCGGCGCCTTGATCGTTTGCCTCGCCGCGATCGCGCTCGGCGCGTGCAAGGAGACGACGATCGAGGACCGCCCGTGTCCGCCGGAGGGGACGACGCTCACGTACGAGAGCTTCGGCAAGGGCTTCATGGACGCGCACTGCCAGAGCTGCCACGGCGCGCCGACGAAGGACCGCAAGGGCGCGCCGAGCGGCTACGACTTCGCGACCGTCGAGGACGTGCGGCGCTGGCGGAGCCGTATCTTCTCGCGCGCCGCCGCCGATAACACGACGATGCCGCCCGGCCCCGACGATCCGCCGGAGGCCGAGCGCGAGCGGCTCGCCGAGTGGCTCGCCTGCGGCGCGCCGTGAGCGAACGGCGGCCGCCGCGGCGAAGAAGCGCGCGCGGCGGCGACCGGGACGACTCGACGAAGACGACTCGACGAAGACGACTCGACGAAGACGACTCGACGAAGACGACTCGATCGAGATGGCGTCGATCAGCCGCGGCGATGCTCGAACTGGTAGCGCGCGGGATCGGCGCCGAGGACGCGCACCGTCGTCCGCGCGTCCTCGAGGACGGCGACCGCGCACGCCGACGCGGGCCGGCCGGGCGCGTCCTCGTCGAGGTTCTCGATCAGGCTTTGCACCGTGACGTACGGGATGCCGGCGATGATGTCGAGGTGGTTTCGGTGCACGTGGCCGTTGAAGACGACGCGCACCTTGCCGCTCGCCTCGAGGATCGCTCGGAGCTCCGCGCGCTCCTTCACGAGCGCGAGGTGGGCGAGGCCGGCGAACCACATCGAGTCCGACAGATCCTGCTCACTCGCGGAGTGATGCATCAGCACGATCGCCGGCAGCGTCGTCCTCGCGAGATCGTCGCGGAGCCACGCGAGCTGGGCCTCGGGGATCCGGACGGCGACGTCCTTCTGCTCGATCGTGTGGAGGACGACGATGTGAAAGCCGCCGCGATCGAAGCTGTAGAACAGGCGCCCGCCGTGCGGAGGCGTGCGACCGCCCTCGGGGGTCCAGATCCGCGTCAGATCCTCGCGCGTCAGGTGGATCGTGTCGTGGTTCCCGGCGACGTTCACCAGCTCGGCGCTCGCCGTCCGGAGGATCTCCTGGCACGCGCCGTAGCGGGTCAGGTCGGCGTCGCGGCTTTCGTCCTCGATGTCGTCGCCGAGGTTGACGAGGAGGTCGGGCCGGACCTCCTCGTTCATCCGCCGGACGACCGCGCGCGTCAGCTCGGCCGCGTGGTGCGTGAGCTTCCGGAGCTTGCCGTCGTGGTACGCCTCCGGCCCGAAGTGGAGGTCGGTAACGAAGCCGATCTTCAGGGCCATGGCGCCCCATGGTAGCTTGCCTTGACCATGCGTCCCGTCCTCATTGGCGCCGGCAGAGGTAGCCGCCTCGAACACAGGACCGACGAGATCCCGAAGACGCTCGTGCCCGTGATGGGGCGGCCGATGCTCGAGTGGATCCTCGACGCCCTCGCCGAGGCCGGGTTCACGCGGCGCGACGTCGTCTTCGTCTGCGGCTACCGGGCCGACGTCCTCCGGGCCGCGTACCCCGAGTTCACCTACGTCGAGAACCGCGACTGGGAGAACAACAACATCCTCGAGTCACTCGTCTGCGCGCGCGACTACCTCGGCGGCGGGTTCCTCTCGTCGTACACGGACATCGTCTACCGCGGCAGCGCGGTGAAGGACGTCGTCGCGTCCCGCCACGACAAGACGCTCGTCTGCGACACCGACTGGCGGCGGCGCTACGTCCGGCGCACCAAGCACCCCGAGACCGACGCCGAGAAGATGCGCGCCGACGGTGAGCGGGTCGTCGAGCTCTCGCGCACCATCGCGAGCGAGGAGGCCTCGGGCGAGTTCATCGGCGTCGCGAAGCTCAGCGCCGACGGCGCGAAGGAGATGCTCGCCGCCTACGAAGAGGCGAAGGCCACCTGTGCGACGCTCGGCGACCGCCCCTTCCAGAAGGCGTACCTGATCCACCTCTGGCAGTGGATGATCGAGCGCGGCTCGGCGTTCCACCGCGTCGACACGCCCGGCGGCTATATGGAGCTCGACACGCTCGAGGATCTCTCGCTCGCCGAGACCTGGTGGCAAGGCGGGTCGTGACCACCGCGGGGGCGCCGCGCGGGGGCGATCCGGCTTCGCCGGGTCGCGAGGGGAGGGCGCTCGAGGTCGAGCTCGACGGCGTCACCAAGCGCTTCGAGCAAGGGGAGGGCGCGGCGCTCCGCGGCATCACGCTCGGCGTCGAGAAGGGCGAGCTCGTCGTCGTCGTCGGGCCGTCCGGCTGCGGGAAATCGACGACGCTCCGGATCGTCGCCGGGCTCGAGGAGGCCGACTCCGGCGGTGTGCGCATCGGCGGAAAGTCGATGGCCGGCGTCGCGCCGCAGGACCGCGACGTCGCCATGGTCTTCCAGGGCTACGCGCTCTACCCGACGATGACCGTGCGCGAGAACATCGAGTTCCCGCTCCGGATGCGAAAGGTGGACCCCGCCGAGCGCACGAAGCGCGCGAACGAGGCCGCCGAGCTCCTCGCGCTCGGGCGCTTGATGGACCGCCTCCCGTCGGAGCTCTCCGGCGGCGAGCGCCAGCGCGTCGCCATGGGCCGCGCGATCGTGCGCCGGCCGCGCGTGTTTCTCTTCGACGAGCCGCTGTCGAACCTCGACGCCGCGCTCCGGCAGGAGCTCCGCGTGGAGATCGGCGTCCTCGTCCGCGAGCTGGGCGTCACGGCGATCTACGTCACGCACGATCAGGTCGAGGCGATGACGCTCGCCGATCGCATCTGCATCATGAACAAGGGCGCGATCGAGCAGGTCGCCCCGCCGCGCACGATCTACGAAACGCCGGCCACGAGCTTCGTCGCCACGTTCATCGGCGCGCCGAAGATGAACCTGCTCGAGGGGACGGTGGCCGACGGCGCGATCGCGTGCGGGCCGTTCAAGCTCGTCGCGCCTCCCGGCAAGGCGCTGCCCGATCGCGTCGTCGTCGGCGTACGCCCGGAAGACGTGCGGCTCGTCGGCGCGAGCGACGAGGGCGCGACGCCGCTCGAGGTCGCCGTGGCCGAGCCGCTCGGCGCAGAGACGAACTTCGTCCTCCGCGCCGGCGACGTCGAGCTCCGGGCGCGCGCGCCGGGGTTCGATCCGCGGGACAAGGGCGCGGCCGTCCACGTCTCGCTCGCCGGCGCGACGCTGCACCTCTTCGATCCCGCCGCGTCGGGCGCGCGGCTCGGATGAAGCGCCGCGAAGCGCGGGAGGACGCGTGAGCGCGCGGGCCCGCGGGACGGGGGCGCGCATCGGGCGGCGCGCGCTCCTCGCGGGCGGGGCCGCGCTCGCGAGCGGATGCAGCCGTCCGTCGCGCGACGAGCGCGGGCGCGTGAGGCTCCGCTTCTGGTACACGCTCGGCGGTCGCAATCGCGAGGTGCTCGTCGAGATCGTCCGGCGCTTCCACGCCTCCCAGGACGACGTGCGCGTCGAGGCGACCTACCAGGGCGACTACTTCGAGTCGCTCGCGAAGCTACGGACCGCGATCGCAGCGAAGGCCGCGCCGGCGCTGAGCCACGTCGTCGCCGAGGTGGTGCCGTACCTGGCGCGCGCGAACGCGCTCGAGCCGCTCGACGGGTATCCGGGGATGAAGGAGATCCCGTTCGTGCCGGCGCTCGCGCAGGCCGGCGCGTTCCGCGGGGGGAGCGCCGCGCCGCTCTACGGCGTGCCGCTCAACCGCTCGACACCGCTCATGTACTGCAACGGCGAGCTCTTCGCGAAGGAGGGCCTGCGCCCGCCGGAGACGTGGGACGAGCTCCGCCGCATGGCGCGCGCGCTCACGCGTCCGGGCGAGCGCTGGGGGCACGAGGTGCCCATTTCCTGGTGGTTCTGGGTCGCGCTCGTCGGGCAGGCGGGCGGCGCGGTGTTCGACGCCGAGGGACGCCCGACGCTCGGCGGTGAGGCGGGCGTGCGCGCGCTCCGGCTCTGGCAGGACATGATCCATCGCGAGCGCGTCATGCGCCCGCCGCCGGGCCGCGACTACGACGCCTGGAACGTCACGAACCAGGACTTCCTCGGCGGCCGCGCGGCGTTCATCTGGACCTCGACGGCGTACATCCGTTACCTCGAAGACAACGCCAAGTTCCCCGTGGTCGCCGCGCCGCTCCCCCGGGACGTGCGCGCGTCCGTGCCGACCGGTGGCACGTTCTTCGTCGTCGTGCGAGAAGCGCCGGAAGAGGAGAAGGCGGCGGCGGCGCGCTTCCTCCGCTTCTTCTGCGAGGCCGAGCAGGCGGCCTATGTCTCGACGCGCACGGGCTACCTCCCGATCACCGTGCCCGCCGTCGAGAGGATGCGCGCGGAGGGCTTCTTCGCGAAGCACCCGAACGACGAGGTGGCGCAGCGGCAGCTCGCGAACGTCGATCCGTGGCCGTGGGAGCCGATGCTCTTCCGCATCGAGCGCGACATCGTCGATCCGCGGCTCGAGGAGGCGGTCTTGCTCGACCGCGACGCGAAGGCCGTGCTCGACCACGCGCGCGCGCTCGCGTCCCGTCCGGGGTGACGCGCGCCTGGGCGGAGCCGAATCAGCCCGCGCGCGACGAGCGCGCCGGCGGGGGCTCGGCGGTGGGCGAGGCGTCCGCGGACGGAAGCTCGCCGCGGCGACGGAGCGAGAGGAACGGGAAGACACCGAGCAAGCACGGAACGATCTGCCCGAGCAGGTACACGTTGAACACCGTCGCGCCGCCGGCGAGGCCGATCGCCTCGAAGAGGCGCTTGAAGGCGACGTGGCCGACGCCGAGGCCGGAGGGCGAGATCGGGAGCACCAGGGTGAGGAGGCCGAGCGGGAAGACCGTCGCGACGGACGAGTACGGCACGTCGCGCTGGAGCAGCGCCTGGGTGAGCACCGTGAAGAACGCCATCCCGAGGCCGTGGAACGCCATCGAGAGGCCCAGGGCGATCACGAGGCGACGCGGACCCGCCGAGAGCAGGCGCATCGAGGCGACGAGCTGGTTCAGGAGCTTGCTGAGCTTCGACGGCCCGCTCGTGTAGGCGTCGAGCCGGTCGCCCGCCCTCTGCACGATCACGAGGGCGATCGCGCCGCCGATCAGCGTCGCCGCGCCGAGGGCCGCGACGACGGAGGCGAGGGGACGGAGCAGGGGATCCGACCAGATCCCTGGCCGTACCACCGTCACGAGCGTCCCCATCAGCACGAGCGCGGTGAGGCCGAGGAGGCGCTCGACGAAGGCCACGAGGAGGATCGTGGTCCGCTTCTCCTTCGGCGCGTCGCGCGCGACGTAGAGCGCCTTGACCACGTCGCCGCCGACGTTGCCGGGGATGACGACGTTGAAGAAGAAGGCCGTCATCTGCAGGCGGAGCACGGTGAAGACGGGCACCGTGACGTCGGCGAGGCCGAGCAGGACGCGGAAGCGCAGCGTGGCGACGACCGCGCCCACCGCGAAGAGGCCGAGGTCCATCGCGAGCAACGACGGGCGGTCGATGAGGATGCGCAGCGCGCCGGCGTCGAGGTTTCCGCTCCGCACGAGCCAGCCGATGAGGAGGGCGGCGACGAGCGCCTTCGCGGCGAAGAGGACGAGGCCCTTCGCGCGCGACGGCGGAGCCTTCGACGAAGGCGCGGTCGAGCTCATCGGGCACCCGAGGCGCCGCCGCGGAGGCCGGCGCGCGCGAGACGCTGCTTCGACGGAGCGCCCGATCGGGATCGGCGGGGAGGTCTCAACTCGCGGACAAGTACACGTCCTTGCCCGATCCTTCAACGTCCTCGCCGCCTGCGCTCGTGGAGCGCCCCGAGCCGAGCCGGCGCCGCCCGCGTGTGTCACGGGCGCTCGAGCACGCCGAGGAGAAAGCTCCGCGCGCCGAGGTGCGACGTGGCAAATCGGCGTCGCCGGCACTATACGGAGTCGTCGTCCTCGTTCGTCCGGGGGGCGCTGGGAGCATCGAATGCCCGTTCCTTTCATCGACCTGACCCGCATCGTCGCCCGCGTCCGTGATGACGTGCTCCCCGCGTGGACGGAGTGCCTCGACCGCTGCGAGTTCGTCGGTGGCCCGCGCGTCGGCGCCCTCGAGAAGAAGCTCGCCGGCGTGCTCGGTGTGCCCCGCGTCGTGTCGTGCGCGAACGGGACGGACGCGCTCCTCATCGGCCTCCAGGCGCTGGGGGTCAAGGCGGGGTCGAAGGTCGCGCTGCCGAACCTCACGTTCTGGGCGACGTTCGAGGCGATCGTCCAGCTCGGCGCGACGCCCGTGCTCGTCGACGTCGATCCGGACGATCTCCAGGTGAGCCTCGACGAGCTCCGGTCGGCGCACGACGCCCACCGGTTCGACGCGGCGATCCTCGTGCATCTCTTCGGCTGGACGTCGGCGCGGCTCGGCGAGATCCGCGCGTTCTGCAAGGAGCGCGGCGTGGCGCTGCTCGAGGACGGCGCGCAGTGCTTCGGCGTCGAGGTCGGCGGCGAGCCGGTGCTCGCGAAGGCCGACGTCGCGACCCTCTCGTTCTACCCCGCGAAGGTGGTCGGTGGCGCCATGGACGGCGGCGCGATCACGCTGCAGACCGAGGCCGCCGAGGCGCGCGTTCGATCGCTCTGCAACCACGGGCGCTCGGACCACTACGCCTACGCGCACGTCGGGTGGAACTCGCGCATGGGCGGCGTCCAGGCGGCGTTCATCCTGCGTGTCCTCGACGAGCTGCCGGCGATCCTCGCCTCGCGCCGCGAGGCCGCCGAGTACTACCGCGCGCGGCTGACCGGGGAGAACAAGCGCGTGAAGGTCTACGGACCGCCGGCGGGCGTGCTCGAGAACGGCTACCTCAACGTCGTCACCGTCGAAGGCAAGAAGGGCGCGGAGCTCGCCGACGCGCTGAAGAAGGCCGGCATCGGCGCGGCGCGCACGTATCCGGAGACGATGGACGTCCAGCCGCCGGTCAAGCAGACGGGCGCGATCGCGCACGGCGATCTCGCGGTCTCGAAGCGCTTCTGCGAGTCGGTCGTGAACCTGCCGCTGTTCTACGGCATCCGCGACGACGAGCGCGAGGCATCGGCGACCGCGCTGCTCGCTGCGATCTGATCGCCTCGCTCGCCGATCGCGTCGCCCGGGCCGCATCGTACGCACGCGCTCGCAGCGCTCGCGGTCGTGGCTACGGTCTACGCGATGTCGACTCGACTCAAGCGCGCGGTGCGGGCGTCCGAGCTGGCGAGGGCGCTCGGGCGGACGTTCGAGGGCGACGACGTCGATCTCCAGGCCGTGGCGCCGCTCTCCGCCCCGCGCGAAGGCGCGCTCCTCTTCATGTCGCGAAAGGCCGCGCTGACATTCCCGCCGAAGGTCGTCGTCCTCGCGGCGGAGAGGCCGAGCGCGGTCGCCTGGATCCCGACGGAGCGCCCGCGCCTCGACTTCGTCAAGGCGCTCCTGTGGCTCGACGATCGCGGCGGCTTCGAGCGCTTCGAGCTCGCGCCCGTCATCCACCCGAGCGTGACGATCGGCGGCGGCACGACGCTCGGCCGCGGCGTCGTCGTCGGCGAGCGCACCGTCATCGGGCACGGCGTCCGCATCGCCGACGGCGTCCGCATCGGGAGCCACTGCCACATCAAGTCGGGCGCGGTGATCGGCGAGGACGGCTTCGGCTTCGAGCGCGACACGGACGGCACGCCGCTCCGCATGCTCCACCTCGGCGGCGTCATCCTGGGCGATCGCGTCGAGGTCGGCAGTCTGTCGACCGTGTGCCAGGGCACGCTCGCGCCGACGATCCTCGAGGACGACGTGAAGGTCGACGACCACGTCCATATCGCGCATAACTGCTGGATCAAGAAGAAGACGCTCGTGACCGCGTGCGCCGAGCTCAGCGGCGGAGTCACCGTGGGTGAGCAGTCGCTCGTCGCGCCCGGCTCGAGCGTCCTCGAGAACGTGCACCTCGGCGACCGCGTCCTCGTCGGGCTCGGCGCTGTCGTCCTCGGGAACGTCCCGGCGGGGACGGTCGTGGTCGGCAACCCGGCGCGCGCGCTCGAGCGGAAGTGAGCTCTCCGGGGCGGGACGCGCCGTGGCTCGGCCGTTCGGCGCCGCGACCGCGCCGCGCACGCTGGAGACCTGGCGCCTCGGGTGCCGACGCGAGTATCGTACGCGCGGCGAAATGAGCGCGAGAAACCACCCGAACGAGCCTGGAGCCTGGGACGCCGACTTCAGCTACCGGTACCTCGCGGAGCTCTACGCCGTGCTGCGGAGCGACTTCGCCCCCACGCTCGTCGGGGACGCCGCCGAGGTCGCGGGGCCGGACGACGGCCCGCCGCGCGCCTTCGTCCGGCACGACATCGACGTGTCGCTCGAGCGCGCCCTCCCGCTCGCGCGCCTCGAGCAGCGGTGGGGCGTCGGGTCGACGTACCACGTGATGCTCGAGTCGCCGTTCTACGACGTCCGCTCGGCGCGCTCGCGCGAGGCGCTCGCGGAGATCGCCTCCCTCGGCCACGAGGTCGGGCTCCACTACGACGTGAGCGCGCGCGGGACGCGGGACGCCGACAGCGCCGCGCGCGAGCGTGACATCGCGCGCGCGTGCGGAGAGCTCGAGGAGATCACGGGCGCGCCGGTCCGCTCGCTCTCGTTCCACCTCCCGGTGAAGGAGCTGATCAACGGTCCGCTCCGCGTCGCGGGACGCGTCAGCGGCTACGCCAGCGCCCTGTTCGCCTGGTACATCTCCGACTCGCGCGCCCGCTGGCGCGAAGGTGCGCCGCTCGCGAGCCTCCGGCGGCCGCGCGCGAGGCAGCTCCAGATCCTCATCCACCCGATCTGGTGGGGCGAAGAGCACGTGCACCCGACGATTCGCTTGCGCGACTTTCTCCGCGAGGTCCAGCCGGTGCTCGGCGGCACCTACGCAGAGCTGAACGACAAGCTCTGGGACCACATCATCTACAGCGCCGCGGACGCCCCCGCGGAGGCCTGACGCGATGGCCTACACGCTCGTCCTGCCGTTCCACAGCGACCTCACGTCGATCGGCGAGACCGTCCGCCGCGCGCGCGAGGAGGGCGGGCCCGTTCACGGGGTCCGCGAAGTGGTGCTCGCGCACAACGGCAGGCCGCTGTCCCCCGAGGCGCAGGCGAAGGTGGACGCGCTCGTCGCGCCGCGCGACGGCAAAAAGCCCGAGGTGCGATTCGCCGACACGACCGACAAGGGGATCGGCGCCGGCTACAAGCTCGGGATCCGCGAGGCGCGCGAGCCGTTCGTGATCCTCTCCGCGGACGATCTGCCCTTCGGGTGGTCCGACGTGATCGCGTTCGAGCGGGCCGGGCGCCCGGACTTCGCGATCGGCTCGAAGGCGCACCCGGAGTCGAAGCTCGTGGGCGTCACGAAGATGCGCCGCGCGTCGTCGCTCACGTTCTTGACGCTCCGGCGGCTATTGCTCGGCGCCGCGACGCCGGGCGACTCGCAGGGCAGCTTCATCCTCCGTACGTCGGTCGCGCAGGCGCTCGCCCCGGAGCTCGTCTACGACCACTACCTCTGCTCGCTCGAGCTCGCGACCCTCCACCTCGAGCGGGGTGGCCGCGTGGTGGAGGTGCCGATCGTGGTCGACCACAACCCGCACCAGAGCTCGGTCTCGGTCGTCAGCGACGGTTGGCGGATGGCGAAGGAGCTCGTCGAGCTGCGGCAGCGGATACGCCGGCGCCGCGTCAGGTCCAGCTGATCCAGCGGACGAAGCGGTCGCAGGCGAACAGGCCGTCCCAGGGCTGGTCGTAGACGTTCATCAGCCCGAAGCGGACGAGGCGCGAGACGCCCTTCCGGGCGAGCGCCTCGGCGAGCGTGCCCGCGAGCGCGGCGTCGTCGACGAGCATCCCGATGGTCTGCACCTGCGGCGTCACGATCGGGACGACGTCCTCGAGGCTCGCGACCGCGCGGACGAAGAGCGTCCGCGACTGGACGCCCTCGGAGAGCACCGGGCCGTCGGCGTCGACGAGCACCGTGTAGTCGACGGAGCTCGACGCCATGACGTCGCGCTGCTCGTCGAGCCCGTAGTCGGTGCGGAGCCGGAGGATCGCCGCGGCCGTGCCCTCGGCGATGGCGCGCTTCGGCGCGCGCTTCGTCTGCTTGGCGAGCTCGTTGGCGATCCTGCGGGCGAAGGCGCGGGCGTCGTCGAGAGCCCCCTCGACGTAGAGGATGTGCGGCGAAGAGCAGGCCGCCTGATCGAAGAGGAGGACGTCGCGCACGAGCGATCGCGCGACGGCCGCGCCCTCTTCGCCGCCCTCCGCGACGCGCCGCCGCCCGGCCGCGTCGACGAGGCCGAGCGAGAACTTCGGGCCGAAGACGATGTCCTCGCAGTGCTCGTGGCGCGGGAGCGCGAGGACCGTCGCGAGCGTCTCCTGCCCGCCCCAGACGACGCGCGCGTCGGCGCGGAGGGAGAGGGCGGCGTGGAGCGCGCGGTCCTCGCCGGGAAAGTAGAAGAACGACGCGCCGTCGAGGAGGTCACGACCCGAGAGCGCGGCGCCGGCGCTGTCGGTGATCGAGCTCTCCTCGAGCGCCGCGAGCAGCCGCCGGACCACGGCGAGGCTCTCCTTCGGCACGCGGACGAGGTTCACGTTCTTCACGAGCGCCGAGAGCACGAACGAGAAGATCGCGAGGGTGGGGATGTTGCCGGCGATCCACTGCGCGACGACGCCGCGCGGCGCCGCGCGGAGCCTCTGCGATCCGTCGGCGACGAAGGCGTCGAGCGCTTCGGCGCGGCCGCCGAGGCTCGCGCGCACCATCGACTCGAGGCTCTTCTTCCGGAGCCAGGTGACGAGGAACGCGATCCCCTCGACGTCGCCGAACGCCGGCGTCGCGAGCTTGGCCGCGAACGCGTCGAAGAGCCGGTAGAGATCGTCCGTGCGGCGCGCCGCGGCCGGCCCGGCGGCGCGGGTCACACGGTCGGCCTCGGCCGCGAGGCTCGCCGCGTCGATGCGCTCGTGGACCCGGCTCATGCGCCGACCACCCGCTTGGCCGCGAAGGTGTCGCCGCAGCCGCGGATCTCGGCCTGCGCGACGCGCGACCGGATCCGGAAGTGACGTCCGCGCCGCCCGCAGGGGCAGCCGTCCTCGCCGACGAGGACGCCGACGTCGTCGGTCAGGAGCGCCTGGCCGGGGTAGCTCTCCGGCAGGACGCTGAGCACCTCGATGAGGCCGGCCTCGCCCGCGCGCACGCGCTCGAGCGTGAGCGGATCGCGCAGGAGCACGTCGGCGAAGTCGGGCGGGTGCTTGTGGCCGGCCGCGCAGTCGACGAAGACGACGCCCACCTGCTCGGCCATGCCGTAGAAGTCGAGGACGTGGCTCGCCGGCATGCCGAAGGCGACCGCGGCCTCGGCGGCGAACGTGTCCTTGTCGACGGCTTGCTCGGTGAGCTTCTTCCAACCGCCGCTGTGGAGGAGCATCGCTCCCGGCGCCGGACCGAAGCGCGCCCCGCCCTTGCCGAGCGCGTCGAGCACGACGCTCCAGACGATGAACGTGAAGCCGAAGAGCAAGGGAGACCTGTCCCTGTTCTTCTCGAAGAAGGCGCCGATGCGCGCCTCGTTCGGCGTGAGCTTGCCGTCCGGCTGGAGGTCGAGGGCGTACGTGACCTCCGACGCGAAGGGGAGGAGCCCGCGGATCGCCGCGCCGCGCGCGCTGAGGCTGCTCGTCGCCGCGTTCGACTCGGCGGCGTCGAGGACGAGGTACGGGCGGCGCGTCTTGCCGACGACGTCGGCGAGCGTCGCCGCGAGCGCCTTGGCCTGGCGGAAGCTCGTCGGCTTGTCGATGTGGATCCGGCTCGGGGTTCCGCTCGTCGTCGCGCTCGACGTGACGACGCGGACGACCTTGTCCGCGGGGACGCTCCGCAGCTCGAACTTCTTGAACGCGGAGACGTGGATCCACGGGACGTCTTCGTAGCGCGCGCGCGGGCCTTCGCCGAAGCCGAGGCGCTCGACGAGGCGCGCGAACGCGGGGATGGCCGCGGCGTGGCGGGCGCTCTGGGCGCTCAGGATCGCGCAGAGGCGGCGCTCTTTGTCGGCGGGATCGAGCCGGAACTGCGGCTGATCGATGAGCGTGAGGACCTCGGCCTCGTGTGTGCTCGCATCCATCGCTTCACCCCGTCCGATCGCCCCGCGCGAGCTCCCGGAGCGTCGCCCGTGCAAGCTTACCCGCTGCCGTCTTCGGGAGCGCGTCGACGAACACGGTCACGCGCGGCTGGATGTGCGGGAGGAGGGCGCGCTTGCAGTAGGTCTCGAGGTCCGGCCGCGCCGCCTCGCCGCGGCCGTGGACGACGAACGCCTGGACCGCCTCGCCCTGCAGCTCGTCGGGGATCCCGACGACCGCGGCCTCGACCATCCCGTCGAACGCGGCGAGGACGTCTTCGATCTCCTTCATCGCGACGCGGTAGCCCGCGCACTTGAGGAAGTCCTTCGCGCGATCGACGAGGATGAAGAACCCGTCGTCGTCGACCTTGCCGAGGTCGCCCGTGTAGAGCGCGCCGTCGCGGAAGGTCTCGGCCGTGGCCTCCGGCTCGTCGAGGTAGCCGAGGGCGACGTTCTTGCCGCGCGCGACGAGCTCGCCGACCTCGCCGCGCGGCACCGGCGCGCCGTCCGGGCCGACGAGCTCGAGCGTGACGCCGGCAATGGGCTTCCCGATCGTGTGCGCCTTGTCGGCGAGGTGCCTCGGTTCGAGGCACGAGAGCCGCGCCGTGGCCTCCGTCTGCCCGTACATCAGCCAGATCTCCGTCCCCGGCAGGCGCTCCTCGAGCTCGCGCACGAAGTTCGGCGGCAGCCGCCCGCCCGCCTGCTGGACGTAGCGGAGCCTCGGGAACGTCATCGTCGCGAGGCTCGAGCGCCGGAGGAGGAGCTGGTAGGTGCTCGGCACGCCCGCGAAGCTCGTGCACTCCTCACGCTGCATCTCCTCGAGGACGCGGTCGGCGAACATGAACTGGTTGTTCATGACCACGGAGGCGCCCGCGCGCACGTGCGTGAAGAGCACCGACGCGCCGAAGGAATAGTAGAAGGGCAGGACCGCCATCATCCGGTCGGTCTCGCGGATGGGCAGGCTGGCGAGGATCGAGCTCGTGTTCGCGACGATGTTCTCGTGCGAGAGCACGACGCCCCGCGGCTCGCCGGTGCTGCCGGACGTGAAGAGGACGAGCGCCGGATCGCTCGGCGCGGTCTCCGCGGCGGGAGCGTCCGACGGCGCCGTCGCGTCGAGCTCGGCCTTGCCGTAGACGAACGCGCTCGGGCAAAGCTCGGCGGCCGTCGTCGCCGCGCGCGCCTCGGCGAAGATCGCGACGGGCTTGGCGCGCGCGAGCATGCGCGCGAGCCTCGGCGCCGGATCGCTCGCCGGAAGCGGGACCGCGGTGGCGCCCGCGAGGAGCGCCCCGACGAGGGCGGCGGCGGCGTCGGGCGTGTTCGGCGAGATCGAGGCGACGCGATCGCCCGGCGCGACGCCGCGCGCGCGGAGGTGCGCGGCGACGGCGAGCACGCGCGCGCGCCACTCGGCGTGAGAGAGGTGCTTGCCCTGCTGCGCGAAGGCCGGGGCGTCGGGACGCCGCTCGCTGCCTTCGAGGAGCCAGCCCGCCGCGTTCACGCGGCCGACTTGGACTCGCAGATCGCGACGATCTTCTGGACGCTATCCATGTCCATGACCTCGTTCACCTCGAACTCGACCCCGAACTGCTCTTGCAGCGCGGTGACGAGGGTGAGGTGCCCGAGCGAGTCCCAGCCCTGGACGTCCTCCGGCATCATCTCGACGCTGAACTTGTCGGGCTCGACGCCGAACGCGGAGACGAACGCTGCTTTCACCTTGTCGACGACCATGGACATCTCCTCAGAGTCCCACGCCGCCGTCGATGACGACGGAGGCGCCGGTCATGTAGGCCGCGTCGTCGGAGAGGAGGAACTCGACGAGCCCCGCGACCTCCTTCGGCTGCCCGATCCGCTTCATCGGCACCTTCTTGCCGATCATCGCGAACATCATCTTGTCCATCAGCGTCGTCTCGATCGTGCCGGGGCAGATCGTGATCGCGCGGATGTTCTTGTCGGCGTACTCGAGGGCGATCGACTTCGTGAAGTTCTCGACGCCGGCCTTGGCCGCGCCGTAGGCCGCCATCTTCGGCGAGGCCTTCTGCCCGCTCACCGAGCCGAGGTTCACGACGAGGCCGCGCTGCTGCGCGATGAACGTCGGCAGGAGCGCGCGGGTGACGTAGATCGTCCCGAGCAGGATCGTCTCGACCTGCGCGAGGAGGTCGGCGTCGGCGAGGTCGTGGGTGGCGCTGAACTTGAGCAGGCCCGCGTTGTTCACGACCGCGTCCACGGTCCCGACCTTCGCCACGGCCTCCTGGATGACCTCCTTCACGCGCGCGCCGTCGCGCACGTCGCAGACGAACGGCAGGAGCCTGTCCGGGTGCGCCGCCGCGAGCGCGTCGAGCTCGTCCTTCGAGCGGGCGAGCCCGACGATGCGGTGGCCCTTGCCGATGAGGCGCTCGGCGACCGCCTTGCCGATGCCGCGGGTGACGCCTGTGACGACGACCGTCTTCGCGGGAGAATCCGTAGTCATGACGGGGTCGGAGCCTACTCGAGCCGCCCGAGCTTGGCGAGCCCGTCCGGCGGTCAGAGCCAGGTGGCGTCGGCGGTGATCGGCGGCCGGGCGGCGGACGGCGCCGGACGCTCGGTCTTGCGCGCCGCGGCCGCCATCGCGCGCTCGGCGGCGAGCACCGCCGCGAGCGCGTCCTCGCCGAGGCAGAGCTCGCCAGCGTCGCCGTCGCGGAGGTACGCGGCGAACTGCTTCAGCTGGATGAGCAGCGGCTCCTCCTTCGTCACGCCGAAGACGACGCGGTCGGTCGTGCGGTAGTGCTCCTGGATCGACTCGAAGCTCTCGACGCGGGCCGGCTCGATGCGCTGGGTGAGGTTCCCGCCGTAGAGCTCGCAGCTCTGGAGGATGTAGTCCATGAAGCAGACGCCGCGCGTGCCGGTGACGCGGAGCGTGCGGATCTTCGTCGGGGTGACCCAGTTGACGTGGACGCTCGCGGTCGGTCCCGCGGCGGACTCGAGGACGATCTCCGCCGTGTCGAGGACGCCGGGGCGGAAGGACGAGTGCGCGGTGCTCGCCTCGACGCGAACGGGGCCGACGAGGCTCCGGAACGCGTCGATGTCGTGGACGGCGAGGTCGAGCAGGACGTTGTTCCCCTCGAGGATGGTCTCCGGGTAGCCGCCGACGCGCGTGAAGCTGAAGTGGATGGGGTCGCCGAGCCACCCGCCGCGGATGATCTCGCGGAGCTTGCGGACGACGGGGTTGAAGCGCTCGACGTGGCCGACGGCGATCTTCACGCCCGCGGCGGCGGCGGCCTCGAGGACCTCGCGTCCGTGCGCGAACGTGCTCGCGATGGGCTTCTCGACGAGCACGTGCTTCTTCATCTTCACGAGCTCGAGCACGACGTCGCGGTGCGTCGCGGTCGGCGTCGCGACGATGGCCGCCTCGAAGTCGACCGACTTCAAGCTCGCCACGTCGTCGTAGAAGGTCGCGTTGCCGCCGGGCGCCGAGGGCGGCGGCCTCTTGGCGGTCGGATCGACGACACCGACGAGCTCGAAGTCGGACGACTCGCTCGTGAGGCGGAGGTGATTGCGGCCCATGCGGCCGATGCCCAGGAGGACGACGCGGAGTTTCTTTCCCATGCGCGGCTGATGGGTTGTCTACCACACGGCACCGCGATCGAAGAGGCCGCTCCGGCGTCCCCCCGATCGTGGCGCGCCCGCGCCGCGCGAGCTTGCGCCACGCTTGCGACTCATCTAGATCCCGGCTCGATGAGCGGCGGCGACGAGCGGCCCAGCGCCGGCCAGGGGGCGTCGCCGGCTCGCGACGCCGGGGCCTCCGTCGCCCGTGAGCCGGCGGCGCTGCGGGAGTGGCGGAAGATCCTGCCGTACCTCCAGCTCTTCGACTTCGCGCGGAGACCCTCCTCCAAGGCCGCGTGGCTCGTTCGGGTCGCCGCCGTCGGCATCGCGCTCTTCGCCCTCTGGCGCCGGGTCGACGCGGCGACGCAGCCCTTGCTCGCGGCGAAGCCGCCGCCGGCGATCCCGACCGAGGAGATCGAGGACTACCGCTTCCGCCTGCCCGAGCGCGTCCGCCGCGCGATCTTCATGGAGCTCGCGACCGCGGAGCTCGCCGAGCGCGCGCGCGCCATCCAGGCGAACACGTGGAAGGGGCACCTGTGGTCCCGCGAGGACGACCGCGGTCACTACGAGCGCGTCGCGGTTCGGTCCGTGGCCGCGAGGCACAAGATCTCGCTCTCGCAGACGTACCTCGTGCTCGACGAGGGGATCCGCGAGCGCTGGCCGGGGCCGAACGGCGAGCCCCTCCCGGCGACGACGCCGCCGCTCGACATCCGGTCGAACTCGTGGTGACGCGGTGATCGGCAGGACGACGCTCCGCTGGCCCGACCGCGTCATGTCGATGATGGCGCTCAGGCTCGTGCTCTGGGTGACCGTCGCCGCCTTCACCCACGAGGGCATCCTGAGCGATCCGTTCAAGGTCGCCGACTGGATGGACGACCACCAGTTTTACTCCTGGGAGGAGTCGGACCGGACGACGCTGCTCCGCTACCACCAGCTCCCGGCGTGGAACCCGTTCTGGTGCGGCGGCACGGTCGGCCTCGCCGGCCCGGAGGACCCGTTCCTCGGACCGGACTTCCTCCTCCGCCTGGTGTTCGGCGTCGGGCACGGCCGGCGCCTCGCGATCGTGCTGCTCGTCGTCCTCGGCTTCGAGGGGATGTACCGCCTCTGCCGGCGGCTCGACTCGTCGGCCGTGGGCGCGGCGTTCGCCGCCCTCGTCTACGGCACGTGCGATCGGTTCGTGAGCTTCATCCACGACGGGTGGGTGAACTTCATGGGCTTCGAGCTCATCCCGTTCATCCTGTACTTCCTCGTCGAGGGCACGCTCGGACCGGCCGACCCGACCGTGAGCGACGTGGAGCGCTCGGAGCGGATCCGTCGCGCGCGACTCCTCGGCGGCTTCTTCGTCGCGTGGATCATCCTGTCCGCGGGGACGTACCCCACGCCGTACGCGATGATCTCGGTGGGCTACGTCACGCTCGTGCTCAGCGTCCACGGCTTCTTCCGCGGCCTTCGCGCGGAGCCCGACGTCGCGGGCGACGGCTCACGCGGGGGCCAGTGGCTCCGCGTCCTCCGCGCGCCGTGGCTCGTGCCGTGGCTCGCGGCGGCGACGATTGGCCTCGTCGCGCTCGGCCTCTCCGCGGGGAAGATGCTCCCCACGCTGTCGTTCCTCCGTCAGTTCCCGCGCGTCTTCACGCCGGTCGAGATGCACTCGGCCGCGGAGATGTTCACCGGCTTCTGGTCGCGTTACTCCGTCGTCCTCGTGCTGGCGCTCATCGGCGTCGTCACCGCCGATCTCGCCGCCGGCGTCTTCTTCGGCGGCGCGCTCCTCTTCTTCGCCCTCGCGATGGGCGACTTCGGCGAGAGCTCGCCGTTCCACCTCCTGAAGTCGCTCCCGATCTTCGGCCAGCTCCGCTTCCCCGATCGCTTCATGGTGGGCGTGCTCCTCTTCACGGCGGTCGCCGCGTCGCGCGGGATCACGCGCGTCGAGGACGCGCTGCCCGCGGCGGTCAAGCGCGCGTGGGAGAGATTCTTCGGCTGGAGGCAGCGCGCGTTCGGCGCCAAGGACGCCGCGTATCCGCCGGAGGTCGGCTGGGTCATCGTCGGCGTCGCGGCGTTCGTCGCGTGTTCGCGCGTCGCGCTCCCGTTCGCCGAGGAGATCCTCACCGGCGTCCGGATCCGACCCGGCACGATGTACGTGCAGGAGGGGCCGCGGAACCACGACGCGCCGTTCAAGCAGAGCCGCGGCAACCGGCGCGACGTGCACCTCTTCACGCCGTCGAACATGGGGTCGATCTACTGCGTCGCGGGCAACCCGCTGCCCGAGTCGGCGCTGCTCCGCGGCGACCTCGCCCAGGAGGAGTACCCGCAGGATCCGACGAAGGCGACGGTGAAGCGCCTCGTCTGGACGCCGAACGAGATCACGCTCGAGGTCGACGCGAAGGAGCCGACCACGGTGCTCGTCAATCAGAACTGGGCGGCGGAGTGGCGGAGCAACGTTGGCGTCGTCAAGAGCGTCGAGAAGCTGCTCGCCGTCGACGTGCCGGCGGGAAAGCACGTCGTCGTGCTCTCGTACAAGGACCGCTTCCTCGGGGCCTGTCTCCTCGTGTCGCTCGCCTCGCTCCTCGGCGTCGCGTTCGTCCTCGGCCGCGACGGCGTGCGCTGGGCGAAGCGCGAGCGCGCGCGGTGGGCCACGCTCCCGCTCTGGCCGCACGAGATCGCCGAGCCGGCCGCGACCGCCGAGACCGACGGGACGGCCGCGCCGCCGGAGCCGAGCGCGAGCGCGAGCGACGAGGGCGACGCGACCGCGGAGCGCGCGGACGCGGATCCGGATGCCGACGAGCGCGCGGACGACGACGCATCTGCCGCCGGCGCGTCCGACGACGCCGCGGAGCGCGACGAAGCAGAACGCGACGACGCGGAGCGCGACGCCTGACGTCGAGGCGCGGGAGGCTCTTTCACGGCCCCCGGACGCGCTCAGACGAGGTCGTAGAGCACGCCGAGGACCAGGAGCACGACCACGAGAAGTCCCGCCGTCCTCGCGTGCCTCGCCATTCCCGTATTCATGTTCACCGGCAGCATCGTCTCGTCTCCTTTCTCGCGGCGGCCCGTCCGCCCGACCTGAACCGGCGTCCGCGCGCGCTGCGCGGGCCGTCCCTCGGACCTAGGGTCGAACCGCGAGAAGGGCGAGCCCGAGCGACGACGCGCGCCCGGAGCCGGCGCCGTAGTATCGTGGGAGCGCGTCATGACGCCGCGCGCGCGCTCCCACCCGTGGCTGATGCTCGGGCCTTCGCTTGCGGCGTGGGTCGTGTTCGTCTTCGTGCCGCTCGGGCTCGGGGCCTACCAGAGCCTCTTCTCGTGGGACATGCTGACGGAGCCCGCGTGGGTCGGCGGCGCGAACTACGCCGCGCTGGCCGAGGGCGGTGAGCTCTGGCGCATCCTCGGGCGGACGCTCGGCTTCAGCGTCCTCGTCGTCGGCGGCTCGATGACGCTCGGGCTCCTGCTCGCGCTCTTGCTCGATCGACCGGGCGGCCTCTTCGCGTTCGTGCGGGGCGCGATCTTCAGCGCCTACGTCGTGTCGTGGGTCGCGGTGGCGCTGCTCTGGGTGCTCCTGCTCGATCCCGATCGCGGCGTCGCGGCCGCCGCGCTGCGCGCGCTCCACCTCCCGCGCGTCGGCTTCCTCAGCGATCCGGCCGCGGCCGTGCCGACCCTCGCGGCCGTCACGGTCTGGAAGATCACCGGCTACTCGATGATCGTCTTCCTCGCGGGCCTCCGCGCGGTGCCGCGCTCTCTGCACGAAGCGGCCGCCCTCGACGGCGCCGGCGCGCTCGCGCGCTTCCGCTGGGTGACCTGGCCGCTCCTCCGGCCGACGGCGGCGTTCGTCGCGACGACGAGCCTCATCGTGAGCTTTCAGGCGTTCGACGTCGTTCGCATCATGACGGGCGGCGGCCCGGCGCGCGCGACGACGCTCTTCGTCTACGCCGTCTACGAGCAGGTCTTCATGAACCTCAGCGTCGGCAAGGCGAGCGCCCTCGCGGTCGTCTACTTCCTCGTGCTCTCCGTGCTCGCGGCGCTCCAGCTCCGCGCGTGGCGGTCGCAGACACCCGGCTCGAGGGGGACGGCGACGTGATCGGCGCGTCTTCGCGGCGAGCGCCCTCGTGGGCGACGGTCCTTGCGATCGTCGCCGCCGCGGCCTGGGTGCTGCCGTACGCGTGGATGGTCGTCACCTCGCTGAAGCCGCTCGACGAGATCGCGCGCGATCCCACCGCTCCGCTGCCGGCGCATCCGCAGCTCGACGCGTACCGCGAGGTCTTCGCGCAGATCCCCGTCGCGCGCTACACGCTGGTCACGGTGGGCGTCGCCGCGGCGATCGGCGTCTTGCAGATCGCGCTCGCGCTCCCGGCCGGGTACGCGCTCGCGAAGCTCCGCTTCGTCGGCAAGAAGACGGCGTTCGCGCTCGTGGTGGCGTGCTTGCTCGTCCCGCCGCAGGTCACCTTCGTGTCCGTCTTCCTGATGTTCGCGAAGGTGTCGCTGACGAACACCTTCGGCGCGCTCGTCTTGCCGTTCGCCGCGAGCGCGCTCGGTACGTTCCTCGTGCGCCAGGCGCTCATGTCCGTGCCCGACGAGATCATCGAGGCGGCGCGCCTCGACGGCGCCTCCGAGCTCACGATCATCTACCGCATCCTCGCGCCGCTGCTCCGGCCGACGCTCGTGTCGGTGTTCCTCGTGAGCTTCGTCTACCACTACTCCGACTACTTCTGGCCGCTCGTCATGACGACGGACGACACCGTGCGGACGCTCCCGCTCGGCATCGCGCTCCTCAAGGAGCCGGGGAGCGGCGTGCGCTGGCACGTCGTCATGGCCGGCAACGTCATCCTCTCGGTGCCCGTCCTCGCGCTCTTCGCGATCGCGCAGAAGCACCTCATCCGCGGCGTCGCGGGTCGCGCGTAGCGTCGGGCCCAAATAGGCGAAACGCCGGACCAGGGACGGACCGGCGCTCGTTGGGACGGGATGGGATGGGGTGTTCTGGTTTGTGGTTCGGGCTCGCTGGGTTCGGGTTCGGTTCGAGAGAGGAGCTTGGGTCGCGGCCTCGTGGGGCTCTCGCGTCGTGTGGGCCCGCCTCGTGATCGTGAGGTCGAGGGCCCACCCGGGCGGGGCCGGAAGGAGCGCGGCTCGGATTCAGGTTGTGTGTCTCGCTCGCGGTCGCCTGTCCATGCCGTGCTTCTGCCGACCCCGCCGGGGGGATGCACTCACGCGGGGGCTCGGTTCCCTCGTGCGTGCGGTCGATCCGGAAGTCCTGCTCGGTTTTGACTCCAGACCGAAGACTCGTGGCGCTGCTTCTGGGGGTGAGGGTTGGGAGGAGAGGGGGAAGGGGGAGGTGGAACGAGTCGTGTCGTGGGGCGCGGCTTCGGGCGCGCGCGTCTCACTCGACCGAGCAGCTCGCGCTCGACGAGGGCGTCACCCACGTGAAGACGGGGAGGCCGAAGGGCGCCCGATCCGGGATGTTCGGGTAGTAGCCGAGGAAGTCGAAGCACATCTCCTCCTCGGTGCCCTCCCCGAAGGGGATGGTCGTGTCGCCGGGGTTCTTCCACGTGCAGCGGGTGCGCATCACGTCGCCCTGGCTGACGGACTTCGAGATCGGGAAGTTCGCCTGCGCCTCGAAGCTGAACGCCTTCTGCTCGAAGATCATCTCCGGCGTGCCGTTGCCGCCGGGGATGCGCTCGGTCGACATCGCTTGCCCGCGCGTGTGCATGTGCGGCGAGGCGTTGAAGAGCTTCACGTTGTTGAAGTCCTTGCCCAGCCTGTAGTCGCACTTGATCGTGTGCGTCGATCGCGGGGGAATGTTGAACTTCGTCGAGCCGAACGCGAGGACGCCGGCGTCGTGTTGCCTCAGGTTCTCGGTCGTGCAGAGCTCGTAGCCGCTCTGATCGGTGCCCGTCTTGGCCGTCGCGTTGTTGTAGTGAATCTGCAGCACCCAGTGCGTCGTGCCCTGCTCCTCGGGGAAGCCGGCCTCGGGCGGGAGCTCGAGGTTGTCGCCGCCCGGCGCCCACCCGGCGACGAGCTTCCACGCCGCGGAGCCGAACGCGTCGCAGGGGAAGGGCTCCGCGCTCTCCGCCTTCTTCGTCTGGAAGAGGAGGATGTGATGCACGATCTGCTTGTTGTCGACGATCGGCGCGAGCCCCGTGACGTGGCGCTTCTTCGGGAGGTTCACGTCGACGCCGAAGCAGACGTACTGATCGAGCGCGCTCCCCGGCTGCATCGTGAACGGCTTCGACGCCTTGAGCACCGTGTCGGGCTTGCAGGAGAGCGGCTTCACGCCGTCGGCCGGCGCCTCGTTCGTGCAGCGCGCCGACGACGACTCGGCGCCCGCCGCGATCCACGCGTCGATGACTCCGGACTCCGCGGCAGTGAGGCGAGGCTGCGGGCTCGGCGGCATCGGCCGCGCGTCGTCGTGGACGCGCTCCTTCAAGAGCTCGTAGACCTTCTTGTTGGAGCTGCCGCCGGGGCCGGGCTTCTGGAGATCGTCGTACGTGACGAGGCTCGTGGAGGCGCCGTACTTCGGCTCGCTCGCGTGGCAGGTCTGGCAGCGCGTCTTGAGGACGGCGTCGACGTCGCACGGGAGGCCCGTCGCGGTCTCGACGCGGTTGCCGCCGTTCGAGCCCTGGCCGTCGATGACCTCGCTCGAGTCGCTTCCCGGGCCCCGGTCGCCGTCGCGAGCGCCGAGCGGCTCCGCCACCGTGCACGCCACGGCCATGAAGGCCGCGATGCAGCCTGCGGTGACCGTGATGCCGAGCGCTCGTGCGTTCATTCCGATCTCCTTGTCGCGGGTGCGAGGGCGCGCGGCGCGCCGCTCGAGGAGCGACGCGCGCGAGGGGGCGAGCTGCGGCAGTCTCCAGCGCCGTCCTCGGCTCTGGCTCCCCGCCGTCGTCGCTCGCCTCGGGAGAGAGCTTGTGCACGGCGCGGGCCACGGAAAGGCCGAACTTGGTAACGAAGTCGATTGCGCAAAATCTCGCGCTAAACATCGGTGTTTCTATGTCCGGATGGTGAATCCGGCGGGAGACGCGTGGATCCCGTCGCCTCCACCGATCGCGGGTCCGGCGGGCCACGCACGGAGGTGACGTCCCGGAAGTGGCGCGAGATCAGGAGCCAATTTCGGTGCTGCTCGGGTGGATCATGGGGGGTTGCCAGCGCCCCCCAGACGACCTGGTCATTGACGCCGAACTTGGTAACGACGTAGCCTCTCCGATCGAGGCGCGACGAAGATGGCTCGAAGGTCCGGCCACGCGAAGCTCGGCTCCGAACCGCCTCGCTCCGAGCGGCCGACCGATCGCCCCGAGCCGCCGAGCTCGGAGCGCGGGGAGCCACCCGTCTCGCAGGCGGCGCCGCCGGTCTCGCAGCGCGGAGCGGCGCGGGGCGAAGACGGGCGCGCGCGGCACGCGGCCGATCCCATCCACGACAAGCTCGCGCTCGCGATCCTCGACGGCACGCTCGCGCCCGGCTCGTCGCTCCCGCCCGAGCGAGAGCTCGCCGAGCGCTTCGGCGTGTCGCGCCTCATCGTGCGCCAGGCGCTGCACCGCCTCGCCGACGTCGGCCTCGTGCGCGTGCGCCAGGGCGGCCCGTCGCTCGTCGTTCATCCGAACGAGGCGAAGGACCTCCGCGTCATCGATCTCATCTACCGGCTCGGACAGGGCGGCGCGCGCGAGGTCCGCGAGCTCATCGAGCGGCAGTTCCTCCACGGCTACGCGCTGCTTTTCTTGGCCGCGAAGCGCGCGAGCAAGGAGCGGCTGCGCGCGCTCGCGGAGATGGCGGAGGACTACGCTGCGCGCGGCGCTCCCGTCGCGGAGATGCTGGCGTTCGAGAAGCGCTTCTTCCAGGCGCTCGGCGAGGCGACCGACAACCGCTTCTACCAGCTCGAGACGAGCTGGTGGTTTCACATGGTCGAGGGCCGCGGCGAGCGCCCCGCCGTCTTCACCGACGAGCAGCGCCAGGCGTTCTATCGGGAGATCGCGCGCCGGCTCGTCGAGGACAAGGACGCGGCGCGCTTCTACCTCGACACGCTCTCGCCGATCCTCGACATGGTCGGCTCGTTTTCGCTCGGGCGTTGAGGTCGGTCGGCCTCAGAAGAGGGCTGCCAGCGGAATTTTGCGCTCAGGCTGTGGCTCTCTTTGACGCACGAGGGCGATTCGGTCCTCGACAAATGAAATCCGCCGCGTCAAGGATCGGCCGCGCTTCTTTCCCCGTCTGTCTGACCCGGTCGTCGCGAGGGGCACCGTTTGATTCCTTTCCCGCAGAGGACGTCCAAACCCGCCGAAACCGAGTCGATGCTCGAGCTCGACTCGGTCGACGTGGCGATCGACGTCGAGCTCGACGATCTCGATGACGAGCTCGAGCTGACGGACGACGACTTCGTCCTCCTCGAGAGCGCGCCGCCCGCGCCTCCGATCTCGCGCTCCACGCTCCGGGCGGCGCTCGCGGCCGCGCCGGACGGCGCCGCGCCGGAGGTCCGCCCGCGGTCGGCGCCTCCGATCTCGGCCGCGCGCCTCGAGACCCTCCGCACGAAGACGCTCCTCCGTGGCGTCGCGCCCGGGGCCGCGCCGAGCCCGTCGCTCTCCGAGGAGCCGCGCCGCGCGCCGCTCCTGCGCATGTCGTTCGACGCCCACGCGGAGTCCAACGTGGCCGACGAGTGCCTGGCGTCGATCGCCGTCGCCGCCTCGCACGCGCGCGTGTCGGACCCGTTCGTCCCTGTCGCCGCGCCGGCTCCGATCGCTGCGCGACCGAGCGAGCGAGCGCCGTTCGCGCGCTCGAGCGAGCGCTTCGCGTACGCCGACTCGTCACCTCGCGTACACGCGGGCGAGCGCTCGCCCGTCGACGATCTCCTCGACGACGCGGACGACGCGCCGGCGATGGGGCGGCTGCCGCCCGCGTCGGTGCCGCCGCGCGGCCTGTCGGCCGCGGCCATGATCCCGCCGCCGGCGTCGTCCTCGTCGCTCGTGCTGACGCCGCGGCTCCCGCGCGTGTGCGCGCCGCCGTTCCTCCGTCCCTCGTCGTCGTCGTTCCCGGCCGCGCGGCCCTCCGTGCCGGGCGTCAGCGACGTCGTGCATCCCGCGGAGCTCGTCGACGCGGACGCCGCCGAGACGCTGCCTGTCCCGTCGCGCGCTCTGCCCGCGGCACGCGCGAGCGCGCCGAGGTTCTCGCAGGCGCGCCCCGACGGGGTGACGCCGTTCGCGCGGACGAGCATCGAGGTCCGCTCACCGGCGCCGAGCGCGCCCTCGGTGGCGCCCGTCGCGGTCTCGAACGCCGAGCCGACCGTCATCGTCGTGCGCGATCGCCCGCGCACGGCGTGGGTCGTCGCGGCCGCCGCGATCGGCGCGCTCGCCGCGGTGACGGTGATGCGCTTCGGCGCGCCCCGCGTCGCGCCCGAGGTCACGCCGCCGTCGCCGGCAGCTGCCGTCGTGGTCGACGCGCCCATCACGGCGCCCGCGTCGCCCGCGACCGCCTTGCAGGCCGTGGCATCGCCCGCGTCCCCTGCGTCCGTGTCGCAAGCGGTTGCGTCGCAGGCCGTGGCATCGCCCGCGTCGCCCGCGTCCGCGTCGCCGAGGCACGCGGCGGATCCGGCCGTCGTCCGCTTCGGCGACGACGACGGGGTGTCCATCAAGGTGGCGCCCGGCGCGTCGGCCACGCCGCCCACGGCGCCTGCCGCCGCGCAGGCTGCGCCGCGATCTGCGCCGAAGCCCGCGCGTCCGAGTCGCCCGCTGAACCCGAAGGTCTCGCCGCCGACGCTGCTCCCCGACGGCTCGCTCGGCCTCGCGAACAACAGCCGAGCGCCGGCGCCGACCGTGGCGCCCGCGGCCACGCCGCTGCCGGTTCCGCCCCCGCCGCCGCGGCGTCGCGCGCTGACGCCCGAGCAGGAGCTCGCCGAAGCGCAGCTCCGCGCCGCGACCCGCTGATCGCCCCGTCGCTCAGCCCTTCGCCGCGGCGCCGCGATCCGCGGACCGCCCCGTCGGTCAGCCCTTCGCCGAGGCGCCGCGACCCGCGGACCGCCCCGTCGGTCAGCCCGTCGCCCGCGTGGCCCGCATGAAGAGCACGTAGGCGACGCCCGCGCCGCCCGCGCCGACGAACCACGCGTAGTCGTAGAGCGGCGCGAGCGGCTTCACGACGAGGCCGACCCAGGCGAGCGCGCACCCGATCGCGGTCGCGGCGAGCGCGCTCATGTTCACGCCCGATCCGGCGTGGATGACGCGCGTGGTCACCTTGGCGCTCTCGCGGTAGACGCCCGCACCCGGCGGATCCGCCTCGTCCGTCGCGTCGTCGCCCCTCGCGTCGTCGCCGCTCACGGGCACGGACGTCGTCCGCACCACGGGGCCGTACGCGTAGACGCCGTCGCGGCGATAGAGGTCCGCGAGGCGGAGGCGCTTGTTGCGCACGAACCAGTAGTCCGCGACGAGGACGCCGGCGATCGATCCGAGCCCGCCCGAGTAGCCGAGCAGCCACTTGAAGATGTACCCGTCCGGATCCGCGATGAGCTTCCACGGGAGCATCATCACGCCGACGACGCCGGTGATGAGCCCGCCGATCTTGAAGCTGATCGCGCCGGGCTTGATGTTGGCGAAGTCGTTCGCGGGCGAGACGACGTTCGCCGCGATGTTCACGCCGAGCGTCGCCACGACCACGGTGAACATCGCGACCGCGACGAGCAAGCGGCTCTCGAAGCGGCCGACGAGGTCGACGGGGTCCCAGATCGCCTGGCCGTAGATCACCGCCGACGCGCTGGTGATCATGATGCCCATCATCGCGAAGACGGTCATCGTCGTCGGCAGCGCGACGACCTGTCCGATCGCCTGCTCGCGCTGCGAGCGGCCGAACCGCGTGAAGTCCGGCATGTTGAGCGAGAGCGTCGACCAGAAGCCGATCATCGCGGTGACGCTCGGGACGAAGACGGGCCAGAACTCGGCGAACGTCCTGAATTTCCCCTCCGAGCTCATCATCTCGCCGAGGCCCGAGCAGCCCGGTTGCCCCTCGCACGTGGCCTTCGCCTTCATGATCGCCCACACCACGAGCAGCGCGGTCATGACGAGCACGTACGGCGCCGCGAGGTTCTCGACCTTGCGCACGAGCTCCATGCCCTTGAAGACGATCAGGATGTTGAGGCCCCAGAAGAGGAGGAAGCTCACCCACTCGGTGGGGTAGTGGCCGCCGAAAGCCCAGCTCGCGTCGCTGCTCATCGGCCCGAGCGCCGTCTCCCAGCCGGGCCAGAGCGATCGGAAGAAGGTCTGCAGCGCCTGACCGCCGATCCACGCGTTGATCCCGAACCACCCGCACGCGACGATCGCGCGCATGATCGCGGGCACGTTGGCGCCGAAGACGCCGTAGCTCGCGCGCGCGAACACGGGGAAGGGGATGCCGTACTTCGTGCCGGGGTGCGAGTTCGCGAGGATCGGCACGAGGACGATGACGTTGCCGATGAGGATCGTGACGAGCGCCTGGCGCCAGCTCATGCCGGCGGAGATGAGGCCCGCGGCGAGCATGTA